>NZ_WTSX01000003.1:0-136047 GCF_009828745.1 Erysipelothrix anatis
TGGTCTTTTATTTTTCTATTTAATTGCTTATACTTCATATGGGAGCTCCTTTTAGTCGGGTGGGCTCCTTTTATTATACAAAAACAACCGCACCTTGGTGGTGCGGTTGAGATTTGAATTTAGGAAAAGCCAGTTCATCGAACTGGCTTTTTTAACTATAACTGTATGCATTGATGGCATTTTGCATGTCTTGATAATCCATGATGCACAAATTCATGACCACATGGCCAATGACCCCGGCAGCAACCGCCGAAGCACCTGCTTTTAGAAAGAGCCCAATTGCATGGTTAATCTCAAACGCTCCGAGAAGCTGAGGTATCGGCATAAATAATGGATAAATGCATGTTATCACTACAACTGTCAAGAATGCGACGCGTCCAAGGAATGTCTTTGGTAGTTTTCGATATACTGGTCGTACATGATACCCTTCAATGTCATATTTACAATTTTGTAAGTCCCGCTTCGTATTATAAAAACCAAAGCCCGAACATAATACACCCAGCCAAATAAGACCCACCAACAAATCCGATTGGACATTGACCATCGTCAGTGCACCCTTGTGTGTGCTAAATGCTACAAAGTAAAAGAACCCATTTATGAGTATATTCATAAACACAAAATCGAACATTATTTTTCGAAACATATAGAAACGCATGTTTTCCCCCACAACCATTTCTGGAACTTGATTTTAATATAGTGTTAACTCAACATTTCCATTTTAGCATATTTAAATTTATTTTAAAGATACTCTCTTATGATTTCACAAAATATATCATAAGTGGTTATAGTTACATCGATACTTTATGATGAACTTTAAGAATGCGGTCATGTTTGACCAATGCATCACACCATGTGTCATCGTGCATCAAAATTCTCAACGTGACCCACTCATCATCAATATCCATAAATTGTACTACCTGTAAACCACCCTCTACCGTCTTCTTTTTTAGCGCATACAACGCTTCCAATTCAACCGCGAGTGTCTCACCTAAATACTTTCGCAGATGGTTCTCGATATAATCTTTTTCATTTGTGAGTCGCGCAAGCATGGTGCGAACTGCACGATTTTCTTTTAGCAACTCACTTAAGGCATAAGCGATATAAATTAAGATAACTAAATAAATATACTCCATCATCTCTAACGTCCCCCTTTAGAAACAATTGCACCAATACCTTCAAGGTTGATAACTTTTGATTCATTGCCTTTATCTAGTTGAAGCACGATCCATTGTTGATCCATATCTGTGACAGTTCCACTTAAGACAACACCACTCAGATATTCAACATCAACTTGTTTTCCAATCCATTGTGATACAGCACTTTGACTCCTGACAGTCTGTGTATCACCCTCAATCAGGTCGTATAAACTTGTTTGATACAACAACGCCAACGCATGTAATTTATCCAGAGACGGCGCTACATGGCCTGTCTCCCAATTTGAAACAGTCTGCCGTGTTACTTCTATTTCTTGTGCGACATATTCCTGCGTCAGTCCTTTTTCTTTTCGACAATTTGCCAGTCGATCACCGAGTTTCATATTAACTACCTCCCCCTTAACTTTAACGAATTCATCATTATTTATCTATCAAATATCGTTTGCACCCTTCGCAAATGAAAACCCCATGCTCTCAATTGGTGCATGGGGTTACTTTTTTTACTTAATAATGAGAGTACGGAGCTCTTCCATACGTTTTCCAAAAATTGCGAGTGTTGTATCAATTGCTGTTGTTTCATGCATATCAACACCTGCTTTTTTCAAGACATTAATAGGGTAGTCGCTGCTTCCTGATTTCAAGAAGTTTAGATACGGCTCAACGTCCCCTCCATTATAAATGGTTTCTGCAAAGAGCGTTGCTGCACTGAACCCTGTTGCATATTGGTAGACATAATAATTGTAGTAGAAGTGTGGAATTCTCGCCCACTCATACCCAATTTCTTGAGTAGATACTGATTCGCCATAGTAAAATTTATTAAGCGCGTAGTAAGTATCAATTAGGTAATCCGCTGTTAATGCAGTACCTTCTTGATCCGCTACGTGAATCATATGCTCAAACTCTGCGAACTGAGTTTGACGGAAAACCGTACCCTTGACGGTATCAAGGTAATGGTTTAATAAATAAGCACGTACTTTTGGATCTTCGTATTGATCAAGAAGATAGTTAAGTAATAAATTCTCATTCGTTGTCGAAGCAACTTCTGCCACGAATATTGAATAGTCTCCGTAAATATACGGTTGGTATTTACGCGTCATATAAGAGTGGACCGAGTGCCCTAATTCATGAGCCAAGGTAAACATGTTATCAATGTTTTCTTGCCAGTTTAGAAGGATATACGGATCAGTTCCGTATGATCCGGATGAATAGGCACCAGAGCGCTTCCCTTTGTTTTCGACGACATCAATCCATCGGTCATCAAAAGCACGTTTCAAGACCGAACGGTACTCATCACCAAGCACTGATAACGCTTCAAGAATAATTTCCTTCGCCTCTTCATATGTAAACTTCAAATCAACATCGTCAACCATCGGTACATACATATCGTACATTTGGATATCTTCAAGTTGTAATGCATCATTACGTAGCGTTACATAATCATGAAGCATATTAATGTTTTTATGAATTCCATTGATTAGGTTTTCATGAACATTTTCATCAATATCATTCCCGAAAAGGGCTGCTTCACGTGCTGATTTGTATCCTCGAATATTTGCATTAAAGTTATGAATTTTGACATTTCCAGATAAGGTACTTGCAAGAGTATTCTTAAGATTTCCGTATGTTTCTTGCATTGCTTTAAACGCACGTTCACGAACTTCACGATTCGGATTTTCCATAAACAAGGAATAGCGACCATGTGACAGCTGAACCTCATTACCATTCTCATCTTTGATTGATGGGAACTGAATATCCGCGTTATTAATCATTCCAAACGTTGTGGATGGAACATTGAAAATCTCGCCTGCAGAAGCAAGAACACGTTCCTCTTTATCACTTAAAATATGAGCACGTGATTTAAACAATCTCTCAAAGTCGTGCGTATATAGTTTTAATGCGTCGTTTGATTCAATATAACCACGAATGGTGGATTCATCCACCGCAAGAATCTCAGTATTGTAAAAAGAGAAACTCGAGCTGAATTTTGCAGCCAGCGTTTGGACGCGACCATTCATTGCTTGATATGTTGGATTGGTTGTATCAACATCAAAACTTAGATGTGCATAAATATAGAGAACTTCTAAACGAAAACTCAACTCATCTCTAAATTTTAGACCTGCTAAGAGTGCTTCAGCACTTTTACCTAAGGTTCCTTGGTATGACGCAACTTCTTCTAATTGTTTTTCGATAGCACTGTATTCTTCATTCCACGCTGCATCGCTTTCAAACATTGGTTTTAAATTCCATGTATCTTTTTCTGCGACTTCTGAACGAAGTGGTAATTCATAATGATCTGACATATTGCACCTCTATTCTATTGTGGGTAATGACCCATTGCTTATATTTTATCATAAATTTACGAAGATGCTTTATGTAATCATTTTCATTACTCGCATAAAAAAAACTCACTTCATTGAAGTGAGTGTTAATTACAATTGGTGACCCGTACGGGATTCGAACCCGTGAATGCATGCGTGAAAGGCATGTGAGTTAACCGTTTCTCCAACGGGCCAACTGTGCGTTATTGATGTTTATCTTTTTAGCGCTTTTGTATTATAGCAAGATTGGTTATTGATGTAAAGTGTTTTTTACACTTATTTTCAACACCACTTTTTCTAAAAAATAAAATGGCGCTTGTTGCAGGACTCGAACCTGCGACCCACTGGTTAACAGCCAGTTGCTCTACCGACTGAGCTAAACAAGCATCGCTTAACGCTCATAAAATATAACATACATCCCTACTGTAAGCAAGCAAATTTCCACTTTTTAAGGATAATTTTTTTAACGCATTATCATCAGTGGGTATTCTGCACTTTTTTAACAATATAGTCGCTGTTAACTACTGTATTTGTGTGGTTTATATCAAATTTTTTATGACTGATTTTTCCTATGCTGATGTCTTGACCCTCAATTCGAAAGTGTCAAAGTATAAAAAAAAAAGCAACATTCGGAATGTTGCGTTAATCACACTTTGGTGACCCGTACGGGATTCGAACCCGTGAATGCATGCGTGAAAGGCATGTGAGTTAACCGTTTCTCCAACGGGCCAATAAATGGCGCTTGTTGCAGGACTCGAACCTGCGACCCACTGGTTAACAGCCAGTTGCTCTACCGACTGAGCTAAACAAGCACTGCTTAGTGCTTATAAAATATACCATACAAGATATCGGAACGCAAGCCTTTTCTTTAAATAAATATTTATTATCTTTTGGAATAGAAAATACGGCTATTTAAAGCCGTATTATTAGAATTTATTACGATTTGGAATGCAGAAAACAACCGCAAATAGTAAGATTGTTTGAATGTAATATATCGGAATATCGAAGACACCATAAACTAAAAATGCCACGAGTAAAGAGATTGCGAGTGGATAGTCTAAATAGTATGCATTGTTATAGACATCAACTGCTCTTTCTATAATAAACAACGTTAAGATACCCGTTCCGACAATACCAAGACTTAATAAACTTTCGATAAAGATATTATGTGCATGAGTATTGTCAAACAACAAAGCATATGAAAATAGACCGTGACCCCACCATGGTTCTTTAATTATCGCATCCATTGCATTATCCCAAATATGGAAGCGAATGGACGAATGATCAGCAACTTCCATGAACCGTGGAAAAATTGAAGGGTTGTTCATAATAAAGATCCCAACGATGCAGCCAATAAACACCAGAATTTTAAGCTGTGTCCATTTCCTTTGCACCAAGATAACCCCTACAAGCCCCACAGCGAGACCTAAGAGGATGGATCGAGTTCCTGTTAGGAATAATGCGTATGTATTGATTAGGAATGCTCCAGCGTAAAAGAGGAGCAACTTATAGTTTTTAAATGTAAGTTGAAATTGAATTTGGTTAAAGCAAACTAATAGAACAATTAGCAAAATGAATGCGTAGAAGTTGGGATTATCAAATGTTGAATAAGCACGATAGTAACCATCTCCATAAGGAGGAAGTTGCCACGCCGGCATATGTCCAACATTAAACCACGCCATTACCTTCGTCGCAAGGTCCGAAAACCATTGTGGACGGTACTGAATAAATATAAAGAAAAAGTTAAACAGCGAACTCCACACAATATAGTATTGCATCTTCATGTAGTTACGTGGCGTAATGCGCCGTTTAACCGCACCGACATACGCAATTATATAAAGCATAAATATTGCTGCCAGAAGCCCCAAAACGTTGTTGTTAACATATGCTACGGCGATTAGGTAAGCAATCAGCGGCCAAATGAAACTTTTAAAACTGATGTCTTTAAACTTCACCCATTCATATGCAACATATACTCCTAACGCAATGAGACTTGGATACATAACATAGTTCGGCAAAAACAAGACAAAAATCAAGAGGAATAATAAATTCTCTTGAAATTGTTGATTTAATCTTTTACCAATTGTCATTATGTCTGTCATCATAGTTATTTTACCACAAGAAAAAGTGACAACTATAACAATAGTGTCACTTCATGCTATTCAATTATTCTGTTCCTTCTTCTGAAGGTACATCATTGCCAGATTCTGTATCAGTAGCTGCTTCTTTTTGTTCGCCTTCTTTTGATTCAGACTCTCTTAGTTTTTCCACAAATTCTGGTGCTGTTGCTTCACTTACAAGTTTTCCAACAGGTGCTTCTTGTTGGGATGATTTTGAGTAAATATAGTAGATAAAGTTTGGTCTTTGTTCTTCAGTTGGTTTAACCATATTGTAGACATTAATTTCAATATCGTACATTTTTTTCGAATCAGAAGCTGTGAAATACTCTCCCACAGGTAGTGTTGCTACGGTAGTTTCATAAACTTGGTTCGCAATTGATGCAATGGCATTTTTATCAGTACCTTCCGCAACTTTAACGTTGATACGCACTGTTGCAGTCTCGAGTTCATATTTTACACTTTCAGCGACACCTAATGCTTCGACATTTTTTTGTATCGTTTCAAGCGCCGTAGTTTCAATAGCTGGTGTTAAATCACCATCAAAGCGATTTCCAATAATTGGTTCACCACGTACTCCTGTTGCTGATAGGATTGTATATCCGAGGAATACTGTTGGAATTGCAATAAGAACAAGGCACACTATGATTGCATAGAATGACCAGTCATGTTTCTTTTTAGTTTTATTTTTGGGTTGTTTAATTTTTGGATCTTGTTTTTGAGTCATCATGATCCTCCTTATTATTTAATATAAATTGTATACGATTTATATTTTCTGCGCAAGCACACGTAATACAAGTTCATTGGTTAAGCGTGGATTTGCTTGTCCTTTAGAAAGTTTCATGACTTGACCAACGACAAATTTAATTGATTTGTCCAGCCCATTTTTATAGTCTTCAATAACTTGTGGATTTGCTTCCAGTACAGATTCAATCCAAGCTTCAATAGCGCCTTCATCGTTAATTTGAACCATCCCAGATTTCTTGATGACTTCTTTTGGAGATTCCCCTTCAACCATTTTTGCGAAAACGTCTTTTGCTTGTTTTGATGAAATAGTATTGGAATGAATTGCTTCTATAAAGTCATTAAAATATGCAGGCTTAATCCATGATTCTAAGCATTGTTCGCCTTTTTTATCAAAAACGGCAAGGATATCTTGTGTTAACCAGTTAACAATTAATTTTGCTTGTGAATTTAAAGCACTGACTGTATCAAAATAATCTGCAATCTCTTGATTACGGACAAGAACCGTTGCATCATACATGCTTAATCCTAAATCATTGTGGTATCGCATTACACGTGCAACCGGTAGTTCAATGCTTTCTTGATTTAGCATTGCTTCTGGAATACGGATTGGCGCGATATTCGGTTCTGTAAAGTAACGATAATCGACAGCACTTTCTTTGGTACGCATTCCGACTGTTGCTTGTTGTTTTTCATCAAAACGACGTGTCTCAGTCACAACTTTGTCACCACTTTCGATCACATTTCTTTGACGTTCAATTTCAAACTCTATGGATTTTTGAACGTTGCTTATAGAGTTTAAGTTCTTAATTTCAACTTTAGTTCCAAAAGCTTCTTGACCTTCTGGGCGGATTGAAATATTCACATCACAACGAAGTGATCCTTCATCCATACGCCCATCCGAAATTCCTAAATAGATTACCAAAAGACGTAGTGCATCAACATAGGCTGCTGCTTGTTCGCCAGTACGGAAATCGGCTTCAGTAACGATTTCGAGTAGTGGTGTCCCGGCACGGTTAAAGTCAATTAAAGTATTTTCCCCTTCATGGAATTGCTTGGCTGTATCTTCTTCCATATGGAGTCGATTAATTCGTACCGTCATCATCTCTTCGTTTACCAGAATATTAAACAATCCGTTTTGTCCGAGTGGGTAGAATTGTTGTGTAATTTGGAAACCTTTCGGCAAATCTGAGTAAAAATAGTTTTTGCGGTCAAAACGAACTAAATCATCGATTTCGCAATTAAGCGCCTGAGCTAACTTAACGCCATATTCAACTGCCCGTTTATTAACTTGTGGTAACGTTCCAGGCATGCTCAGATCAATTTCATTGATTGCTGTATTTGGTTTTAAACCATAGCCTAAAGGAGCTCCGGAGAACATTTTAGATTGTGTCTTGAGTTCACAGTGAATCTCAATACCGATAACTGCTTCGTAATTCATTAGAATGCCCCTTTCCAGTTAATGAGTGATTCAAATGCATTTGCATAAGCAAACATCGTTGCTTCTTCAAATGGCTTGGTGCTGATGTTAATACCAATTGGCATCGCATCGACGAATGCTAATGGCATTGTCATACTTGGGTAACCACTGAAGTTATTAATAACCATGTGGTTTTCTGAGATAAGTGATTGATCTGATTTTTCATCAAGGAATGGTCCTTCAATTTTCGGCGCAATTTGTGTTGATGCAAGGGCAACAACTACATCCACATCATCAAAGAATTTTGCATAAGCATCCACGATAACACGTCGGACACGTTTAGCTTGATTGAACACTTCTTCTTGATTTTTATCATCGAGTGCATATGCACCAAAAACAAAGCGACGTTTAATGGTCTCACTGAACCCCAATGTACGCGTACGTTTCATAATTTCTTCGAGGGAATCACCTTCTTGTGCGACGCCATAACGAACACCGTCAAGATCAGCATGATTCGCAACTGCTTCAGAGTTTGAAATAATGGAGTAGACTGGAAGTACTGCACGTAGAAGTGTTTCATCCATTTTTTTGTCAACTAAGATAGCACCTTTAGCTTCAAGTTGGTTGGTAAATTCTTGGAAAGACTTTTTAATTTCGCCTTCAGGCATGTAATCCTGGATTGATGAGAAAATACCAATTCGTTTGCCTTCAAGATCCATGTCTAATAATTCTGTATATGCTGGTACTGGTTCAAATGAACTCGTCATATCTTTATTATCACGACCAGCAAGAACTTCAAGCATTAATGCTGCATCTTTTACTGATTGTGTAAAATAACCAACATGATCCAATGAAGATGCATACGGAATGACACCATATCGAGAAATTCGTCCATAAGTCGGTTTGACTCCAACCGCTCCAACGAAAGCCGCTGGTTTACGAATGCTATCTCCTGTATCAGATCCTAATGCAACACGGACTGCTTTCGCGCCAACAAGAGCTGCACTCCCTCCAGATGATCCACCAGAAATGCGTGATGTATCGTATGGGTTACTTACGGGTCCTGTAATGGCACTTAAGTTTGTACCACCCATTCCCAATTCATCCATTGATGTCTTAGCGACAATGTTAGCCCCTGAAGCTAACAAAAGGTCCGTAACATGTGCATTATAAATAGATTTATGATTGCTCAACAGCTGGCAACTTGCAGTTGTCAGAGTTCCTATCATATTGAAGTTGTCTTTGAGAGCAATATCCCATCCTATGAGTTTTCCTTCGGATGCAGGTTGGTGTTCGACATAACTTACAATTGCATTTAGAGATTCATTTGCTTTTTTTAGAGTATCAATTGACATTATTTATTAACCACCTTAACTATTTCAAAATAATCGCCTTCTATTCGTGGCGCATTTTCGAATGCTAATTCTTGCGAAATAACATGTGTTGGCTCGTCTTCACGAAACCAACTTGTTTCTATTTCAAATGGATAAGACATTGCTTCCACACCTGATGTATCGATATTTTGCAATATTGAAATTTGATTCAAGAATGTTTTTGATATTTCTTCGATATGTGTAATTTCTTGGGGTTGGAGCTCAAGCATCAAATCGGATGCTAATTTTTCGATAAGCTCTTTGTTTAGTTTTTCCATGTTACCTCCTATATAACAGTTATGACTGGATTGCTTCCCGGTTGATAGTTAATGACTGCACGTGTATTTTGGAAAAGTTTTATATTAACTACAACGGGAACTTGATTTGAATCAATACTACTAATTAACGTGCTAACATATTGGGTCAGTCCATGAAATTCGAGTTGTGTTTTTGCACCCATCGTTATTTCAATGACATATTTTTTTACTTCATTATCAACTACAAATGCTTGACCAACCACGCCTACAGATTCATCAGCAATAAAATCTTGAACACGGCGTTTGAAGATTTGGAAGTTGCTACTTGATTGAGGAAGTTGCTGGGTTGCAAGTGTTGAACCCATGTACATCCAACGTTCGTTATTCGCGGTCAATGTTGAAATCGTCTTCGCATTATCGTAGTAAGCATGACCAATAAAGTGACCTGGTAAGTACCGTCCATTCAATGTATCATCGACGCTGTCCTGAACGTAAAAACCAATCATCATTGGCATTGTTTCCATACCTGGAATCTTACGCATGTACGATTCCAATCGAGGACTGATAATGTCATTTGCTATTTGAAAGAGCGACTCATCGGTAATTGCTTGAGTAAGTCCTGTTTCACGATTAACTATCTGGTTACGATCTAATACAACACCGAGACTAATACCGTTAAGCTCGGCTTTGTCTTTGTTTTTATAAAAATTCATTTCATAAATACTGTGAACAAACATTGGATTTGGAATAGTTACAGTTTTAGTCACGATTCCTTTTTCATCCTTCACTTTTTCAACATATGGTTCGGAACCATCACTTGGAGAGTTTAGAGAGTATGGATAGTCATCACTACGACGATTAATGAGGTGCTGATAGTGCTCTTGTGTGATGATACTTCCCTCAGCAATATAATAAGTGCTTGGAGAAAAATACTCTTTCGACAATTCTTGCAAACGCGAACCAATCTCAATCGTATCAATTTCACGCATCGCTGTCGCATAGCCTTGACGCAACGGCGAAGATGAGTACGGAGTAATGATTGAGTACTCTCCTTTCCCCGCACTTACGATTTGCGTTGTCTCGGTGGTTTCATTCGTTGGTGTTTTGGAACCTTGAATACAGCCAGTAAGAACTAATAGTGCTAATATTATTGTAAGTATTTTTTTCATGATGTTTCCACCTCCCTTATAAAGCGCGCTTCATCCCATGTCTCCACATTAAGTTGTTGGGCTTTCTCTAGTTTTGACCCTGCACTTTCACCATAGACTACCACGTCGGTTTTCGCACTGACACTGCCACTTACGCTACCACCTTGTGATTCAATGATTTTTTTAGCATCTGTTCGTCCCATTGTTTGGAGCGTTCCGGTTAAGACAAATTTCTTCCCACTAAATTTCGATGATACGACTGTATTTGCAAAGTCTGGTCTTAAGCCGTAAGACAATAGATTGGCTACAAGTTGCTGATTTTCTTCTAATGAAAAGTATGTTGCAACAGATTGTGCAATAACCACACCAATCTCAGGAATACTTTGTAATGTTTCAACGTCTGCTTGGATTATATTTTCAATCGTGTTAAAATGCGCAGCTAGTACTGCTGATGTTTTTGCTCCAACATGACGAATCCCTAATCCAAAGAGCCATTTT
Organism: Erysipelothrix anatis; assembly: GCF_009828745.1. Lineage (GTDB taxonomy): Bacteria > Bacillota_I > Bacilli_A > Erysipelotrichales > Erysipelotrichaceae > Erysipelothrix > Erysipelothrix anatis. The sequence goes on from NZ_WTSX01000003.1 coordinate 11,030, forward strand.
TCTAACGAATTTTGTTTGCTTTCTTCAATTGCATTTAGGAGTTTTTCAACACTTTTCTCACCCATTTTATCAAGAGTACCTAATGCTTCTTTATGATTTTTTAATGTATAGATGTCAGGAATTGTTTGGAGTAGTCCTGCATCATGAAGTTGATAGACCCTTTTTTCACCAAGGGTATCAATATTCATTGCTTCACGTGAGGCGAAATGCACCAATGCTTCTGCAATTTTAGCAGGGCACTCCGAATTCACACAGTAATGGTCAGCTTCTCCATCAAATCGAACCAAAACTTCGCCACATACTGGACAATGCTTAGGGAACTCATAAGGGATTGCTGATACACTCCGCTTCGAAACGTCCACACTGACGATCTCAGGAATAATCTCTCCTGCTTTTCGAACACTTACGGTATCGTTTATTCGAATATCTTTATTTTTGATGTAGTCTTCATTGTGTAATGTTGCATAGCTAACGAGTGACCCAGATATTTGTACTGGCGTGAGTTGCGCATTTGGGGTTATTTTCCCTGTCCGACCAACCGTTACAAAAATATCTTCAACGGTGCTTTTTACTTCTTCCGCTTTAAATTTGTAAGCTGTCGCAAAGCGTGGTGTTCTAACTGTAAATCCAAGAGATTCTTGAATTGCGAACTGATTGACTTTAACAACTACGCCATCGATATCATATCCAAAGGTGTCACGATTCTGCTCAATTTCTTGAATTCGGGCATATACTGCTTCGATTGAATCGAATTTCTTCACTTCTGGATTGACCTTGAAACCAATTTTTTTCAAATAGTCTAATGCATCCGATTGGCTCAAAATCCCAAGTTCTTCTGCATTGACTAAGGTATACCAGAATCCATCGAGTCCCCGTTCACGAACTGTTTTCGGATTTAATTGCCGAATGGTTCCTGCAGCCGCGTTACGACAATTGGCAAAGACATCTTCACCATGTTCGAGACGACTTTGATTAACACGGGTAAATGACGATGCAGGCATAAACACCTCGCCACGAACCGTCACATCAACGTCTTCATTAAGTCGAAGTGGAATTGAGTCAATGACACGAATATTAGCAGTCACATCTTCACCAACACGGCCATCACCACGGGTAACTCCTTGAACAAATTGTCCATCTTCATAATCAATAGACATCGCAAGTCCATCAATTTTCAGTTCTACAATGTATTCTACATTTGGGAATTGTGTTCGGATACGTTGATCAAAAACTTCCAAATCTTCAAAAGAAAACGCATTCCCTAATGAATACATAGGAAAGCGATGTGTAATCTTATTAAATCCTTGAGCAATTACACCTCCCACTTTTTGTGTGGGAGAGTTGGGATCAGAGAACTCCGGATGTTCTTGTTCAAGAGTCTGAAGTCTTTGAAACAATTGATCATATTCGACGTCCGAAATTGTTGGGGCATCGAGTGCATGATATTCATAGTTATACTGATGTAATTGTTTACGGAGTGTTTCGATTTCTTCTCTTGTCATGACATACTCTCTTTCCGGCGTATTCCTTTAAATTTACGTGATAAAGTTTTAGTTCCATGTGGGAAATTAAACGCAACACGAATTGTATCGTCTTCCACACGAATCACAATACCTTCGCCAAAATCATCATGAATGACGACATCAGCTTTCTTAAAATTATTCGTGCGCGTTGCACGGACTTCTTCTTCAAATGTTGCAAGAGATGTTTGTGCCTCTTCCCGTATAACACTTGAATTGAACGGATTTGAAGGTGTGTCTAGCAATCCCATTTCTTGAATAAATCGGGAAGGTTTGCCATAACCACCTGATACGAAGCTATAACCAATATTATTGGTTACATAGAGTCGTTCTTTAGCACGCGTAATCGCAACATACATTAAACGTCGCTCTTCTTGAATTCCGCCACTACCTTCTTGAATGCTATTTTTATTGGGGAAAATGTTATCAGCAACGCCCATAATGATGACATTATCAAATTCCAATCCTTTTGCGGCATGAACCGTCATCAAACGAACATAGTCACCTTCGACTACAGTTTCACGATCTCCATAAAGGCTTACCATTTGAATGTAGGCTTCCAATGATCCTTCATCATGGTTTTTTTCGAATGCCATCGCATCCGACACAAGTTCTTTTAGGTTTTCGATACGTTCCATTTCTTGTAATTTTTCAAAATGCGACACAAGTCCACTTTCTTTTAAGACATATTGCAGCACGTATTCAATTGAATTTTCAGATGCAACAAGTTTGAAATCTTGAATCATTGCAACATACTTTCTAATTTTGGGATTTGCAAGACCGTTTTGGACATCATATTCCATACTTTCGTACATCGTCATCCCACGCTCTTGTGCTTGATCAAAAATGCCGTCTAACGTCTTATCTCCAATGCCACGACGCGGAATTGCGATACTACGACGTAATGCGAGATCATCACCATGCGTAATCATTCGTAAATAGCTCATCATATCCTTAACTTCTGCATGGTCATAGAATCGAAGTCCGCCATAAATCACATAGGGGATATGGCGTGCCATTAACGCTTTCTCAAGTGATCTAGATAGGTAATTCGAACGATATAAAACTGCAGTATCTAGGTAATTGCCACTCTCATCGTGAAGTGTTTCTATTTGACGTGCAACCCAGTATGCTTCTGATTCCGGATCATCCATGCTATGATACTCGACATCAAATTCACTTTCTTTGTTCGCAAACAAATCTTTCTTTGGACGATCTTTGTTGTTTTCAATCAACTGATTGGCTTTATTTAAAATATGTTGTGTCGAACGGTAGTTCTGATTTAGAACAATCGTCTCGCTCTCGGTATATTTCTTTTCAAAGTTTACGATAAAATCAACATTTGCACCCCGCCACGTATAAATGGTCTGATCAGGGTCTCCTACAACGTATAATTCATTATCATTACCAACAAGACTGTCAATAATCCCATATTGAATATGATCCACATCTTGAAACTCATCCACAAGAATAACACGGAAACGGCGTTGCCATTTATCACGCACGACTTCATTCTCTTTAAGTAGTTTATTCACAACTAAAAGGAGATCATCAAAATCTAATGCATAGAGTGCTTTAAGACGCTTAACATAGAAATCATAGACATTCGCTTTTTTAGTCTCATGATAATTCGATCCCGCAAGCATCATCGCTTGATGGACGCTAACATTCGCAATTTTATTAGCTGAAATATATGATAATACTTCGCGAGGATTCAGTTCCTTGCGATCATAGTCAAAAAGACGATATGCTTCACGCAAAATCGATTGTTGGTCAGATGTGTCAATAATTGTAAAACTACGAACAAGTTCGACAGCTTCGTAATCTTCTCTTAAAATCCGAACACACAAAGAGTGAATGGTTGATGTATGCACTCGGATTGCATCCGAGTCCATTCGCTCCATTCTTTCTTTCATTTCATTCGCAGCTTTATTCGTAAAAGTAATTGCACAAATCTTCGATGGATAGTATCCAAGGTCTTTGATAAGATGCACGATTCGAGTTGTCAGGACGCGAGTCTTCCCACTTCCTGCTCCAGCTATAACGCGGACGTATTTATTGCGGGTTAAAACCGCTTGTTTTTGTTCATTGTTTAATCCTTGTATGTAATCCATTTTATCACCGTTATTATTATAGCATAGTCACTCCCTTTACTCTGTGAGATTTATTCGAGTTTTCGCGCAATAAATTGCGTCGTTACCACGCATGCCTTATAATGTCATGTATATAAGCGAGGACCTATGACTAATTATACAACCATTACAAATATAGTAACTTTATTGAACGAAACTGAAATGATGATTCCAGGTTTGCTAGTTGATCCCACTACAGCCATTGACTCGGACTTTTTAAATACATTGGACAGCGTAACATTGCTTGTCCCACGCCGTTTTCAAAGCATGATGTTAACGGGATGGATGGAACGTCAGGGTTACATGTTAAACGATATATCGTCGTATACTTTTAATGTTGATGGCACAAAAATATCTTTTGAGACATTTGAACACTTTGACCCCAACTTTGATACAAACGAATTAAATCACGAAATTTTCTTAATGGAAAATGCTGTTTTTTACCCATTTTCAAACAGCACTACGGAGGTTCCAAATGCGCATCAGTAACCGATGGCAAGATTTCGAAGTAATCGATGCCGGAAACGGTATGAAAACAGAACGTTATAAAGACATCGTTGTCCGTCGGCCTGACCCGGTTGCAACATGGAAACCAATTGCTCCATCTATGGGTGTAGATGCCTTTTTCGACACTGAGTGGCGTTTCAACAAAACACTCCCTGAGTCATGGATCCTTTCATACGGTGACATGCTGCTAAAAGTAAGACCCACTTCATTTAAACACACCGGTGTTTTTCCAGAACAGGCTGTTAATTGGGATTGGATGCGCAACGTTATTCAATCCAGTTCTCAAGAAGTTCGTATCTTAAATTTATTTGGCTACACTGGTGCAGCAACCATTGCATGTGCAATGGAACCAAACGTCACTGAAGTCGTCCATATTGACGCCCTCAAATCGTTGAATGAATGGACACGTGAAAACATTAGTTTGAATCAGCTAGATGATAAAATGATTCGTACAATTACTGAAGATGTCATGAAATTTTTAAACCGAGAAAAACGCCGCGGTCGTACCTATCATGGAATTATCATGGATCCGCCAAGCTTTGGACGTGGACCCAAAGGCGAACGTTGGAAAATCAAAGATCAATTAGCGCCCTTACTTCAGGCTGCTGTTGAACTTTTAGACAAAGACGCGTTGTTTCTAAGTGTTAATACCTATACAACTGATTTAAAACCAGAAACAGTGCGACATCTTCTCGATGCTGTCTTACAAAGTGCTGGATTCCCAACGACAACACATAGCGATGACATTGGATTACCTATCACAACAATGGATCAAACGCTATTTGCAGGTGTAACGACAAGGTGGTGTTATGATGAAAATCTTTTATGAGGATAATCACATTATTGTTGTTGAGAAAAAACCAAATCAACCAACTCAGGAAGATGCATCCAACGACTATGACCTTCTTTCTGAAGTACGCGACTATATCAAAGTTACCTACAATAAACCTGGAAACGTTTTTGTAGGCCTTGTTCACCGATTGGATCGCCCTGTTGGTGGCGTCATGGTTTTTGCCAAAACCTCCAAGGCCGCAAGCCGATTAAGTGACCAAGTTCGCACACATAAACTTGATAAAATCTATACCGCCGTCATTCAAGGGGCTCTTGAGCCACAAACATTACGCGATTATATGCTTAAAAACCGTAAAACAAATATGTCTCGTGTCGTATCCAAAAATACACCCGAAGCAAAATACGCAGAGTTAATTATCCTAAATAGTTTTTACAATGCTGAACACAATTTATCAACCGTCACTGTTTCATTAATTACGGGGCGATCACATCAAATTCGCGTGCAATTTTCATCACGCAACCACCCATTGTGGGGTGATGCTCGCTACAATCCGCGAGCAAAGGCTGGACAACAAATTGCCTTATGGGCAACAACGTTAACGTTTGAACATCCGACAACAAAAGAACGTATGACTTTTGAAAGTCATACGCCCGACCGTTATCCTTTTACACTTTGATAAAAACTGATTATTTCATCACGTCGTGCGTCACAGTCACGATGTGCAATTTCAAATAGATTCTCAAATTGATCTTTTGATCCCTTAAAGCGCCCTATTCCTAACTCTTCTGTTGGGTACATATAGAGTGCTTTTTCTTCGTCTACAAGTGAATCAATAAGCTTACGTTCTCGATAATATACATCAACACGATCTGAGAAGTCATTCACTAATTTCGGATATTTACGGTAGATGATTTTTAACATACTACTTGATACAAAACCCTGCGGCTTACGGACATAGTCTTTCGACTTCGTCGTTACAATCATATGCTTCACACAACCTGCATCGATACTTCGTTGAACAGGAATCATCGTTGTGATACCTCCGTCCATATAGTCTCGACCCTCAATAGATACACGACGACCAACAATTGGTAATGTACACGCAGCTTGGATATAACGAGGATGTTTCGCAATCTCATATTTGTCTTTCCAAACAGTTTGCTCACCTTCAATATCATAGACACCAATTTCAATATCACCAGGAATTGTGTCAATACTTTCCAGTGGATAATCAAGCTTTCGCGTAACTGCATCATACAAGAACTCATAACCAACGATTGTGCGTTCTTTCATCAAGGGTTTTACCCCCACATTTCGTGTATCTGCAGCAACATCAATAGCAGCTTGCTTAAGGGTTTCCGGTTTATCCAAAACATACATCCCAGCATACAACGCTCCAGATGATATCCCCACCACATAATCAAAATGCAAATCATTTTTTAACAGCCAGTTTAAAACCCCAGCGGTATACGCACCACGCATGCCGCCTCCTTCAAGAACTAAGCCAATTTTATCCTTTGTCATACTTCCAACCTTTTCTTTTACATGAGTCCGCTGAAGACGCGAACAACCGATCTAAAAACACGTACAATGAATGGTGTTTCTAGTGCTTCTTCTAGTGTAATTTCAATACAGTGATTATTGATTGTATCAATTGAGTCTTCATAACATTTTGTCACTGTTTCACTATCCATAAATAGAATACTACATTCGTAGTGCAAATAGTAACTGCGATAATCCATATTCGTTGTTCCAATCATTGCAATCTCATCATCAACAACCACTGTTTTTGAGTGAACAAACCCTGGTTCATATTCAAAAATACGAACCCCATGCTCAAGTAAATCTTGATAATTTGATTTCGTCACTTGGTTAACGACAACTTTATCAGGAATATGTGGTACAACGATCCGTACATCAACACCCGATCGAGCAGCCATTTTCAATGCCATAACCATTTCGTATCCAATAATAAGATATGGTGTCTGAATATATATGTAACGACGGGCATTATTGATCATATACATATGAGCATCCAACCCCATATCCACATCATCTGTCGGTGCATCACCAAACGGTAGCACATACCCTACATTCTCCTCGAGTTGAGGGAAGGTATATTGAAAATCCAACGGGTCTTCAATGCGCTCTGAATAGTATCGCCAAAATTGGAGGAACATCATCGTCAAAGAGTGAACCGCATCACCTTCAATCATAACTGCAGTATCTTTCCAATGTCCAAATTTACTGCCAATATTTATGTATTCATCCGCAAGGTTCATACCTCCAACAATTCCCACACGTCCGTCAACCACGCATATTTTACGGTGATTTCGGTTGTTCATTTGAATTGCCTGTTGGGCAATTAGCGGGTTAAATGCAATTGCTTGAATCCCTGCGTCATCACATTGTTGTTGTAAATCTTTAAAAAGTGCACAACCCCAATCATCATACATCAACCGTACATCAACGCCTTCCGCGACCTTTTCTCGCAGAATTTCATAGATTGATTGCCACATCAAACCATCTTTAATAATAAAATACTCTAAAAAGATGTACGATTTAGCACTTCTTAACGCTTCTTTCATTGCTTCAAATTTCACTTCACCTGATTCCAAATACACGGACTTTGTATTCGTATAAAGTGGGTAGTTTGTCGTATTCACAATGTATCGAAGCATTCGATTCCAGTGCGGATTTTTTGTTTCTGCATTATCCATGATGACGTTATAATCCAAATCTAAAAAAGAATTTTCAGAATAGGCATCTGTGATCTTTTCTCGTAGTTTGCGCGGTACTTTCTTTCCGCCAAACGACAAGTAAAGAACCGCCCCAATAGGTGGAAAGACGAGAATCACAATCGTCCATGCCAAACGATATACTGGATTATCATTCCGATTAATAACATAAATAACCAATAGGACCGCCAAGAACATTAAGATTGAGTAAATCGTTGCATAGTTTAGCGATAAATTCCATACTAAATACAGGAGTAACCATAGTTCCGCAACAACGATGATCCCCACGACAAATATTTTATTTGTAATTATACGTAATAGTGTCTTCATATCCACCTCACTTGAGGAAATTATACTTGATTGCACTTGATTATTGCAAGTTATCACTTGCTTATGACCCTTTGAGTCGCTATGATTATAAAGTACAGAAGGGAAGCATTTGTATGACTATAAAAGCGAATGAAAATAAAGCATTAACCGTATGCGTTAATGGACAAGAATATGAGCGTTTACCAATTAAAACTAAGTTGGTAATGCCAAATGATAAGATTGATGCTGTTGTGGGTGAGTTCGCAACACCATTCCTTCAAGATGGCGATATTTTATTTGTAACTGAGAAAATTGTTGCTATTACGCAAGGCCGCGCCTATCCTATTAAGGATGTGAAGCCGCGTAAACTTGCATACACTCTTTCAAACTATGTAACAAAAACACCGCACGGAATTGGTTTGGGTATGCCTGAAACCATGGAGATGGCATTGCGTGAATGTGGAACACCTCGCATCATTTTTGCCGCTGGTGTTGCTGCAATTACAAAAGTTTTTGGACGTAAAGGTGACTTCTACCGCGTTGCTGGTTACAAAGCGCGATCAATTGATGGTCCCACATCACATACAATTCCACCATACAATGAATATGTTGTCCTAGGACCTGAACGTCCAAACGAAGTTGCCAAAGAACTAAAAGCACTTTTCGATAAGGACATTGATGTCATTGTTGTTGATATTAATGATTTAGGCGGAAATATTCTTGGATCAAGCAATTCCGCAATTGACTTGGACCAAATGGTAAAAATATTAAAAGATAATCCCCTTGGGCAACAGTCACAATCGACACCCTTAGGAATTATCCGTAAAGTTAAAGCTTAACAGTATATATTTCTTTTTGAGTTTCACCCATGTGGTATAACTCGTGGTCTGTATCCACATCCACCGTTTCCACATAAGCACCACTCAAACGTTTAATAATTTTCTGTGACGCTATATTATCCGGATTGCATGTAAGAATAACTTCATGTACATCCGGTTTTTTTATTGCCAAAATATCAAAGAGAGCAAGCGTAGCTTGATAGGCAAGATTCTTTCCACGGTAAGGAGGATAAATCACATATCCAATATTACCGTAGAAACGAAGATCACGCCCTGTTTCATTTCGAAATTCGCATCGTCCAACGAAGCGTGACATTTCGGGAACGAAAATATCATACAAGAACGTTTCGACGCCTTGATGATCATATTCATCCGTGATATCAATTAACTCGATTTTCATCATGCCTTCTTGGTGAACAACTCTTGGTATAGTTTGAATCCAACGAAAGCCGCAAACGCAAATCTTAAAATTTCGGTTAAGATTGGCATGTTTAAATTAAACAACAATCCTGTAATAGCAACATTAATAAAGACGAGTACAAGGGCAATTGCTGCATTAGGCAAGAGTTTATCTTCGCGGACTCCACGAATAATTAATGCAAATCCTGCTGTATAAATGATGTACTCATAAATTCGAGACAGTAATATATTTGCGTAATAGAAGTTAGGATTATTAACAACTTCGTTCACCAGATTTGCAACTTGTTCTGGTGTAAATGATGGGTTTAGAACAGTCGCTGCGGTTCCTTTATTAATCGCAAAACCAAACATAAAGATATTTGTAAGTGTACTTAAAGTAGATGCAACAAAGAAAATCATTAACCCAAAAGAGAGATGTGTTGTTGTCCACTTGGTAAATTTAAATTTCTTATATGCAATTGGGACAACAATAATGGAAGCAAGCGTGAATGCAACTGCACTCATTATTCCCCAGATCATGCCGTATTGCGGACCAAATGTCATTTTTGTGATGTCCCCAAATGGTATTTGAGCAACCGCAAAAATAATGTTCATAAGGAAGTAACTCAACACTCCCCACATAACGCCTTTAACTATTGTTTCTTCTTTTCTCATTTTAATGTAGTATCCCAGTAACCAGCCTAATAATGCAAGAATACTGAAACCTAGAATTACAAATTTTAGTGGTGATACCATAATTTCCTCCAATATTTACTAATAGATATTATAATCTAAATTCTGATAGAATGCGACTTTCTGTCCATTAAAAAACAGTAACCGAAGTTACTGTTTTTGGCTAAACTAATTAGATAGCTCTAACGTTTGCTGCTTGCTCTCCGCGTGGACCTTCAACGACATCAAAGCTAACTTCTTGACCTTCTTCTAAAGATTTGTATCCGTCTGCTTCGATTGCTGAATAATGAACGAAAACGTCTTGCCCACCTTCGATAGTAATGAATCCGTAACCCTTCTCAGCGTTAAAGAATTTCACTTTCCCTGTACTCATGCTAGTACCTCCTATCAGAAATAAGTTGTACTCAAACGTAAATTTCAAACTATGGTAAACAGTTTTTAACACACATTGAGTTCCTACGATATAATTCTTACAAATTACAATCATATTCTTATTACAATTTGATATTATCATCATTATAGAAGTGTGTCAATCCATTTTCAGATTTGTGAAGCGTTTTCAAGGCTATTCCATTAAACATCAAAATACATACTATTTATTTGGGTGTATTTTTCATGGATATGCACTGTTAAAGCCCTTGATACCACTTACCGCTATTCTGAAAACCTGTTTCATCATTGGGGATTTTTACCATGTTTTTCACAAGCAAACGGCTAAATTATGACCACCCCAGTCCGTGTATCTTGAAAAGTCAAGAAAAATAATTTTAAAAAAATTATACCGTTCAAACCCTATCGAATTTATAGAGGTAGTTAATCATCCTTTGCAAAAGAATATTTCGTACTTTATATATAATAAGGATACTATCTATTTAAGGTGTTTTCTGTCATAATGAAATACGAAATGAGGTAATTTATGAAACATACAATTAAAGTAGTCCGCGATGGTGAAGTTTTAGATACAGTTTTGAGCGCTGATCTAGCATACAGCCGGTCAAAAATTAAATCATTACTGAAACATGAATGTATATCTATCGATAATGAGGTCACAACACAGTTTGATGACCCTGTTTATGTAGGGCAAACAATCACAATTGTCTCACATAATCAACAACGCGATACGCCACTACAGATCTTGTATGAAGATAATGAAATTCTTGTCATCGACAAACCTTATAAACTCTTAACAGTTGCAACAAATAAGAATGAAGAGCTAACTGCTTATCGGCTTGCAAGTGATTATGTCAAAACGCAAAACTCTAAGAACAGAATCTTTGTTGTCCACCGCCTCGATCAGGATACATCTGGTGTTCTAATGTTTGCAAAAAACGAGCGTGTCAAGAAAATGTATCAAGATGATTGGAACGCAGCGGTTCTTGACCGCACTTATATCGCGATTGTCGAAGGTCGTGTACAAAAAGAAAATGATACGATCAAATCTTTCCTACGTGAAAACAAAACAACGCATATGTATTCAACGACTACTGGTCAAGAGGCTATCACACACTACAGCGTTATCCGTAGAAGCGAAAAATTTTCACTCCTTAAAGTCCAACTCGATACAGGCCGTAAAAATCAAATTCGCGTGCATATGTTAGATATTGGTCACCCAATTATTGGCGACCGTAAGTACGATGCGAAAACCAATCCTATCAAGCGAATGGGATTGCATGCTTATCGAATGATTGTGAAGCATCCAAAATCTGGTAAAGTCATGGAATTTATTTCACCTTTACCACCGAAATTTAAACGTCTTACTCGTGTCACGGAACAACAAATCGAATCCATTTAATAAAAAAGTGTTGACCGCTAAATATGGTCAACACTTTTTTACGCCATTTTTTTCCAGACACGATCATCATCACCTGGTGCTACAACACCCTTGTTTTTAGAGTTATCTGCCGTAAGTAGTGAATATGTAGCATCACCATAACGCACGGAAACTACTTCACCCTGCAAGGATTTCGTATACAAGGCATTTTCCACATACTCAACATGATTCATCGGTGTCCAACCAACATCCGTTCCAGGGACATGACCCTGTTTATATTTCTGATTCGCAATGTACACAACGTTCTCGAAATACACTACAGATTGTCCATCAAATGGGTTCTTAGGAATCCCTTGCGTCTTAGTATACTTTCGATTCGAAAATGTAAGGTACGATGCAACCTGTTGCGCATTAAACGATCCATTTTTGTAGAAATACGCTATATCACCAGATACTGTATATCCTTCGTTTGGATGATTTTGTGGATTAAACGCGCCCAAATTATTGTTATAAATGGACATGATTTTGTGATTATACCAGGCTAGGTCATACGATTTCGTTTCATCTATGTCTTGCTTAATGAGATAGTAAAAACCCTGGTCGTCTTGTACGATGGTACCTGCGGCATATCTATTTCCCGGGACATATTTGGGAACGGAATTTCCAAAAGGTGATGAAAAATCACCAATGCGCATTGAAATTTTCGATTCTTTTTGGGTTCGGGCAACATCAAATGTGTCCCACATAGCTTTGATACTCACCGTCATTGTGATCAAAATGATGATCATGAGCAATGGCGTATATTTTTTTACATTCATAGTTAGGACTCCTTATTGTGGCGTTACCGTGATGTTAATATCAAACGCTATCGTAGATTCCTTTACAAAGTCATAATGCTCTTTCGTTGGTGGCATCCCCAGCTGAAAAGCATGCTTAAATGCTTGGAGATTGCCATCACCCAAGAAAATGTCACGAGTTGCACCAAATGAAATTTCGTTTACCCAATTTGGGTTTGATGTATCGCGATTTGCTGTGATAGGTGTTCCTGAAAAGAGAATGAGATTGAGATAAGACTCATCATCTCGCCTTTCTGTGATTCCATCGATATTTTTTTGAAATCGAAAATTACTATAAACAACCTGTAGCGTTCCTGGATGTCCTGTCGCAAAATCAGTTCCATCTTCTTCCCAGGATACTGAGTATCCTGTTTCCAATGTATCAACCGACTTTCCCTCAACGGCTTTTCCTTTTGGAACGAGAGGTAGTTCTGTATTTTTAAATATATTTAAATCACCAATTTGTGTCGATACGGTTACCGTATCTCCGCTTCCAATTTTCATTGTATTTGTCTTTGTTACTTCTGATGGTGGAGATACGGTTCCATCAAACCAGTAACTCCACGTAAAACCTGTTAATAATAACGCTAAAACAGATAGTGAAATTAAAGCAATTAACTTATCGCGTTTCATTACTTCCCCTCAATGATTCTTCTATTTGTTAATTAGTCTTGACTCAGATACCAAAAAACGACTCAAACACGCAATGTGTCTAAATCATCTTTTGGGGAATCTTCATCTTTTTCATAGTAGACATGCACTATGGTCAATACAATTGCAGTTAATGCGACCAAGAGAATTGGCACCGCATTGTTGTAAAGTGGGATAAGCAGATGACCTACTTTAGGTATGGTCATAACAACTTTTCCACGAATTTGATTACCGTGAATTGTCCAGGTATCCATCGTTTCACTTACATTTGGTTTTGTTCTGTAGTTATTTCCATCAATTTCCGCAATATAATGTGTAACCAGCTCGAGTGTTCCGTCTCCATCAATATCGACATCAAAAGTAATAATATCATCTACCTTTAAGGTCTCAGGAGTTACTCTTTTGACAACAATTAAATCATTTACATTGATCACAGGTGTCATACTGTCGCTGATAACCACATAAGAACTATGCTTAACGACGTGCGACATTACGTTTGGAAAAAAGCGTATTGCACCAATTACCAACGCTAAAATAGCGATGATAAGGTAGAATGCGATAGATCCAACCTCACGTCGTTTAGTGGTTTCTTTTTTGTTCATACGTTTCTCCACTTCGTAACGCCCAAACTGTTTCATTTTCACCTGGTTTGATGTATTCGCCAGTTTGAGGGTCTTTGTTGCTTTTCGTTCGCAGTTGATAAACAATATTTTTTCCGTTTTCATTCATTACAACAGATACGGGATATCCTTTGTATTTTACATACAGATAGTTTTCATTAAAAACTGGATCATTTAATGAAGTCCATCCTTTTGATTCACCAGGAACTGGTCGACTCGAGCCATCATAGTCTTGATTCGTGATGTAAAGCTTATCTTTGTGCCACACAACTTGATTCTTCCCTTTAAATTTGGGATTTATATATGCTTGGGGATTGTTGCGATTCAATGCAACAGCTGCATATCCAGTTTTATAGCGTTTGGTAGCATCAAAGAGATAGGTTGTAATATCTTCATGCATGATACGTTTTCCATCTTCAAACCGACTGATATGGTAGTCATCGAAGGTGTAAAAACCATGTAAATATCTGTTCGACACGTTATCAGGCACCGAGTCAGATAATATTCTGAAGGGGGATACGTCGTCAGGGTATCGTGATGGTTCACGGTGAATTCCTGATTCGACTGGATTAACAACCACATAAATATCGCCTCGTGATTCGAATAATTCACCGATACGGTATTTACGATTTAAATCGTAATCTTTTAAGAGATCATAATCCTTCGTTAGTGTCATGATACCGAGGTAATCATGAATTGTAACAGAGCATTCGACAGTATTACTTGCTGAGTTAACGCCATATGATTGCCAATAACTGTACGTTTTAGTAGATACAATCAAGCAGCCTAAGATGCTTAGAATCCCTATCAACACTCGTGCAATCATTCAATAGCACCTATAACGGAGTTACTGATAAGCGCACTTTAACTTTAATAGTTTTGTTTGCAATTGCTTCGTATTCTGATTTATTTTTAGGTTCATTCATGGTTACTGATAAACCAATTGGAGTAGCTGTTGAATCATTCAAAGTAATTGTCGGCATCGTTTCGTCAAATGTTGGTTTGATGAGTGATGTTGCAATCTTGTTGTCAGTATGGTTAACGTCAATTCCATCAATAGAAACACCGAGAATTTCAGCTTTGATTGTTCCCTGTGCACCTGATGCAATTTCTTTACCGATTTGGTTTTCAGTCCATGTTGCATTAATTGTTAGTGCAGCATTAGAACTAAAAGTTGAGCGTTCGCCTTCGGATAGTTTGTTATAAATATCTGCAGGAATCAATGGTTTCGTTGTTGATCCGGGAGCAATCGTTAACGTTGTTTCGACTTCTTGGTTCTTGGCCGCTCCTAATACAACTGTATTTTCGCCATTTTCAGTTAGGTGGGGTTTGATAGTACCAGCATTCCAGTATGACCATGTGTATCCTGTTAATAACAGTGCCAGTAAGATTAAGACGCTAATACTTACTTTCTTTGAATTCTTCATTAAAATAATGTCTCCTTTTTTTCATACCTACCAATACTACCACCGTAAGTTGTTTATTTCAACTTATTTTCACAATTTCACTAACATTAGCTATAAATTTAATATTTTCTTCATGTTTATGCATAAAATGAAAGGTTATATTGTTTAAAGTGAAATCAAGATGAATAAACCTTACCCCTTTTCAGTTATGATACTTTGTATTATATCTTTCGATTTCCTCCATTGCAATCAATTTGTCTTATTTGGAGTATATTGGAGCGTGAAATTATCTCGCTATTTCGTTAATTTCACTACCTTTTTTCACAAAAATAGTCTTTTCTTTGTGATATGGTTATAATAGATAAAAAGGAGACACTTATGTTCTATAATCAAATCAATGAATCTACTGCATTTATTCAACAGATTACTGCGACTAAACCCCGAATTGGAATTATTCTTGGAAGTGGTTTAGGAAGTCTAGTCGATGAAATGGAAGTTCACCATACCATTTCATACGCTGATATCCCCCATTTCCCACAGTCTCACCTAGTTGGTCATGCCGGCAACCTCGTTTTCGGAACCATTGGTTCTCAAGAACTTGTTGTCATGCAAGGACGTTTCCATGCGTATGAAGGTTTCCCAATGAAAGAAGTAACCTATCCAATTTATGTTATGAAAGCACTTGGAATCGAGAGTCTCATTGTCACCAATGCATGTGGTGGTATTAATCCAACATTTAAGCCTGGTGATTTGATGATTATTGATGATTTCATCAATGGTGTATCAACAAACCCTCTCGTCGGCCCCAATGATGATCGTCTGGGACCACGCTTCCCTGACATGTCTGAACCTTACAGTTCAAAACTCCGTGATCACGCACGTCATACCGCACACGGTCTGAATATAGAGTACAAAGAAGGTATCTACACATTCTTCCAAGGCCCTTACTATGAGACTCGAGCTGAAATCCGCATGTACGGTAAACTTGGTAGTGATGCAATTGGTATGTCTACCGTTCCTGAGACCATTGTTGCAAACTATCTTGGTTTAGATGTATTAGGCATCTCTGTTATTACGAATATGGCCACTGGCCTTCGAACTGGAAAACACTCTCACGATGAGGTTGTTGCCATTGCCAACAAAGCAAGTCTTGATTTATGCAAATGGGTCACACAGATGCTTAACACTTGGGACTTTTAATTTCATTCACTAAAAAGGGCAATACCATCATCGGTATTGCCCTTTTATCACCATTTATAATTATTTGTGATCTTACTTAATGTAAGATTTCATCATCCACAATGATTTTCCTAAATCTTGGGAAATCGCTGTAAAATGATCTGCAGTCCCTGGATCTTCATTTTCTTCTGCAAGTTTAATGACACGAAGCGCTTGATTATTTAATGTTTCAAAATCAACAATCAAATGTTTTATTCCTTCAATTGCAGTAATATCATGATCTCCAAGTTCTTTGATGCTTGTGCGATCAAGGATTGCTTTATAGCTACCTAGTGGACGTGATCCAATAACAAGTAAACGCTCAGCTACAGTATCAATTCT
The DNA here is from genome assembly GCF_009828745.1 of Erysipelothrix anatis. GTDB lineage: Bacteria > Bacillota_I > Bacilli_A > Erysipelotrichales > Erysipelotrichaceae > Erysipelothrix > Erysipelothrix anatis. The sequence goes on from NZ_WTSX01000003.1 coordinate 27,804, forward strand.
TTCTTCTGCTTCATCATAGAATTCGTCCATTTGTTTATGCATTGGGAAAAATCCTTCACCAACCATAAACCAGTGGATATTGTGAATCTTCATGCCGACCACAATTTGGTCTGCCAAAAATGTGCTAACTGCTTCATATAAATTATTCATATCAAATCCTCCTATACCTAAAGTATACGCCTTTCTTTGTGATAAGAAAATGAAAGTAACTTTAAACGTTTCAGTTTCGACTTATGCTATAATTTCTTTAGAGGTGAGACCATGAAATATACATCATTTGAATGTCTAGGTACTACATTTTATATTGTTAAAGATGATCTAGGTGTGCGCTATTTCGGAAATAGTTATGCAGATTTCCAAAAATATGCACCAACAGCTGTCGAGGACTCTCAAGCATTCGAACTTGAAGTGGATGAATTATCCCGTTATCAAGCAGGTACTTTAGATACTTTCTCGTGGAAACTTGCGCCACAAGGTACGGATTTTCAAAAATCGGTGTGGCAGGTTTTAAATACCATCCCCTATGGCGTGACATGGTCCTATTCCGATGTTGCCATTGCATTGGGGGATGTTAAAAAAGTTCGTGCTGTCGGAAGTGCTATTGGTAAGAACCCAATCATGATTGTTACCCCATGCCATCGCGTCATTGGAAAAGATGGAGGATTACATGGATTTACAGGAGGGCTCGATCTAAAAGTCAAATTATTGGATATTGAATCCAAGGAGGAACATGACTATGGATCTCAAAGATAAACTAACTCCCATTCAGTTTGAAGTAACACAAAACAGCGCTACAGAACGTCCATTTACTGGAGAGTACGATGATTTTTATGAACGTGGAATTTACGTTGATATCGTGAGTGGTGAAGCACTCTTTTCATCAAAAGATAAATACGATGCTGGATGTGGATGGCCATCATTCACAAAACCAATTGAGAAGGTTCATGAAATAGAGGACTTTACGCACAACATGCATCGTATTGAAGTGCGTTCTCTCAATGCTGATTCGCATTTAGGTCACGTTTTCAACGATGGACCACGTGAACAGGGTGGTTTGCGATATTGTATTAACTCTGCAGCATTACGATTCATCCCTAAAGATGATATGGAAGCCGAAGGATATGGCGACTACTTAAAATTTATTTAGGAGGGAAACCTCCTTTTTTTGTGGCTTGCTACTGCATCAATTCAAGCCTATAATAAGTTGTAAAGGAGATTATATATGAACACAATTATCGAAGATTTAGTAACTTTATTAAACATTAAAAGTCCTACTGGGCATACAGAAGCTGCAATTCAATTTGTTGCATCAAAATTTGAATCAATGGGTTTAAAAACACGACGCACAAATAAAGGCGCTTTAATCGCTACATTACCTGGAATAGATGATAATGCGCATATCACGCTATCCGCTCACGTTGACACGTTGGGTGCTCAAGTAAAAGAAATTACTGCGGATGGAAGTCTAAAATTAACACAAATTGGTGGTTATGCCTGGACGACAATTGAAGGAGAACATGTTACAGTTGAGACTTTAGATGCAGCTTTTTATACCGGTAGTATTATCACAACTGTTGCTTCATCACATGTTCATGGTGCCAAAACAAATGCAACAGAACGAAACGAAAATACACTTATCGTACGCGTTGACGAAAAAGTCTTTAACAAACAAGATGTCTTAGATTTAGGTATTCGTGTCGGTGATTTTGTTCACCTTGACCCACGAACAGTCGTAAGCCCTTCAGGGTTTATTAAATCACGTCACTTGGATGACAAGGCATGTGTCGTTTCCCTATTTGGAATGGCTGCTTATTTCGTTGAAAATAATATCAAACCTGCTCACACAACCCATTTCTTTATCTCGAACTATGAGGAAGTCGGCCATGGTGCATCTGCAGCAATTCCTGAAAAAACTGTAGAGTTTATAGCTGTTGATATGGCAGCTCCTGGCTCTGGACAAACATCTGATGAGTATTCAGTCACCATTTGCGCCAAAGATAGCTCTGGCCCATACGATTACGAATTGAAGAAACGTCTTGTTACGTTAGCTCAAGAAAATAAAATTCCGTTCAATATTGATATTTATCCATTTTACGGGTCGGACGGTTCAGCAGCATTACGGGCTGGTCATGATATCCGCGTTGGGTTAATTGGTCCTGGCGTCGATGCTTCGCATAGCTTTGAACGCACCCATGAAGATGCAATTCAAGCAACTATTGATTTAGGAATTGCCTACCTAAAATAATAAAAAAAAACCACATTTCGCGTCATTGCTGCGATGTGGTTTTTTTCTGTTCATGCACAACCATTGCAAGGATTGCTAGACCCTCGACGACCAATATTATGCCGATATGTTGTACATTCCATACTTTATAGGTATTTCCATCCCGTACAACACCAAGGGGTGGTGTCGCACCAGCCGCAACATCTGTTGGACTTTGAGTCGTAACATAAGGTGGAAAATAGGTGATTAACCCCACAAGTAATGCCACAGCAATTACTGGGTAAATTTTTTTCATAGGACCTCCGGACGTAACTAGAACACAAAAGGAGCTTGTATACACATGCTCCTTAAGGTATGACAAATAATGTTAGTCGTATGAGATAGATGATCAAAAAGGCTGAGACACCTACCACACTTAAAAATAGATACCGTTCTTTATGTGTCGACATGTATAGAATGATGACCAGCAACAGTAATGGTGCCCAAAGAAAGAGCGGATGATACCAAAATGCATCACCAAAATTTCCTTGAAGTGCGGCTAACCATGCCCGTGTCGTCCCACAAAAGGGATCAGGGACACCCGTTATCGCACGGATTGGACAGGTAAAGGGCGTTAGCATAAAGAATAAAGCATACGCAATCGCCGTTACCCCTAAACCTACATATAATCGTTGCGGAATTTTTTTTAAATCGTTAAACATGCTAGTAACGAAGGAATTCGTTCATTTTTTGATAGTTGATTTCACGTGTACGTTCTTGTATCAAGAATAGATCAATCAACCATAACACGCCACAGCCACCTGCAGTGAATAGTTTTAATAACCCCATGCCAATATCACCAATAAAGAATCGGTCGATACCAAGAGTTCCCCCAACTGCTGAAATAATTAAGGATACAGTTGGATCCTTAAAATCTAGTGTACTGACGTAACGCACGCGATCTTCTGGCATGAGTCGTAGTCGTTGTGCAATCTCATGACGTTGTGAACTAGGAAAGTATTTTCCATTGTTCAACATAAAGATGTCAATATATTCATTTGTTTGTGTATGTGTTTCCATAGTTTACACCTCGTTTCTAATACCATTATATCTGTATTAGTCGATTAATACAACGTACATTTTTGTAAGTTAGTTAGATTACTTTTGTTGGATTCAGTCTGTTCTCTGGGTCAAATGCTGTTTTAATTTTTCGCATCATATCCAAATACAGCGGTTGCGTCATCTTATGGAAATAAGGTTTCTTAATTAATCCAATGCCATGTTCTGCTGAAGGAAGTCCACCTAATTCCGCAATTCGATCATAAAGCTTTTCAAGTACGATAGCTTTCTTTTCTTCCCACGCTGCTTGATCTAAATCACCTCGCATTACACAGGTATGAAGGTTTCCATCCCCTGCATGGCCAAAACTCATGAGTTGAACTCCGTATTCAGCTTCTAAATCTTTCGTATATTCATATAATGTTGCGACATGGTTAATAGGAACTGTTTCATCCATCGTCACTTGCTCGGTATAGTTTACGACTGCTGCGAGTAAATTGTCACGGAGTTTCCAGACATTGTGCTCAAGTTCATCAGAATTGAGGGGCAAAAAGGCCATTGCTTGATGTTCAGTTACGACGCGTTGCAATTCAGTTTCGCGGCTCGCAATCGATGTCTCGGTATCACCATCAAGTGTTAAAAGTAAGTAAGATTTCCCAACTGCGACAGGGAATGTGATGCCTGTTTGCGCAACACTTAAATCCATCATATCGCGTTCAAAAAATTCTAATGCTGTTGGGTCAATACCTTCTTGAAGAATTGCAGCAACTGCACGTGTCGCCAACGTCAAATCTTCAAAGGCAACGACATATGATTTCTTATATTTTGGTAATGGAATTACTTTTAAATCAATGCGTGTAGTAATTCCCAATGTTCCTTCGGAACCGATGAATAAATCTTTTAAATCATATCCCGAACTGGATTTTACATTGATACTTCCAAGTTCAAGTGTCTCACCAGTTGCTAGAACGGTCCGTAGTGCTTTAACGTAATCACGTGTGACGCCATATTTAACTGCACGCATCCCACCAGCGTTGGTTGCGACATTCCCTCCAATTGATGAGTTCTTTGATCCTGGATCGGGGGGATAAAAGTATCCTTTGGATTCTACATATTCTTGGATTTCATGAAGCTGAACACCCGGTTCGACTGTGAGTGTCATGGTGCTTTCATCTAAGCCATGAATGCGATTCATGCGCGATAAATCAAGGACAAGTTCCTGAGCTACAGGAGCGGTTGCACCTGAAAGTCCGGTTCCAGAACCGCGGGCAATTATTTTTAAATCATGGTGAATTGCATACTTTACTGCGGCGACTACTTCCTCATGGGTAATCGGATAAAGTACTGCGTGAACACCGTCACTTTTGCCAACGTAATCATCATTAAGGATTTCAAATGGAACTGCTTCATTTACCTTAATGCGTGATGGGTCGTTGATGATTGTTTCTAATTTCATAGTTTACCTCCACTATACCCTTATTGTACTGATAATTTCTTTGCATTCCCACGGTTTTGACTGAAAATTTTAACATTCGTCGTGCAATAATGAAATTTGATTTCAAATGGTTTTTCACAAATTTGTAGATTGCCAAGGAAGCCCCTATAATTAATGAAAAGGAGGCTCTTATGATGACAGAAAAAGAATTGATTGATCAGGGATATCGCAAATATTCCGGTGAGGCTATTGATATTTTCTTTAACGGCAGTGTTTGTATTCATTCTGGAGTCTGTGTTCGCGGATTACATGACGTTTTCGACACCAACCGTCGACCATGGATTCTTGCAGATAATGCGCCAGCCGATGAGGTTGCTGCACTTATTGATTCATGCCCAAGTGGTGCCTTAAAATACATTAGAAAGGATAAATAAGATGGAAATTATAAAAGGAAACGATCGATTTTACATTATGGATCAAGAGCACGAAGTTGGTGCTGTAGAATTGTCCAGTGCTGGTGATTCACTCATCATCATTGCTTCAACCCACGTTGATGACGCATATAAAGGACAAGGTCTTGCTACCCAACTTATTGAACGTGTTGTTGAAGAAGCCCGTGCTACTGGCAAAAAAATTATTCCCCTTTGCTCGTTCGCTGTCAGTGAGTTTGAACGGAAACCCGATTACCGTGACACATTAAATAATGCTTAACATTCTCAATGAGAATGTTTTTTTGATTCACCGCGTTATCATGACACTTATGCTATAATTTTATAAAGGACGGTGTCTTATGGAAACATTCACAATGCAATCAACAATCCACGATATTTTAGACCATCCAATTGGAAAAGATATTGTATACAAGGTCTTACTCCAATTGGGTATTTCTCGTAAACTCATTGAAAATCCAGTGATTGGTAAACTCACACTCGGATCTATCCAACGCTTAGCGAAAGACCGCTTGGATCAAGCATTTTTTGACAACGCACTGCAGCTCTTGAACACTGAGACAGAATTGCCACGTAATGATGCCGTGGATGCTGAAGCGAAATGGTGGAAAGAGGCCGTTTTCTACCAAATTTACCCGCGCTCGTTTAAAGATAGTAATGGTGATGGCATCGGTGACTTACAGGGAATTATTGAAAAACTGGATTATCTAAAAGCACTTGGTGTTGATGCCCTTTGGCTCTCACCAATTTATGATTCGCCAAATGATGATAATGGCTATGATATTCGCGATTATCATAAAATCATGCAAGATTTTGGTACAATGGCAGACTTCGATGCCTTGTTAGAGGGGGTTCATGAACGTGGTATGCGTATCATTATGGATCTGGTTGTGAATCATACATCGGACGAACATGCTTGGTTCCAAGAAGCACTTCGTGATCCCAACTCCCCAAAACGTGATTATTATTTTATCAGACCAAATCGTGATGGCACCCCACCGAATAATTGGACTTCCTTCTTTAGTGGACCTGCGTGGAATTACTATCCCGAACAGGATGTCTGGGCGCTCCACCTTTTTTCTAAGAAGCAAATGGATTTGAATTGGACTAATGGCGCAATGCGTCAAGAAATCACCGAAATGGTCAAATGGTGGTTGGATAAAGGTATCGATGGCTTCCGCTTGGACGTAATAAATTATATTTCTAAACGAGACGGCCTCCCAGACGGAAGTGAAATTATTGGTGACATGATGGGCTTCACTGGCATTGAGCACTATTTCTTTGGTCCCGATCTTTATCGCTACTTGAACCAACTCAACCGAGATGCCTTCGCACCTTATCAATCATTTTCGGTTGGAGAAACGCCTGGTATTGGAATGGAAATGGCTAAGCTTTTGAGCGGCGACTACCGCCAAGCATTGGATATGGTATTCAACTTTGACCATCTCGAAACACCGGGACATGTTCGTTTTGATAAATATAAGTACGACCTCAATTACTACAAAGCCTACATTATGGACTATATGAAACACTATGGAAATCATTACTGGATGGCACTCTTCTTCGAAAACCATGATAATCCGCGGATGATTTCTAAGGTGAATAAAAACCCTATTTTCCGCGAAGCTTTAGGAAAATTGATTGCGACTTTATTGTTAACTCTTAAAGGTACTCCGTTCATCTTCCAAGGGCAAGAAATCGGAATGGTTAACCAACAATTCCGCTCTCTTGAAGATTTCAGAGACGTGGAGTCGATTCAGAAATACCATGAACTCGTTCAAGAGGGCATGGCGACCTATGAGGCTTTCAGTCATATCGTTGCAGGTTCACGAGATCACGCGCGAGTTCCTGTAGCGTGGACCATAGATGGTAGCTTCAGTACGGGTGAGCCGTGGATTCATAATGACAATCGCAATGCTCACATCAACGTTGATGATGCGATGCGTGACCCGCATTCGATTTATCATTTCTACAAAACTTTAATTGCGTTACGAAAAAACCACCCAGCATTTATTTATGGTGATGTTGAATTTGTGTACGAAGCAACAAAAAATTATTTCGCATATTTCAGAGTCTACGAAGGACGTCGATATTTTGTTCAAATGAATTTATCGGAAACTACGATTCCACGACATCAAAGAACCGGAAACTACAGTCCGCTTCTATCAAATTATGTTCATCACCTCGATGTAATGCAACCTTATGAAATCAACATATTTCAAGTAAAATAAAAATTGAGCTTAGCGCTCAATTTTTTTTGTTAGTACGTATTTAAGAGGCTCATAGCCCTCTTTCTCATAAAAGTTAATTGCTGCTGTATTTTTCGTCCATACATTTAAGCGAACTTCAGTAAACGGTGCCGTTTCTGTTTGAGTTTCGAGATGGGTCATAAGTTGATGTCCAATCTTTAAACCACGTGCTGCTTCATTGACACAAATATCATCGACAAAGAAAACGTCACCATCCATCCAACCAATCAAATATCCTTCTACGTGTTCATTATGTTCGTAGACCCATACGGTCATCTGTGGATTTTGGATCAAATCTTGTACTTCCGTGACTGAATATTTCGGTATGTCTTTGGGAAAGCGTTCAGGGTATAGATCATGATGATGATTCACAATTTGAATCAACAGTTCATGTATATGGGGTGCATCTTTATTTTCTGCAATACGAATTGTCATTTTATCCCTCTATTCTAAATTTGTTGCATGAACACTAATAACCGTACTCTTGAGGGCCATCGTACTTACGAATTCACTGAATGAAAAACGGCGGCTACCTTGCACTTCAAAAATACTTGTATAAACACGTTCATTACCAAACATATCAACACGATAATTGACTTGTTGGAATTGAACATCCATCGATTCAAAAACACGCTCTATATCGTCTAATGTTTCTTGTCCACCAATATATTTGACATGCACGCGTTCTGAAAACGAAAGGTTTTGAAAGCGACGTGTTACAAATAAAATTAAGAACAGGAAACCAAAGCCCAATACAGCAATTTCATAATACCCCATCCCCACAGCAAGCCCTAAACAGGCGACCGACCAAATTGATGCTGCGGTCGTTAATCCCGAAATATTGCGTTTGGTGACGATGATGGTTCCTGCTCCTAGAAAACCAATACCACTTACGACCTGCGCAATAAGACGAGCAGGGTCCGATCGTAAAACTCCAGTTAATTCTGGATAGGCAAGTGCTTCAGCAAGTGCTGTTGCTGCAATTTCTTGTTGAATTAAAGCTACGATTGTTGCTCCAACACCAACAATCATATGTGTTTTCAAGCCGGCATGTGCATTATTTACCTCACGCTCATAACCGATAATACCTGAAAATAATGTAACCATTGCAAGTCGTAATAAGACTTGTTCTACTGCCATAGTAATCTCCCTCCAAGATATTTCGAGTGTACTCTTATTATACCAAATATTGACGCTTTGTAGTTTACAATATACGTGATAAAATACATACATGAAAACTCTTAATCCATTCAAATATTCAAACGACAACAAGCGTTACTATACTTATAATTATTTCACTCAGAAAACTTACGGCTCCAAAGCATTTAAAGTTAGTATCGACGCGGGCTTTACATGTCCTAATCGAGACGGAACATGTGGCAGTGGCGGATGTAATTTTTGTTCTGCTCGGGGTTCTGGCGATATGATTCTCAAAGATCCAGATCTTGAAGCACAAATCGATCACTCCGAAGCAATCATGCTTCGTAAATGGCCCAACGCGAAGCGAATCGCTTATTTCCAAGCATACTCCAATACCCACGACAGCCTTGATGCTTTAAAAACATTGTATGATCCTTTTTTTGAGGATGATCGTTTTGTTGGTATTGATATCGCCACACGATCAGACTGTCTCGACGATGACAAAATTGCTTATTTTGCCTCCAAAGCGAAACGTAAAGATCTCACAATTGAGATTGGTTTGCAAAGTATGCATCCAACAACGGGTGTATGGATGAATCGTGGCCATGACTTAGACTCCGTGGCATCATGCATTACCAAATTGAAAGCTGCAGGGATTCGGACCTGTATCCACATAATCAATGGTTTTCCAGTTGAAACAACAGATATGATGCTCGAAACCTGCGACTATGTTGCCCAGTTAAATCCAGATATGCTAAAAATTCATATGCTTCATATTATCAAAGACACCAAGCTTGGTTATCAGTATACAAAGAATCCTTTTGAAATTATGTCGATGGAAACCTATGTTGATTTAGTCGTTCAACAACTCGAGCGTCTTCCTGAGACGATGGTCATTGCCCGCCTAACTGGTGACGGCATTGGATCTGACTTATTAGCACCAGAATGGACGCGACGAAAAACAATCGTATTAAATGAAATCGATAAACTCATGCTTGCTAGCAATACGTGGCAAGGTAAATATTATAAGGAGCATTAACATGAAACACGCAGTACAAAAGGATACCACCCTCAAACAAAAACAAGGTATTATTCGTCACGAAACCAGTGCCTCGCTTCGTCTCAATAAATTTATTAGCGAATCTGGGTATGCATCACGAAGAGGTGCCGACCGCTTAATTCAAGACGGTCTTGTCATGATAAATGGACAGGTTGCTGAAGTAGGATCACAAGTTTTTCCTCAGGATACAGTGAGTGTTCGTGGTGAAACAATAAAAAAAGCGGATGATCTTGTCTACATTGCACTCAACAAACCCGTTGGAATAACCAGTACAACAGACTCCAAAGACCCAAGCAACATAGTTGATTTCATGAACTATGAATCAACCATCTTCCCAATTGGTCGTCTTGACAAAGATTCGTATGGTTTAATTTTGATGACAAACGATGGTGACATTGTGAATAAAATTTTACGAGAAGAGTACGGACACGATAAAGAATATATAGTGTCTGTTCATAAGACTTTCGATCAAGAATTTATCAATCAAATGCAATCGGGCGTCGAAATTTATAATCAGGCAGCACATATCCATGAAATAACTCAAGCTTGTGACGTTGAACGCATTGGTCCCAAAACTTTTAAAATTATTCTGAAACAAGGTTTAAACCGCCAGATCCGTCGTATGACAAAAGCCCTCGGATATCGTGTTACATCTCTAAAACGCGTTCGGATTATGCACGTTTCTTTGGATAACTTAAAACCAGGAGAATGGCGTTATCTTACTGAGTCTGAACTCATCGAAATGAACCACCGTATTTCCCAATAAAGTCAAAACACCGCTTACGCGGTGTTCTTTTTATTTAACGATGTATTCTGCGAAGCGTTCATAGTCCTCTTGGGTCAGTACCACTTTGAAATGAGCACCCTTCTCATCATACTCAATGTCTCCAATATCATATGTGGATGCAAAGTAATCTAAGATACCCAGGTCTTCAAATTTCAAAAATACTGATGCTTTCTTAAACTTGTCTGCAAGTGCATCTTCAATCAAGTCAATCAACAAATCGATATCTTCAGGATTATGAGCACTCATATATACACGATTTGACATCGTGTACCCTACAGGATAATCTACCTCGGTAGCAAGATCCACCTTATTATAAACAGTGATTATGGGCTTGTTGAGAACTTCCAAGTCGCGCATGATTGCTTCGGTGGTATCCATCTGAATATCTAAATCTGGATTGGATGCGTCTACGACGTGGAGAATGACATCCGCAAAACGAATTTCTTCAAGTGTACTCTTAAAGGCTGCGACTAACGCATGGGGTAAGTTGGAGACAAATCCAACCGTATCTGTTAGAAGAATGGATTGGTTGTTGTTTAAGCGTGCACGTCGTAGCGTCGTATCCAAAGTAGCGAAGAGCATGTCTTTGGCTTCAACTGTTTTAGTTTCTCCACTGTGAGTGAGTATGCCATTCATGATTGTTGATTTACCCGCGTTGGTATACCCAACTAAAGCAATAATTGGAAGACTTGATTTTAGTCGTTGTTTTCGAGTTGTTTCGCGATGTCCTACAACCTTCTCTAGTTCGTTTTGGATGTGGGTAATATTGCGTTGAATATGGCGTTTGTCAGTTTCTAATTTTTGTTCTCCAGGTCCTCGTGTTCCAATTCCTCCACCTTGTCGTGATAGATAATCACTGTAGCCAACAAGACGTGGTAAACGATACTTTAATTGTGCCAATTGGACTTGTAGCATGCCTTCCTTCGTATTGGCACGGCCAGCAAAAATATCGAGAATGAGATTAGTACGGTCGACAATTTTAACGCCAATCAATGCTTCGAGATTACGTGTCTGCGATCCCGAGAGTTCACCATTAAAAACAACCATGTCGGCTTCATACGCTTCCACTAACGCCGCTACTTCCGCAACTTTACCACTTCCAATATATGTGGCGCTGTCACGACGTTCACGTGCTTGTGTTGTCATGGCCATGACCTCTGCACCCGCAGCATCAACAAGATTAGCAAGTTCTTGCATCGATGCTTCAATGCGATAATCCGATTTCGCAAAGTCAATCCCTACAAGGATTGCCCGTTCTTTTCTTTCTTTAGTTTCCATAATCAATGTCCTGTCTATTGTGTGTCAACACAAATGCAAATGTGGTTTCCTGGTGTGGAACACTTTCCACTATTATATCAATCATATGACGTTTCGCAATCTGTTGTGCGATTGCAAGGCCAATTCCATTACCTAACTCATTCTGTGTTCCTTGGTCTTTATAGAAACGATTAAAAATATGCGGAATTTCTTCCGAAGCAATGCCTTTACCAGTATCCGTGATACTTAACGAATCCCCTTTCTGTTGAAGGATAACGGTCGCATGCGGATCTGAAAACTTTATGGCATTATCAAGAATTATGGTGATCATCTGCCGTAATCGTGCATAATCACCATAAATGGCAAATGGTACTGTTTCTTTTTCATAGCGTATTTCTATCGCTTTTTGTATTGCAACAGGACGCAGTGATCGTATTGCATCACCCACAATATCATGCAGATTTACAACGTCTTTCTCTAACACAAAGTCGGTCGTATTCAGCTTTGAAAAATCGAGCAAATCATTAATCAATTTTTGTAAGTGTATCACTTCTTGAAGCATGTTTTCTTCATACTCTTCACGCTTTTCAGGGGTTTCCACTTGACCATCACGCATCGCTTCGAGGGACCCTCGTAAAATCGTGACGGGCGTTTTTAATTCATGGGAGATGTCTGCAAAAAATTCGTGGCGCATGTGGTCGAGACGATCTCGGGCTTGTGATGCTTCGTTTAAACGTACGGCTAATGTATCAATGGATGCCGCAAGTTCGCCAATCTCATCATGTTGATGCACATCGGTTTGCACAGTGTAGTCTTCCATGGCTAATGCTTTTGATGTTTCACTCATCCGTTTCAATGGTTTCACAAACCGAATGGATAGAAAGTAAGCAACGACAACCGACAGTACCAATGCAACCGCAATGTTAATGCTTAAAACATGATACCCATGTTGAATAACCGCATCAATACCAGCTATTGGAGAGTGGACAAGCACTGCACCTACAATTTGACCATCACCATTTTGTACTGGAACACCGACAGTCACTGACTCCGAATTTAGCATTTCACTAAAGCCATCACTATAAACGGTAAATCCAGATAAAGCTTGCTTAATCATACGTTCACTATCTTCAGGCAAATCCGAAAGTTGGGTTGTTGCATTATTGTGCCCTTGACCCCTACTGATTGATTTCATTTCCTTATCAACGACCCAGACTTCACCAACCGTCGATGCTTCAAGCGATTCCAAATAAGTGCTTAGGTCACGGTTTCGCATCATTGAGCCATGTTTGTTATTTGAACTGGAATTTTCAAGGTAGGGCGATACCGAATTCGCAATTGTCTTTGCGCGAAACTCCAAGTCTGTACGGGATTGATCAAGGGTTGATTGTCGAAACATCATGGAGAAGGTCACCCCAATAATAATTGCAAAGACAAGTAACGTAATTGCAAAATATCCCACTAATTTTTGTGTCATTTTATAGCGCATGGTGGTTAACCTCAAATTTGTAGCCAACACCCCAAACCGTCGCAATTGACCATGTTTCTGATTCATACGGGGAAAGTTTGGCACGAAGTCGTTTAATATGGGCATCCACTGTGCGGAAATCGCCATAATAATCAATTCCCCACACACTATCTAACAATTGATCACGCGAAAAAACTTGATTCGGATGCTGCATCATGGTCCACAAAATCTCAATTTCTTTTTTGGTTAGTGACACCGGCTGGTTCGAAACAGTCACCTCAAAATCATCCAAGTTTACGCGCAAGGTATCGTAGGTAATTCGGTTGTGCGTATCGCTTGGTCCAATACGGCGTAAAATTGCTCGGATGCGAGCCATAACTTCAGCTGGTACAAAAGGCTTCACAACATAGTCATCTGCCCCCATATCCAAGCCCATGATACGATCATAGTCATCCCCGCGAGCGGTAATCATGATGATGGGAACATTGGATGTTTCACGAATCGTTTTGCATACTTCAAATCCATCTTTAAAAGGCATCATCACATCAAGTAAAATCATCACAAAACTGTTCTGGGCAAAGGCATCAAGAGCCTCACTCCCATCACGAGCTTGAATCACTTCATAACCTTCTTTGACGAGATATTCATTGAGTATGTGTCTAATTTTATCGGAATCATCCGCAATCAATATTTTTTTCATGTTTATCACCTTATGACTATCGTATCATATTGTATTTCGAACTCTGTGACTTTTAGCCTTATTTTCGTCATATTTGTCATGGTTTCGTCATAATTACTTGTTAGGATGGTGGTGTAAGGAGGAATGAAGCACATGAAACATTCAAAACTGAAAGTTATTGCTGGAGTGGGGGCACTCTTTATTGGTAGTGCATTGTCCATGAACGCTATTTTTGCTGCCGATTCGACAACAACCCCAGATTCAACGACACCAACCCAAGACGTTCGTGATGGATCATGGGGACACCATAATGAGGATCATCCTATGAATCATGATGGACATCGCGGTATGCACCGCAATGGAAACGATGATTCCATGAGAACATCCGAAGAAGCACAACAGTGGCGCGAATCCCGTGGTGAACGATGCCATGATAACGGACGTAACTCGAATGGGACACATCGCGGTTGGAATCAATAAAAAAAATCTTGGTTAATCCAAGATTACTTTTTTCGATTCAAGTGTGCTGAGCACAAGGTTTAACACGATACCACAAATGGCTGCTAAGCTCATACCACTTAAAGTTGTCTGCGGTGTTATTTTTAAAGTTGCACCACCCAAGCCAATTACCAGCATGGTTGAGACAATCACTAAGTTTTTCATATTTCCGAGATCAGTTCGATCTTTGATGAGTACTTTGACGCCATTGGATGCAATCAATCCATAAAGAATGATTGTCATACCACCAATTACTGCCCAAGGAATACTTGAGATAAATGCTTGTACATAACCAAGGAAGCCCAGACAAATCGCAATGATAGCCGCTAGACCGATAACCCAAACCGAACCGACACGTGTCATCGCAATAACACCTGTGTTTTCACCGTAAGTTGTATTTGCCGGTCCACCTATTGCAGCGGATACAAATGTTGCGATACCATCACCCAGAATTGTTTTACTGAGACCTGGTGTTTCAAGGAAATCTTCATCAACGATTTCCCCTAACACGATGTGATCACCAATGTGTTCCGCAATCGTTACGAGTGCAAGTGGCGCAAAGGCAACGACTGATGAGAAATCGAGTTGATACGAACCCACAAATTTAAAGTTTGGAATTTGGAAGAACGAATATCCAGTAAAGACCTGTGATAGATCGACCAAACCTAAGACCACGGCTGAAATGTATCCAACAACAATAGCGATTAAGAATGGGACAATTTGCAAGAAGCCTTTTCCACGCATCGAGATTACCACAACTGTTGCGAAGGTGATGAAAGCCACTAACGGCACTTTCCACGCCGCACCTGCAACACCAACATATTTCCCTTGTTCAAGCAAGATATCGATACCCATAAGTCCTGTTTCTTGAACTGCGGTTGGTGCAAGTGACAATCCAATGATCATGATCATTGGACCAATAACTACTGGTGGCAATAATTTACGAATCCATGCTGAACCTGTAAATGAAATGATAAATGCAATTAATACATAAATAAGACCGACGGTCATTAAGCCTACATACGCGCTTTCTGGACCACCGGTTACGGCGATTGCAGTTGCGATACTTGAAATGTATGCAAAGCTACTTCCTAAATAAACTGGAACTTTAGCTCCTGTACAAACAATGTAGATTAAGGTTCCTATACCACTTGCAACAAGCGACACCCCGACATCTAATCCCGTTAGAATTGGGACTAAAATTGTCGCTCCAAACATTGCAAAGACGTGTTGAACACTTAATACAAACCACTCGAGTTTTGTTTTTGGTTTCTCCGAGATTCCAATTAACAATGACTGCTTCTCCATAAAAATCTTCCTCTTTCCTTTGTAGTGTACGGTTCCATATAAAAAGACACCCTAGAGTGCCTTTAAGTTATCGGTAGCCAGCCTCACAAAAAGATTGTAAGCGAAGATTTGCGTACCTTATCAAGCTCTCTGTCTTGACTTAAAGGACCTATACTATGGTCAGTATACCATACACTTAACTAAATTGAAACGAGGAATTAGATATGAAATATAAAAAAACACTTATTGCAATCACAACATTTACTTTTGTATTTGTCGGTGCGTGGTTCTTATGGGGATCAAACAAACCAACTCAAGCTGAATTCTTAGCGAACTATCAACTGGAGTCTATGGATACTCAATCATTAGTGAATTACCTAGAATCCAACCCCAATAAACCAGCTGATTTACAAGCACAAATCTCCCCTTCAACTTTAAGCCTCCAGAATGATAAAGATAGTATCAATATTGATCTTGATAACGAAGACTTTTACCTCTCATTTGCACCCTATATGGAGCAAACACATCCCTGCTTTAATCATGTTCCAACAGGTTGCCAAGGTGAACTACCCAAACGTGAATTCGAAGTTCTAGTAACCCAAGATAATGGCACGGTACTTTTCGAGGATACGGTGGAAACAGCGGCAAACGGTTTTGCAGGTATTTGGTTACCTCGTGATATTGAGGCAACCATCACAGTTACTTACTTTGACCAAAGTGCTACAACCACATTCACAACACAAGATACAGACGGCACATGCCTCACCACACTTAAGTTAGTATAAAAAAAAGACTCCGTCAGGAGCTTTTTTATTTGATTAATAGGAAATACGCGAGTACGATGAGTCCCAAGACAATGCGGTAGTATCCAAAGACTTTGAAATCGTTCTTTTTGATATATCCAAGTAAAAGTTTAATGACAATCACTGAGACGATAAATGCTGTTGCCATACCTGTAAAGAGGATAATATACTCCATTAATGTAAAGTTGAATCCTATTTTTACAATCTTGAGTAAACTTGCACCAAACATGACAGGAATTGACATGAAGAAAGTAAACTCCGCTGCGACAACACGTGACACGCCAATGAGCAATGCCCCAACGATCGTTGCCCCTGAACGTGATGTTCCTGGGAAGACGGCTGCGATTAATTGGAAAAGTCCAATAATCATTGCTGTTTGGTACGTAATCTGTGAGATCTTCGTAACTTTAGGTTTACGACCTACATTGCGATTTTCCACCACAATGAAGAAAATTCCGAATAGAATGAGCATGATAGCAACCGTTACGGGATTGTAGAAGAGTGCTTCAAACACATCATCAAATAAAATTCCAATAATTGCTGCAGGTAAACATGCAAAGACAATTTTCATCCACATTGACATAATTTCTGGTTCAACGTGTAGTTTTCCATTTTTAGATTTAAACGGATTCAGCTTATGCCAGTAGATTAATACAACGGCCAATACTGCCCCCAACTGAATTACCACCAAGAATAAACTCATAAACTCAGGTGATACGTTTAATTTTAAAAATTCATCAACGAGAATCATATGACCTGTACTACTGATTGGCAACCATTCAGTAACACCTTCCACAATTCCCAAGAAGATGGCTTTTAAAATTTCGATAATATATTCCATATTGCCTCCTGGTAATTTCCATACTTCGTTATTTTACCATATATTTAGAATCAGTTCCTTGCTTCACTTGAAATTTCGTGGAAACTTAAAACATGACGCCCTATCAGCGTCATGTTTTTATTGTAATGTGAATATTCTGAGTTTTATTTGTGTGTCACTTGCTTAGGCTGAATCTGGCTATTAACAATTAAGGAAACAATAATTCCAATCACCGTTTCCACAACACGCGATACCATGTAAATCAACATACCATCAAGACTTTGGTTGTGTGACATGAGGACTGAAAGCACCAAAATCGCTGACATTGAGGTTGCATATTCGCTAAAATTCAACACTTTCGCCATTGTCATGTCTCCAAAAAGCACCAATGTTACAAGTAAAATATACGGCATTGTATTGGGACGTATGCCAAAGTAAAATGTTGTTACCAGAAAAACACCACCCAAAGTCCCTCCAAAAACAGTTCCTTTCACACGGTTTATTCCATGCGTAACGGAATGCTCTGGTGTTGTTTTCATTATCAATACAGCCGCAATCGCTGCATAAAAGGGCGTATCATAACCAACCATATAAGCAATGATTAAACAAATAAAAACTGCAATGGTTGTTTTCACAATCCGGAGTCCGGGAATATACTTTTTCATAGATGCACCTCGTTAATACTAGTATACCACAACCTTTTTTTGACTTAGTGCCATTTGGACAAAAAAGGCAGGTTTCCCTGCTTTCCTTTTTTAATTCAAATCTTTTAGTATTTCACGTAACACTGGCATCCCAAAGACTTCATATTTTTCTTTAAATGTCGCCACTTCTTCTTTCGAATACAAAGACTCATCCAGAACAATAGCATGAGCCGGAAGGTGACGTACATTTGCAACCTTTACGTCAATTATCACCGGAACTTGAGTACCTTTCGACTTCGTGAGTGCATCCATAAGTTCATCGTATGTTTCGACATGATAACCCACACCACCGCATGCTTCCGCAAATTTGGCATAATCCATTGGTGTTAAATCAACACCAAGGGTATCGTTGTTTTCCATTTCTTGGGCAACTTGTATGAAGCCATACGATTCATTACAAATAACAATATTTACCATTGGCAAGTTATATTTTAACTGAGTCATGTATTCTTGCATCATCATTGCAAATGCACCATCACCACTTAGGGTGTAAACTTCACGTTCGGGATAACTAAGACGCGCTGCAATCCCGCCTGGTGTTCCTATCCCCATCGTTGCAAAGATACCTGAAGTCGTAAGTTTTTGTTTTCCTGTAAACATGAGTTCACGGGATGACAAGATAACATTATTCCCAACATCAACAATAAATATCGCATCATCATCCGCAGTTTCATTCAACGCTTTCATTATCGGTTCTGGACGCATCGGAACCGATAGATCATTTTCAAAATGATGAATCCAGTCTAACCAATTCTTTCGGTTAATTTGATTTGCTTTCAACCATTGAGTTGGTGCTATTGCCTGTCCTTTTTCAATAATCTCGCGCATCACTGCCTTAGAGTCTCCAAGTATCCCCACCGTAGCAGGTAAACGTTTCCCAATTGTTTTGGGATCAATATTGATTTGAATGGATTTGATATCTTGGGGGAACATTTCACGCCCAAAAGGATACTCTGCCCCTACCATCACAATTAAATCGGTATCTTGAATCGCTTCATTGGATGACTTTGAACCCAATCGCCCTAATTGTCCCATCATGTTAGGATGCGCATCAGGCATTGCACCTTTACCTAAAAATGTGAGGACAACGGGCATCGCAAATTTTTCAGAGAGTTCACGTAACTCATCTTGAGCGTGATGCGTTCCCCGTCCTGCAAATATAACAGGACGCTTCGCTTCTTGAATTAAGTGCACTGCTTTATCAATATCAACCGCACGATGTTGGGGATATGCTTTTTCAAATGCATTGGCACTAGAAATATAGTTATCGTCAATTTCTGTGTAACCTACATCGACGGGAACATGGACGATGGCTACACCGTTTTCGCGATATGCAGTCCGAATCGCATTATCAATTACAAAGGGCAATTGTTCTGCCTCCGTAACAAATCGATTAAATACAGACACATCGGAATAGAGCGGTACGGGATCCATCTCTTGGAAATAATCCGTTCCTAAATTACGAGTATGCGTCGAACCCGTGATGACCAACATCGCAACACGATCAAATTTGGCATCGTACATACCATTAATTAAGTGTGTATGACCTGGACCACCTGATCCAAAACATACACCAATTTTCCCTGTTAGTTTCGCATCAACACTTGCGGCAAGGGCACCCGCTTCTTCATGTCGAACTTGAATATATTGTAATTTGTCTTCGTAAATTTTTAAGGCACGCATTAATGAATTCGTTGAACTTCCGGGAATACCGTAAATGTGATCAACGCCCCATTCTGTTAATATCCGTACCATTGCTTCTGCTGCTTGAATTTTTTTCATAAATTTGTTCCTCCTGATAAAAGTATGGTATCAAAATATAGTGTTTTTAAATGACACATGTCCTTAACACCTTCATATAAGGCACAAACGTCATGTTTTCGTATAAGAACTCCCCCTTTCGGTAACAAAAAAAGACGCAATCGCGTCTTACCAGTTTATGTGTGGATTATTTCGGCTTTGTGATTCTGCTTCAAAGAATGCGGCACGTTCACGCTTCGCAAGAAGATTAACAAGATTACCTGGAAACGTATCTATTGTTGAATTGAGCGCTTCAACTTTATGATTATATAAACGGCGAGCCGCTTGAATATGCTCCTCCGCATCCGTCAATCCACGTTGAAGATTAAGGAATTGTTGGTCCGCTTTAAGCTCAGGATAACTTTCAGCAAGGGCTAGCAATTGCGACTGGACCGCAACAACATCTTGATCATATGCGGCACGATTGGTTACAGGAATCGTTCTTAAGGCAGCAACATCCTCAAAAATAGCACGCTCGTGGGAAGCATAGCCTTTTACCGTTTCCACAAGATTGGGAATTAAATTATAGCGTTTGGATAACGCAACATCCACACCCGAAGATGCTTCTAATACTTGGTTTGAGGATGAAACGATTGCATTAAAAATATAGATCATCCAAGCACCAATCATTAATAAGATTACGCCTATAATTTCCATCACTACCCCCTAAAGTATTCTTTGTTTTCCGTCAGTGTGTCGATAATGTACTGAATGGTCGCAATTTCTTGAGCAATTTCTTTAACGTACCCTTCATCAACATCAGTATACACACTCGGTTCCATCACATCGTGTGATGAATAAATTCCTAAATAAACAACGCCATCTTTTACAACCATACTTAATTCATAGCCCAAACGGGCACGAAACTCATTGATTTTTTCCATAAAATGGGGCGTAAACACACGATACGCTTCTTGTTCATTATTGGTAAACGTTGCCCATTGTTTGTTGAAACGATCATCTTCAAATTTTATTTTGCGAGAATCGTCCGTACGTGGTCCATCTGTAAATTTATTGAACCAACCAGCATCGCGTATCCGAATATAACCTGTCGTATCTTTATGAAAATCAAACATAATAACTTGTCCATGGAAATATGTTTCCGTCGTTGACGTTTTTCCATTATTTGTAACATTTTCCGACAACACATCGGCACGCTCAAACGTAATGCCGTTATACTCACCCCGCACAAAGTCATTGGTTCTGTAGCGATTGCCCGTTTCCATAATTCCTAACTGTTGCATCGCATCCTGATCAAATCCTTGTGTTGGAACATAATCAACATTCGTAAAGGCTGTCTCAAATAAGGTTTTATTGACCAGAATTTTTGCTTTTTCTTTATAGACCCGAATCTTGGGTTGTACAAGAAAATTGGTGATTGCTAGAAGTATTAGCATCCAGATGATAAATGCAAACATTGCAAACGATGATGAACTCGGACTAAACGGATCTTTGGACCGTGTGTTTGATGCCAAAAGCATAAAAATCGTAACACCAAGCATCAAACCACCCGTCACAAAAAGTGTTCGAGTAACTTCATCTCGAAGCGGTTTTAGCTTTTTGTTGATCTCATCGATATTCATAGTTGGACCTCGTCTTCGTTATTTTGCTTCTTCTTGGTCTTCATAATGCAACACATTGAGGACCGCATCCATACTTATTTTATTGATAATGCTTTTGACCAAAAGGTCTAACTCTTGACCCCCACGGTAATCCGCTGCTGTAAAGTAACGAATACGGTGCTCGTTAATCATTCGGAAGACCTTTTCTTTATCTTTCGTCATTGGATTATAGACACCGACGGAGTGACCACCATTCATATTAACAAGACGCATGCATGGAATATCCGTATCGCTATCTCCAATATAAATCATATTCGTAAATGGAATACGATGCTCTCCTGGTTTGTAATAACTGTTTACTTCAGCATCGTTAACATCCAGAACGCCTTTTTCAATTCGAAATAAAAACTGTGTTTTATTCGTATAATTTATTGCTTGAGCTGGCCATACTGCGAGTCCATTCTCATCGTAAAAAAACGAACTTGCATAGATACGTTTGAACACACCTCTTTCGCCCAATACTGTACCTTCAATCATTTCTTTTAATCCAGAAGAAATAATGTAATGCTCAATGTCGATACCCATAAGATCACCATATTGATCAATGCGATCAAACCATTGTTCTACGCCCGGAAACAATTCAATTTTCGACCCATAATCGAGCAAACTCTCACGATTAAAGATATGTTTTCCTCGTGAAGCCTCCATCATTTTGTACATGTAGGACAAGTTGGTATCCATTTCAAAAGTTTTGGCCATCTCATTGACTTCGGTCCAGAAGTCCTTAACATCATACCCAATCGACTGGATGAAGCCTTGGGCTTGCATATCATCAGGGGTTAACGTCTTATCAAAGTCATAGCAAATGGCTACAACTGGTCTATCTTCAGGTTTTCGTTTCATAGTTCACCTCTCTAGGTTTATTTTATCACTTTTTCACATTTTTCGATACTCTCGAAAAAGACTCGCTTTCGCGAGTCTACTTTATGCTACTGGTTTAAATTTTCCGAAGTCCGGGAAATCTAATTTGACAGCGTCATCATAACCGTTATAAACAACCTTGACGTTTGTGGTCACTGTTTCGCCTTCAGACTCGACGGTCACCGCAACATCCAATGTTTTAAATTCAAATGTGTCAGAAATTGTCATATCAAATTTAACATCTTTGATCTTAACCGCTTCTGCTTCCGGAACATTCATAGCTTCTTCCATCGCTTTCACAACTTCGGTTTCCATACCTGTTACTGTAAAGGTATAGCCATCCGCTGTCTTAGTTGCAATCATTCCATTGAGCGACTCTTCAGTGAACTTAAACTCATTTAAATCTGTTAGGTTCATTAAGTTAGATAATTGGCTAAACTCATTATTTGATGCAACCTCATTAATTTTAAACTTCACCGGTTCTGACATTGGGTTTTCAATATATCCAACACCATCTTTGGCGTACATTTTTGATTCCATATTAATGTCGTTTTTACCGATTTTAAAGGTTGCAATGAATTGTAAATCTTGGGCACCTTCAAAATTTTTATTTCCTGCATACGTTGCGGATCCTGTTAAGGTTTCTTTAACATCACCAAGATTTATTTGAAAATCTGTAGATGCTGTTACGTCAATTAATTCGTGGGAGCGATGATTTTCGAGAGCTTTGTTGAAGACTTCGACTTTATTGAAGTCTGCGGGTTTTGCGCTGCATCCTGCAAGTGCAAGTCCGACTAATAATAATGCCATTATTTTTTTCATATTGAGCATTACCTCCTGTATGACTAGTATACGCTTCTTGGCGTTGGCGTACGCGAACAAAAATGTCACTTAACGACATAAAAAAACCCTTGATAACTCAAGGGTTAATGTATCGATTGATTGCGTTCTGTGAAGCCATCGAGATACCATGCTGCATAAGCAACATCTCGATCTCCCATTTTTATGATTGCATATGGATTGTATCCAACTTCGATTAGGCGTTCTTTTTTGTACAAAAAGTCAGCCTCGTTGTCACAGAAAATATAACTGTGATGAACATTGCGATCAATTGTACGGATAAACTCTGTAAAGATTTGCGTTACGCGTTCTAAGTCTTCAAATGTTCGATCATGAAACACATCACGATCGCTTATTTCAAATTTCAAGACTGTCACGGTACCTTCGTTAGACATTGATAACCGTGCCTCATAGACCTCATTTCCCAAAATTAGTTCCATATCTGCATAAGCGGTACGGTACGATAAGCCTTCAATCATCTCATTCAGTTTTCCTTCAAAAGAATCTGTACGCCAATCATCTGTATTGCCCTCGTGCGGGTAGGTTAGCATAATATTATCTGCATACTCATTTAATAGGTCCAACGTATTTTCCACTTCAATCATGAGGTTATCATCATTCTCAATTACAATTCCTAATCCAATAAATGTATCCATCATCAATCCTCATTTCTACTCAAAGCATTATATCACGCTTTAAGTTTATCCCCAATTAAAATACTTGGAGTTTAACGAATTTCGTTTGGACTTTCATTTGTTGTGTTGAATGATTTTAAAGATGCAAGTGCCACTTCGACCATATCAGACACCGCTTGATCTGTATAGAATGCTGAATGTGGAGTTACGATGACATTCTTGTGACTGTTAAGAATCGCAAGGTGGTGGTTTGCATATGTTTTATTTCGTAAGTCTGTATGGACTATTCCAATTTCATTGGGGAAGACATCCAATCCACAAGCACCAACATGACCCGATTCAATACTTTCAATTAAAGCATCCGTATCAATGAGTTCAGCACGTGCACAGTTAATAATTGCGACACCTGGTTTTGTCATTGCTAATGTTTCTTTGTTGATAAGGTGGTATGTACTATCAAGTAATGGTGTATGAAGTGTAATAACATCTGCTTCTTGAAGTAATGTTTCTAATGGTACATAGCTTACTTTATCTTTAATTGATGCATTTTCATAAACATCATATGCTAAAATTCGACCATTGAATCCGCTTAAGTTTTCAACAACTGCTGCACCAATGCGTCCTGTTCCAACAACACCAAATGTTAAGTTGTGCATCTCTTTTCCTTGAAGTCCTGCTAATGAATGGTCATGTGCAGCACCACGTAGCATCATTGTTTTCATGTTGCGAATCGACATCAAGATAAGCATTACGGTAAAGTCCGCAACACAGTATGGTGAATAGGTTGCATTTGAAAAGCGAAGTCCAAGTTCTTTGAGTGCTTCCATATCGACATTGTTGAAGCCTGCACTTCGTGATGCTAAGAATTTAACGCCGTTTGCTTTTAAGGCTTCAAGCACAGGGCGGCTTGCATCACAGTTTCCTAAAAATGTGACTGCTTCAAAGCCTTCACTTTGTGCGACATTACTCATGCCTAATTGTTCATTAATATATGTTATTTCGAGTCCCATCGATGCCTCAAATTGGTGAAATGCAGCGATCTCATCGGGACGGACTGCGTATGCTAAAATTTTCATGTTTTTATCTCCTTATTTGAAATCTACAAAGTAATCTTGTGGTTCAACCATTTTTAGTTTCTTTTCAAAAATATAGGTTGATACATAGCTCATGGCAACTGGTACAACAACGAATGCAACAACTGCAATCAATAATTGATCTATACCATAGCCAACTATATTTAAGTGATTAATTGGTCCAATTAATCCACTAATACCAAATCCAGCACTTGCAGGTGTACCTTGAATCATCAGTAAGCCTGCGACGGCACCGGTAACGGCTGCATTTAGAATAATAGGTAACATCATTTTTGGTTTTTTAATCATGTTTGCCATTTGCATTTTAGGTGATCCTAAGAAGTGTGCAATGCTGGTTCCAAATCCATTAACACTAAATCCTGCAACAGCAAGGCCAAATCCAGCAGCACAAATTCCTAAGTTTGCAGCGCCTGAGGCAACACCTGTTAGTGAAATTGCCATTGCAACACCTGCTGTTGAGAGTGGTGACACGATCATAACAGCGAATGTAATTGAAATAAGAATTCCTGCAACGATTGGTGTAAAGCTTGTAAAGCTATTAACCATTGCTCCTACAAATCCTGTAACAGATGCTACATAAGGCAACATAACTAAACCAAGTCCACCAACACCAACAGTGACGATTGTTGGAATTAAGAGAATTGAGTATGCCTTGAAACGACTTCCAATTAATTGCATAACGTAAACTGCAATTCCTGCAACAATTCCAGCGTTAATGACATCCCCGATTCCTACTAATGCGAGCATGCCGTCTTTGAATACAAAGGCACCTGATCCGATGGCCGTTGTAATCGCAAGTGTTGCTGATTGAATTGGTGTTAATTTGAATTGCATTGCAATTGTGAGTCCCATAATGACTGCAAGTAAGCGTGTTGCGATAGTTGTTATATTAACAACTTCAGTCCAGTTTAGTGCTTTTGCTACTTCCCCTAATAGCGCACCAGGAATTAATGCAACGACGATACCGACGCTCATTCCTGTCAATACTTTATTGATAAACGATTTAAAACTTTCCTTTTCCATATGCCCTCCTGGCGACAATTGTTATTGTCTTCACAAACAATGTTAAGGCATTCCCTTAGGGCATGGACAATCGTTCTTAAACAATTCGAACTTGAATTTCTTGAATCATTTCTGCATCAGCATTCACAAATGTGTAATCGATGAGGCTAAAATCATAGAAATTGCCGATCGGTTGATACCCGTTTTCGAGACACCAATCGGATAGCATTTGAACTGATTTTTCGTCAAAGTAACCGCCTTTTTTGTACATACACGCATATTTACCGCCCTTTGCGTATATTTTATCAATATTCTCGATGCTTTCGGGTAGTTCAATAAACGCTCCTATTTTAGCGTACGTTTCGGATTTATTATCATCATCCTGTACTGAAACGGTACCATATGGCATTTGTGAAAATTTGTTCAAAGTATTCAAAGTTTTCAAAATTCGTCGGTATGCAAGCATGACTCCCAGTGATTTTTCTTCGGGGTTGGCATACTCCACCGCAAACTCACGGTCTTTGAAAAACTTAATATTGGGACGGTACAAGTCTCTTTCATCTACTAAATCGGCTTGTTTGTAGAAATCAAGGAGGTACCTTAGGTCATCCTTTTTACGACGCAACGCATCCATTTCTAGCGTAACCTCTTGTAATCGCCGTTCTAGTTCTGTGATCAGCATTGTCATGTTTCGATTTTCAAGGAGCTCACCAATCTCTACCAGCGTAAATCCTAAATCTTTTAAGTATATAATTTGTTTAAGATACGGAAACTGTTCGCGGACATAGTAGCGATATCCTGTATCCTCATCAATTTGTTTGGGGACAAACAAACCGATACGATCATAATAAAGCAATGTTTTTTTACTGATGCTGTGAAGTTGAGCAACTTCGGTAATCATAAAGAGTCGTTCCATAGTTGATACCTCATCGAACTCACACCTTAATTTTAACAGGTCATGCCGTTAGGCAGTGGAAATCACTGATTGAATTTTTTTATAGGTATGGCTTCGTTTCTTTCTATTTGGGGGTGGGCATGCTTTCGCATAAAGTCTTATAGATTGCATTGAGTGCATGATCGAGTTGGGCATTCGTAATACGTGTGATCGTTATGCGAATGCCTTTTTTATTTTCATGGGGATGGTAATACGATTTTTCAATTGAAGAGACACTAATAGTTTGTTGTTTTAGTTTCGCAATTACCACATCAACATCAATCAATTCGTTAACAAAAATAGTGGAATAATATCCCGATTGGGCTGGGAGGTGCCTTGCTATCGTCGAATCCCATTTTCGGGTAATCATATTTAAGGTCTTGATTTTTTCATGCAAGCGATCGGATAATGTCCCAGCGTTGTTTTGGAGAATATCACTTCGAATAGCGGCTTCAAGTGTTGCTTGTGAGACTAAAGATGGCATTTGGTAGGATGTAAAATAAGAGTGCTCGATAGCTTCTTTAAATGTCTCAAGCAAAGCATCGCAAACAACCGCATAACCAATTCTTATAAAAGGAAAGAGTTTTGAGTAACTTTTGAGATAAACACATTTATCAAAATTAGCATAATAATAAAGAGGTTCGTATTTGGGAATATGAAAGGAGTCATTAAAATAGTCATCTTCAATAATATAAACATCATAACGGTGGGCTAATTCCATAATACGGCGGCGTTGGCTTGCAGGGAGTATTGTCCCCAATGGGTTATGATTGCGGGGTACGACATAAAAAAATTTTATAGGCTCCGTTTTGAAAAGTAGTTCCAAGTAGTCCATATCCAGACCATTTTCGTCGCGGGCGATTGTCAAGACGGTTGCACCATGACTATGTAAAAGCTTATTCGCAAATGAAAAAGTTGGTGATTCAACCAAAATTTTAGTTTTGTGATTGGGAAAGGTCATTTGCGTAAACAACGTCAACATTTGAATTACACCTTGCGTGAGAAAAATATTGCGGGGTTTGGTATAAATATGAAAATCATTGAGATAATCTGCCAACAAACGGGTTAGTGAGAGGACGCCTCGAATCTCTTGTTCAAGCGAACTCTTCCGATACGATTCTAACGCAACATTTAAAACATGTTTTGCTTCGGTGATTGAAAATGCATCAACTACTGGATTCCCCGAACTTAGATCGTACGCAATGTTCTCATCATGCTGGTACTGTTGCAGATCATTTGCGACATAATAACCACTTTGTGCTTTTGCATAAATGATGTGTTCATTCCGAAGGGTATCATAAGCTTTGAGAACTGTTCCCTTGCTACAGGCATACCGTTTCATCATTTCATGAAGCGAGGGCAATTTATCTCCATACAATAAATAACCATCCCCAATTTCCTGTTTTATATCAAATACTATTTGTTCATATCGTTTCATAGTTATCTCCATTTGCCTTATCATACCACATTTTTGTACCAGTACAGTTGCATATTCCTATTCTTGATGTGGTAATTTCACTCGGCTATAGTATGTGGTGTAAGGGCTAACAACGGCCGAGTTAGTCAGTGCTACATCGATAAGGAGAAAATTAGATGGGATTAATCATGAAATGGTTGGAAGATAAATTTCTTCCAATAGCAGTGAAATTAAGTAACCTTCGTTATTTAGTTGCACTTCGTGATGGTTTTATTGCTATTATGCCTATTAGCATGTTTGGAGCGCTTAACATTATGGTTAAGGAAATCCTCCTCACACCAACATCACTATTCGGTGCATCATTGAATAAATGGTCTTTCTATGCAGAAAATATACAGCCGTTTTTCGACAGTGTATTATTACCGATTTCAAACCAAATTTGGTGGGGATCGCTCGCATTAGGAATTGTATTTACAGTATTTACGATTTCGTATAAACTTGCGGAATTTGACAAACAAGACTCACTCACTGCAGGTGTTCTCGCAGTTGTTTCATACTTTATGCTACTACCACAACAAGCAGGACCTGATGCTGCATGGGGAACAGTATCATGGACATCGTTCAACTCAGAAGCGATTTTCACAGGTATTATTGTTGCGATTGTATCAACTGAAGTCTTTATGTTTATGAATCGTAAGGGTTGGGTTATTAAAATGCCAGAACAAGTTCCACCCGCAGTATCACGTGCATTTAGTGCCGTTATCCCAGCTGGTGTTGTCATGTTTATGTTTGGAATCTTCTCATATCTTACGTTAACAGTTCTTGGAACAACGTTAAAAGATATTATTAACACTTCCATTCAAATTCCACTTACAAGTCTTGGACAATCACCATTTACCTTGATTTTAATTACACTTATTTCACAGGTTTTATGGTTCTTTGGATTACATGGTTCCTTAATAGTTGGACCGGTTCTTGATACGATGTACTCTGCATCACTATCACAGAATGCTGAAGCAGTCTTAGTACACGGTGTGCAAGCACCCAATGCAATCACACGAAATATTATTGATCTCTATGGAATGGCAGGAGGATCTGGAGCAACGTTAGCGTTAATTATCGCAATCTTCATCGTTTCAAAACGTGCAGATTACCGAGAGTTGGCGAAATTGTCATTAATGCCAGGTGTCTTCCAAATTAACGAACCTGTTATTTATGGATTACCGATTGTCTTGAATCCTGTACTTGCAATACCATTTATTATTATTCCACCGATTATGGTTACGATAGGTTGGTTCTTTACCGCAGTGATTCCATTTGCGGGACGCGTCTACATTGCCCCACCGTGGGTCGTACCACCAATTCTGAATACATTCTTAGCTACAGGAGGAAGTCTCAGTGCCACCTTCCTATCCATCTGTACATTAGCTTTATCAGTAGTTATTTATATTCCATTTGTAAACTTAGCAAATAAAATGGATTAACGTTTCCACAAACGTAGAAATAGGAGATTTTTATGAAACGATTTTTAGGAATAGATGTTGGCGGCAGCTCTATTAAATATGGCGTCTACAATGAGAAGGGTATTGCTTATGTTGACGAACAAGGTCAGTGTATTACACCCAAAACGTCTCTAGACGATTTTGTTAATCAAGTTGTTGATATTATTAAAGGGTACCCAGATCTTGACGGTGTCGGACTGAGTATTCCCGGTGGTGTCAATACGGATACCCAATCGATTATTGAGGGTGGCGCGGTCCCTGTAATTGGGGGATCAAACTTGAGTGACATTCTTAAGGCACGCACAGGATTTGAGATTGTAATCGAAAATGATGCAAACTGTGTGGCCTTAGCTGAAAAATGGATTGGTAATGGTGTTGATGCACGGAACCTTGTCTGCATTACCATCGGCAGTGGTATCGGTGGTGGAATCATCTTGAACCATGAACTCTACACTGGCAGTAATTTCTTTGCTGGAGAGTTTGGATATATGATTCATCGTGAATTCGAAGATTATGCAGATATCGAAATCATGAGTGCAACCAGTGCTTCGATCCCCATGATTAAAATGGTCGCAAATGCCAAAAATGTTTCTTACGAATCGTTAGACGGTAAGAAAGTCTTCGCAATGCTTGATGCACGCGATCCAGATGTTGAAGCTATCTATAAGCGCTGGATCCGGGCTCTGGCAACCGGTGTTCTTAACATCGGCTTTGCCCTTGATCCCGATACAATACTGATTGGTGGCGGTGTAAGCGCAGTCCCACGAATCGTTAATGATATTCGCGATCAAGTGGCCCATATGAACAAATACTCCAAACATTGGCACATCGATGTTTGCAAGCAATTCAATGATGCTGGAAAAGTCGGTGCTGCTTACAATATTATGATGAAGGTGACAAAACATGAAAAAGCTTAAAGTCGTTACAATCGGAGGGGGTAGCAGTTATACTCCTGAACTCGTTGAAGGTTTCATCTTACGTTATGATTCACTTCCAATCACAGAATTATGGCTTGTTGATATTGAAGAAGGTAAAGAAAAACTTGAAATTGTTGGAAAACTTGCGCAACGCATGGTTGAAAAAGCAGGTCTACCTATTAAAGTCATTTTAAGCCTTGATCGTCGCGAGGCATTGCGAGATGCGGACTTTGTAACCACCCAAATGCGGGTCGGTCAAATTGATGCCCGTATCTTGGATGAGCGAATTCCAATCTCACATGGCATGATTGGACAAGAAACCAATGGTGCAGGAGGCATGTTCAAAGCCTTTCGAACGATTCCTGTCATCTTGGACATCGTTAAAGATATTCAAGAGCTTTGTCCAGATGCATGGATGATTAACTTTACGAACCCAGCGGGAATGGTTACCGAAGCAATCACTCGTTATACCGATTTTAAACGTACTATCGGTTTGTGTAATGTGCCTGTCGATATGAAGTTCCACTTTGCGAAGATTCTTGACGTCGACTATGATGCTTTGACGCTACAATTGAGTGGTTTGAACCATCATGTCTTTATCACTGACATCCTCCATAACAACACTAGCGTCTTCGATGCAGTCATCGAAAAATATATTCAAAAAGGTTCTGAAACCCTTGAAATGAAAAACTTCAGTACCTTAGCGTATACGCCTGAATTTATCAAAGGACTGAACGCAATTCCATGTCCTTACCACAACTACTACTATTTCACGCAAGAGCAATTAGCAAAGAACATCGAAGAGTTTAAGAACGGAACCGTTCGTGGTGAAGTTGTTCAAAAACTAGAAACAGAATTATTCGAACAATACAAAGATGTGAATCTTGCAGTGAAACCAAAACAATTAGAATTACGCGGTGGTGCGCACTATTCTGATGCAGCATGTAGTTTAATAGATTCAATTTACAATGATCGTAAAGACATTCAGTACGTTAATACGTTAAATAACGGTGCCATCTCGAATCTTCCTTCAGACACTGTTATCGAAGTAGCTGCAACCATCACAAAAGACGGACCTGTTCCAATTCCTGTGGGAACCCTACGCCCTGCGATAAATGGAACAGTTCAAAACATCAAGGCTTTTGAACTAATGACTATTGAAGCAGCCATCACCGGAAATACAGACCTTGCCATCACGGCACTTAGCAGCAATCCCTTGTGCCCAAGTTCATACAAGGCACGTGAAGTTGTTCTTGAGATGTTAGAAGCTCATAAAGCTTACCTACCTCAATTCTTCAAATAAAAAAAACTCTGTTTCGTCATTACGACAAACAGAGTTTTTTATTACATAAGATAGCCAATTATTATAAGGTTGTCATCACATTAGTTTTCCACGTATCGTGAACTACTATTCCCGCATGTGATAAACGTTTAGCATTATCATTATGTTTTATTGTGCCATCAGATATCATTATGCCCACCAACATATTGCTATCTGTGAATTCTTGAACCGCGTTAAAGTCCCAAGTACCTTAACAATGATTCTTTCATAGTATAGCCAGTAACAACCGCTTTGCGGGCTTGACGTCATCACTACCCCAAAATATGTCACCAAATGACTAAAGTGATATCTTCAAAGAGTTACTGATATTCATTAAAAATCAAGAATGATGGAAACTTTGGATCAAATGCAGTTGATTTGGGAGGCATGATTGCTCGCTTACTCGAGACAAACAAGACTTCCTCTTTGGAGATAGGTGCAAGCTCTAACTGGACCGCTTGAATATTATGTTTGCATTTATCTTTGCATGATTTAGAACTAATATAGTACTCTAATTGACTTGTATCATAGATTCCAAATGCTTGTGACAGAATCTGTGTGTTAAGTCTATAAACATCATTGTTCCAAAAATCATCGGACTCTAGGTCGATCAATTTAACATTGACGCTTTCAGTACCACGGCTCACACGGACCATTCCTTTGGTTAATGGGCCACTAGCGTCAGATACTTCAAACTGATTCTGAATGAATGTCATCGCTTTTGAGAATAAGGCATCATCAACGTAAGGAATCATACGATCAATACTATTAATCTCAATATCATCGATACTCATCAAGCAACTGAAAATTGTACCTTTACGACGCCATAAAGAACTTGTATAGAGGCGATGATGACCATCCCCAACAATCAGTGTCTCTATGCTGCTAAGTCGTTGCATGATTCGTTTAGCATTGGGTTCCTTGAAAATGTGAACGGCCATTGCTTCAATTTGAACAGTTTCATGGTCGAATGTTTCCACAATATCTTTCAGTTGCAGGTCCGTTGGACTCATCAAAAACACCGGCGCAGTTTCTGCATTATATGCTTTAAGATTGCTGAGCATCCCCTGAATGATGTCAGGTAACACAAGTTCGTGAGTAATCAAATTACCATCTGTATAATCACTCATATCTACATTACATATGACACAGTATTTTCCATCTCTTTCAACGATGTAAACAACATTCTCATAAGCAACAATTGCTTGTTCATTTAGAATATCTTTCTCATCCTGATTTAGAAAACGGGTTTTTTCATCAAAATTAATGCAATCATCGGTTATTTTCGCAAGATTGATGAAGTCAGGTCCATAAACATGGCCACTTACGTTCAGATGACTCTTTTTTAAAGGTGAGAGTTTCATGAAGCACGCTCCATGATTGTACGCAATCCTTCCACAAGAATCTTGTTTTCTTCAGGACGTTTCACCGCGATTCGAATAAATTCTTTTTTGAAGCCAGCTTTTGTTGATAAGTCTTTAATAAAAACATTGTGCATATCAAGAAGTTCTTCAGTTACACTTTGTGCTGTATGATTACCTAAAATTTCAATCATGATGTAGTTCGCTTGAGATGGATAGACGTTGAGGTTTGGAATTGTATTCAACTGATCCACATAGTCGCGACGAACCGCTCTAAATTGAACCATCGCCTGTTTGAAGTCTTTCTTATATTTATCAACAATTTGCATATAGTACTCACCAAAGGAGTTGATGTTCCAAATGGACACATCTTTTTTAATATGGGCGATCATCGATGTGTCTGCTGTCGCAAGAATTCCAAGTCGGAATCCTGGAACGCCATATGATTTGGAAATACTCTTAACCAAGTACAGATTTGGGTAAGTATCCAATATATCTGATTTCAAGAGCGTACCCGCATCATCACTTTCTGCAAAATCGATAAATGATTCATCGAGAATAAGTCGGATATTTTTTTGCTGACACCATGCAAGTAGTTTGATTACATTATCATGGGTTATATAGTTTCCTGACGGATTATCAGGGTTAATGAGTATTAGCGAATCAAGATTCTTATCTTCATAGAAATCAATCAGTGTTTCTGTATCGTATTGGTAATCTACAATCGAGCTATCAAATGGTATTACATGCATATGTCCACAGCGATTGGGATACTCTTCAAAAGTAGGTGTAATAACCCCAATATTACCTTTTAGTGTTTCCATAAGGGATTTAATGAGTTCAGCAGCGCCATTTCCGATGACGACGTGTTCTGGACGCAAGCCAAAATGTTTTGCTGCTAGCAATGTATTAACACCCATACCGGATGGATAATCACGAACCAGACGATCAAAATTGGCTTTGACTTCATCCAACAGACGCGCATTTGGATAGAATGGATTCACCAGATAACAGAAGTCGATTAATTGTGGATAACGCCAGTATCCACCATAACGTTTCTGCATTAAATCAAGTTTCTGACGGGCAGTTTGTGCAAACATTACCTGAGCGATATCAAGATCTTGAACATCATCAATTTCATACCATGTAATGCCATCGTTAACTACAGCCTTGAACGCAACAGTCGGTAATTCTACAACAAACTTAAGCACATTTTCATAGTATTCATTGACGCCAGAAGCTTTCATGTAAGCTTCCATAAACGGAACATATACATCTTTTGAAAATTCTTTACTAAACTTATAAATGTTGATTGTTTTGTAGTAAGTATCGGTATGTTGATAATTGAATGCTTGTTTACCAATGAAATCCGTAATTGTTTTTGTACTATCAAGTGTTACAACGGTTCCATCCATCCATGCTTCATACTTCGATACGAGTGCACTATTCGGATTCGGATCATCAAGAATGACGTCAAGAAGTGCTTCATCAAAGATTAAGTCGGATTCTAGAAGAATCGTGTCCGACTCCATCAACAACTCATGGGCTAAGTACAGAGAATAGATATTATTCGTCTGATCATAGATTTCGTTTGTGATAAATTGAATTGGTGTTTTAATCTCAAATTTGTTAATGAATGATTCTAGTACATCGTTTTGGTATCCGTCCACAATAATGATACGTTCTAAGTTCTTAGTATCCAATTGACGAAGTACACGTTCAATCATTGATGTGCCATTGACTTCTACCATACATTTTGGATGAACTTCAGTAAGGTTCCCCAAACGAGACCCCATTCCAGCTGCGAGTATTAATGCTTGCATAATTGCCTCCATGCAAAGATTTGTATCTTTGTTCAAATATACTGTAATTCTATCACAAATGAACATTACATTGAAACCCTTGTTTCTTGACCGTCCATTTTCTTGTGGTCAGCGTGCACATTTTCCGGCTGAATGTGTAACTTTCATGACATCTGTTTTATTGATACTTTTCTTCACAAAATATGAGCTCCAATGGAATTGGCTACATTCTCACGTCTGGTGTTGCTGTGTTGCTCATCGACGTTCGCATCCCAAAAATTTCCAAGAATCTATAAAAAAACTGAAACCTTTCGGCTTCAGTTTATGATTATTGTTTTATTTTCTTATGACGGAATGAAAGCATTGTAAGTCCTAGAACTGCTACAACACCCCCGACAAAGATTGCCAAGTTGTCTGCATATCCTGTCGCCGGTAAAACA
Source organism: Erysipelothrix anatis (assembly GCF_009828745.1). Classification (GTDB taxonomy): domain Bacteria; phylum Bacillota_I; class Bacilli_A; order Erysipelotrichales; family Erysipelotrichaceae; genus Erysipelothrix; species Erysipelothrix anatis. The sequence continues at coordinate 63,250 of NZ_WTSX01000003.1, forward strand.
GCTTCTTCTTGGTTCCATTTTGCATACAGAGTCATTGTATTTTGGACGGTATCAGTATCAAAGTTCCAAACTGTTTCAAATGTTGGACTTGTGTACCATCCTGCGAATGTGAATCCAGTACGGGTTGGATCACTCGGTTTTACGACTTTTGCACCGGCTTCTAAATTTTGTTGCGGTGCTACTGCTGTTCCACCATTACTTTCAAACGTTACATCATAGGTGTTTACACCTGGATTTTGATTCCATTTCGCATACAGTGTCATTGTATTTTGGACGGTATCAGTATCAAAGTTCCAAACTGTTTCAAATGTTGGGCTTGTATACCATCCTGCGAATGTGAATCCAGTACGGGTTGGATCACTTGGTTTCACGACTTTTGCACCGGCTTCTAAGTTTTGTTGCGGTGCTACTGCTGTTCCACCATTACTTTCAAAGTTCACATCATAGGTGTTTACACCTGGATTTTGATTCCATTTCGCATACAGTGTCATTGTATTTTGGACGGTATCAGTATCAAAGTTCCAAACTGTTTCAAATGTTGGGCTTGTATACCATTCTGCGAATGTGAATCCAGTACGGGTTGGATCACTTGGTTTCACGACTTTTGCACCTGCTTCTAAATCTTGCTGTGCTGCTACCGCCGTTCCGCCATTACTTTCAAAATTCACATCATAAGTATCCACTGCTAGTTCTTCCCATTTTGCGTGCAAGGTTATTGTCTTATCGACATAGTCTTGGTCAAAATCCCATGATGTTGTGAATGTTTCATCAGTAAACCATCCTTTGAAAATTGCATTAGCCTTAGTTGGATCAGCGGGCTTTGCAATTTGGGTTCCGATGTACACTTGAAGCACTGGTGCCACCGTGTCACCGCCATGACTATCAAAATAGACATCATACTTAGCATCAAAGGCAGGAAGATATGTTGGTTTTATGACATTCATATCTTTATTAATATCAAATCCATCATAAGCATAGGAATGCAAAACAAGCCCTTGATCCATTCGGTAGAAATCGGTATCCATATAAGATCCAATATCTTCGATTTCTCCCATATCGTATGCATCATACAGTGCTGAATTCTCAGCAAGTCGTTCTGTGACTAAATCTATTTTCGCTATATACAAATCAATCCGTTGAATACTTCCAACGATTGAGGTATCGGTATCAAAATCATAAAAGAAGGTGTAGCGTTCGTCATCGTCTATTTTATCAACATCATCATAATAAATTCGGTCAGCTTCAAATATACGACCATCCGCAAGCGTTGCTTTGACTTTGAAGGGAATCGTCGTTACTTCATCATCACCCAATGAACTATCAATAAAATACGCTAAATTATCCAAATCAATTCCCACTGTTTTTTGGTTTGCATTCGCTTTTTGGAAGGTATTGCCTTCTGTGCGAATTACATAAGGAATGTTTTCATCTTCAATTGTGATTGCATAAAACAAAGTATCATCCAGGCTTTCAAGGCGCACTGGACGTCGTATGAAACGATCTGGTGATTCTGCTTCGATTTCATAATCCATATTTCGATTCAGCCCTGCCAACCAATTTAAATTGACAATGAGTGGATCTGCTTCATCCAAGTATACGGTGACGCGTGACCCTGTGTATTGTTCGGACACTGAGACTAATTCTGAAATGAAAATTGTTTGATACGTTTTTAATGTATTGTGGTTGAGCGTTTTCGCTGTTGCTGGATCACTGTCACCCCAATAGGTATCACCCAATTGTTCGTACGTTCCGGTTTCAGTTGAATACTCGGCTGCAAAAATACGAATTCCACTTCCATAATCATAAAATTCTTGAGGAAGTGTTGTTAGATTTTGTATGGTCTTTGGGGTTCCTGTTTCGCCCATTGTTCCTAAATCCACGACGATAGTTAATTCGGCTAAATTTTCGAATTTTTCAATTCCCTTATAATCGAATATATAGTAATTCTTTTGATCTGTTGTTGATTGGTAGCTTGGCCCCACACTGTGAATCATTTTTACGTATTCATCAACTGCTTGATCATCGACAAGTAAATCTTCTTCCTGATTATCACGTGCTGTCGCATAGACAACATCTAAAATATCTTTTGAATATGTAGCACTCCCCGGTCGCGTTTCAGCACCGATTGGCAATGCCATAATATACAGTAAAACAACTAAACTAATGCTTAGTATTTTCTTCATATTTACCCCCTTGGTTATTAGACCTATTTTACCAATTTATACCTTAAATTAATGTGAGATTCTCTCGAAATTCTTAGATGTAAATCCATCCCTCTTGATGATAGATTACCGCCGTCATTTGCGGTATTACCAATGTAAAAAAACATAAGAAAAAGGACTAAGTGCAACACGTATTGTGCACTCAATCCTCATAGCATTAATACAGTTTTATGATATTTGATAACGCTTATTGTAGCGGTAGAGAACGCTTAAGAGAAGTACCAAACCAATGAGCATGATGCCCAAACTTTGAATCCCAACCGTCTTTTGACCAATTACGACACAGGATCCGCCAACAATAAACATCACAAATTGAAGACTATATGATAATACTGTTTTCATCAAGGACCTCCCAACGGAGTTCTTCACTTCTCAGAATCATACTGTGGGCATTTCCATTACCGTCATAAACTGTTGTGCGTTGCTCATCGGCGGTATTATTGATGATTGCAACTTTCCCAATCGCTGGGTACACATTCACTTCGCAATTAAAGTTTGTCGAGAACCAACGGTGTAGTTCTGTTTCTTTTCCTGCGGCATAGAATAAGCTACGGTAGAGAATGCGCGCATTCTCCGAAGAGTATGGAAGACCTGATAAATAGACACCGCGACCGCGACCGTATTGATTCGCCGCAATCGTTACATTTTGATCTTGGATATCGATGACTTCAGTCTCTTTATGGGTTGCATAAATATTCGTTACAGGTTCACCACTTTCGAATGGTTGCGTTTTGTCTTCTGTGATGAAGTGTTTTTCCATGGCAGTATAGAAGTATTTGTTTGATGAAAGTGTTAGACCACGTTCCCGCTCAACCCCTAAGATATCTGCAAGTTGGAAGAATTTTCCAGATTTATCGTATGCACTGGGTTCACCCACACCGACGAACCCATGACCTTCATGAACCCATTGGCGGATGATACTTACAACTTCTGGATCATTCCAATTGCTTCCGCCACTCATCGCAGTTCCTGCTTGACCGGCATTGATCACAACATCAATGTCCGCTAAGGCACCTTGCTTCACATCGTCGAAGTTAATAAATTTCACATCCACACTCATGCCACTAAGAGCATCCATCATGCCGTAGAAAGAGTATGTTTGTTTGTACCACAATTCATGCGCAACCATAAAGGCTTGCCAGGTTCGTAAACGACCCCATGAGTTTAAAATTCCAACCGTTAAATTGGCATGTGGTTTTACGTCTTCAATGTTTTCAATAATATCTCTAAATTGATCGGCAATCCGTTCGACATAATCGACAAATTTCGGAAATTGGTAAGCAAGACTTGGATAACCACCATAGCCAATACGATTCACAGGTTTACGCATGATTGCACGACGTGCACGTAACCAATTATCTGATGCTTCAATTACAGGGTCATTTCCTTCACGGAAGGTATCTGGGAAGAAGTAAGGCAGGAAACGACCCTCAGTGTATTTAACATGTGGAATATCTGCAATAACACGAAGGCTCGCACCGCCTCCGACAGAACCAACAACGGCATCCAAACCAATTGAAGCAAAATAGTCACCATACGGTTCGGTACCAATCCAGTTGTCACCCAGGAACATCATCGCTTCTTTACCATGGGCATGAACCATATCGACCAGTTCTTTTGCTCGACTTGCGACAAACCGCTGTTGGAAATCAATGTAATCAAGGTAACGTTGGGTTGGTTCGTTAAAGGTCGAGTTGTACGTTCCTGCTTGGATGAAGTCTTCGGCAAGCAAACGATAACCATGTTCCGCTTCAAATGCTTTCAAGGCTGCTGGTGACACACTAGCGCCATAGCCAAACCAATCGACAAACTTATCTTTTTTCATATCGTTAAAGAATAAGGTGAAATGGTAGAAGAAGGTAGTAAACCGGACCACGTCTGTCTTAGGATTGTTTTTTAACCATGTCTGCAATGTTGCTTTCATGAATTCCCATGATTTGGGACCTCGAGCATCAAACGGTATGTCTTTCGGAACATCACCCCAATTATTCGTTAAGTGATTGTACATTTGTGTTGGATCCCACATTACAAAGGCTAAGAAGTTGACTGTGTATTCATGGAAGGGTTGCACATTATTGATTGTGACGGATTGTGTCGTTGCATCATAAGTCCATGCATCCACAGGGAGTAATTCACCCGTTGTTCGGTTATGTACTTGCCACCATTCTTTCGGATCTTCTAGGGTATTGGGTTGAATTTGTTCGGTGAAGAACCCTTTCAAAATTTCAATCGTCATATGGGTCGACGTTGCAATGGTTCGTTCACTCATAACAAAGATTTGTTGGGTTTCATCCAAGTGTTGAAGGGCAAACTCGTTATAGTTTCGTGCTACAAAATATGTTGTATAGATTTTTGCATCCAAATCTTTAACACGTTCTTCTAACTTCGTCCCATCACTATCACGGATTGCATCAGCTCCCCATCGTCGCATCAATTCTTTCGTTTCATCATAAAATTCATGTTCGCCAGGTAATGTAAGTCGGCCTTTTGTTTCGCTCATAATAAACTCCTAATCTCTATTTTCGTTCTACACCCATCATACCCAATCTTATTGAAGCCCGACAATGCGTAAATTGTGGACAATTTACGGTATCTTGCTATAATTTCATTTTCTTAATAATTGACATTCGGTTAAAAACATATAGACTAAGAAGTAAGGAGCCTCTTCATTCATGAACAAAAAAAATCAGACCGTGAAACCTAAGCTTTTAAGCATTGAGCAGTACGCCTATGAAAAAAACTGGCACTCTATTTTGCATTCCCATTCATTCACCGAACTCTTTTACGTCGTATCGGGAAAAGGAAAGTTTCTCTTCTTTGATGGATACACTGTCAATGTTCAAAGTGATGATTTAATTATTATTGACTCGAATATAATGCATACAGAGATGAGTAGTAATGAAGATCCACTAGTTTATATCGTATTGGGAATCCAAGGGATGACCTTTATTCCCAACGAGGATGAATATCGTGGTTATTCTATGCATAATTACCAAGAATATAAGCATGAAGTGCTTTTCTATTTGCGCTCACTATTACAAGAATTTAAGTCACCGGATGCTTTTTTAGAATCCGTATCTGATCATCTTCTTAATGTTCTCATTATAAATATTTTGCGACGCACACATTTAAAAATGTCCATCAAACAATCACAAACTGAGGGCAAAAATGAATGTATCTTCGTGGAAAACTATATTAATACGCATTATAAACAGGATATTACGTTAGATGAACTTGCCGACTTAACGTTCTTTAATAAGTTCTACTTATCCCATATCTTTAAAGATCATTCAGGATACTCACCCATCGAATTTTTACTCAACAAACGGTTGAATGAAGCAAAGAAACTGCTCTTGCGCTCCAACCATTCGATATCCGATATTGCTACCGCAACCGGATTTAACAGTGCCACCCATTTTTCTGCATATTTCAAAAAGAAATTAGGGATGTCACCATCAGCATTTAAACAACAAGGAGAACACCATGATAACACTTAAATCTGCCCGTGAAATTGAAGGAATGGAAGCATCTGGGCAACTGCTTGCACGCGTTCACGAAGCGCTACGCACCTTTATTAAACCTGGAATTACAACGCACGATATTGATCAATTTGTCCAATCGATGATCGAAGAGAACGGCGGAACCGCTGCCCAAATTGGCTATCAAGGCTACAAATATGCAACCTGCATTAGCGTCAACGATGAAATGTGCCATGGTTTTCCAACATCACAAGTTTTAAAGGCTAATGACCTCGTTAAAGTTGATTTTTGCATTGATTTGCACGGATTCTTATCCGATTCATGTTGGGCTTACTGTGTTGGAGACAATGCACCAGAACCCATCCAAACACTTATGGATGCAACACTGAAGGCACTTGAATTAGGCATTGAACAAGCTGTTGTAGGAAATCGTACGGGTGACATCGGTTTTGTCATGGATGAATATATCCAACAATTTGGCTATAAAATGTCTTTAGAATTTACGGGTCATGGTTTGGGACCTACCATTCACGAAGACCCAATGGTTCCATTTACTGGTCAAAAAGGGACCGGTACGCTTCTCAAAAAAGGCATGGTCATCACGATTGAACCCATCGTAAATGTTGGCACTCACTATGCAAAACTGGATTCAAATGGATGGACCGCACGCACTGTAGATGGCTCACTAAGTTGCCAGTACGAGCATACACTCGCCATTACAGATGGTAAACCTCATATTCTCACATTACAAAAGTAGGATCTCCTACTTTTTCTTTTTTTTGCGTTATAATTGATGTGGAGGATTTTATGATACATACCAAAAATTTAACCTTTAAAAACATGTTGATGTACCCAGACATCACAATTGAAGCACAGTCTATGAGTTTCATCATCGGACCCAGCGGGGTCGGTAAAAGTACTTTTTTCAAACTTTTAAACAGTACTTTGTCGGTCGACGACCACCAAATATATTATCATGACCGTGATATTAATACCTTAGACCCTATCGCACTGCGTCAAGATTTACTCTTATGTGGTCAATCAGTTTTTCTCTTTCCTGGAACCATCCGTACTAATTTTAATCAGTTCCGAGAGCTACGACATTTAGCACCACTAACTGATACTGAAATATCAGCATTTCTTAAAATTGCCGAAGCACAATTTGATCTCGATAAGAATGTTGATGTTCTCTCTGGTGGTGAACGACAACGCGTTTACATTGCAATCTTTGTGTCACTTGCGACGACGGTCCTTTTATTAGATGAGCCGACAGCTGCATTAGACAAAACTACAGGTTCAAAAGTTCTCGAAAATATTAAAAAATATATAAAAACCAAGCAAATGACCGCACTCGTTATCAGTCACGATCCTGATTTGGCGCGTGAATACGCAGATGCATTGATTGACTTTAGTGCTGTGAAACGAGGTGAAAACTAATGAACTCTGGAATAATTCAACTCGATATTCTACAATTTTCAACTGTCTATGTATTACTCATACTCGTTTTAGCAATTATGAAATATGCAAAAATCGACCAAAGCAAACTGCTTTTCGTAGCAAGTTTACGGATGTCGATTCAACTCTACCTTGCAGGGCTAGTCTTAACATATGTCTTCGGTAATCCCCACCCTTTATTTGTGGTCGCTTATTTAGTTGCAATGGTTATCTTTGCAAGCCACCGTATTCTTAAGCAAAATCAACGCTTGAATAGAGCCTTTCGTCGTCGCATTGTCATGGCCATCGCAGGGTGCGGTACACTAATTCTTGTCTTTTTTGTCACACTGGTCGTTCGTACCGATTTCTTCAACCCACAATATACGATTTCCTTAGGTGGAATGATTTTCGGAAACTCGATGACAGCTGTGAACCTAGGTCTTAAAGCCTTCACACAAAACCTTGACCAAGAACGTGCAAAATCCGAAACACTCCTTAATGCCGGTATCGAACCTAAAGCAATTCTTATGCCACATGTAAAAAATGGTTTAGAAATGGCATTCATCCCAACGTTAAACTCCATGCTTAACATGGGAATTATCGCATTACCAGGGATGATGACAGGGCAAATTCTGTCGGGTACATTACCACTTACGGCTATTATGTACCAAATTGCAATCATGATTTCGATTGCAACGAGTGTCACCTTGACTGCCTTTGTGGCTCTATACTGGGGATACCCTACTTTAATCTCGCAACGCAAACAAATAACTTGGTATCAACATGAGCAGTAAACGACGCAAACAACAACCAAGTATGATTGGATGGGTTCTACTCGTTTTCGTCTTATCCATGGGTTTCATGATGATTCGCAATCATTTTTCAGAGCCCGAGATATCGTTTCAAGAGCAGTTTATTGAAACCTTGAATGTCAATATGACCCCGCATCCGACATTTAAAAGTGTTGTCTACGCGCAAGCTATTCTTGAGTCCAATTGGGGCCAAAGCGAACTGTCTACCGAAGCAAATAATCTCTTTGGGATTAAGGGTGACTATCACGGGGAATCCTATATTGTTACCACAACTGAGTTCGAAGATGGTGCCTTTGCCTCAATGGATGATACCTTTCGACGATACCCCGATTATCGAACATCCATTGCGGACCATGCTGAATTGATGTATCTTTCCCGCTATGATGGGGTTCGTGAAGCACGAACTTATCGCGAAGCCGCTCAAGCTTTACAGGATGGTGGTTATGCGACCGACCCAAATTACGCTGCGAAACTCATCGAGATTATCGAAACCTATCGCTTATTTGAGTATGATTTGACACAATAAAACCGCACATAAGGTGCGGTTTCTTTTTAATCAATCGTAGTTTCAAAGACGAATTGGTTATTGTATAGTTCGGCGTAATGATTTCCATCTGCGAGTAAGGACTCATGAGTTCCTTCTTCGATGATACGACCATTCTCTAGAACTACAATCTTATCTGCCTTGAGGATCGTTTTTAAGCGGTGCGCAATTACAAAACTTGTGCGCCCTTCAATAACAACATCCATTGCTTGTTGAATGTCAGCTTCGGTTACAGTATCAACATTGCTTGTTGCTTCGTCTAGAATTAATAAATCTGGATCTACCAACATCGTTCGCGCAATACTAATCAATTGTTTTTGACCAACACTCATACGACTGTTGCTTTCGCTTACAATCGTATCATAACCATCTTCAAGCGTCATGATAAAGTCATGGACATTAGCCTGTTTCGCAACGCGTTCAATGGCTTCCTGGGATGCCTGAGGATCTCCAAAAGCAATATTATCGCGAATTGTACCTGTAAACAACACAGAATCTTGGAGTACGATACCGACATGCTTCCGTAGAGTTGGTAATGAGATATCGCGAATATCGCGACCATCAAATTCGATTCGCCCCTGACGGACATCATAGAAGCGATTTAGAAGATTCATAATCGTTGTTTTACCAGAACCTGTATGACCAACAAGTGCGACCATTTGTCCCTTATCTGCTGATATATTAATACCATGAAGAACCAATGACTCATCATAACCAAACGATACATCCACTAAATTAACATCACCATGAATGCCATCGATCGCCGTTACTGTACTGCGATCTTTTTCATCTTCTTCCTGAAGTACTTCCATGATACGTGATGCACCAGCAAACGCCAACTGCATTTGTGTATATTGGGATGCAATCTGTGATAAAGGTTGGTAAATCATTCGTACATATTGTGTAAATAAGAAGATGGTACCCGCAGCTTGTGCTATAGGGAGGCGACCAACCGATGTCATCCACGCACCATAGAAGATTACAATTCCAGTACTTAGCATCGAAAGACCTTGAAGTGTTGGGAAGAGGACGTTTGAATAAAACTGTCCTTTAAACGTTGCTTCAAACAATGCTTCATTTTTCTCATGAAACTGTGTACGCGATGCATCATGCAAACCATTCGCTATAACCAGCTTTTGGCCTGAAAACTGTTCGTCAACGTAGCCGTTCATTTCCCCGACACGTTTTTGTTGTAAGATTACAAATTTCTGTGCCTGCTTAATAATGAAGATGGCTGCACCGATAATCAAGGGTGACATGGACAAGACTACAAAAGACAATTCAACATGATTCATGAACATCATTATTATTGTTACAACAAGCATAAATGTATTAACCATTATTTGATGGATGGATTGGTTTAACGTGTTTGAAATATTATCCAAGTCACTGGTAAATCGTGACAAAATGTCGCCATCATTCGATTTGTCAAAATATTCAATTGGAAGTCCTTCGAGTTTTTCAAAGAGATCTTTTCGCATATCATTGGTTGCATCTCCTGAGATTTGCGACATTAATACGTTTTGAATCAAATTGAATACCCATGATGCAACCGCAAAGATGATCATCAGCATAATAACTCTAAAGAATCCTGATTTGTCTTGGCTACCCATGATATAGGCACCCAATTCATTAATTCCTTCACCAATAAATTCTGGTGATTTAACCGTTAAGAATGTACTTACGATTAATGCTGCTATCACAACCCACAGTTTGAGACTGTGGATTTTGATATATTTCCAAAAATACCCTAATGTGCTTTTCATAAGTACCTCCTATTCTTCTGACGCAAATAGGTTTTTCCCTTTTTGCGATTCAAAAATACGTTGATAGATTTCCGACGTTTTCATGAGTGATGCATGAGTACCTTGAGCCACCAATTCACCATCATCAAGAACGAGAATGTTGTTAGCGTGAATGATTGATGAGATTTTCTGAGAAACAATAATTTTTGTTGTATTGGGTAAGTCTGTTTTTAAAGCTTCTTGAACTTTTTTCTCACTCTTCGCATCAAGAGCACTGGTACTATCATCAAGAATCAATACTTTAGGATTACCAACTAAACCACGAGCAATAGACAAGCGTTGCTTTTGCCCTCCTGAGAAGTTAGCACCCCGTTGGTATACTTCTGACTCAAACCCTTTGGGCTCTTTCGCAATAAACTCAGACGCTTGGGCTATATCCGCAGCCCGTTGCATTGCTTCAAGACTTGCATCTTTTTTCCCTTGGCGAATTGTATCCGCAATGGTTCCTGAGAATAATGTTGGTCGTTGTAACACAAGTGCAACATCTTGACGCAAGACCGCTTCAGATACAGCTTTTAAGTCTTGATTTCCAATGAGCACACGACCCGATGAGGGGTCATAAATACGTGCCATCAATTGGACTAAGGAGGTTTTTCCAGCACCCGTAGCACCGACAATCCCCAAAGTCTCACCATGTTTAACACTGAAACTTATATGTTTCAAGGTATCAGGTGCATCTTCTGCGTAGGCAAAAGACACATCTTCAAAGACAACATCCCCTGTAGCAATTGGTTCAGATTCACTCACGTAATCCATATCACGTACGGTTTCCATTACTTCTTTAATACGTCCTAAAGAAACAAAAGCACGTGATGAGAAGCTTACCATCATTCCACCAATCATTAAGGACATCATTACCATAACTAAGTAACTAATAAAGGACACGGAGTTTCCAATAATGCTTGGATCAACCTCCGCACTACGTCCTACCAAAATCATAACAAGTGCAATACCAGTATCCATAATGAGGAAAAAGGATGGCATCATAATTGAGAAGATATAGCCAATCTGAATTGTTTCTTTAGTGAGGATGTCACTTTCTGCGTTGAATTTAGTTTTCTCTGAATCTTCTTGGACGAATGATTTTACGACACGCATACCAATGAAGTTCTCTTTTGCAATCGCATTGATTTTCTCAATTAACATTTGGATTTTTCCAAAGCGTGGTCCCATTTTTCCAAAAGCTGCACCGACAACAAGGCCAACGAGAGCAATCGCTAAAATAACAATCCACCAGAATTGTGGTAAAACCGTCATTGCGAGAATGAAACTACCAATAAACATAACTGGGATACGTGTTAAGGACTGCAACATAATCATGATCAAGTTTTGAACTTGTTGCGTGTCATTAACAAGACGAATCACGAGATTGCTTGCACTAAATTTTTCAATATTACTGTAGGAAAATTCTTGTACCTTTTCAAAAATTTCCCCGCGTAATTCACTCCCAACACGTTGTGCAATTCGTGCTGCGATGACGGTATTTAGAATCCCTGCTACAAATCCAAGCAATGCTAAACCGATCAGAATTACACCCAATCGTGTAATTGTACTTGTGTCCTGTTGAACAATTGCTGTAATGATTGTTGCAAGGATGTTTGGTTGGATTAACTGTGCTGCTGCAGAGGTTCCAATTAATACAAATGAGGCAACAAACCACCATTTATATTTTTTTATGTATTTCCCTAAAATATCCATACACATTTTCTCCTCTTTAATATCATTTCGTTGGGTAAGTCTCGAACATTATACAAGACTTATTTTTTATTGTATACAGAGATGCAACGTGAATTTTTGATTTTTAATTTTCTGAAAATGAACATTAATGAACAACGTTCGTTTACGCTACTATTTGAGCCTTATATCCACTGAACACGCATTATTAAAGAACTTCCGAAACTTTTTTCACAAATGAAAAAAGTGCTAATGCACTTTTTTTAAAACTGTAACACTGTTAAAACGCCCAATGTATTTTTAAGTGATGAAACGAGTTCATCGTGATCAATTTCTTTATCCAATTGGATAATAAACTGCGTATTATAAATCCGTTCTTCGCCATCGCGCAACGTGGGTAGTTTATTGGATTCAATTTCAATAATTCGCGCATGCGCCGCTTCAAGTGAATTCACAAATTGTTGGAGATTAAAGCAACTGGTATAGGATATATAGATTTCAATAGTAGAAACGCCGTTTTGAAGCACTGACATCCGAGACAATACTTTAAAGATAATGATTTCAAAAATAACGGACCCGATTGCCCCTTCATAGAACCCAATACCAACCGCAATCCCCATACAGGCACTAAACCAAATTGTAGCTGCTGATGTTAATCCTTTAATACGATTTCCACCCATAACCAAAATTGTTCCCGCACCAAGAAACCCAATACCACTAATTACTTGTGCTGGCATTCTTGATAAATCCGTGCTACCTGTTAACTCACTGATGTACTGGCTGGTGAGTATTACTAACGCTGATCCTACAGCAACCACACTATGTGTTTTTAATCCAGCGGGGCTGCCTTTTCGCGAACGGTCCGTACCAATCATGGTCCCAAGAACCATCGCTAACCCCAATCGTAATAAAATTGTAAAGAAGGAAAACTCATGCAACGCCTTCATGATTGCAGTGACACTATCGATCATCTTTTTGTGTTAAGTAGAGCGTAACGGAAGAAATAATCATTAAAACAACAGTATAGACAAAGGACATTGCAATAGCATTGGTTGACGCAATATCATCACTCGCAGCTTTTACAATAACACCTAGTGGCGAATAAAGCGGATGATAAAGGAAAACCGTTAGATCATACTCCGCCAGTAAACTGTTAAAGTTTAGTGCGATAACCGAAAGAAGGACTGGTAAGATGATGGGAATAATAATTCGACGTAATGTGTAGAATTTACTTGCGCCCATCGACTGTGCAGCTTCTTCTAAACTATCTTCAATACTATAGAATGCTGACCGAATCATTCTAAAGGAGAACGGTAGTTTTACCACAATGTAGCCCAAAAGAAGAATGACAAGTGTACCGATTAAGACTTTATTTCCAACAATTAATCGTGACTGATCATAGGTCAACATGAGTCCTAAGGCAATAAGTGTAGATGGTAAAATCCAAGGTATTAGCATACTGTATTCAAAGAATGCATTCGTCTTTGATTTACCTTTGTGGACAATTCGCGATACGATCACTGCAATTGCAGTTACGATTACAGCTGCACTAATTGCGTAAATCACACTAATGAGATACGGCTTGAATGCTGATGAATCGACGAAGAGGCGTTGGAAATTTTCGAGTGTAAATGCACTGAACGATAAATTTCCCGTTGTGATTGCTAAAGAATTGGAGAATGCAAAGAGAATAACAAGAACAACTGGAAGTGTATAGATAAAGAACAGAGCATAGGCTGTAATGTGTGCTAGGATGTTAAGTCCCTTATTTTCGATTTTTTGTTTCTGTAATTTCGTCTTAGTTTTAGAAATCGAAATATAGTTTTTACCTTTTTCAAGTTTATTTTGAATCATCAATAATAGAATCGTTGCCACACCCAAAATAACAGCAAGTAAGGCTGCCAGTTCTTGCGAACTTGGTGTTTTGGCGAATGCCATGATCATCGGGTTAATGGTTTGAAAATTTGGTCCACCCACAATCAATGGCGCTGACATGGCACCTAAACCTGTTAAAAATGTAAGAATTGTGACTGCAAAGAAGGTTGGTCTAAGCGTTGGCATCACAACTTTCATTAGAATGCTGGTCCCTGATGCTCCTAAGTTTTTGGCAGCTTCAATTGTATGGTAATCCAAGCCACGAATCGCATTTCTTAAGAAGATCATATGATTCGAAGTGACAGAGAATGTCATAACAAATACAACCGCAAAATAACCCGTGAACCAGTTGGCATTCATTGCAGGAAACAGTCCAGTCAAAAGATTTGTAACGATTCCCGTAGGACCATAAATGAATTTATATCCACTTACTAAAACAACCCCACCATAAATAAGTGTACTCATGTATCCCAGGCGAAGTATTTTTGCCCCTTTGATTTCAAAGTATTCTGTAAAGAGAACTATTAGTGTTCCAACGATATTTACAGTGATAACTAAGGTGAAAGCTAGAACAAAACTATTCATCAGTGCTTTCATAGCGCGTTCCGAAGTTAATATTTTTCCAAAAGCATCTGTGGAAAACTGTCCGTTTTTGAAGAAAATACTTACTAAAAGATTTGCATTAGGGTAAATTACAAACGCGATTAAGAACCAAGCAATAACAAGTTTAACTGCAAGGCTACCCAACTTTAGATTATGAATTTTTTCTTTTATTGTCTCCATAATTCCCCCTAAAACTGCATAACATCATCAGGATTGATAGCGAAAGTAAGCACTTCGTTTATAGCATATTGGCGATCGGTCATATTTTTTTCAATATGTTTAAACTCTTGACCATATGCTGATACAACATATGTACTAACTTGCCCATTAAACATTACTTCTTTAATTTCACCTTCGAATTCAAAGTGTTCATTTTGACTACGATGAATTCGTTCAATACGAATATAACCTGGTTTTGTAACATCAAGTTTTGATGTTTTCGCAGAAATTGCCTCAATAAAAGGGAGATCGAGTTTATTGATAGCACCAATAAACTCACAGACAAATTCAGTTTGAGAATTATTGTATATTTCGAAGGGGGTTCCAACTTGCTCAATCTTTCCATGATTGAAAACAGCGATTCTATCAGATAACTCTAATGCTTCATCTTGATCATGTGTTACATACAGGGTTGTGATTCCCAACTCCCGTTGTAATCGTTTGAGTTCCTGACGTAATCCCACGCGAAGTTTTGCATCAAGATTTGATAACGGTTCATCCAAACACAGAATCTTTGGCTCCATGACGATTGCACGTGCTAACGCAACACGTTGTTGCTGTCCACCTGATAATTCTGAGACATTTTTATAGAGCTGTTCCTCTTTTAATTCGATTTTTTGAGCTACATCCATAATTTTTTGATGGATAACACCTTTAGATAGTTTTTTGACACGCAACCCAAATGCAATATTCTCGTACACGTTCATCGTTGGAAAGAGTGCGTAACTCTGAAAAACCATTCCGATTTGACGCTGTTCTACTGTTTGCTTTGTAATGCGATCTTCTGCGACATAGATATCCCCTTGCGATGGTGATAAGAAGCCAACAAGTGCCCGTAAAGTTGTCGTTTTACCACAGCCCGAAGGTCCTAGAAAGGTGAAAAATTCACCCTCCTCAACCTCTAGGTTCAGATTTTCAATAGCAACGAAGTCACCGTACTTAATTTCTATATTCTCAAATTTAATCATAGTCTTCCCTTCCTAATTCATACTATTGAACAAATTCTAATTCAGCTTTTTCCACCCATTGATCTATATTTTTTGTTACAAACTCCCAGTCAATGTCTTGTGCATGGACTGAATTCATAAATTCTATGACGTCTGCGGAAGCATTTTTCATTGCTTCTGGATGAGCAGGAATTGTTCCAAACTTTTCACTCCATGCTGCTTGTGTTTCTGCTGATCCGAACCAGTTTGCGAATTCTGTTGCAAGTTCTTTTTTCGAGTCATTTAAGATTGCTACTTGTTCCACAACATAAGGTACTCCAATTTCTGGTGAAATAACACCAAACTTGTAATCACGTTCTCCTTGATGTTGCATTACACCTGATCCCCACATCATTGTGATTGGGCGTTCTCCGGATATTACATTTCCAATATAATCTTCACCTTTAATTTCAAAATGTGCATTTTGAATATAAGCTTTTGCAACCTTCCAACCTTCTTCAGATACTCCTAGGACTCCACTTGGATCAGCGTAACGAACGAGTATGCTTGAGTACAATGTTTTTCCTGTACCCCCGCCTAAACTGAATACATTGTATTGATCTTTGTATTTCGGATCTGCAAATTCAACAATATCCTTAGGTACATCGTTACCCACAACGCTTTCATTGTAAATAAAGACTAAGGGTTGAACTACGATTGGATAGTAGTGTTTTCCATCACCCAACGATGTATCCACATCACTCGCCCATGCTGGTGTATATTCAACAAGCATATCTTGTGCTTTCAACTTTTCAAATTCAATCGTATTCAAACCATAAACCATATCTGCAATCGCGTTGTTTTTTTCTGCGATAAGACGGTTTGTAAGGTCACCAGCTGGTATTGGAACAATCTCAACCGTGAATCCTGCTTCTTTTGCTTTTTCAGTGAGCCATTCGCCACGCCCGTCACTCGCCGAGTTCGAATAAATAACGAGTGAATCTTTTTTCTCAGCAGTACTACCACATCCTGTTAATACCAATAATGTTACGAGAATGCTTACTATTATTTTTTTCATCATAATCTCCTTTATCTGTTTTTGATGAAATTCTGAATCAATGCAGGCCAATCGGTTTGAATCATATCAAAACCAAGATCAATAAAGTGTCCCCATACGGATTCATAATCGCCAGTTTCAATTGCACGATTATCGTCGCGCTGTGCCGAAAGAATCGTTTTATCGTCCAACGTAATTGTATTAATCCATAAGCTGTATCCTTCAGCTTTTAGGGTATTGAGGTATGCTTTATCTGCTAAAGTATCGGTGTCTTTTGTTACAATCATTTCAAAAGCAATTGTATTTAATTCCATTGCCTTCACAGTTTCAACATCATCAACACTTTTGGTAATCGGCATGTACATAATCGATGGCCCTTTTTCTTTGAGCGTTGTGAGTAAGGATGTATCGACTGGTGACTTGATAATAATTTGTGATGCCATTGATGCCTTATTGATATAATCAATAATCTCTTCCCAGTAAAACCATGAACGATCAATGTTAATTAAGCAATCCGGTGTTTCCTTTACAAACGCAAGAACATCATCAAGACGCTCCAGTTTGTAATGTGTTGGTGTTGCATTTGATCCACTGATGTACAGAGTTTCGATTTCTGCAGATGATGCTTCACGAATATCTTTATCAAATCCAAGTACTGTTTTCTCAAGACCATTATGGAATGCGTAGAAAACACCATCAGAACTTTTGATTACATCAATCTCAAGGATATGAGCACCGTGACGTAATGCATTTTTATACGCAAGAATTGTATTTTGAGCAATATACCCACCATTCAATCCTCGGTGAGATGCAATTAAGACCCCATGCTTTTGGAGCATTTGTTTTAAGTAATTATTTTCGGACATAAGCTTCCTCCTACATCAAGATTACCAACGAAATTGGAACGTGTCAATTCTAAAATTGTTAAAACGCTGTAATTAATGAAAGGGATTACATTAATATTCAGTTAAATAGCGGTTTATTGATGATTGTGTGATTTGAACGTTCCAATATAAAAGAGAAGGCTTTACCTTCTCTTGTTTAGTGTTTCGATTGCGCGTTCTAATGCATCATCAAGTGTTGACACACCTAAAATATAGGATCGAATCGCTTCCCCCAAAATCATCTCGTAACTGAATTCATCGATGCCAATATCACTTAACGATTCTTCTCGACGTTTTCCTTTGGCAAAATACTCAGGATATTTCTCAATCCAAGGATAAATACGGAGCACATCAACATTCTCATGCACTTTGTTCGTTAAGATGCTACCCCCAAGATATGTAATTAACGCTGATATCTCAGGACTGTATAACCACTCTAGAAACTTAATACCTGCAGCTTCATGGGTGGTGGTCTTTGTAATACCAA
The DNA here is from genome assembly GCF_009828745.1 of Erysipelothrix anatis. Taxonomy (GTDB): domain Bacteria; phylum Bacillota_I; class Bacilli_A; order Erysipelotrichales; family Erysipelotrichaceae; genus Erysipelothrix; species Erysipelothrix anatis. The sequence goes on from NZ_WTSX01000003.1 coordinate 81,271, forward strand.
TAACACCCCCACCAAGCATCGGTTGTCCACCTGGGATATCAGCATAACCAATGCGATGAATACCTTCTTCTGATTCAATCAGTGAAGACGCGTGATTAGAATAGACAGTCCCCATTGCAGTGCTCCCGCTTGTAAGATTATTTAAAACATCGCTCCACCAATGGTTCGTATCTCGGTTAGAGTACTTTTTCGATTGTACATATGCCTCAATGGCCGCTCGCATCACCGGATGTTTTAAATCATACATCTTGATATCTACTTGTTTCTTTTGGCTATAGTCCCGAACACGCGGGATAAAATCACTTGCCGTTACGATATTTGATCCATAGACCAGAGATGTACCGTAGTGAGTTTTTGATTTATTATTAAATTCCCGTGTGAAGAATTCGCTGATTTCGTCGTATTCTTCGTAGGTCGTAGGAACCGTTAAATTGCGTTTATGCATTTCATAAAAACTACGTTTGATGATCGCATCTTCGAACAAATCTTTCCGGTAGTACAAAACTTGAACTGATGCATCGAGCGGAACGGTATACATGATGCCATCGATGTGAGTATAGTCATCCGGAATATAACGTGGAACACGTGCTTGTAGTGTATCAATTTTCAAGTTTTCAAGTTTCTTAAAAATGTGTGCACCAACGCGGGTCATCCACCCCATATCTATTCGGATTAGATCATAGTTTTTTACTGAATCAGGGGTCGATACGGTCTTCAAGAGCTCATCATATGTAAGTTCCACAATATTAACACGAATGCTATATTGGGTCGTAAAATCTGCGACAATGGCACGAATGGCGTTAGTCGTCGGTGATTTCAACATCAAAACATTAATTTCTTCAAATTCATGGGACGCTGTTAATGTTTCGTATTTGAATCCGTCATCAGCAAGTATTAGATGACTTACTGGTGCTTCGAAATCGAGTTGTGTTACAATCTCAGCAGCTTTTTTTCCAAGTTGCTGATAATTTACATCCAAACGATAGGCTGCTTGGGGATCTAGAAGTCCTGTAGCTCCAACTGTATATATATTGGGTACCGTTGCATGATTCGTAAATCGTGTGAGCTTTATGGCATTTTCGACAACATCCTCGTCCATCGCAATGATAGCATCATACAAATGGTGTTGTGACAAAATATCCAAAGTTCCCTTCATTAACAAAAGGTCATCCAGACGTTTATGTGTTATTGCAACGTCTTCATCTTCAAGCACTTCATTTACACCTTCAAGAAATTCGCGATACATTACTTTCGATTGACCTGTTACAACAACAATATTGCGACGTTGGTCTTGCAATGCTTGGCGGGCAAGGGCACGCCCTAAATCACGATAATCAAAACTAATTGAATGAATCAAAGGATGTGTTGATGTTAAATCACGGTTCAAAATCATAACAGGAATATCCAACGCCTCATACTCTTCAAGTCGTTTTAATATGCTATATGCTATAACGCATGACGCTCCAGAAGACGCGATTTTTTCTATAATACTCAATTCAATGTCGCGATTTCCATTTGAAAAATAAACATCAAACTCAAACTCAGTCTTTGCGATTTCGAATTCGATTCCTTTGTAGATTTCATTATATTTATGGAGCATTAAACTTGGAAGAACCAAGCCGACCTTACGTGCGCTTCCTTTTCGAAGCTGTTTGGCCTGTACGTTCATAACAAAGCCCAGCTCTTTGGCTGCCTGTTCAACGCGACGAATTTTTTCAACACTGACATTACCGTTTTTATTTAAGACGTTTGAAACTGTTCCATGCGAAACGCCTGCGCGTTTTGCGATATCTTTGATCGTTGCCATCGTTTCACCTCATAGTTTAATAATATGCGATTTTAGCTTTTTTTAACAGACTTCTGGTGATTTTTAAAAATGTAGACACACGCAGTGAGTGATCCCGCCATATTTACAACAATATCTTTCATTGTATCCCAAAGCACTTCATGACCACTTCGGTCCATGTACCGTTGTAGGTTCAAATCCATCAAACCATCAGCAGTATACTCATAAAGTTCCCAGAAAATACCCAAGGTCATCGCAAAACAGAAGACAAATATCATGATGACGATGATCGGTGCTGGTTTTTCTTTCATAAAATGGCACCATACTTCATAACCAATCAACGTCAGTAATGCCCCACTTGAGAAATGAAGCATTGAATCGTAATGTTCGAAAGTGGAATAAAAACCAAATCGTTCACCGGCATAAAGCGTTGCAAGGATGAAGAGAAAATAGAGAATATAGATACTATCATCAAGATTTTTGAACCATGATTTTTTGAGATACCACGGTACGATGATTGCCACAAGTCCGATTGTAAACTTTGATAATGGCAGAAGATTGGACATAAAATCAGTACTGTATGTCACGATATTGTAGGCAAAAAGTCCTACTCCCATCATCATTAATAATTTCGCTATTTTTTGTTTCATACTAAAACTCCTATCAAAACCAAAAAGATGCCGACTCCGCCAGTTAAAAGCATCACTAACGTGGGATCCCACTTTAGTTTTCGAATAATCATAAATGCGCCAATAAAAATAAATGCGTTGGTCAGATCCAGCGTGTCAAATGATACAGGATTCCCATTCCACATCGCATTCATGAAAATAGAGACACCTGCGACGGCGATTAACGCGACAACTGTTGGGCGCACAGCATCTAATGTAGCTTGAATTGCACGAACTTTTGAATAATTAAAGTATATATACGCAAGCACGGACACAATCACAATGGATGGAAATACATTTCCCAACGTTGCAACAATTGCTCCGGGAATACCCGCAACTTGAAGTCCCACAAAGGTTGCGGAATTCAATGCAATCGGCCCTGGCGTCATCTGTGAAATTGTAATAAGATCTGTAAACTGTGCAAGCGTTAGCCAACCATGTTTGTCAACCACTTGAGCTTGAATTGGCGCCATAGCAGCATAACCCCCACCAAAGCTTACCAACCCAATCTGCAAAAAACTGATAAACAATTCCCAATAAATCATCATTTCTGTGTCCTCACTGTCATTTCAAAGACACCCATTAAACCCGCTACAACGATCAATATTAACGCATTAATTTGGAAGAGCAATGATAAGACAAACGTTGCAATCATAATCATGAGATACATACTATTTTTGGATTGAATGATTTGATTCCCTAGCGTTACAACAACATCAAGGATAACCGCAGCGACTCCTGCTTGCATCGTATGTAAGGCAGCCGCAATATAGCGGTTTGCCTTAAAGGCATCATAGTATTGCGAAATCACAGAAAGTAAGATTAGGGGCGGTAAAACTGTTCCCAATGTACATACTAACGCTCCTGAAATACCAGCAATTTTATATCCTATCAAAATAGATGCATTCACCGCGAGAGAACCGGGTGCTGATTGTGCGATGGCAGTCATATCCATCATTTCATCATTACTAATCCAGCCCAAGTTATCCACAAATTTCTTTTGAAGCAATGGGATGATGACATACCCGCCACCAAAGGTAAATGCACTTAAGTAAAATGAAGATGAGAATAGTTGCCAGTACTTTTCAATTCGTTTCATGATATCGCCTCGATTTCTTTACTAATCATATACTTTTTGTGCGTTACCTTCAAATTGGGTACATAAAAAAAAAGAGCAAGATGCTCTTTCTTTAAACTCGTTGTGGCTCTTCTTGTTTGGCGACATTAAGGTTTACACTGACCTGGCGCCAAATCCATACGGAGGCAACCATCGTAAGCACTTCCGCGCCAATCACGGCATACCAAATACTCGAGGATCCAAAAATTAGTGGTAACACAACCAGGAAAACCATGAGTGGTACTGTTGAACGCATGAGTGATAAATTCGTGGACGACTTTTGATAATCCAATGCTTGAAGCACTGTTGCAAGCACGATATTAATAGCTGCAAAGACAAGATTCAAGAAATAGATATTCGCAATTGCACTTGTGTTGGCAATTAATAGAGCATCATTGGTGAACAGACTAATAACAACAGGTCCGGCTACCCACATAAGGATGGTGAGTGCTAACGCCAACCCCACATTAAACCAAACTGTTGAACGCGTTAAAGATACGATTCGTTCATTTTCACCACTACCGGCAAAGAAGCTAATCGCAGGCTGAATTCCCTGAGAGGAACCCAAGAAGGCCGTTAATGCGATTAATGCTAGATACCCTATAATAACATAGGCCGATAATGTTGCTTCTCCCATGCCTTGATGGGTGATTGAAAGGTTATAGAAGAGTGTTACCAGACCAATCGAAAAGTTTGTAATGAAGGCTGCCATGCCTTTTATGGTTATATCCCAGACATCTTTGATTGTAAAAGCCATGAACGCGAACGATAAGACACCTTTCTTTCGTAAAAAGTGCGGCAGTAAAATCATTACACTGAACACTGGCCCCAGTGCCGTTGCAAGCGCAGCACCTGCCATCCCCATATTTAAGGGATACATAAACACCCAATCCAGTAAAATATTTGATAATGATCCCACTATTAGTGCCCACATTGCGAGTCGTGGAGCATTGTCATTTCGAGCAAACGTACTCAACGTAAAACTAAAGATTAAAAAAGGTGATGCCGTTATAAAATAACGCAAGTAAACCATCGTATCGTAAAGAATCAGATCTGTCGCACCCATAAAACGCGCCAGCGGCTCTAAAAAGAGGTTACCTAACACAACAACACTAACTGCTAATACAAGTGTTATCATATTGGCCTTATTGAAGATTTTGTTAGCAGATTCAGTATCATTCTTACCCAAAGATGAGGAGATAACAACACCCGCTCCCACTGAAATCAACATGGATATCGCAATCATAATTTCAACAACCGGAATCGCTACCCCTGCAGCCGCAAGGGCATCAGGGCCTAAACGACGTCCAATAAAAATTCCATCTATAATAAAATAAATTGAATTGAAAATGAGTCCAATCATTTGTGGAATCGCAAATTTCCAAATAATATGCCTATTACTAATTTTCGAATAATTCATAGTTCCTCCTTGAGCATATAAAAAGGCCAAAGTAGCATTTACTTTGGCCTTGCATGCGTTTCTTTCTGACACACTGCGACTCGGCAGTCTTCCGGATGTAGTCTCCTCGTATTTTAGCACACTGACGGTAGTTGTCAATCGCAATGAACAGTGTGCATCATTCGAAATTCGTGCTAATTTTCCGTATAACTATCCCCTTTAAACCAAAAGCACCTACCTCGGGGAAAGTAAGTGCCTTTATGTTTGATTTAGACTGATAAATCGAGAATTAAGAGAGATAAAGTAATGTTAGTTTTGTGCTAAACGCATGAAGCGTTTAAAGCCAACATAACCCATTATTATTGTGAATACAACCATACCCAACACACTGAATACAAGTGGCATAGACGCTACATCCACATACATCAATGCTCGAAGTGCCTCGTTAATATACACAAGCGGGTTTACAAGAACAAGCATCTGGAATACTGGTAATGCGGACAATGCATCCCATGTAAAGAAGATTGCACCTGTAAATACCATAGGCATTAAGAATCCTGGGAACATTGCAGCAATTTGCATCGGCTTCACGATTGTTCCTACTAACAACCCTAATGTTGCGGAAGCAAATGATGCAAGAATCAATACACCGATAAGTCCAATGATTTGTCCGAATGTGAAGGAGAAGACAAGGTATTCGTTCATGAATATGAGTGAAATTGGTAGTACGATTAACGCACCGATCCATGACTCGATGATACCAACAATCATTTTCGCTATCGCAATGTATCGTGTATCAATTGGTGCCTGAAGACGGTCTTCAATTTCTCGGGAATTATTGAAGTCCATTGTTAAGGGAACTGCAGTACCATGGATACCTGTAAGGAGTAAACTCATTCCAACCATGCCAGGGAACATATACTGCGGAAAGTCTGCGGATACGACACCTATTTTCGGAAGCACATATCCATAAATTAAGATAAGAATAAATGGTAACATTCCAACTCTAAATATAAATTCATATTTGTCACGGGCCTGAATCACTAAGTCACGTTTGACCATTGTTGTGATAATTTGACGGTTGCTAATTTTTGTTTCCATTATTTTGCTCCTTTTGTTGTTAAGTGTACGAAGACATCATCCAAAGTAATGTTGCTGAGGTTGAAGGATCGCATTTTTAAGTGGTTCTTGTTAATCCACTCAAGGACTGCTTCTGATGCTGCAGGTTTGTCTTCAAGATAGAGTGTTAAGCTTGTTGGCGATGTTTCAGATGCTGAACTGACTTCGGGTAGGTCGGCTAGGGCATCTTTCAGTTGTTGTTCAATCGCTTCAAACTCAACATTGATAATCTGGTTACCAGGTGTTAATTGCTTCAATTCTGCCGAGGTACCAATCGCTTGGATGACACCATTACTGAATATCGCAATACGATCAGAGAATCGTTCGGGTTCTTCCATATAGTGTGTTGTCAAGAACACTGTTGTTCCCTCACGATTGAGTTCCAACATTTCTTCCCATAAAACTTCACGGTATGCAGGATCAAGACCTGTTGTTGGTTCATCTAAGAATAATATTTCTGGCTTATGAACCATAGCTCTTGAAATCTTCAAGCGTTGTGCCATCCCACCTGAGAAGCTCTTCACGTATTCGTGTTGCCAATCTTTAAGTCCGAATTTTTCCAATAAGAAATCCGCACGAGATTCAGCCTCTTTGCGACTCATTCCGAAGTACAGCGCATGGTAGATAAGATTTTCACGTGCAGTGAGACCTCGATCTAAATTGTTGTGTTGTGCCACGATACCAATTTTGCTTCGTGCTTCGATTGCGTTGAGACGCAATGGTTTACCGTCAATGAAGACGTGTCCATCTGTAATTTCTTTTTGTGTCGTCAGCATTCCAATTGTTGTCGATTTTCCTGCTCCGTTTGGTCCTAAGAAACTAAAGATTTCTCCACGTTTTACTTCAAAGCTAATCCCTTTAACAGCTTCAAAGATTTCTCCATTCTTTTTGCGGTAGTGCTTCACGAGATCGCGTACTTCAATAATGTTGTCCATAACTTCCTCCTGTCGTTTACGTTTGTAAACACATCTATAGATTACAACTGTAAACGATATTTGTCAAGCCTTTCGGTATAATTTTTTTTAATAAATTTTCGCATGAAAAACACGAACCGAAAAGTCCGTGTTGATTGTAAGAATTTATGTATTGGTTGTGCTCGCGATTTGTTCTTTAATGGCTTCTATGATTTGTGGTTGCGCTAAACCCATGTGTCCTGAAACCATTGTCGTAATTTCCAATGACGCATACTGGTCTAAAGTCGCAATGTATGTTGAGACATCCAAATCTAGTTCCGGAACGATGTGTGACACATCATCACCAAGATTATCGCCAACGTTAAGAACTTTTTCAATACGATCATAAACACTGATTCCATCAACAGTATGGCCTGGCGTATGAAATAGATAAATACCATCATCTTCGAACCAACAATCTTTAAAGAATGTCTCAGTAGGCAGACACTTCGGTGGTTGTGTCTGTAAATAATCGGCACCTTCGGCAATTAATGCATCCCAAGAATCGCTGAGGATTGTGGCCGTTTTATGGTGCGCAACAATACGATCTGCTGGAATGGCATAATTACCCAAAACATGATCCCAATGATAATGACTGTTAATGAGTACCAACGGTTTTGATAATGATGAAAGTATATCCAACAATGGTTCAAGTGCAATGTGGTCTATACCACTATCAATCAAATAATTACGATGCTCCCCTTTAATCAAATGAAGATACAAGTCCCATTCTGGATACTGGAATTTGAATAAGTGGTGGCGATTACTGAGTTCAATATGCTCCATGCCTCCCTCACTATGCCTCAACACGATAATTGAACGTATAGGTTTTGCAGACATTATCTTTGGCTGCATACACCGTTCCTTCATATGAACCTTCTTCAGCTGTATCTATAAAACGGAACATCATATCTTGGGGTTGATCACCACATGGTACTTTATTAAATGATGCGACATCGTAATCTGAAACATTCGGCTTTAGAATTGACTCCACCGTAATTGTTGGGCGCTCAAGATCATTTGGCATATCCTCTTCCTCAAACGACAACTGACCAATCTTGAAGGTAATGTCATCTTTAAAAACAAGGATCGGCTCGTGCTTTGTTTTGGGTTCATTTATAGCATGTAAGGTGAACCAAGAACCTGCTCCAACTAGAACAAGCAAGACGATTAGTGCAATGGGTTGATATTTGTGTTTTTTCATTATGTACCCTCCGTTTTTTACAGTCTATCAAAAAAATAGGCTAGGAGCGAATTGAAATTTGCATCTTTTATGGAATGTATGATTTTATGTGATGCCTTACATCTTAGGACCATGTTTTTGAATAATCGCATCATAGGCCGTCACGACCGCGCGACCCGCATCCGTTATTACATATTTCCGTAATGGAAAGGAAGTTTCTAACGTATTCTCACTGACATGATCACGTACACGTTCTAAAACATCCTGCTTCTTTCCTTTTTTATCCAGATTATTTTCCTCTAGAATCCGTTTTAAAACTGGAATACTTAACATATCTAACGATTCTTTAGCACTGGCTTTATAGGCATATCCCTTTTCAACTAAGAGTTCCAGACTTTCATCACTATTGATACCATATTTGTATTCAAAATAGTTGGGAATCATGCTGAGATTATTAAAAGTTCCAAGACCAATTCGCCACAACATAATAATATCGCCAGGTAGCAATCCTTCTGGAAGGCGCTCCATGTTCTTCTTTTCAACCTTCGAATATGGAAATTCTTCCGGGTATTTTTCCCATCGCGCAAGATCGCGTTCTGGAGAAATATACGGATACTCTGGGTAATTGTCGTAAATTGGATGTTTGATTTTTGTCATTGTTTTTACCTCACTTTAATCCTATTTTATCACAGCCCCAAACCAAGCGAATCTCGAATGCATAAAAAAACACACTAACTGAAGTGTTAGTGTGTTCGTAGTGATTTAAGTTTTAATGCCATCCGTTCGAGCATGCCTGATTCTTTCATATACGTAATCAAGTGAATGCTGACGCCAATCAGTGCGATTCCTGCGAGCACCATCGTAATGACACCAAATTGATAAGCAATTCCAAAGAATAATCCTGCAAGCAAGATGGTCTCAATTAAGTAAAGTGGTGGTGCCAACATTTGGTTGCGTCGGGAGACAAATTCCAATACTGCTACCGATACCACAATGATTAGAGATACGACAGCATTAAACATCGGAACACTGATGAATTGTGCCACACCTTTGTTGATTGTATCATCCGTAAATCCATTGATGATTGCACCAACATCTAAAGATTCAACACCAAATTGTTTTAATACCGTGTTTTCATCAACATACTCAGGTAGGGTGACACCAACATATTTCAATGGATCTTTGATTTTACTTGGCACTTTTAGCAAAATATGACCATCTTGATTCGGCGTAAAATCTAAGACATAGGAAACGTTGAAGTTTTGTTTCATATCGTTGACTACGACGCGAGTGGTAATCAACCCTACACTCATGACCGCCATCACAGCGAATGTTGCAATCAAGCCATTTCGTGTATATTTACGAGCTCGTTCATGAGTCCATAGTTGGCGCAAATCGAAACGACCTTCACGATGTAAGGCATAGAGTAAGGCAATAAATCCTACAATTTCCAGCGCTAAGACCCAACGAATAATAGTATCTTTTTGCATGACTGTCGGTGTTGAAAACATGCGGGTTAAGAACATACTATTCGGTGTTGTCATCCACATTGATACAAGAATAATTAAGGTTGTGACAGCAGCTAATAGAGCATGATCGTGTTTCACAATATAACGTTTCATCAACATCACAACAATTTGGAAAACAATAAATGGAACAACAAAATATAAAGCATCCACTATAATCAGCGGGTTAAAAATCGATGTTACAAACCCTCTTAAATCAATCATTTGCGTTGCTTTTGCATATGAATATGCTAAATTCCCCACATAGGGGATGCGATCAAAAACGGCCGTCAACGCCCGATAAAAAAGCGCTGAGCTTGAGCCAATTAATGTCACGGCTAATCCAATTCCGGCCACCATTGCCAATATCCAAAAACTATTAAATAAGACATTTATCCGTTTAAACAGATAGTTTTTTGAATCACTCATAACATCCCCCTGTCATGCACATTCGTGCAATTTGAATGATTAATGCAGATCGCGACTTATTGTATCGACAGTTGCTTTTGCATCGCGTAAGCCGACACCATATTTGTCGATAATGTACTTAATTGCACGAACCTTTTGCATTTCTTTGATTAACCCTGTGACGTAGACTTTATCGTCAGCATCCAATTCAAATGCACCTGTAAATTGTTGGTTTGCACGCTGTTGATTGCGTTTCATTGCATTGAATTGACTTTGATTAAAATCAGATTTCTTTTCTTCATGTGAGTGCAAGTGTCCATCACGAGTCGTTGTATAACTCGTATGGCTTGAAATGCCATCTGGCTTTATATTTTTCGAGCGATCGTATTCTACAAAGGCATCATGAGATTCTCGTTTCCGTGATACAAGCAACAATATAATAATCACGACTAAGACCACTATTAATATCCATTCCATGTCAAATCCCCCTTATAGATACAGTTTACATGATTCTATACCGTAACGCACCTGCTTCCCTTTAAAAAGTTACAAAATTGATGCTAGGCATCCGAGTATGTTGGAATGACATGGCATGCTACAATGGGCATACACATGGGGGTATTATCATGAAATTTGTAGTAATTGGCATCAATGGTGCAATTGGACAACGATTTGCGCAAAAAGCTTTAGCGACAGGACATCACGTCATTGGATATGCTCGTGGTGAAAAATCTGACCACATTTCTCATCCTAATCTTACTTACGTCTACGGTGACCTTCGTGACCTTCAGATGCTGGAGCGATTGGTTGTTGAGGCTGATATCATCGTCAGCACCTTAGGACCTAAACTAAAATCGAAGCGTTCCGATAAAACAACACCAATTGCGAATGCGCATCACGCAATCTTAAAACTCATGCACGTACACGGTAAAAAACGACTCATCACCATCGGGACACCATCCGCTTCGAGTCCCAGCGATCCGAATACATGGTTCTTTAAAATGGACCACTGGATTGCGAAACATTTTATGCCGCAAGCATTTTTAGAAATGAAGCAACTCAGTCATGTCTTGCATCATTCCAATTTGGATTGGACGCTCATTCGTTTTGGTCGCTTAACAGATCAGGAAACATCCGACTATACACTTGCCTCTGGTTCAGAAGCAATGAAAGATCGCGTAAGTCGTGACGGTGTAGCCCAAGCATTGCTTGATGTATCCCTTCAAGACACCCATCTCAAAAATTCTCCCGTCGTCTTCACACCCTAGCACAAATAAAAGCCATCTATCCGATGGCTTTTATTTGTGCTAGGTGGTCAAGAAGCGCAGATACAATTGCTTCCATTTCAACTTCATCCGTCTTGGTGAAGCGATTCAATTCTGGGGAATCAATATCCAAGACACCAAATGGTTTCCCATCAAGATACATTGGGATCACAAGTTCACTCTTCGATGCAGCATCGCATGCTACATGTCCTGGAAATGCATGTACGTCCGCTACGTTCATCGTCTCATTGGCCTCTAATGCCGCTGCACATACCCCTTTACCCGGATAAAGATGAACGCATGCTGGTTTCCCTTGGAATGGTCCTAAAATAAGATGGTCTTCTTTGAATAGATAAAACCCCACCCAGTTGATACGATCCATATTCATATTTATCAACGCAGAAATATTTGCGAGGTTCGCAATTAAGTCAGTCTCTCCTTCGAGTAATGCTTCAGCTTGTTTTGTAAGTAGTGACATATAAACTCCTTCTACAACATGTGTTTTTCTCATTTTATAATTAATCAGTGTTACTTTACCGCGAATATGCTCCTGTTTCGCATAAATTTCATACCCCTGTTGTTCGAAAAATAAGCGTGCGCTCATTGATGCGTCAACTTCGAAGTAAGTTTCAGATTTTGACACCCCTTCAAGTTTTGTCAGTAATGTTTGTGCAATTCCTTGACGGTGGTATTTTGGATCCACATACAACATATCTATATAATTATCCACAAGATTCGCAAAGCCGACCAAGCGGTTGTGATCAAAGGCAACAATCGTATGGGAGGTCGCGAAGCGGTGATGCCACGTATCACGATCAATTGTATCTATACTGCCAGTCCACGCATCCTGTTGCGCTTTGTTATAGTCTTTTCCTGTTGATTCATGGACCGCATCAAAGAAAACACGAATCATCGACTCAAGCATATTTCGTTCATATTTTCTTAAATTTATCATAGTTTATGCCCACCTTGTAAAAACGTAATTTAAGTGTACCACAATTAGAATGTACCTGCTTTCTTTCATATTTTTTTAAGATGCGAATGGTATAATTATAATTAACGGGAGGCACACTTATGGCCCAACAATACACCAAATGTTTAATTCGCGATGCCTTCATCGCTATGCTCAATGAAAAACCATTAAAGAAAATCACTGTCAAAGATATCGCGATTGCTTGTCAAATCAATCGCAATGCATTCTACTACCACTATAACGATGTATACCAACTTTTAGAAGAAATTTTTGACGATGAACTGAATGCCGTAATCCAAACTTACAACGATACCTTATCATGGGAAGAAAGTTTTATTTTGGCTGCAACCTTTGCGCTTGAAAACAAAACGGCAATTTACCACGTCTATGACTCGATGCAGCGCGATTCTTTACTCAACTATATTTATCGCGTCTCTGGTAACGTCATGCAGCAGTATGTTCATGATGCGAATGCAGATATTGGTGCAGATGAATCTGATGTTAATCTGATAGCGTCCTTTTATAAATCCGCACTCACCACGCTCGTCATTCGTTGGATTGAAACCGGAATGAAAGAAGACCCGCATGAAGTTGTTGGACGGATTGGGTATCTGTTTGACGGTAACATTCAGAACTCATTAGAACGAAGCATCAACTAGACACCACAACCGATATGCCTAGTATTTATACAAAAAAGATGGACTGTCCGAAACTTAGACACCCATCTTTTTTTGTATAATGCATCACGTTTCTAAAACACGTAAACTATCAGTGTAGGCAAAATAAGACGCCACATGGTCAAGGCGTATTTTGCTAAGAAAGAAGGAATAACAATGGAATTAAAAACACATGACCCACGATTAACGTTAACAAACGGATCGTATCATTCACTCGTGAATGCACGCAAACCAATCGGAATCGAAGATAAAAGTGCTTATCTTATCGGTACTGGAATTGGTTCATTAGCAGCTGGATGTTTCCTCATCCGAGATGCACACATGAACGGAAGTAAAATTACTTTCCTCGAACAACTCGATTTACCGGGTGGTTCATTGGATGGAATTGTTCGTCAAAACGCAGGATATGTTTCCCGTGGTGGTCGCGAAATGGGACACCATTTCGAAGTCCTATGGAGTCTCTTTAGTTCACTCCCTTCAACCGAAGATCCAAGTGTTAGTGTCCTCGATCATTTTTTCTACACGAATTATGACGACCCTAACTACAGCAATTGCCGTGTCACAAAAAACCAAGGAAAACGCTATGACAACGGTAAATTTAACCTTGGACAAAAACTAGCAAAAGAACTTGCAGATTTTGTCATGATGAGTGATGCATCACTCGAAAACAAAACAATTGATGATGTCTTTTCGAAAGAATTGCTTGATAGTGATTTCTGGGTATACTGGCGTACAATGTTTGCCTTCGAAAACTGGCACAGTGCGCTCGAAATGAAACTCTACATGAACCGTTTTATCCACCATGTTGACGGACTTCCAGATCTTTCAGCGTTACAATTCTCAGAACATGATCAATATACATCGTTTGTTTTACCAATGGTTAACTATTTGAAAGATCACGGTGCTCAATTCCGTTATGGCGTCAATGTTGAAAACGTTGAGTTTGATCTTAGTGATGCACGAAAAGTTGCTAAAAAAATTGTTGCATACGATAAATCTGGTAACGATATCTCAATCGACTTAACTGAAGATGACTTCTTATTTATTACCAACGGTTCGATGACCGAAGGTTCCGGATATGGTGACGATGATACACCTGCTCCATTCGAAACTGAAGCTAAAGGTGTTTGGACCTTATGGAAAAATATCGCAGCACAATCACCAGAATTCGGCCGTCCAGAAAAATTCTGCAGCGATCCCGAAAAATCAAACTGGGAATCATGTACAGTAACATGTCATGATGACCGTGTTCCTAAATATATCGAGGCTATCACAAAACGTTCGCCTTACGGTGGAAAAGTCGTTACCGGTGGTATCGTATCAGCAGTGGATTCGTCATGGCTTATGAGCTGGACGATTAACCGACAAGGTCAATACATCGGTCAACCAGAGAATGATGTCGTTGTATGGGTCTATGGCCTCTTCTCAGACGTTCCTGGCGATTTCATCAAGAAACCGATGCGTGAATGTACAGGTAAAGAAATCACAAAAGAATGGTTGTACCACATCGGAGTTCCAGTTTACGACATTGATGAACTCGCAGAATCATGTACCGCTGTTCCAGTCATGATGCCATTTATAACATCACAATTTATGCCACGCGCTACCGGTGATCGTCCTTATGTTGTACCAAAAAATTCGATTAACTTCGCCTTTTTAGGTCAATTTGCTGAAACATTGGATGACCCAGGACGAGACACAGTCTTTACCATCGAGTATTCAGGACGTACTGCAATGGAAGCCGTTTATGTTCTTGCAGGCGTTGAAAAAGGTGTTCCAGAAGTTTATAATTCACGTTATGACTTACGTTATCTTATGTATGGGGCTGTAAGTTTACTGGACGGGGAACAACCTGAACTCCCACTTCCAAAACTTGTTAAACACCAAGCATTGAAGAAAATCAAAGATACAGATATTGAGCTAATGCTTAAAGAATACGGAATCATTGATTAACCAAATACATAAAATGAAAGCTCTCAAGTTTATCCACTCGGATAGTCTCAAGAGCTTTTTTGTTATGCTTTTTTACGTTTTGAATAGATAATCACTAAGAACCCACTAATTACTATAAGAGCACCCACACCATAAACATAATGTGTATTTACTTGGCCTGTTGCCGGCAATGTCGCGAGTTGCGAATCATCTTGTGTCTCAGTAGGAGAGACAGGTCTGATAGGTTCTACCGGATCAATTGGGTCAATTGGATCAATTGGATCGATTGGGTCGATGGGATCGATTGGATCAATTGGATCGATGGGATCAATTGGATCGATTGGGTCGATGGGATCGATTGGGTCAATTGGATCAATTGGGTCGATTGGGTCGATTGGGTCGATTGGGTCGATTGGGTCGATTGGGTCGATTGGGTCGATTGGGTCGATTGGGTCGATTGGATCAATTGGATCGATTGGATCGATGGGATTTTCGGTATAGATTGCGTAAACTGTCATACTATCTGTTATAACCGCAGTCTCCGGGTTAAATCCGTTCCCTGTTCCGTCAGGATTCGTATTCCACTCTTTAAAATGATGGCCCACTTTATCTGTAGCAGGAACGCGTGAAGCGTCAAGTGTCGTGTTATAATCTGTCGAGACTAAGGTCGTGTCACCGTCAACATCGAAAGTAACCGTGACTAATGAAGGACCATATTGAGCCTTATATTCGGTAAAATCGTCGAGTAAATTGGTAGTTTCAGTTTTATTTCCATTGTCCGGATTCCATCTTCTAAACGTCTGATTACTGTCACTTGCAGTTGGAACACCATCTAAAAACTGGTTATAATCCTTTGCTGAAACTAACAATTCATTCATTTCTGTAATCGTAAATTGATTGAACATTTTAATAATTTTCGCACTATCTTCAAATGCACCACCTGCCATTGCATTTTTCGAAGGACCAACGGTATAGCGTTTGTCTCTTGCATAATCATAAGATGTTAATTTTGGATCCTCAGTTTTAATAACCAATGGACTATCAAACCCTTGATTCATTACAAAGACGCGATCCATCGAGATTCCATGTTGCAGTTGCCAGTTTGTCATATCAATGAAATGCAGGTTTAAGTCATAAGCAAACATAAAACTAATGTCTTCCATTGCCGCAGTATTCCATTGGGAAGGATTAATCCCCGAAAGATTTTGCATACCAGAAAATGCAGATCGCGCATAAACAACATTGCTGACATCCCATGCTTCAACATCGAGGGTTGTAAAGTTTGAATCTTTGAACATATTGTTTATTATCGTTACATTGCTCATATCAAAGTGCCCAACATCTACAGTTCCAGGAACATTCCACTCACCCGGAATTTGTTGTGTAACCTTGGTTCCTTCGAACATCGAATCCATTTGAACTGCACTTTGGGTATCGAAATTAGAGACATCGAGAGACCATAACGATGTCGCATTCTTAAACATACCTGAGAAATTTGTTACCTGAGCGGTATTAAAAGACGTTAAATCTACAGTTTTTAAAGCGTTTGTATTCGCAAACATCCCTTGCATTGTAGTGGCTGAACTTGTATCAAATGATGACAAGTCAAGATTCGGGATTGCAGAATATGTAAACATTCCAGAAAAGTCTTCAACATTTGACGTATTCCAATTATCAACATTAAGGGACGTAATTCTCGTTGTATTGTGGAACATCGATTGAACAGATACTAAATTTCCTGTATCCCATGTACTTAAATCAAGTTCCCAAAAACCAGAACCACTAAACATAAATTCCATCGTTCTTACTTGTGATACATCCCATTGTGATAGATCAATCGTTTTAATACTTTGGATTCCAAAGAACATGCTATTCATGCTTGTAACCTGTGATACATCCCAATTGGAAACATCCAGATATTCAATGGCAGATGCGTTTGAAAAGACGCCATCCATGGTAGTAACACCCCCGACATCAAGCCCACTCAAATCAACATAGGTAAGTCGTGAATGACCGGCAAAGGCACTTGATATGTTTTGAGTATCAAGCCCCACTTTATGAATTGTTGATGGATCATTTTCTGCTGGTACTGATTCAATGATGATTGATTCATAGGGACGTGTATCAGTTGAAGATTTCATTTTGAACATATTTAGGTTCAATAAACGCACTTCAATATCGTCCCCCTCAACATTTACAGTTGATGGAATGTATATATTTTTTAAGTCCTTGTTAGTAAGATCTGTTAATGTCCAAACACCTTCTACTGACTTGTCGATACTCCAATCATTTTCATCAAACTGTCGCATCGCATCGGTTCGATATATTTCCAAATCTTTGGTCTCATGGCTCACATGCTGCAATTGTTGCGCTCTATCATGTTTCTCATTTGACGCTTCTAAAGCATGAACATTTGTAAACCCGAACGCAATAATTAATGATGTAATTCCGAATGTTTTTATCAGTTTCATCGTGATACCCCGTCTTTTCTTTTTATAGTCTTAACACTATCACGAATGTTAACATTCAATTAAAACATGTCATAAAACATTGCTCTCAAGTTATCAACACCATAAGTAAACAAAAAATGCTCACCTATCCAAGAGTCTACGGATATGTGAACATTTATAGATTATTACCTTAACATTCAGAACTAAGCTGCTTAAATTTCACCTGACATTTCAAACGCCTTTTTAGCAACAATGACTGCAATAACTTCATTAATTACAGCTGCGGCTGCAATTGTTCCTTGAATAATCATTGCTGAATTGGGATCAAATGGCATGATTGTTGTAACGGCAATCCCAGTGAAAACAAGAGAGACTCCTGAATGGGGTAGTAATGTAAATCCAAGATATTTTTGAACGGTCTTTGGCATGTGCATAAGTTTAGCACCTGCTGTAGCACCAAAGTATTTACCAATTGCACGTGACACGATGTACACTAATGTAAATATTCCTGCACTAAAGATTAAATGATAATCTAGAGGCATTCCTAAATCGAGAATTACAATGATTAAAGCAACCCCAATAACTGGTGAAAGTGATGTAAAGAGTGCTTCTTGTTTTGATGATTCTAACATATTTGCAAACCCTGCCGCGAATGCCATTCCCAATAACATAAAGTTTACAAGAGAGTCTTTAAAGATGACTCCATTCATAAACAGCCCAACAGCGGTAACAATCGCAACGGCAACCATTACCGTATAAAATGAGTGTTGATTACTCTTAATTTTTCTGAGAACAAATCCAGTTCCAATACCCAATATTAATCCGATAGCGATTGGAACAACAATCATAATAAAGAGAGTCGTTCCTAATGACATCGTACTGCCACCACTTGATGCACCAATCAAGGATACTGTTGTGAAAAAAATAATGATTCCGATGATATCATCAATAGCTGCAAGTGGTAGTAATGTGTCTGTTATTGGCCCTTTAGTATTAAATTCTTTAACAATAGACAACGCGGGAGCAGGTGCTGTTGCTAAGGCAATCGAGCCCATAACAATTGCGACATACAATGGAATACCCATCACTTTAAACACGATTCCAAATGCTGCTGACACAACTACAAATGTTACGATTGATTGGATAACTGTTGTCACAATGACCGCTTTACCTGATTCTTTTAACTTACTGATGATCAGTTCACTCCCAATCATCACCCCAACAAATGCTTCTAGAAACGCAATCATAACGTGATAACTATTTACGTCCATCACTGATGCATTTACAATGCCAAGGGCATGCGGACCAACAGCCATGCCGGCAATGAGCCAACCAAGAATTTCTGGCAATCCCAGTTTTGCAACAAGTTTCCCTGTCGCAACTGCAATCGCAATAGCTATAATCAATCTTAATATTTCAATAATTCCCATATCTATTGTCCTCTCTTAACGGTTCCAAACATCATCATGTTAATGACCAATTCGATATCTTTGAAATGTTGATCAACATCTACCGAATCGACTTCATGGAATTTTGCATCGAATGCATCGTTCACTACCAAATAATATTGCAAGACATCTTCAATCGATAAACCATCTTCTAATGTTGCGTGTTCTAATACAGCACGGAAATAATTCAAGTTAAAGTCGAGCAAATTTTGTTTCACACTACGAATTGGCTCCCTTAATTGTTCGGGAACGTTGTAGCGTGTATGAATGAACAATCGCGAATGATCTGGATATTCTTTTCCAAAAGCATACCGAGCGTCTAGATATTGACTCAAACCGTGCTCATAATTAGAAATTTTTGAAGTGTGATCAACAATATATTGCATGAGTAAATTGTACGTTTCTTGAACACTGTCGAGATAGAGTGCTTCTTTACTTTCGAAGTAGTGATAGAGATGTCCTTTACTAATTCCATTGTTCTTGCAGAATTGATTCAATGAGATTTCAGTATAGCTGCCTTGTGAAAATTCAAGAATTGCAGCATCGATGATTTCTTTTTTACTTATCTTTCCTTTTGGTGTTAGTGACATGTGACCTCCGTAACAGACCAACCGGTCTGTTATCACTTTATCATGCCGCCCATTGAATTGCAAGTGACACATCTGTGAAAAGATAAATTGCAGTGTTTACCTCAGGTTTATGACATTGGCGGTACCTTTGGGCAACATAATTACTTCCCAGTTTGGACAGAATTCACCGTGCAAATGAGAACATAAAAACAAGAAAAAAAACTCGTTTCTTTACTTAAAACGAGTTTTTTGACATCGAATGGATACAATATCGCGGCGTCCTACACCTATAAGTCATCAATATATTTAACTGCTTTTCCATTGTTACATTGTTTCGTTATTAACATTTTGCACGTCACCATCGTTTTAAAAAAAATGTTCAAAAAAAATATTTTTCCTCAAGTCCACTTCATAGTTACAATATTTAACGTCAAAAATAAATATCGGATTTTTAGCTTTGAAAGTGCCTTGACACTTCGTATTTCCTTTGAGAAACTAGGTTTACTTTGAGCGGAGGAACAACCATGAATTACATAGAAGAACAACATTTTACAGATATCGAGATGTGTGATGAATCACTCGATGATCAGCGTTACATTGACTGTACGTTTGAGAACTGCAAATTTGAAAATATCGAATTGCATAATACAGTGCTCTTGAACTGCACCTTTAAGAAATGTACAATCATTAATCCGACATCTAATTTTGGTGAGGTAAACAATGCCTCATTTGAAAACTGCAATCTTATCGGTGTCTCGTGGGGGATGTTCACCGGACCAAGCAAACATCGACGTGTTCTAAATACAATCACGAATACCTTTATGAAGTATAATTCGTTCATTAATCTATCTTTGAAAAAACAGAGTTTTGTAAGCAATAGTTTTCAAGGAAGCAGCTTTGAACTTTGCGAACTTTCTGAGGCATCGTTTAAAGCATGTTCATTAGACGCAACAACATTCACGAATTGTGATCTGAAGAAAGCTGACTTTAGAGATGCGCGATACTATGTCATCGATATTACAAGCAATCAACTCAAAGGGTCCAAATTCAGTTTTCCTGAAGCCCTCACATTACTCGAACAAACAGGAATCATCATTGATTAATACGATGCAAAGATAAGGATTGTGGATTCAAATTCTGGTCCCATTGTGAGTTCATCTCTAACTTGTAACACATATACATCAGATGTAATCGTCACATTGTGAGCATTGCATTGTTTCAAAAACAAACGAATTGGTTTCTCAAGATTATCTAAATCTTCGGCGATTGTAAGCGCAACAATCGGATGTGGTTCACCTTTTTGGTTTGTTGGTGTGAAGATTTGTGCCGTCTCAGTTTGAAGCTTAACACGGATCCCTATCATCCAGCTGAGTAAGAGTGTCTTTGTCTCGGGTGCTTCCTGCATCTTCGAGAGCACCGTATAGAAATTTTCATCTGTCACAGGTGTATGATGTGTATAAATTTGATTCATATTCCAAGTATCATAAAACAACTTATTCATCGGATTGGTTTCAAGAAATTTCTGAAATTGATCGCGATACTCTAACATAAAACGTGTTTGTTCTAAGTCATGAATGGCTTGATCAATACGTTTTTTTAATGTTATCTTATGATTCTCATAGGAGGCATGATCGCGCAGCATCATTTTAATTTCTGCAAGTGAATACCCCATCTCACGATATGCTTGAATCATGATAAAAGTATTTGCTTGAGCGGGTGTATAGATGCGATACCCATTCTCTTGTCGTGATTTAGGGCGAAAGAGATCGATGGCATCGTAATGGATTAATGTATCTTTTGTCGTTTTCATGAGCGTTGCGAATTCTGAAATTGTAAGTTCTTGCTTCATAACTTCTCCTTGACTAAGGGGTTACCCCATACTTTATTATACATGGGAGGTGATATTATGTTAAAGAAAATGAATCTAACTACAGACTCTGTTTTTGAGGTTGCACACTATATTTACACCGCTGACCCCAGCATTTTTGATTTTATTTTTGGTAACACGTTGCGTGCATTAACCGCAATATCTAAACTTGTTCGATTGGATGATAATGCGTTTTCTCATAAACACATTTATCTATATTTTGATAAAGGAATACTTCTCGGATGTATTTCTATGTTCCATACCACCGATATTGATTCTCAACGCGAATGGCACGATTTGTCTTCAGTACTGAATTCTTTTGGAAAAATTCGGGTTATTGGCGCTTACATGATCTTACATCGTATTGTTGATATCAAATATCTTGATGGCATCTACATTCAGACTGTTGCTATTAATGCAACTCATCGCGGAGACGGACACGGTTCAAGAATGGTTCAACTTGCGCTTGATACCATCCGTTCTCACTCTAATGACGCAGTTTATTTGGATGCATCGCTCGAGAAGCCACATGTTAAACATTTTTATGAAAAATTGGGCTTTCAAGGAATCGGAACACGAATGGCCCTATTGGGTCCCGATGGTGTTACGCGTATGAAATTTCAGTAAGCGTGCTAGTTGAACCAATAACGAAGCAACCTAAACACCATGGGTGACCGATCCTATACTTCCTACTGTATAATATATTCAAAAGAGAGGGAGTATCTTGCATGAAACATAAATATTTAGGTGCCGTTCTTGCTGTTATTCTTGGCGATATCATTCTGTTTTTTCTGGATGTATTTGATCCTACAGACGCGATGTCGTACATTCTATATTTTGTTGTTCCAGTTATAGTAGTCCTTTTATCAAATTACAAAACAAATAAGAGCCCGCGGTGATGCGCAGGCTCTTTTATATAGAGATGAATTTTGGCGAATTATTGATCGCGGTCAACAATTCCACCCATTGCAACAATGTGTTGCTTAATTAGCGCATAGTCTAATTCATGAGGGTTCAGCGCTTGAGATGCTGCTAGTGCAGCAATGATTCCTGCTGATTGTCCTAGTGCCATACACGTTACACTGACACGACTTGCAGCATGTGCCGCATGGGTAGCACTGATTGGGCGACCCACAACAATTAAGTTATCCACATTTTGTGGTAAGCACATGTCCAAATCAATTTCAAAATTTCGAACAATATTTTCCTCAAGAAATTCCATGATTGAAGAATCGGGCGAATGAATATCAATTGGATAACAACCGACAGCAATTGATTTATCCTGTTTTGCGCCACTTAGAACATCGTATTCATTTAACTGTTTTCGACCTACGATATGGGTTGATTCGCGAACACCGATATCCCCCACGTCCTTAATGTATGCATCTTTGAACGCAGGAATTTCTGCCTTTAACCATTTAAACAATGCGAGTACTTGTTGGTGTCCTTCAATTGTTGCTTGTTGTAATTCTTCAGGATTTAAACTTGAAAGATTCATGATTCGGGTTGTATTCATTCCGACTTCACCTTCTTGAACGCCTTCAAAGAATAAGAGGCGATCACGTTGAATTGGGAACGTCTTGCTTGAGCGAACTTCATCAAAGTAACCTGAGATGGCAACATAATTCATTCGTTCTCCATTACGAATCGCATCACTTACCGCAAAGTTATCTGGATTCTTTGCAACGTCATCACGAACACGTTCAAGATCTACATTACCGACATTAAAGCACATTGTCATTGGCTGACTTTTGTGATCAGATTCTCGACCGATGTTGACTGCTTCACCACTCAACCGAGTTACATCGGCATCTCCGCTAGCATCGATAATAACGGAAGCACGATAACGCGTTGCCGTTCCAAACTCATTTAATGTTTGGATTGCTTGGATGCGAGCACCCTCGCGCTCAACTGCAGTAACACTAGTTCCTGTCACTATTTCAAGATTTGATTCAGCGTACAACTTATTGGCTTGAATAATTTGCATTGCCTTAAAATCAACCGGTGTTAAAGAGTAGGCAAAATCGATGGGATCATCGACATGACCTTTACTACCACCAATAGCAATGAGATCATCAATGATCTCTTGAGGAATTCCACCTACGATTGGTGTTTTTGATTCACCAAGAAAAGGTACAAGTGGTCCCACCAATGCATTAGTATTAGTCCCACCAAACGTTGTTTTGGACTCTACTAACAACGTTTTGGCACCACTACGCGCGCTGGAGAGGGCAGCAATAACACCCGCACTTCCACCCCCAACAACAATTACATCATATGTTTTCATAAACTAAATCTCCTTCATTGCCACTTCAAAACTTCGGCCCCACGGTAGATACGCTTGAAACTCAGGTGTATCCAAAAATGAATACTTTCGGGCCTCTGCATTTAATAGCGTCGTTAGATAGTCATTAATGGTGTCGCTATAGTTCTCAGCCCACACATCAAATCCCAAGTCACGCATTTTAGCATTCACCAGTAATCTAATGTCACCCTGGTAGAGTGCATCATCGATAACTCGGTGTTTAATATAAGTAGGGTTCGTATCATAATACATCGCGACCACTAAATCCAGCACTAACGTACCAATCGAATTACTGCCCGTATTCCATGCACTGTATCCTTGCAATGTTGCATTGTTGAGTTTATTCAACAAACGCTCAAGGCTACGGATATCACCACCATTACCATATTGAACATCTAAAACAAACAGATTTTTATCATTATACCGTTCATAATATTCTAGTTGCCCGGTTGTGAGCGATGGTGTTGTTTGCTTCGGTTCGAATGCCAAATCAATTGTCTGACCTGTTGCTGGAAGTGTGAGGAACACATACGGTGTTTCTTTTTCTGTTGGTGTCATATTTGCAACTTTAAAAGCTCCTGCAATATTCTCGATGATTGTACGATCTTCAAATTTAGCAATATATTGCGGATCGACGAATTTGACATCAACGTTAAAGCCCTTTGTATTCTGATTAAGATCTCGAGCAACTAAGAGTGCTACCATCTCATCCGTTCCATTTTTAATAGAAACGCAATCTTGTAATGCGTGTGTTTCAATCATATTAAGCAACACTTCTTGTTCTCGGACATGAAGTCCGAACTCGTGGGTATCTTCTTGAACAAGTGAAACATAGTCAAGAATTCCCTCATTCGCTAAGTCAACACATGCTTTATTAAAGTGATGATTGCGTTGTCGTGCTGCCAAATAATCAGCGAGAACGGTTTCCGGAATACGTTGTGTTACTAATTGAAGTTGCGCTTTAAACTGCGGCTCACGAGTGACTCGATGTACTAACTGGGAGTATTCAAAGAGATCTTCCCAGATTTGAAGTTGACTGGAATCGGTGACAGTTGTGGTAAGACGTACGATGACTGAGTAGGCCAGAATTTTAATGTTTGGATTGAGGTCTTTAACATCACGAAGAGTTTGCAACAGTGCGTCATAATCTTGCTGAGTCTTTGTGGCATCCATTGTCCGGGATTGCACAAGCCCCCCAAAAAGTAACGCATCAATCGAAATAACGAGTGTATCCGCTTCTGCACAATGATCCAATAAATACTTACGAATTGCTATCGTATCCCCTGCATGAGTAAAGTGTCCCAAATACGATTTGGGAACCATATCTACCTTAACATCATGAATATTTCGTGTTGCTTCAAGAATAAAGTCAGTATGACATGGTCGATCATCAATTGGTAAAATTAGAATTTGTTTCATAGTGCATCTATAGCTGCTCTAAACGATTTAATGGTTTCAACAAACCCTTCGTACTCATTACCTGTAACAACTGCTCCAATCATGATTGCTTTGAAACCAAGATCCTTAATGTTGGCAAGTTCTTCAATACGAACTTTCTTTTGAGTTGGCAATGCAGCTGGAATATCAATGGCGTCGATAATTTGCTTATAATGAAGTAAATCACGCATATTTAGTGGCTTTCCATAATCGTCCGGATGAACGATGCTCAATTCGGCAACTTCAGCACCAATTTGTGACCACATTTTGATTTCATCCAACGTGTATGCATAACTACATGCAAACATCCGGGTAAGTTTGTCTTGATTCACTACTTGAGGTGTTGCATCATGAAGGTAAAGTGACAAGAATTCGAAATCGTGTGCTAACACGTTTTTCAAATCGTCATTAACAACTTCTGGGTTACCACCAACTACAACGCCAACTGGTACTGGTGAATTCGTAATTACTTTTTCAATAAATTCACGTTCTTGAGCAGCACTTCCAAAATCTGTTCCGCTCGCATGGTGATGCACATTAAGATGAATTTTCACTGCATCCGCACCATTTTCCCATGCAGCTTTTACATACTCATAGTCATTTTTAGGACAACTGACCACCAATTTTAAACCTTCTTCATTTAGCAAATCGATAAATTTCATAATCTTGAACCCTCTCTTTTAAATACGTAGCTAGTGTTTCTTTTGTATACGAACCTTCACGAATGGCAATAACATACTCGGCAATGCGTGGATGTATCGGACAGCCACTTTGCAGTTGCGAATAATAAATAGCAGATACTTCGGAAATGCGATGACGTTGGCGATACTTTAAAGTATCATACCAAACCCCTTGCATTTCGATTACGTGATACACTTCATGCATAAAATGCAGATTGTACGCTTGCGTTGTATCCATGATTTGTTCGTACTTTTGTATCCATTCGTTGTTAATTGTGATTGTTTGAGTATTTGGATTGTATTGTGCATGAATCGATGCTGGATCTGTATCAACCATTTCAGTTCTAATGTTTTGTGCTTCAAGAAGTGCTGTGGGATCAATTTGCGTTTGCATTTTAACCGCCTCAGCAATTTGATCCATCACACGTTGACTGTTTTGAGTCATGTTCAATTCAAACCAATAAATATAGTCCGTTAAATCCTGAACTTTAACCTCTTCTTGTAACCAAGAATACAATGCGTTCATCATCTTCCAGTCCTTCCAAATCCATCCATGAAATGTCCTCAATTTGTTCTTTATTCATAAGTCCTGAATAGTTAAATGTTCGGAATTTGGCGAACATGTGTAACTCAGGTACTGTTTGACCAGCATCACTAAAGGTAGAATATTCATCCATGATAAACGTCATTACGTCTTTAAATTGTCCTTTAGTACCGTAGACAATTTTTCCATTTGGACGTCGGAACTTAACGACACCATCTTTGGTGAGAATAACTGCAGATGTTGCTTTTCTCTTGAAGAGCCCTAATGCACGTTTCTCACTATGGTTAACTTCAACCCCAACGATTCGTTCATTTTCAACGACGATGTTTGCCTCAGCTGTTTCGTAGCCAAGCGATTGAATCGCTATTTTTTTAAGTTCTTCATGCGATTGTACAACGACAGCCGCATCGTTATTTTTTATTTCATTGGTACCTGATGCGTTCGCAATCAAGACATTATTCAAGGTATCCACTTCAATCGAAACTTCAATGGTTTCGCGAAGGGCTCCCATTTCTAACATTTTATCGATGATATCTGCGCGAATTCGCTTAATATCATCTTCATTTGGATTAACCACACTGCGTTCAATCTGTTCCGTAATCATTGCTAGTGCTACACCTATTGTAGAAATATAAGGCGCGTTATTCACAACCTTGCTCTTTAGGTCATATTTCTTACCTAAGTAGTGCGTAATAACGCCTGCACTTCCGCCACCACCGTATAGGGTAATGAACGAACGCTCAAGTTCATAATCTGCAATGAGCTGTTCAATGATTGCCCAAATTTGCTCAGATGCACGGTCCATGCATTGTGTCGCAAGTGTTACTGGATCCATCTTCAAATACTTTGCAAATGCTTCCCATGCCTGGGTATATCCCTTGCTCGTAGCACAGGAGTAATCCTCAGCATGAACACATTGAAGGTAGTTTGCGGCACCTGCAACCGTGAATGCATACGTTTTCCCACTACTATCTTCACAAACAACATAGTCATCAGGATCTTTCGCACGTGGTTGAATCATTTTAATAGTAAAGGTTTCCCCTTCAGGAATATCAAAACACTCATACGGTAAGTGCGCCAAGTGCGCAGACCGTGGTCCAACTACAATGCCTTGATTTGTATGGCGAATCATCGTACCACCGGCAATTGCGGTCGTTTGGACATCTACTGATTTTAAGTATGTCTTATGACCTCCGACACTAGCATTTTTTATCATAACTTGGCCATCTTTAATGACAGAAATATCCGTTGAGGTTCCGCCAATTTCCAAGAAGACGCCATCAGATATTTTCTCATGCATAATGGCTCCTGCAACACCTGCAGCAAGTCCCGACAACATTGTTAAGATTGGACGTTTGCGAACTTCATCAATGGACATAACGCCACCGTCAGCACGCATAATCATCAAATCACGTTTGATTCCTAGGTCTTTAATGACCTTTTCTGTCATGTCTGATGTTTCCATCATTTTTGGAATTAATGATCCATTAACAACTGCTGTTCGTGTGCGCAATTTAAGTCCATAAAGTTGAGAGATTTGGAAACCTCCTGTAGCATAAAAACCTCGTTTTTGTGCAAGTTCGATAACACGAATTTCATGTTCCGGGTGTTCAATTGAGAATGCTTCACTCGCAACAATAACTTCTGCACCTTTCGCAATCAACGTATCAATTGCTTGACCTATCGTCGAATCAGAAACGTCTGAAGACGGGATAAACTCATGAAAGACTTCCAAAAACTTATTGGGTGCAAGTTCAAGTTTTTCTACATTAGTCTCATTGCGAGCAGACGTACCATCACCCATCCCCACGATACCAATCCGCGCAACATCACCTTCTAGTAATGCATTCGTAGCTTGAGTTGTACCGTGTGAGATAAAAACGACATTTTCTGCATCGATGTGATACTCGTCCAAAAGTTCACGCACAATGTTTATAATTCCTTTTGCAACACCTTCTTCACTGTCATGAGTTGTAGGGGTCTTTTTCAATGCGATGACGTCCATTGTTTCGTTATCAATTACGACTGCATCGGTAAAAGTACCACCAACATCAATTCCTATTCTTACTTGTTTCTGATTCATATAAGCCTCTTTTCTAAAAATTTATTAGATTACCAATGGAATTTTTGCAACAAACACTGCATAACTTAAGATAAGCAATGACATGAGCATTCCGTAAAGTAATACTTCTTTTAAGATATCGTTAACATCTACGTTGACAAAGTCTGCAACCCAGATATTTTGTGAATTCGTTGGATCTCCAAACCCTTGCATATTTCCATTTGCTCGTAATGCCCAAATGATTGCCATTGGACTGAATCCTGCAGCACCAAATAATGCCGGTAAAGCTCCACCAATACCATATGTATTTAAAGGTCCACGGTACAATGCAAGCAATGATCCTAATGTAAATCCAATGACATATGTTACCGGATTTTGTAGGTATTGAACTAAGAATTTAATAGAAGGTCCCACGACTGTTTGAACTGTTTGGTATTGTACCCCTTTAATTAAGATACCCAAACCAATCATCAACAAGATAACACCAGCAACATCTTGAGTTCCCTCAACAAAACTTTGTGTTACTAATTGGAATACGTTCTTAGCTTTTGTAGTAAGGAGTAAGTAAACGATCCCTATAACAATTGCAATTTCTGCAGGAACTGCATATTTCATCAATTGTGCGCCAATTAAAATTACAACTGGAACGACAGGGGCAAACATTGCGAGTGTTGAAACATTGTTGCCTTTACCACCGATGTTTGAGTCGGTTGTCCATGATTTAACGGATTTTGTTCCTTTGATATTTTTAAAGATGTAGATAAGCGGTACACAGAACGCAACAATATAAATTGGTAATGACATTGAAATCAAGGCTTGTTGTGCTTGAGCTGCATTGTCTCCAAATGATGGCGCAAGTAATGGAATAAATGCTGAGTAGTTCATTGGATTAAAGACACCACCGGAACTAAATGAGAATAGGAAAATAGTCGCAGCATGTAATGGTTTAATACCTGCTGAAAGCATAATTGGTAGGATAATTGATCCAACTAAGATAATGCTTCCCAATCCCCCAATAGCCATAAAAATGACCGAAACAACAACGTAGAATACTAATGCGAGTACGAGTGGGCGGTCCCCAGCATATTCTGCTGCAGTTTTAATAATTTTTTCAACAACGTTTTGTTTCATTAACATTTTTGAAAATGCGGATGCAAAGATAACGGTTGCGATAGCCCCAGCCATCATTTTTACACCATCAGTAATAACAAAACTGAAAATACCTGGTGTCATTTTTTCGACGCCGTCGACCATAACGGGATAATCAAATAACCCTGCCATTGGTACCACACCAATTGATGCAACCAACGCAACAAGGAATCCCATCATTGGCAATGCAATAATTGTAGGGATTTTCTTTTTCATCATCATTGCGATGAAGAACACAATAATTCCGAAAATTAATAAAAGTCTAACTGTATCCATTTTTTCTCCTCCTTAATGGATTAGTGGTAGCGCTTACCATCTACGACAAATATATCAAATATTAATCTTAATAAAACACAGGCCCATACACTTGATAAAATTTACATCTCTTTTCACCTATTTAGTGCACATTGCATAGGTTGATTTACACATATTTTTATATTCTTGTAAATATTTACACAATTGTATATGATAATACTAACGAAAAGAGGACCCATTATGGACAATCTCATCTCATATTTGGAGTATAACTTATCCGAATTTACACAATCCGAGCAAATTATTGCACGCTTTTTCTTATCAAAAAAAGATTTAGACCACACAGGAATTGTGGATGTATCCGAACGCCTTTTTGTTTCAACAGCAACTATTAGTCGTTTCGTAAATAAAATCGGGTTCGAAAACTATAAATCATTCTTATATGAATTCCAAAAGTCACTCGAATCCAACAAAAGTGATGGAATCGCAATCAATAGTGAAGCACGTGACTTATGGAACGTCCACAACACTTACTATAAGTCGTTATACGAAAGTGTGGCAACAATTGATTTGAATTATCTTGCGAATCGATTTATCAATAGCAAAATGATTTATACCTTTGGTTTTGGTAAAACACAAGAAACGACGAACATGATGATTTATCGGATTGAGAATCTAATCCAAAACATTCGTAGTATTCCCCATTTTGAGCATCTTATGTACACACTTACGAATGTCATGAGTTATGAACACGTATTAGTCATCTTCTATCAACACGAATATTTTCGAGATGATTTAGAGAAAATCATCATGATTGCGAAACAGCGTTTTGTTCCAATTATTGTTGTGACATTGTCGGCTCAAGTCGACAATCAAAATTATGCCGAAGTCATCAAGCTTTATCCTCATGAAGATGATACCGTTGTTAAGTATTCCACAACAATGTATACTCCGTACCTACTCTTTATAGATATGATGTACCTCGCAATCCAACGGAAGAAAAACCAACAACAGTTTAATTACGTATAAAAAAATAGCACCTAGCGTGCTATTTTTAGTAACTGGGAATCAGCGTACCATTAATAATATCTTGTTGAATCTGAGTTACTGCATCTACACTAATTAGAGCGTTCATCACTGCGCCTAACTCTTTCCGATTACGATTTATAACGACTACCGCAATACGGTTATCATTATTCTTAAGATTCAATGGAATTGTATTCAGTGCATTCAATTCAATAGCACGGTCTTCTTCATTCCACACGGTAGCGTCAATGACGCCATTTTGAATGGATTCTATCAATTGATTATACTTAATCTCTACAAATTCAACGCGCTTGCCTGCACATATTTCACGTACAAATGACGATTGATCAATCGAATCATGATCAATTCCAATACGCATTCCGTCCTCAATATCACGATACGAATCTTTCGAAAAAAGAATAATATGACCGGATAGATAACTACGGTCCGAGAATTCTTTAATTATTTCAATACTCGTATCGTGTTTTAGAAAGGCAAGGGCAGCATATTTTGACATAATTGCGAAATCATAACGCCCATTAAGCATCATTTCAATCCGCTGTTGTGCCCCACGCATATAAGCCATGTTGACTGGAATATTAAGCGTGTTTTCCATCGTTGTTAATAAAGCGGTACTCAGCCCTTCATAGGTTCGAGAATAGGGCAGCGGCATTACCCCAACCAAAAATGAAATTCCAGCAAATTCAAGTAATAACTTCAAATCTTTCTGAGATAAGAATGTTCCTAATTGACCACGAGATTCCACCGCAATTGCACCACTATCGACCAACTGCTTAATTGCATTTTGAATTGTACCTCGGGCAACCTCAATCATTTTTTCGTACTCAGAAATTGTGAGAATTTTAGAACCGATATCTCTACTTATAAAGTCCTTTGCTAGATATTCAATCGCTAAGGCGTTTTTTGTCATCAATTTTCTTCTTGGTGTCATAAAACTTCCTTTCTTTAATATATTATAACAAATATGTATGACGCTTCCTATGTAAAAAAAAGCACTTTCTCAGTGCTTTTCAATCTCAGATAAGAAGGATGTTCCAAACTCAATCTCTGTCCCAAAATAATCAGCAACAGTTTGACCAACATCCGCCATTGTCCGCCGCGTTCCGATATCTATTAGACCTTCATGACCGATTCGTTTGATGAGTAATGGGACACGTTCCCGTGTATGCTTACTGTGTCCTATGGTTGGGTCATTACCATGATCCGCCATTACAACCAGAATATCTTCAGGTGTTAATTTGGACATTAAAACCCCCAGTTGTTCGTCCGCTATGTTTAAGACATCGATATAACGTTCCGGATTTTCACCATGACCCGCCAAATCTGTTTCCTGAATGTTTAAGAAAAAGAAGCCTTCATCATATGTATCCAAATCGTTAATTAAAGCATTAAGTGTATCCGCAGTATCGACACATGGATAGTTTGTACCCAACGGATTGTGAACAATATTTTCGACTTTACCGTAGAAATGGTTCTCAATTCCAATACGTGCCAGAGCAAGCGGTACCTGTTTCGTATGGTCCACTCCATACCCAATATGAACCACATGATAGTTAGCGTCATAGACACCAGATGCTGGTGCATCGACGCCAATAAATCCATCTTTCGTAATGATATTAGCTTTAATGCGCTCAATCGTCACATCAGACCCACCAAAGGCAATAACACGCGGAACTTTAACATGTTTTCGGACAATATGTCCCACTTCCTGGATCATTTCGAATCCACAGGTGTCCATCGCTCCCACAACATTAATCGCTTGTCCTAAATCAGTTTCCATATTATCACCAATAATAATCATATTGTTAACGTTGAGGACTTGTAATCCATCTTGTTCAATGCGACTGACATTAAAACCAGAAGCAATGAGATCTTTTTCAATGTCATCCAAATGAATTTGGATATGTGTAAACAATGGTTTTTTAGGGTTAGTACCAGATATTTCTTGGTGCCCAAAGTAGGAGTCAGCACCAAAGTGTTTCAACTCACTGCTTCCGAAAATAGCATTCGAACTCTTTACAAAGTCAACTACATCTTTATCTAATGCATTCATGAGTCCCAAACTTTGTAAATGAGGCCATGTCTTGGTGTGCGGATACTCGAGCAAATGAAGGCATGTATTGGAGCCAATATCATTCGGGCGCACCTTAACAACATCATCCATTGCTCCAATCCCAAAGCTATCCAAGACTACTACGATGAATCGTTTCTTACTCATAAAGTTTCCCCAATCCATCATAAACTGCCATAATGCGGGGAGAATTTGAATGAATGCCTTCGACAAGTGCAACTTTACTACGTGTCACGAACATTTGAAAACGAAAGGCCATGATAACCGTCGCACTCACTTCGTGTTCATGTTCTAGTTCAAAATAATAATCAATACTATCATCATCCACCGGAATCACTGTATCCATAACTTCAAGATCATGATGATAAACAAGCGCATTTTTGACATGTGAACGACGATAATGCCCACCACCATAAGCATAGGCTTTCTGTCTAAAATTATGCGAAACTTCACTTAGATAGAGAACTGCTGGCAACTCCTCCAAATCACGATATGCGTGGGCTGGAGTGGTACCGGTCAAACCATGTCCTGGTTCGCCCATTGTGCCTTTACCTTCAGCCATAATTTTTAATGTTGATACCGAGGTTGTAGAAGGAACATTAATTTGCTTAATTTCAAGCCCTTGGGATTCCATCATCTCAGTGGCGGTAATCACGGTTTGATAGTTTGGTGTTGCTTGTGTCTTGTGGGTTTGGGTGTCGTAAAGATAACAGGGAAAAGCAGTAGCACCAACAATACGAATATGCGGCAATTGTCGCGTTGCTGCAATGAATGCATCAAGTTCAGTTAAGTCTACCCCTGACATTTGACCACTGTAATACAAATCATTTTCTGATGCCACTTTTACGATTACATCTTGAATCATTTCTAGTTTTTGGGCCGTGTCATTTATTTCTTTAACTTTATCTAAAGAAAAGACGGTAAAAACCTCAGTTCCGTACGCCATTACACGCTCAAGCATATGTTTGGGTGTTTGCACGAGATGACCAACATTTCCAAGTGGAATATTGTGGCGCATCATAATTTCTGCTTCACGAAAATCTACAACTACCGCCCCGCGATAACCCATCGCGACAAGCTCTTGTCCAATGACGGGATTACGTCCTAGTTGTTTGAGCATGAAGTACAAGTCAATATTTGCAGCAGAGGCCTCGGTTAGTATTTTTTGCGCATTTTGGCGTAAGATGTCCATATCAACAACATAGGTATCCGGTTCTAACTGTCCTGCTTGGTGCATCTTTCGTACGGTATCTAAAAATTCTGGATTCCGGCGTTTTAAAACATCTATAAACATGATAACACCTGCTCAACTGCACTTTCTAAAATACGTAATACAGTTTCATGACCGCTACGCATTGGATTAATTCGAATCCAATATGCTTCAAATTGATTATCGGATTGAAGCATCGTTTTGGAAACACGATAAAACATTGGAACCACTTCAAACTTACTTTCAGCACCTACTGGATATGCTGCAGCACCTTGTTTTGCCGCTTCTTCTAAAACTGCCTTAGCGATCGGTTGATCAAAGCGCACACACACTACTTTGGATTGCGCATTCACGATGACCGCTTCCGCAACGCCTTTAACTCCGATTGTGTTGATGTGATTTGCAAGAGCTTCTATTTGTGTTGCCTGTATAGCAAGAGATACAGGGGCGTAAACTAACGAACGCATTGCATCCAAGGCTTCAAATCCTTGAATTTGACTTCCCCCTGAATAGTGAAATTTGCGAATCGTTTCGATGTATGCTTGTTTTCCAATCACACATCCAATACCTTGAGGACCTAATAGTTTGAACATTGAAAAACATGATAAGTCAGCACCTAATTGTGCACCTGTAAAGGGAACTTTCATGACTGCATAATTGTCATCGGTGATAACGACGCAATCTGGGCTCACATTCTTGATAGTAGCGATAACTTGCTCCATGTCATAACTATCTGCCAATTGTTGGCGTGTATACTGAACTAAGGCTGCATGAATCGTTGGGTTCTTTTGCAATGTCGATGCGAGATCCTCTAAATCGTTAAAATTACACGATAGGGTTTGAATTCCAAGCATCTCAAAACTTGTTATTGTTGTTGAATAGATTGGAGCCTCATGTACTAAAACTGTATCGTTAGCTTTCACAGCACTTGCAAAAGCTTCTCGGATGGCTGCCGTTCCAGCACCACGAACGAAGCACGCATCTTCAACCCCAAAGAAATCTGCGAGAACACGCTCTACTTTTCGGGTTGTTTCCGGCTGGTTCCCAGATGGATGAACACCCAAATCCCCTTGCTGTAAGATATCGTAGCCGTTGAAATATTTTGTCATACTATCAACAAGTTTAAATTGCATTTTAGTTGCTGCTTCAAGATTCATACTTTGTAGCGGAAAAGCTTTCATATTATTTACCTCCAAATATTCGTTGCGGATTCTCCACTAACATTTTGTGGATTGATGCCTCGGTAATGCCCCTTTGTCGTAATAAAGGTAAGAAGTCTGTAAAGAGATAGGTATAACCAATACCTCCTTGATACTTGAAATTTGATTTACGAGTAATATCTAAAGAGAGCGTAATTGCATCTAACTTTCCGAGCTCTTGGAGTTCAAACAAATAATCTGCCCGTGTTGTATCTGGGAAATAATTATTTTTCCCAATCGTATCGAATGCTACATTGAAACCTTGGTTAATTAACGCTTTGATTTGATCAAGATTTCCGGAAAGCTCTTGATGTCCAATGATGACACGTGATGGATCAATGCCCTTCTCAACAAAGAATGATGCTTGTTCAAGAGCAAGCGTTCCGAGCGATGTATGTGTCGAAATGACTGTGTTGGTACGTTTGGCTGCAATCACTGAAGCTTCAAAAACTTTACGTTCCATCGGTTCAAATACGTCTTTACTTGTTCCAATTTCCCCAATTAAAGCTGCGCGTGTTGTTCCCCCATCGATTCCCGATTCGATTTCAGAAACCATAAAATCAGCCAATTCCTCAATACTCATTGAGTAGACAAAGTCCGGAAGAAATGGTTCTTTGTAAAAACCTGTAGCCTGCAAAATATTAATACCAGTTGCTACTGCAACTTTATTAACATATTCAACATTGCGACCCATTCCATTTGCGGTTACATCAACGATATTACGAACACCCAAATCGTACAGTTCCTTGTACTCTTGAATTGTTTCGTCAAAACAATCGAGGAAGCAATCCGGATTGTTCTTTACCTTCGATAAATCAATTGTTGTGTGTTCATGAATTAGTGTGATGCCATCTTTAAGTAATGTCATATAAATCTCCTTACTCTTGTAGTGTAAAATAGCGGCTTTCAAGCGCCGATCGCTCGAAAGGAATTTGTTGTGCAAAACCCATCATCGCCTGAATATAAGTAGGGTCACTTTTGCAAATCATCAAAATGCTGGTGCTGAGTTGCGATGTTGGAATGCTGATTGCACTAAGTCCTAACATGTTAATCACTTTCAGATAATTTTTATGTGACTGTGACTGTTTAGCTGTGGTTAGTGCGTCATAGTGTCCTGATAAAGAATCACCATATTCAATAAAATCAATCGGACCTTCAAAGGTAATTAACACCGAGGTATCAAAGTCAAAATGACGAAGCTCATCGATCATCATTGATCGATCTGTATTGATATAGCGTAGGTTCGTATAATCCGAAACATCCAAATGATGTTGAACAATTCGTAAACACTGTTGATACGGTTCAAAATTTGGTGTACTTACGACAACGTTAATCGATGCTTGGTTATCTTCTGGTAACGTTAGCGCAACCACATCCCGTAATACCTCAAATTCCCGAGCCATAAACCCAATCGATGGTTGAAACGTGATGTTGTCGGTTGATTTTTTTGAATATTTTGACAATGCATCATTACAAATTAAGGGACTGATAAATCCATATAAGTTAAGCGCCGCTGCCGGTGCCAAAACAGAGCCACCGCCATCAGTTCCAATTCCTAAGTCATTAATCCCTTTAAAAACATTAATCGCAGTACCACTTGATGATCCAGTCATATAGCGACCTGTTATAGGATTAACCAGTTCTAAATCTATGGCACGCCCATTCAGGGCCATAGCATCGCGAGTATGCATTAAATAGCCATGTGACTCAAGCATTTCTAAGAATTCAATGGGAATTACGTTGGTGTTTTTCACACCAACGTAATAACATGTTTCTTCACGATTGAGTCGTTGTTCGCAATCTACGATTTTTTGTACATTGACTTCGACAACAGCTTTTTCACCGAGCGCTTGATAGGTACGTAATGCAAATGAAGAAACGTTTCTTGTCATATTACGCTACGACCGGTAATGCCCAAAGTCCGATAAGCAATAAGATATTCAAGAGAATACCAAAGATAATTGCTGCAACCGGTCCAACTGCAAGATCCACAATTGGTTTCTTGGATTGTTTATTTAACAAGTAGAATCCGATAACGAATAAACTACCAATACCTGCAGCCATTTTATCGGCAGCAATAACCCCACCAACAAGTAATGCAACTTCGAGAACACGACTCATTGCTGTACGGATATGCTCTCCCATTTCACGAACACCAGGGAATTTATCCATAGCTTTCGCAAAGATATTAATTAGGAATACTTCAAGAACCATAACAGCTGCACCAACAACAAACGCGAGCAGTGGATTACCATGTAATGCAATACCCACTACGAAGACGAATGTTGCTCCAGCAGGACCATAAACACCAGTAACAATTCCTGTTGTAAAGACGAGTGGAACAAATCCAATCGCACGCGCAAAGGCTGCCATAGCTGCACTGGTCATTTGACCTTCAGACATTAATGCTAAAGAAGTTGGGTCACCAGCAATGATGAGAAGACTTGTTCCAGCGGCAATAAGTCCACCCATGATTCCAAGAATCCACCAGTTTTTTTGAATACGTGCAACTTGACCTGAGAATACGTTGGTTAAGTCTTGATTAGATGTACTGGTATCTTGTTTATTTTGTGTTGCGAAAACAACCATAAGAATTGTTCCGACAAGCATTGAGATTCCTTCAGCATTTAAAGCAACTTTAGCTTCACCAAGTGTGAAGATACCGAATTTTTTAACAACGAACCAAACAAGAACTGTAATAATTCCTGTAATCATTCCTTTTTTGAATCCATGTTGCATCGCAATCGCTACAGCTGGGAACACTGCAAATGCGACTGTGACAGGTGCACTAACACTTCCAAGTGCTGTTAAGAAGTTAAATGGCATTGCTGCAAAGAGATCAACAACAAACTGTAATCCACCAAGGATTGCTGCACCATAAATAGCACCAACAACACCAGACAGAATTAATCCCGTTAAATCATCTTTAAAAATTGTACCGATAATATCAGTCGCTAATAAAATGGAGTGAATTAAAATAATTGAAGCAGCAATTGATGTTGGAATTCCGAATCCAACAACAAGTCCAAAGCTAATTGCAAAACTGGTTGCCGCTAACTCTTTACGGCTAATTTTACCTTCAAAATATTGTGGCACGACAGGTCTAAATCCGTCGTTAAAGACTGCAATACCCTTATTGGCAAGGATGGATGCCAAAGCACCAATTGCCATGATAATAATATATTCCATAGTTCTTCTCCTTTAGGTTATTTGATGAATTCTCGAATGAGAATTGGCACAACGACTTCCGCGTGTTGTGCAGTAAAACCAAATGCTTTTTTCCCTTTTTCTATTTCTTCAATCATGAATGATTCATCCTTGATTGATCCTGGCATCGAAACTGTTGAACACAGATCGGAACCAAGTAATGCCATTGCCATCGCAAGTGCGCCACCGCCACCGGTGTTGCATGCGCCAATATAATAGTCATATTGTCCACTCTTCATTGCCATCGCAGCATCAAGATCACTTTTTATATCAATCGATACACTGTCTCCTCCTATCTTTTTCGCTAATTCCGCAATTGCCTGTTTGTCTATTTGTCCACCGACGACGATTTTAACCATCTTTAAGTCCTCCTATTGGGTGTTCAACACATTCGTGAGATGTAACCAAATGTATTGCTTTTCTGATTCTGGAAACGGGATTGTTGAGTGATCAAGAATTTTTTCCGTTACTTCAAGTACCGCTTCATAATGTTCACTTGCTTTAATCTCATCAAGGATAAATGCATCCATGGGTGCAACAACATCATCATTTCGAATTCGTTGTGACGCCATTGCGAGATGGGTTAAGAAAACCTCAGTAGCAGTCTCATTCCAGTTATGTTCAAGTGCATACTCTTGAAATATCTTCATTGCGTAAGCATATACTTCAGCGTCAATGACATTATTTTCAAGCAAAATGTTCAATCTCGTTTCCACAAAACCTCCTATGTACAAAATATTGTATATTCATCTGTAATTTCATTATATTCAGTCAAAAAAGCTTTGTCAATTAAAATGTAATCGTTTACTTTGCCAATTGAAGCGCTATCATCACTAAAATCACGCTTTTAGCGAGTTTTCTATCATAAAAAAAAGAAACAGTGATGAACACTGTTTCTCATAGATTTGATACTTAACTAATTACAATTCCCATTACTTACTGTCAGTGAGACATGATCTTCCATCGCAACGTACTGACTATACTTACTTGCTCCGACCACAGTTCCTTTCGGTTCACACCCACCAGGTTTAACATAGGAAACAGAATAGCTAATGTTTGCGCCTCGGTCTCTAAATGCGTAAAAATAAGCAGCTAATTCATTTTCTTTCATACCAATCAATTCACCTACATATGGTTTACCAATCGAATAATACACTTTTACTGAAGTGTCTTGAGTTCCAGCAATATTTGTTCCAGGAGCGATGCTTTGCTCCAAGAAGGTTCCATAGGCATAGCCACTGTACCATTCTTTCAATGTTGCATTCACGCCGGTAGGTGGATTGTCTTTAAATTCTCCCATGGAAATCTGTGAGAAATCTGGAACATAGATTGCCTTCCCTTTTGAAACTACAAATGTTAGGGATTCATCTTTCGATACCTGTGTATCAACAGCAGTTCCCTGGGAAATAATCATACCAACTTCGAGTTTGTCATCGTATCCTTCTTCATAGACGAAATCCGATACGAATTTTTTCTCTTTATGCCACGCTTCAACATCGGCTTTCGTTTTACCTTTGAAATCCGGAACTTTGATATCTTTTGAAAAGACTTCCGCACCTTTGGATACAAAGATTGTCACAGTATCTTTACGTTTCAAGGTTTCAGGCGTTACATCTTTATCCCGAATCTCATGGCGAATGAATTTTCCTTTTTCAACATCAGTGCTGTATTCTTGGACAACCTTGATATTTTCCATTTTATTATCCTTCACCCATTTATTAATTTCGGTTTCATTCATCGATGCAACATCTGGCAATGGTACAACTTGTTGTGGATCAGCGCCTTTGCTGACAACAAGTCCTTGAGTACTTCCCTTCTTAACACGTTTCCCTTCGGAAGTCGCTTGTTTCATAATTACGCCAGTATCATCGACAAGAGAGTACTCTTCAGTTACTTCTGCTTTGATACTATTTCCTTTTGCCCATTGTTGAAATTCTGTCACAGGTTTCCCAACAAAATTGGGATATTTCACGGTCGTCATGAAATGGAAAAGAATAAAACCGATGATTAAGGCGACAGTCACACCCGCTCCAATAAACAGATACTGCTTACGTTTACGGGCTTTATATCCATCATCAATTTCAACTTCCTCATCTTTGGACTCATTTGCATCTTCACGTTTGTACTCATCTAAAGATTTCGTTGGAGCTTCATCTGCTCCCTCTAAATCCACTAAAACATCGGCTTCATTCATAGGCGCATCTGTATCGTTTATTAATGATTTCGTTTCTTGTGATTGTTGTAAAGTATCGTCAACGAGTTGTTCAGGTTCGGGTTGCACAGTTTTCGTTTGGGAAGCATGTGCATCCAATTTCTCTTTTTGCGTCGTTTGTTCATAGTTCTCTTGACTGAACTTTTTTAGAAAATCACTCATCGTTACCTACTTGAATGGGACGCATCGAACCCTTACGAAGGTAATAACCCTCATCCGCTTGAGACGCAACTTCATTCGAGTGTGTAACGACAACCACACACTTATTATGTTCATGAGCTAAAGATTTAAATATATTAATGATTTCAGTCTCCATATCTTCGTCCAAATTACCGGTTGGCTCATCGGCAAGAATCAGATCCACATTCGTCGCTAGTGAGCGGGCAATCGCGACCCGTTGTTGCTCTCCACCAGAAAGTTTCGTGACAAGTCGGTCAGCCTTAGTTTTAGTAATGCCAATATAATCTAAAAGGTTGTAGGCAACCGTACTCTCACCTTCTGGCAATTCATTATCCGTGATCCCCATCGCCAATAAAATATTTTCATGTGCAGTGAGGTGCGGGATTAAATTATAGCTTTGGAAAATTATACCCACTTTATTTCTTCGGTATGATTCATAACCAATTGTTTTTAAATCTTCACCTTCATATAAAATACGTCCGCCTGCCGGTTCTTCCATAGCACTAATGAGTGATAGGAGTGTTGTTTTGCCCGAACCAGATTGACCCAGGATTGCATAAAACTTTCCTTTTTCAAAGCGAACATCAACATCACGTAAAATGTAACGTCGTTGATCCCCGTCTTGGTAGTAAAATTCGACTTTATCGACTTCGATTAATGACATACATGTCCCTCCCTACATCATGATTTTCTTTGGATTAAGGCGTGTAATATAAACAGTTGGTACGATTGTACTTGCTGCTGTGACCGATAATCCAATCAAATAGAATAAGCCAACATATTCTGGTGTTAGTTCAACTTTATAAGCTTCAATAACATCTTGTTCATTTAGACCCGATCCATAGTCGTTAAACATTGGCATTCCAAACATTGGGTCTTCCGATGGTTTCATCAGATTACTGGATAAACCCTTCGCTAAGAAATTACCTGTGACTAACGATAAGGTAAGCCCAACAAATGCAACCAACATGACTTCCATGACAATTTGGCCAACAACACGACCACGTCGATCACCAAGCGATAGGTAGACCCCAAGTTCGTGTTTTCGATCTCGAAGGAATAAAACAATTACCAAGCTCAAAATCAGAATCGTTGCACTGACCGCAACAATAAGGGTAATTTGAGCCATTGAATCCATAGCTTTTACAGGTCCCGCAATGGAGTCATATGCATCACTTGATGTACTTACTTTATAGAATTTTGGTAACGTCGGGTCTACCGCAGCACGGAATGATTCTACATCCTTAGGATCATTAAGCGCATATACCGGTGTTACATTTTGCATAATACGTTCTTCAATCGTTAATTTATCATCTTCAAATATTTCTGGATATTGTTTCTTGAGTCCTTCCATACTGAAGGTAGCTTCTTCAAGTGCAACTTTGTTTGATGTGATGAGTAAATTATCATATTGACCTTGGAAACCTTGTGCATTGTTATTATTTTCTTTGTCTTTAATTGCTTCCGAATTAAAGGTTCCAATAATTTCAAACGTTACATCACGTTTGTCAATATCCTGTACTTCGCCACTATCACTGCTACCATTAATAATATTACTCAAGGTTACGGAATCACCAACTGACAGATTGTTTTCTTTCATAAATGGTTCTGAAGCCATGATTACCAAT
Organism: Erysipelothrix anatis; assembly: GCF_009828745.1. Classification (GTDB taxonomy): domain Bacteria; phylum Bacillota_I; class Bacilli_A; order Erysipelotrichales; family Erysipelotrichaceae; genus Erysipelothrix; species Erysipelothrix anatis. The sequence continues at coordinate 123,776 of NZ_WTSX01000003.1, forward strand.
TTCCCCGACTTAATCTCATCTTCACTGAAGACACGTCCATTTGCAAGATTTATTTTCCCTTCGGTAATTAAACTGACTTTAGGATTGTGAACACCACGTACCTCAAACATTGATCGTGTAGTCGATCCATCTGATGAACTTTGACGCCAAATTCCTGGACCCTCTGATTCAACACTTTTTAAGGTATCAGACTGAAGCATTGCTGATATTGAATAGTCATAATATTTCACACTATCTGTAGCACCAATTGTCTCTATTTCTTTAACACTGAGACCTTTGATTGAGAAATCAAAATCAGGATTTTCTTCAATTTCTTTCATGATTGCATCATTATCAATTGATATTGTAGCAATTGAACCCAACTGATATTTGATTGTTTTCTCAACATTTTTTGACGCTTGTTGTATCGAGAAGGCACCTGCAATTACGTTCCCCAATACAAAAACGAGAACCAAAAGAATCAGTGATTTACCTTTCCGACGAACGACACTGAGCCATGCTCTTTTAAAATGATTCATTGTATCTCTCCTTTATCGTAATTATCTACAGGAAAGTCATCATCCAATATAATATGTCAGCGTTACATTGCTGACCCCGTTATGAATTATGCCCACCCATACATTCATACATATGTACCGTTATTATAGCATTGAACGTCTGATGCAGAAAACATATTTCACATCTTGAGGCGAGAATTGTATGAAGTTATTGTGTATAAAACGATGAAATATTAAAAAAAGCACCTTATGTGCTTTAACGATTTTTTTGAAGATATTGGGTTACAAGTTCCTGAAGTCCATCAGGATAATCGGATTCTAAAACATCACGATGTTTATGCATCAATTGTGTCATGATAACATCATGATCAAAGGCAGATTGAACCAATTGGACAATGGCCGGATGATGCGTTTCGATTGCACTCGCTTGAAGCCGATGATCCAAACTTCCCACAACAACTTTTTGACCATCACAAAGAATTGAAAAATTACTATGCTCTCCTTCTTTACGGGTGTCTTCATCCACAATTAGATTCTTAAGTGTGGTCGAAACGGATTCAAATGTAGATAAATAAACGGTGACTCCTCGATCTTGGGCTTCTTCAAGAAGTGGCAAAATCATTGCAAGATCTTCCGGCCACAAATCCGCAATAATTTGAGATTGTGCTTTTGATATATTCGTTTTGATTATTGCCATTACAGCGTCAGTCCCTTGCGAGCTGTAAAATCCAAAATTTACCTTTTGTTTCTTTTGAAGTTCGCGTTTTAAAATACTTGCGGAATGCTTAAATTCTTGTTTCAAGCGATCTAAGACATCTTCGATTGGAACGGCACTATAGGTGGTACTTTTGCCTTCTTGGACACGGCAAATTCCTTTATGAGTCAGTGCACTCAATGATGCATAAACATTCGATCGAGAGACACCAATGTGCTTTGAAACTTCATATCCTGTTTGGTTAGGATTATCATTTAAGAAAAGATAACATTTCGATTCAATCTCTGTCAGTCCCAGAGCCATAAGTTCTTTTATCATTACTTACTCCTTATCCCTAAATTGAGATTCATAAATTTGTGCATAACGTGCCGATTTGTTGATAAGTTCATCATGCGTTCCTTCTTCGATAATTATACCACCTTCAAGCACAAGAATCTTATCCGCGTTGCGGATTGTGCTCAATCGATGTGCTATGACTAAACTTGTTTTGTTCACAAGAAGTTCGTCTAGGGATGCTTGAATATACCGTTCTGACTCGTTATCAAGGGATGCTGTTGCTTCATCTAAAATCAGAATGGGAGCTTGTTTCAAGAAAGCCCGAGCAAGCGCAATCCGTTGCTTCTGTCCACCCGATAATTTAAGACCACGTTCACCAACTTGTGTATCGAATCCATCCGGAAGCGATTTAATAAATGACAGAATATTGGCCGAACGCGCTGCACTCACAACATTACGCATGGATGCACTGTAAGCCCCATAGGTAATATTTTCATAAATGCTTCCATCCATGATATCCACATCCTGAGTAACAATTGCGATATTTTGGCGTAATGAGGCAATTTCGTAATTTCGAATATCCTCATCATTAATCAGAATTTCTCCAGATACGACGTCATAATGACGCATTAAAAGTTTCGTAAGTGTCGACTTGCCGTTTCCCGACGCACCCACAAGGGCGGTCATCTTACCATGTGGTATCGTCACATTTAAGCCATTGAGAACCGGCTCACCATCGCAATAATGAAATACTACATTGTTAAATTGAATATCATTATGACGTACCATTGATAATGCCATGTAGTTGTTCACAATCTTAGGTTGGACCTCAAACAAACGTTGGATACGATCAAAAGAAACCCGAGCTTGTTGAACACGATTCACAATCGAGCTGAACGATCGCATAGGCCGTTGTAGCAAAACAAGGTAGGACATATAGGATACCACAACACCAAGTGTCATCGTTCCATTCATGACTTTGGGTGCACCATATGCTAAAACTAAGATTGTACCGATAACATCCACCATTGAAAGAGTAGGACCGTAGGCCGATTGGAGCGTTGCCGCAACACCAATATGGTAATCATAATCCGCAGTCAATGCCTCAAATTTTTGAACCTCTCCCTGTTCATTCGCATAATTCTTTATAAGGCCTATAGAAGTCAAACTAACATGTAAATGCTGATTGATTTGCGATGACGCATGGCGCACAGCTCGATATGCTACTTTAAGACGCTGCTTAAAGAAACGGTTAATAAAATATAGAAGTGGGAATGTTACAGTAATACAAAGAGCAAGCAACCAATCCTGAATAAAAAGATAGGTTAGGACCCATATAAAAGTGACAATGCTACCAACTAATCCAAAAGAATTGTTGGAAAATAATTCTTGTACATTCGTCACATCTGCTGAAACATGTTCCATGATATCTCCTGTTTTAATCGTCTCGAAGAAACCATAGTCCTGTTTCATAATATGTGCATACAATTCATTTCTTAAATCAGTGATAGCACGCTGACTTACAGTTGCAATTGCATTGTTTGAAATATAATTAATAAGCGCAAGTCCCGCCGTTAACGCGAAAAGAACGCCAAGTTGAACCCACAATTCATTAGCGGTGCCATTTGGAATGATATCATCGATAACGGAACGTGTTACTTGTGGAATAAGAAATTGAAGATATGACATCACCAATAATGCCACCACAATTATCATCACGGTAATCTTTTGATTGCTTAAGCGCTCGATCACAAATTGGGCCATACTTGTTTTATGTTTAGGTTTATTTTTCATACACAACCCCCTAGTAGTACTTATCGCAACCACTAGTATATACCTATCTTTAAAATTGTCAATCTTTGTGCTAATTGTTTCAGTATCTATGCTTAATGATTTTCATTTTTAGGGGAGAAATCACGCAATTTTTGACTGGTTAAGTAGCCTACATTTGAATGGACTTATTTGTAAAAAATGAGCTCACTAATCAACTAAATTCCAAATGAAATTATATTTCTGTTTTTTATATATTTTTGAGAAATTATTTTGCTATTAAACCCACTCATACCACGGATATCCACTAATTAGTGGATTGTATGCACTTTCATAAATTCCTGTTTTTGATTGACAACCGAAAATATATAGGCTAATCTATGAATGTGGCGTGCCATTAAGTTGCAACTTAAGCAAGAGCCCAGGGATTTTACCTTGGGCTCTTTTTATAATTTTAGAGGAGGAAATTATGAAATATGTAAGTAAAGTAGTGTCGAGTACATTACTCGTTTTCGCAATGCTTTTAACGATTGTAACACCTATAAATGCTGAAACATCAGCACCTGTTGCAAAGCCTGAAATGTTCGAACTTCTTGATCAAATAATTACCGCTGAAACGCGATATGGACTTACGGGAGTCCAAGTTGCCGTAACTAAAGATGGGTCTTTAGTCAAAAACTCAGCCTATGGATTCACGAACAACTACAAAAATGTTTACGACGAAAATGGCGCAAGCATTCTTGACCAAATCGAGGTTTTACCTTTGGCACAACGAACCAAAGTTACACCCGACACACTATTCGACCTTGCAAGTAATACTAAAATGTACGCAACGGTGTATGCAATGCAACGACTTGTAGATCAAGGAAAAATTACGCTTGATACAACCGTCGTATCAATTTTTCCTGAATTTGTAAATGATGGGCGTGGCGTTCAATCGAAACACCTCGTCACTGTTGGTCATTTACTCCGACATGATGCGGGATTTACCCCAGATCCACAATATCACAACCAAAATTATACTGGAAACCTCGAAAGTGATGGATCAAACTATCTCTTCTCGCAAGACCGAGACTTAACTTTAGAGATGATGTTGAAAACGCCTTTACTTTCGGAACCAGGATCTGTTGTTAAATACTCTGATGTTGACTTTATGTTACTCGGAGCTATCGTTGAAGCAGTTAGCGGACAACGCTTAGACACCTATGTGTACGAAAACTTTTATCAACCACTTGGCCTTGATTCATTAGTTTTTAATCCGTTAGACCATGGTTTTACAACAAAAGACACCGTTTCATCCGAACTGCACGGAAATACACGTGATGGGCGAATTTCATTCGAAAATGAGCGCACTGAAGTTGTAACTGGACAAGTGCACGATGAGAAAGCATTTTACTCTATGGGCGGAATTTCAGGACATGCTGGGTTGTTTGGAACAGCTCAAGATGTCGCAATCCTTGCAACAGCAATGTTGAACCAAGGAACTGTTGATGGCCAAACATTCTTCTCTCAAGAAACAATCGATAAATTCGTAGCTCCAAGTGCTCTAAATGATACATACGGATACGGATGGCGTCGTCAAGGAAACACGAATGGTTACGGATGGGCATTCTCCGATTTTGCAAGTAAAAATACGATTGGCCATACTGGATGGACCGGTACGTTAACACTAATAGATCCTGACAATAATATTACCTTGGCTTTGATGACCAATTCACGTAATACACCAATCATGGGTCCTGGCGATAACGATTTCTACACCAAGAACTTTAATACGAATGCTTACGGCATGGTTTCTGAACTTACCTATCAAGCGCTTGGATTGGGTGATGATACAACAGCTCACGAATACCTCGTGGGAATGATCCAAAGTGAGTTCTCAACAATGACCGCGACATCTACACCAAGTAAACGAAATGCTCTACGAGCTTTAATTAGTGTTCTTGAAACCCGTGCTCCTCAAGATACCCAAGCCAATGAATATCTACAAAGTGATGAAGTTCAGAATATGATTACAATTTTGGAACCTACATTTGCAGAAGATACTAAGTATCTCATATTTGAAGATACGGTTGATGTAACTGAACTTGAGACAATCTTGGATAAAGCCCGTGCAATCGATACACGTCTTTATACATCGGAAAGTGTTGCTGTCTTAACAGATGCGATAACAGAAGCAACCGAACTTCTTGAAGCAGGAAGCTACACCCAGGAAACGATTGATGCACTTACAGCAAAAATACTCGCAGCACTAGATGGTCTCGTTGAGATCACAGTCACTCCTGTGGTTGATAAAGCAAATTTAAAAGCAACCATTGAAAAGGCAACTGCAATCGATCATACGGTGTACACCAAAGAAAGTATTGCTGCGCTAACCTCAGCTCTTACACAAGCGCAAGAAGTCTACAATGATGACGCCGCTACACAAGAAACTGTGGACCAAACAACCATCACACTGAACAATGCACTTAATAATTTAAAACGCATTCCCGATACTGAAACACCAACGACACCAGGTACACTGCCAGCAACAGGCGTGCAAACAAGTAATCTTATGATCATTGCCGCTGGTTTCATCGTTCTTGGAATTGTTCTAAGAAAATATAGTCTGCGTAAAAGTAATGAATAGATATTAATTGTCATTGATGCATCTAAAAAGGTACTGCTTTAAAAGCAGTACCTTTTTTATTAAATTGTAGAGAGTAAATGTTTTTTAAATAACGCAACATCCACATCAATCGCAACACTCACAGTTCTCGACATCACATCTTCAATCGCACTTAAATTTAAGACTGTACGACCCAAATGCTGTGCATCGGTTAAGACTGTAAGTGGAATTGTAATTGTGCGAACAACATCTTCATGCAGCGCGACAACCGCAGCAAGAGGATCATGCATCGCTGCACCGCCCCATTGAGGATAGATAAGCTCATGTGCCTTAAAGTAATGATCCATGATTTGAAGTAATGTCTGAGTTGTATCACTCTTTGTTTCCCATTGCTTTAAATCATCGCGACTTAGAATGGCTCGCGATGTCACATCAAGACCTATCATTGTTATTGGAATGCCACTTTCAAAAACCACTTTTGCAGCATGTGGATCTTGAAAGATGTTTGCCTCAGCAACCGGACTGACATTGCCCGCAACTGTGAGTGCACCACCCATTAACACGACACGTTTACAACGTTTCATCGCATCTTTATCATGCAAAATTGCTTGCGCAATATTTGTGAGTGGTCCACTCGCAACGATTGTGAGTTCATCACCATGGATATGAGCCATGTCAACTAGAAAATCAACCGCTGATCTAGATTGAATTGCACGCATGCTATCAGTCAACGCAACCTCGCCAATTCCGTTTAATCCGTGAAAAACTGCCCCTCCGCGTTGTTGGGTAAAGCCGTCAGTGTTAAGAGCATGTTCAGCACCACTATAGACACCTACTTCATCCCTGCCCATTAAACTTAACAAGTTTATCGTATTACGCGTAGCAGCGTCTCGATCAACATTACCATAGACCGTCGTGACACCTAATAAGTCAACATCACGGTGTCCACAAATATACGCAAGTGAGACACAATCATCAATTCCTGTGTCAACATCTAGTATGATTTTTTTCATCACTTACCCAATAATCCATAGGCCTAATTGTGCAATAATTGCTCGACCTAGGTAACTTCCTAAGAAGACGAACAATGCAACAATAATGAATTTCCATGAGTTCTTAGATAAATCACCCAAGTTGTTCGCTACCGAAATTCCCGCAAAAGCTAAGACCGGTGTTGTGATTGACAAGAAGTCGACACCACCAATTGCTGTAATAAAGAACGGTGAAATCAGGCAGAAAATCAAAGATGTAATTGAAACCCAACCAAGGACCGGAAAATCCGCAAGAATTTTGACGCCGGTTTTCTTCATAAGCTCAGTAATAATAAGACCTGCAAATGAGAAAAGCACAAGCACACCCAGACCCATGAATGTTTCTTTTGTAATAGGTGTGGATGCTGGGTTTTTAATGAGTTTAATGGACTGTGTAAATAGAATTAAAAATGCACCAACAAAAAGCATCTTTAAGCGTGGTAATTGTTCTTTAATAATTGTAATCATGATGGGCCTCCTAGTTTATAGCTCTTTCTTTTTTAAAGATTTTGTACATAAAGTTCATCAATGGAATCGAAAGGAATACCATAATATAGGTTCCCATAAAACTTGTTACAAGCTGACTTGCACCAGCAAATGATGTAATGGTATCTGCAAATTGTGGATGAAGCCCAACTATTGAACTGGATGCTGCAGTCATCATACTTGCAGATCCTAAACCTGAAGCAATTGCTAATGCACGATAATCAAATCCTACGGCATTTAAAACTGGAGGAATGAAACTAAAGAATAGTGCACCAAAAAGTGTTCCAACCAGATACATAGATAAAACACCACGTCCCTCTTCCCCATTCAATCCAAATTTTTCAGATATATATGCTAATTCCCCTTCACGACCAATACCCAATGTAGCTCCGATGGCCTCACGGTTAAGACCAAGTAATAGTGCAATTGGTAATCCCAGAATTACAGTTCCAATATTTCCGACAGATTGCAAAAGGAATACCCATCCATATTGCATAATTTCATTAATTTTAGGTGCAACATCTGCACCGTAACGAGCCATCAATGGCAACATAATAAAGATTAAATTGCTTCCGGCAAATTTGATGTTAGTATCAGAATAAACTTTTTTAATAATACCTTTGCGCCATGCAGGTATTCCCACAATCATCGTAATTAATACTGCAAAGACGAGTGGTAAGATTAGAATTGTAAGATTCCCCACATTCACGAACTGCATTCCGATTAGCTCTGATATCGCAATAACAATCATGATATAAACTATAAATAATACGTTACTGTCCTTTTTCATTGTCTTCTCCCTTTAGACTATATGTTTGATCATTTTGATGTGTGATGTCCCATAGATTTGGAAGTTATTTCCACTCACTTCAAAACCATGTTTCTCATACATCGGACTGACTTGTGTTTGTGCAAAAATTGATATCAACAATGCACTACTTGACTGAATAAATTTAACCGCCTCAATAATGAGTTGTTTCCCTAGCGATTGGTTTCGATAATCCTTTGCCACAGAGACACGTTCAATGTAGGCAACATCGCCCTCATTTCGAATACGACAACTTGCAACAATTTTTCCGGCATCTTCATAAAGGATATGTGTACACGTTTCATCATGAATGTCTTCAATGACGCATTCATCCAAACCTTGCTCCAATACAAAGACTTCTTTTCGAATTGTTTTAAGTGCATGCCATTCGGGCATATTTCTGACATTTTGAATAATCGTTCTCATGCACACCTAATCCTCAACTTATACTATAAATAATGGTTTAATTTCTTTTGAACTTACCGCCACTAAACCCAAGTCTGACATTTTCGCTTCTGGAATCACGATTAACGACAATGTTGTAATTCGCATTAATGGATTCACAAATTCTGTCATTCCTAAAGTACGATTGGCTTCCTTCATTTTTCGGTTTTCGATGGCAAGTGCTTCAGCTTCAAGCTGAGACATCAAACCAAAAACAGGTAAGTCTAATGTATGCAAGACTTCATTATCTTTAACTGCGGACATACCGCCACCTTGATGCATCAATGCATTCGCAGCACAGAGGGCATTTTGAGTGTTGTTGTAGACTATCGTGAGGTTATGCGAATCATGAGAAACCGTTGACGCTAATGCTCCGCCTTCCATGCCAAAATTTTTGACAATTCCCAATGCGATGCCATCATTATTTTTATGACGATTCACAACAGCAACAAAATTAAATGACTCTGGTAAAACAATGCGTGAGTCCACAACTTCCATTTCAAATTGAGACACAGTTGTCAGGGAAGAGTGTGGTGAATGGTATTCAATACCATGCATCATGATTGTTCCATTTTCAATTGGAGCGATAATCTCAAAGTCGCTCAGACTTAGTTCATCTACAAAAACTGTATTCTCTAATTCAATTGGATCTACAAGTGCAGGAATTTCAACATCTAATGAACCCTCTGATGCAACCTGTTTTCCTTCATAGAAGACACGCGCTGGATGGATTGCGTCCAAAGTATCCACAACAAGCATGTCCGCAATGTGTCCTGGTGCAATTGCCCCTAGGTTATCTATTTGAACCTCACGCGCCGTATTGAATGATGCACAACGAATCGCATCAATTGGATTCATTCCATAAGAAATGGCTGCGTTCACCACTTCGTTCATATGCCCATGCACTAAAACATCTTCCGCTTCTTTATCATCGGTACACAGGCATAGCGTATCTAAATAACGTGAACCTTTGACTGCTTCCCAAATATCTTTAACATTTTTTGTAATTGAACTTTCGCGTGCATCGACAAATAGACCTGCCCGAAGTTTTTCTAAACCTTCTGCTCCAGAACGAGATTCGTGACAGCTTCGTGGTCCACCACAAATATATGCCGACAAATCACGACCAGATACTGATGGCGCATGACCTTGAATAAAGAGACCACGTTGTTCCGATGCAGCAATAATGTCCATCATACGAGCTTCACCATTAATTACACCTAAGTAGTCCATAACTTCTGCAAGACCGATAACACGATCCAATGATGCAAGTGTTTCAATCTCTTGAACTCCAAACTCTGCACCCGAGTTTTCAAGACCAAGCACTGATGGAACACAACTTGGAATATCAACAAAGTGACGCATCGGAAGTCCTTCTGCACTATCATGCATATATTGAACACCTCGAACTCCAGTGACATTTGCTGCCTCATGTGGATCTGTAATAATGGTCGTTGTCCCATGTGGTAACGCTGCCTTAGTAAAATTGCGCGGTGTGAGCATCGTTGATTCAATGTGCATATGGGCGTCAATCAATCCTGGAATGACGTATCTTTTTTCCACATCAATTATTTCTTTTCCATGTACATTATCGCGATTGTCATATTCAACGTGCGCTATCGCATTATCAGAAACATAGATGTCCCCAAGACGAATTTCTCCTGTAAAGACATTTAGAATTTGTGCATTTGTAAGTACGATATCCGCCTGAACGTCCCCACGTGCAGTCGCAATCAACTTACTTTTATCTGTGTATTTAAGCTTCATAACGAGCCTCCCAACTAAACTTCAGTAAGGGCCGCATTTTTAACACTTGAATCATCAGTTGTTGTTTAATCCCGTAATTTTAAACAAACATACTGGCCTTCAATGCAATGAAAAAAGAACCTCTCGTTATGCTCAGTTCGCATACCGAAGTCGTGCATTACCACGTGCTTCGAAAAAGGTTCTTTGTTTTTCGTTATATTTTGTCATTAAAAGCGATTGTATTGCCACACATGCAACCGTGTTAAAGTTGCTAAAGATCGATGAACGGAATGTCTTATTGCTTACACTTAAAAAATCAGAATTTAGAATGAATTCTGTAAACTGACTGTTTTGATGTAAATTTAGTGTTTCACAGTTTGAGAAACAAGAAAAATAAGATATCTGATTCATCAGTATCTCCTTACTCTAATTCCGATATCTCAAACGTAGAATACGTCATAGTACTTAATTTACGGTTAAGTGTAGAGACTGTCCACCAATTTGGACATTATATAACGGAATAAACACAGTATACCACACTCAAAGCGACATACAATATTTATGACAAAGATTCGTCTTCATAATTTGTTAAATAATAATCAACTACACTTTTATAGAACTTCTATTTGTTCATTTTTAAGTGTTTGTTTAATTTCTTATAAGCCCACTCGTAGTGACTTGTTGTTGAAGAAACACAGTAACTTCCCACTGTTGATGTTGGAGCCCAGTTGAAGTATGCTTTCGAAAACAAAGCGTCATTACTGAGCGTATCGATTAGCAACATTACCTGATCATGACTTTTAATAAGCATTGCTTTTGCTGTTTCTAACGATGTCATTTGGTGCTTTTCAATGAATGTAACGTTCATGGCACCATAACTCTTCCAATTGTATGGATCTGGCAGGAATGGGACGTCATTACCCTCGAGATTATTTTGAATCCAGTGTAGTAGTAGCTCATGCCACTCGTATAAATGAATGAGAACATCTTTGACGCTCTTGTCACGCCGCCAATGTGCTTCTTTCAGTTTGTCATCATCAAATTGTAGTGGCGTCATTATAACCGCTTCAGGCATATCGTTAATACACGTCATCAATTTCTTAAATGATTTTTTGGACGCTTCTTGAAGATCTATTTTAGTTGTTGGTCTTGCCATACTCTGCTCCTTTTTGAATTAATTACCAGTATATAAATTATACACCAATCACAAAGTGGATGTAATTGACATATTGAAAGAAAGAACTCCAGGAATTGGAGTTCTTTTCGGTTATTCTTTACCTTTTATACTCACAAACAGTGTTAATAAGCCACTAAAAATTACGAGAACCGCTAAAATAAGATTAGTACTTTGATTTAAACCGGTATTCGGCAATATCGCAATTTCCGATACTTCCTTCTTTTCATCTGCATCAATTTTTGGCGTTTCACCGTCATGATTCGTATTCCCTGACTCATCGGTATCAGAATTGATTTTACTCCATTTGGCATGTAATGTGAGATCAGCTTCAATAACTGTATCAAAATCAAATGCTTGTTCAAGGGCACTGTCTTGGAACCAACCGTCAAAGGTATAGCCTTCGCGGATAGGTGCTTCAGGTTGCGCTACTTTTTCTTTGTCTAAAATTGATTGGGATGTGACTTCACTTCCATCGTTACTATTAAATGTCACTGTATGATAGACATCAATTTTACTCCATTTGGCATGTAATGTGAGATCAGCTTCAATAACTGTATCAAAATCAAAAGCTTGTTCAAGGGCACTGTCTTGGAACCAACCGTCAAAGGTATAGCCTTCGCGGATAGGTGCTTCAGGTTGCGCTACTTTTTCTTTGTCTAAAATTGATTGGGATGTGACTTCACTTCCATCGTTACTATTAAATGTCACTGTATG
>NZ_WTSX01000003.1:136057-201188 GCF_009828745.1 Erysipelothrix anatis
CTTGGAACCAACCGTCAAAGGTATAGCCTTCGCGGATAGGTGCTTCAGGTTGCGCTACTTTTTCTTTGTCTAAAATTGATTGGGATGTGACTTCACTTCCATCGTTACTATTAAATGTCACTGTATGGTATACAAGTTCGGGTAGATCGACAGCGTTTATACGCATCCACATCACACCCTGAGCATCGTAGGATCTATCGGATGATAAGAGAAGAAAGTTTCCTGCCGAAAAGTCGATATGGCCGGAATTAATAATTTCTTCGACATGTTCATTGTCATACACAACACGCCCATCATCATCAAATGTTCCGTAATAAGGAATATCGTATTCACTTAATTTTAGTGGCTCATAACCTACTGATGCTGTCGGTGGAACAATGCAATCTAAATCCAAGAAATAGACATCGTTTTCAGTATCATATGACATCGTCAACATTGGTGTTAAGCCATCGATAGATAACTTACGACGAACACCTGTCTCAGAATAAGGATATGTTAAAGCACTAAAGTCAGTTATTTGATTTCGCTCACGACCGCGATCACTCACACTAACATTCAACGTACTTAAGTTGTGCATCGACTCCACACCATCCAAATTCGTTAACTGCGCATCACTCAAGTTTAATGTCTTTAAATCCGTTAAGTTTGCGATTGGGACGATAGTCGTCACCATAGAATGCTTTAAGGTTAGGCTTGTTAGTGATTCAATCTTAGAAAGCGAAACCAAATGTTCATCACTAAACGGAGAAAAAAACGAAGTAAATGTATTCAACTTTAGATTCTCAACAGGAACCAAAAAATTTTCATTCGATGCAATGGCATTATGTGTTATATCTGATTGTTCTGTAAATGTGAGTGACTTAAGATTCATTAGGGACTCAAGCGCAACAATATCCTCAATCGGTAAATTGGATAGACTCAAAGAGGTTAACGAATTTTGCAACACTTCAATACCATCTAAAGAAGTCCAACCTGTATTAGCAATTGATAATGACTCCAAGTTCTCTAATTTTCCTAGATCGCTATCAAAGGACACATGTCCATCATCTTCATATAAAGAGAGAGATTTAACGGTCCGAAGATCGTTTTCTGTAATGTCATCTGTCTTTTTAAGGACCTGAGCGACAGCCTTGGCTGTTTGTGGACGACTGAAATAGTCATCAATTGATTTACCAGCAGCACTGATATTCATGATTGGCACGAGTAAAAGTACCATGCAAAGTGAAAACCCTAGTTTAATTATTTTTTTCATAATATGTACCTCTTGACAATATATTAATAAAATTTAAGGTTTTCATGTTCAAGATGTATTAAATGTCTCAAATCACGTCACGAACACCACCCTGTATAGCCTAAAAATAACTAAGTCACTTGCCTCATGTGCAATCCAGGACAATTACAGATAATTGTCATAGTATTTTAATTAAAATAGGATTATGATAAAGAATATATGACAACCTGCAATTTCATGGATGCAACACCATTTCTGCATCCACATGATTGCATCGATGAAAAGAGGAACTACCATGGAATTTATGGATAACAAACAAAAGAAAAAGCCAAAATTAAGATACATCGTTGGTGCAACTGTACTTTCTGTAATTCTTGCACTCTTCATTGTTAATCAACTTACTCCATGGCCATTCGATATGATGTTTCGAGCATTTAACAGTCAGAATAAAAATGCAATTACCCTCGGCCCTTATGAGAATGACATTGCTCAAGTTGTAGCCCAAGAACCAATATCCATTCCTGTGACCGGATATCCGGACGCAACAATCACAATATATGATATCCCTAACAACCAAACCAAGCCACTTGTTTTCTTTATTCACGGTGGTGGTTGGATACTTGGTGACTCAACACAGCTTGAGTCATTAGGAAAACTTATCGCATCACGAGGATACGTAGTTGCATCCTTAGACTATTCTTTAGCACCCGAGCATACTTATCCGACTCCAGTTCACCAAGCACTTGAAGCACTTAGCTATTTAAACCTCAATGCCAATACGTATAACATTGATACAGAAAACATTTTTATTGGTGGTAATTCTGCCGGCGCACAACTCTCAAGTCAAATTGCCTCCATTACTACGCAAACAAATCTTCAAGAACTATTTCCAGTAACATCTTACATTGAACCATCTCAGATTAAAGGATTGCTTCTTTTAAACGGTGTCTATAACTTTGATTCAGTAGGCAAAGCCGGGTTCCCAGGATTTGGAATGTTTGCATGGAGCTATACCGGAAAAAAACAATACACAAGTTATGAACGCATTCGTGAGTTATCAACCGTTTATCACGTTACCAATCAATATCCACCAACATTCATTACTGCCGGGGATGCCGACCCGTTAGAAGCACAGTCTTTCGAGTTCGAACTTAAACTCCGCGAAAATAATGTCCCTGTCACAAGCGTATATTGGACAGGAAGTCACGAAAATCTCAATCATGATTACTTCTTTGATCTAAGTAGAAAAACCTCTCAAGAGATGTTTGAAACAATGATGACATTCATGCAGCAAAACGTTACACAGCCTATTAAAAACTGAAGCACTAATACTATGATGGCATAATAATCCAACGAGATTTAATGTCATCTTTTTTTATGTCATAATCCAATTGATTGCGCCAACAACTATAATAGCGATATAATGATGTAATCGAATTAATAAAAAGAAAGGAGTCTATTCGTTAATTCAGAGACACTACCGATAAGGAGATCTTTATGAATATTATTGTTGAACCATATAATGAACAATGGCCAATACACTTCGAGATAGAAGCACGTAAAATTAGTGATGGATTAGGAGATAATTTAGTACAACTCCATCATATAGGAAGTACTGCAGTCCCAGGTCTCAGTGCTAAACCAGTTATCGACATTCTACTCATCGTTTCAAGTTTAGAAGTACTTGACCAAAATGATCATCACTTTGGCGTTCTTGGCTACGAGGTCATGGGCGAATTTGGAATGGAAGGTAGACGCTACTACCGTAAAGGTGGTGATGACCGAACGCACCAAATCCACGCATTTGAAGTCCGTAGTATTTATGACATAGAACGGCACTTAATCTTTAGAGACTACCTGCGCGCTCATTCCACAGACCGTCTCGCATATGGTGATCTTAAAGAAAGAATTGCACTTGAATACCCCTTCGATATTGACGGTTATGGGGATGCAAAAGACGCATTAGTAAAAGAACTTGAGCGGAAGGCTCTTCTTTGGTACTACAAAAACAAACGCTAGTTAGAGAATAATTAAAAGCTCCATTATTAGGAGCTTTTTTAGTGGTAGTTTAACTTATAAATTATCGTAATAATGACATCGATTACTGCCTTAATCACAGTTCCATTTCCCATTTTCAAAGTTGCAAGCATTTCCACCTGGTCCTTCTTCAACAAGTTCTAAGTGATGCTCTTGCTCCTTTTCAGCAAGTTTTTTCTTAAGAACCTCAATGAGATAGTTTTCATCGAGCGCGCCATTAATGAGATATTTTCCCTCAACAACAAGACTTGGTACGCTTCGGATTCCATATGTCTTTACACGCTCAAAGTCAGCTTCAACGGCATTCAATGCTTCACCAGACTCAAAATATTTTAACCACAGATCGAAATCAAGATTTACCGTCTTGATAATGTCTTTAACGACTTCAACGTTACTAACATCACGAGTATCCGTAAAGAGTCCTTTTTGTAGTGCATCAAATGCATCCCAATATAAATCATCGCCACCTACTAAATACGCTGCTTTTGCCGCAGTCAATGGAACGAGTGATGTCGGAAATAGAAACGACTCTTGTTTCATTCCTTCAATGTTAAAACGATGTAAAGTATCATTTTCATTTGCATGTTCCCAATGATTCATGATTTCTTTTTTTGCACCCTCATGCGAGCCAAACATCATTACGAGATCATCCGAGCTTTGTGCAAGCGCAAATGACCGATGAATAATGTTTAACTCAGGCACGGCTTTAGAAATCTCCCTCATTCTATATGACATTGGATAGCAAAAACTACAAATCACGTCATGAAAAAATTCTACATTTAATGTTGCCATAATTTCCCCTCCATCATTAGTTTACTTTTCAACTATATTTCTATTATATCAATCGAACGCAACGGTGACTAGAAGCATGCATTATACTTTTTCATGTAGATTGACTCCGATGCGCTAAGGACACATTAACAAACGACACCCCTTAAATCTTTTTCGAAATTTTCGAATCATGTCCGACCTGCAACATAAATCCAGACATCCTATTACTACATAGAGTTTTCTTACTAGTTTTCTAGTACTACACTTCAACATGTGTTATAGTTATAACACAATAACACAATCGATATAATTAGGAGGTTACAATCATGGATCAAACAATGAAGTATTTGTTGTGGTTAGGAATTTCGTTGTCTTTTTTTGGTGGAATTAAAGGCGTTAGGTCGTACTATTCTAAAGACAAAAAGAAGTAATCTTTCATATTTTCTTTTAAAATAGGGTAATTCGTGTCATACCATTAACTGATTCAGATTGCTTCGTAGTCGCTAACTTTAAAAGACTTGATTACAATCCAATAGTTTGCAAGAAAAAGAAAGCATCATTATTCAAACTTATTGTGTTTCGACAATAAACTGAATGGACGATGCTTTTTATAATAGAACTCTTGGTTAGCCCATAATCTATATTCTCTTTATCGCAGCTGATATATGAAGTAGCCCAATAACGGTACAAGCAGCACGTATTAAGTAATCTACTCCAACTACGAAAGTAATTCCCGATGGATAAAATTGTTGAGATAACTGAGGCCCTTCTCCAGTAAGTAGAATAGGGGTGAAAATAATTAGTACTCCAATTAATATATCAATATATTTTGTCTTTTTTTCCATACCCTCTCACCTCTCCTTTATAATTTAATTATATCACATTAGAAATTTGTCATTAAAACCTGATTTTAATTCAAACGTGAATATACAACTATCATTCTTGGTATATCAAGGTAGACTTCCAGTATCTGAATAGAATGAGTTTATATATTCATTTAAGTTTGCGAACACTGCTTTTTAAGGTAGAAGTCCATTGACTGATAAGATACTTTAGATTTATGTAAAGCACAAAAAAACGAGTTCAGTAACTGAACTCGAATTAAATTTATATTGGCTGGGCCACCTGGGATCGAACCAGGGAATGTCAGAGTCAAAGTCTGATGCCTTACCGCTTGGCTATGGCCCAATATATTGAGTGCTTTCAAGGCTATTCCCTTGATTGCTTACTCATTATATCATACGACATGTACAATGCAAGCCTAAAATACAAAAATTGTAATAATTTAGATTAGACCCACTTAACACACGATTTTCTACTACATAAAGTATGTTTATTAGGAAGAAAAGTGGTGAATAAGTCACCACTTTTACTATTATTTAATGACGAGTTCTGTCTCTGGATCGAAGAAGTGTGCTTTGTTGATGTTGAATGATAATTCAACTTCTTGATCAGCTTTATAAGTTTGGTTTACACCAACTTTTGCGATAAACTCATGACCACCAACAGATGCGTGAAGCATTGTCTCAGCACCCAATAATTCGGATACAACAACTTTTGCTTTAACAACTGAATCAGGGTTTGATTCAAGAACTAATAACTCATCATGAATATCTTCTGGACGAATTCCAAACACGACAGGTTTTCCTTCATATCCTTTTTCTTTAAGAAGTTTTAGTTTTCCTTCAGGAATGCGGAGGTTTAAGCCATGGCATTCAATATGGTCATTTTCAACAACACAGTGGAAGAAGTTCATTGCAGGAGATCCAATGAAGCCAGCAACAAACATGTTAGCAGGTGTGTTGTAGACTTCTTTAGGTGTTCCGACTTGTTGTACAAATCCAGACTTCATGATTACGATACGGTCAGCCATTGTCATCGCTTCCGTTTGGTCATGGGTAACATAAACTGTTGTTGTTTGAAGACGGTGGTGTAGTTTTGTGATTTCAGCACGCATCGCTACACGTAATTTTGCATCCAAGTTACTCAATGGCTCATCCATCAAGAATACTTGTGCATCACGAACAATTGCACGACCCAACGCAACACGTTGACGCTCTCCACCAGATAATGCTGATGGTTTACGGTCCAAGTATGTATCAAGTCCTAAAATTTCAGCTGCATTTTTAACAGCTTTATCAATTTCGTCTTTTGGAGTCTTACGAATTTTAAGACCGAAAGCCATGTTGTCATAAACTGTCATATGTGGATAAAGTGCGTAGTTTTGGAAAACCATCGCAATATCACGATCTTTTGGTTCAACATCATTTACAAGACGATCTCCAATATAGAGTTCCCCTTCTGTAATATCTTCAAGACCAGCAATCATACGAAGAGTTGTTGATTTACCACATCCTGAAGGTCCAACAAAGACGATAAACTCTTTGTCTTCAACCTCTAAATTAAAATCTGTTACTGAATAATTAGGGTTTTTATCATATTTTTTATGAATCCCTTTTAATGAAATACTTGCCATTGGAAAGTCCTCCTAAATTGTAATTCAATTATAATATAGCGGTTACATTTATGATATAGTATTTATGACCAATGATTTTGTGCAATGTGCAAGGAGACGATTATGGACTTCAAACAGTTAAAAACTTTATATCCAATTGGGACAATTCAAAAGCATAAAAGTAATCTTACCTCAGTACTATCCTTATATAATGGTTACGAGTATTTTGTCCTACCGAAAGATTTGCTGAGCAGTAGCGAGATTCAATTATTACAATCACTAACAATTCGACAAGAACGTTCCTCACCATGGTATGATTTTTTGTATCATCAAATCCTATCATCACAATTTGAATCAAAATACTTTCAAGTGATACACTTCATGGTTGAGAATCTTCACGATAGCTACGACCTTTGGCTTGAATCGTTCACATCATTTATACCCAATATCGAAGAAGCATTTTTTGTCGATGAACGGTATGGTATCTGCATTGTGAATTCACCGATTGTAAGTTCAGAACGTATTGAAGGGTCTATCGCTACATTGGATGATGATTTTGGAACTAAAACATCCTTATTTATTGGGATCAATGCACCAGCAGATAATTCATTCCCTTATATATATAACGAAGAACGTGCAATTTTCACTTCGAACTATCAGAGTCAAAAAGTTCAATCTTTTAAATCCTTATACATTCGTCACTACTTGAAATCAAGCCTTGTCGATTCCACCTATGTTCAAATTATCAAACACCAAATCTACAGTTTTGAAGATATGGAAACACTCATTCGAACAATGTGGAATGAGCAAGGAAATATAACATCTACAGCACAAGCACTTTTCGTACATCGGAATACACTTAATTACCGCATCGATAAATTCTATGAACTAACAGGACTTCAGCTTCGAAAACTGGACGATTTATTGCTCTGTTACTTAATAATTCATTAAAAGAACATTAATTGTGTTCTTTTTTTGCATATCTTTGGCATAACTATAATATAGAACTTTCATCGTGCTATAATAAAAAGGTTATAGGAGGATTATTGATTCATATGGATTTATTTGAAGGACTTAAATCAAAAATTAAGGGACGCGATATTAAAGTTGTCTTCCCTGAAGGTACAGACGCACGTATCATCGGAGCTGCTGTCCGTTTAGCGTCTGATGGATTACTACACCCAATTGTATTAGGTGATCCAGCAGAAATTGCAAAAATTGCTGAAGAAAAAGGATTTATGGTAGAGCGTTTGGAGATCATCAACCCTGAAACTTATTCAGAAAAAGATGCAATGGTAGATGCATTAGTAGAGCGTCGTAATGGCAAACTTGCACGCGAAGATGCATTTAACTGGATTAAAGATGTTAACTATTTTGGTACAATGTTAACATATATGGGACTGGCAGATGCTATGGTCAGTGGTGCAGTTCACTCAACAGGTGACACTGTCCGTCCTGCATTACAAATTATCAAAACAAAACCTGGTGTCTCGCGTACAAGTGGAGCATTCATTATGTCAAAACGTAATGAAACATACCTATTCTCTGATTGTGCAATTAACATCAACCCTTCAGCTCAAGAATTAGCTGAAATTGCTGTTGAATCAGCACGCACAGCAGAATTATTCGGAATTGACCCTGTTGTTGCAATGATGAGTTTCTCAACAAAAGGATCAGCATCAAGTCCAGATGTTGAAAAAGTTATCGAAGCAACACGTATCGCTAAAGAACTTGGACCAGAATTCAAGATTGATGGCGAGTTACAATTTGATGCAGCATTCGTTCCAACAGTTGCTGAACTAAAGGCACCTGAATCAGATGTAGCAGGACAAGCAAAAGTATTTGTTTTCCCAGAAATTCAATCTGGAAACATCGGATACAAAATTGCACAACGTCTTGGTGGATTCGAAGCAATTGGACCAATCTTACAAGGTTTAAATAAACCAGTTTCTGACCTTTCGCGCGGATGTGTTGAAGAAGATGTTTACAAATTAGCAATCATCACTGCAGCACAAACCTTGCTTTCATAATTCAATCAAATATTACATAAAACTATCTGTATTCAGATAGTTTTTTATTTGCTTAAACGCACTTAAATAGCCGTAATTTTGCATTTTTTAAATTAAATCAAAATAATTCATATTTACTGTTGACTATCCTTAGGGGGTCATGGTATATTATTAAGGCGTTAAGGAAACAAGACGTCATGGAGGATTAGCTCAGTTGGGAGAGCATCTGCCTTACAAGCAGAGGGTCAGCGGTTCGAGCCCGTTATCCTCCACCATGCCGACTTAGCTCAATTGGTAGAGCAACTGATTTGTAATCAGTAGGTTGGGGGTTCAAGTCCTCTAGTCGGCACCAGTTTTTAATAAGATGAATGGGGAGATAGCGAAGTGGCTAAACGCGGGTGACTGTAAATCATCTCCTTAGGGTTCGGCGGTTCGAATCCGTCTCTCCCCACCATTCGTGTCCCGTTAGCTCAGTCGGTAGAGCAACTGACTTTTAATCAGTGGGTCGTAGGTTCGAATCCTACACGGGACACCATTTCTTATTATAACAATAAATATGCGGGTGTAGTTTAATGGTAAAACTCCAGCCTTCCAAGCTGGCTACGGGAGTTCGATTCTCCTCACCCGCTCCAATATAAAATCAACACATCGATAAGATGTTTTTTTTTGCTTAAATCGATCTCAAATGTAAAAAAATAACAGAATTTCGAAATAGTTATTTACTCTGAATTCAATTAGAAGTATAATAACTATACGCAAACGGAGGATTAGCTCAGTTGGGAGAGCATCTGCCTTACAAGCAGAGGGTCAGCGGTTCGAGCCCGTTATCCTCCACCATGCGGGTGTAGTTTAATGGTAAAACTCCAGCCTTCCAAGCTGGCTACGGGAGTTCGATTCTCCTCACCCGCTCCAATATGAAAACAAAACCACGTAAACGTGGTTTTTATTTTGATTATCATCGATGTTTTACATGACTTTGCCATCAATTTCTATATGTAATACTGACGCATTAATACTTTTCACTCACTGTAAAAACAACACTTGATTGTATTGTCCCGCTTTTATACTTTTTTTATCTTTTAGGCTTTACATGTGTACTGATTCGGTGTATTATAGGTAAGCGTTACGGAGGATTAGCTCAGTTGGGAGAGCATCTGCCTTACAAGCAGAGGGTCAGCGGTTCGAGCCCGTTATCCTCCACCATGCCGACTTAGCTCAATTGGTAGAGCAACTGATTTGTAATCAGTAGGTTGGGGGTTCAAGTCCTCTAGTCGGCACCATGTTGTCCCGTTAGCTCAGTCGGTAGAGCAACTGACTTTTAATCAGTGGGTCGTAGGTTCGAATCCTACACGGGACACCATTTCATATTATAAAAATGCGGGTGTAGTTTAATGGTAAAACTCCAGCCTTCCAAGCTGGCTACGGGAGTTCGATTCTCCTCACCCGCTCCAATATAAATATCGATAAACGTCTTAAAGAGATTGCATATTCTTGAGACGTTTTTTTATTGTTATAGGATATTCAATTGTTAGTATCACTACTAAAATCTTAATAAAAAAAGACAGCCACTGAATGACGAATGCATTCGGTGTCTGCCTTTCAATCTATTGTTGAGCCACTAAAATAGCTTCAATAAAATCGAGTATCGCTTCTGAGTTATTGTCTTTTTCTAATACCACATCTGAGATATCTTTTACTCCTGGTCTTGCATTACCAACCGCGACACCTATTCCTGCTTTTTTAAGCATTTCGATATCATTATCGTTATCTCCAAATGCAAGAATTTCTGAATCTTTAACATTCAATATTTTTTGGATTTTTTCTATCCCTTTAGCTTTGTGAACTCCAGGTTGGATCAAATCTATTGCAGTGTTTCCGCTCGTGACTGGCGTGATACCATCCCCCAAGACACGATGAAAATCTTCAAGTATTACCTCTAAATCTTGAGGCTCCACAATAAGTGCAAATTTGAGAATATCATCCGCAACATTTTCCAGTGAGTCAACCCACTGAATTCGATGATTATAGTTAATAGCAAGGTCATAGAACGCTTGTGTTTGTTCTTTCGTTAGATATGCAGACTGTTTACCACATACCAAAATATTTACACCTTCGTATCCCCCAACGATATCGAACACTTTATGTACGGTATTCCATGGTATCACTTCATGATCAACGTCTTGGTAATGGTGAATCACGTTAGCACCATTATCCGACACAAAGGACATTTCTTTA
Organism: Erysipelothrix anatis; assembly: GCF_009828745.1. GTDB lineage: Bacteria > Bacillota_I > Bacilli_A > Erysipelotrichales > Erysipelotrichaceae > Erysipelothrix > Erysipelothrix anatis. The sequence goes on from NZ_WTSX01000003.1 coordinate 146,796, forward strand.
TGGCGGTGAAAGAATGAACGAAGTTGGTAGTATTGATTCCCACTTGCTACTACGAATTCGACATTTTGTGTTTTCATCATATCAAATAATAAATCAAAGCGTTGTCGATTGTATTCTTTCACATCACTTAAAAAAGTTCCATCCATATCAACAGCAATCAATTTTATCATATTTTAGTCACCCTTCTTATGATCAAACTCAGTGTTCTGTAACCCAAATCTTCGAGGCACCATCTTTTTCTTTGACTTTCTCAAAGATGTGGCGCAACAATCACCCGTCCAGTTCTCATGAGTTTCCAATCTACTGATTACATTTATTATACAGACCTCAAGTATTGTTGAACAGTTAGAAGAAACTCTATGGTTTTTTTCACACGAACTTTAGATTCAAAAGCACACCCTAAAGTTACCCACTATCTAAAAACATCTCTTACAAATAGGGATAGTGGAAAATCCCTTTCTTGTTATTACAGCAGAAAGCCACCTTCAGAAGAAGGCAGCTTTCTATTGTTTTAAATGCTTCTTACGTAACCGAATATTCAAAGGCGTCACTTCAACAAGTTCATCATCATTAATATAATCTAGAGCATACTCTAAAGTAAGTGCGATGGGCTCTTCAAGTTTCAATGCATCTTCTTTACCACCGCGTCCATTACCACGGTAACTATTCAATCGTTTATTACGAATTACGTTGACCCACATATCGTTTTCTTTGTTCGTAACCCCCACTATCATTCCCGGATAGACTTCGGTTTGGGCTCCGATAAAAAAACTTCCTCGGTCTTGAATATGAAACATAGGAAAAGACATCGAATTACCTGCAGCATTGGAAATTAGTGAACCTCGTTTGGGAACCTTCATCGTACCAGCTTGCACATCATACTTATAATGCTGACGCATCATGATCGCATTACCACGCGTCATATTAATAAGATCTGTTCTAAATCCTAAAATGAGACGTGCAGGGATGTACCAGTATTGTCGAACCGTATCATTGTGTTGTTCGACATCATATAGGTTTCCGTGACGCAAGCTCATTTGTTCAATAATTTTTCCACTATACTTCTCTGGAGTCTCGATAATCACCCGATCAATTGGTTCATACGTTACACCGCTACGTTCTTCAAGAATTACGTGTGGTTTTCCAATAGAAAGTTCATACCCTTCACGGCGCATTGTTTCAATCAAAATCGAGAGATGTAACTCTCCTCGACCCGAAACAGTGAAGTAATCTGACGATGACCCTGGCTCTACTTTAAGACCCACATTAACCTCCAATTCGCGATTGAGTCGCTCTTTAATATTCCGACTGGTGATTAACTTACCTTCTTTTCCTTGTAACGGCGAGGTATTCACATAAAAGTTCATGGACAGTGTGGGTTGTTCTACCATGATTGCTTCCATAGGCAATGGCGACTCAAGAGAACAGAGTGTATCTCCAACAGTGATGTTCGATATTCCAGATATTACAACGATATCTCCGCTATTGGCCTTCGCCACCTCTCTATGTGTTATACCATTATATACGAACATTTTTTTGATTCGTGCATGAGAAAGCTTTCCAGAGTTATCAATGACACTGAGAGCTTGCCCTTGTTCTAAAACACCTTGGTGGATCCGCCCAATCCCTAGACGTCCTAAATATGCATCATAGCCTAGTGTTGATACTTGCATCTGTAGTGGTAGATTATCTTTATTCGAGTAAATTTCTGTATGTTCCAGGATTGTATCAAAGAGTACATCCATCGAGGCATCCCGTACGTCTTGATGACGACTTACCTTGAAATCTCGGGTTATGCCATAAAGTATCGGAAAGAATAACTGTGATTCATCTGCATCAAGTTCCAGGAACAAATCATATATTTCTTCAAGGACCGCATCTGGACGGCTTTCAGTCTTGTCCATCTTATTAATCAGTACGATTGGTTTAAGATTTTGTTCCAATGCTTTACGCAGTACGAATCGTGTTTGAGGCATTGGCCCTTCAACAGAGTCTACTAACAAAATCACGGTATCCACTGTCTTAATAATGCGCTCCACTTCTCCTGCAAAATCTGCGTGACCTGGTGTATCAACTATATTAATTTTCGTATCTTTATACATAACCGAACAGTTTTTGGAGTAGATTGTAATCCCGCGTTCTTTTTCGAGATCATTACTATCCATCACACGCTCTACTGACTTTTGCGCATGATTGAAAACACCTGACGCGGATAAGATTCCGTCAACAAGTGTACTCTTACCAGCATCGACATGGGCGATAATGGCAATATTTATTATTTTTTTCATTATTTATTTTCTTCGCTTCCTATTTATCTTTTCATTATGGTACAGGAAGGCACACTAAAAAGAGCTGTTTTTTTGTATAATCTTTTAGTACCTTCAATACACTCTATTTATTTGGATAATATAGGTATTGGAGGCGTCATGACTAGAATTTGTTCGTTAGTTGACATGATATAACCTCGCTTTCGCACATTATATCATAGTTTAGAAAAAAAATGAAAAGTAGCAAATTATGATTGACCTGTGATATAGTATACGACGTTAGGAGATTAATTATGATTTTTACATCTATAATTAAAAAAATAGCTCCCCTACCCGATTTTGATGTTTTTACTCAAGGTATCTAATCGTTAGGAGGATTATTTTTTGATTAAAAACATCGAATTTAGAAAACCAAGTTTTATACTTATAATTATTTTATTGGGCTTTCCTCAACTTCATGAGGCAATGTTTGCCCCTTCATTACAAACTATTGCACTTAATTTTGACATTTCTATCGCTAGTGCTCAATCAACCCTGAGCATTTATTTTGTAGCGTTTGCGATTGGTGTCTTATTTTGGGGCTTTTTCTCAGATAAGTTTGGCCGTCGTCCCGCATTACTATGGGGATTTGTTATATACTGCCTGGGAACGGTCGTAATGCTTACGAGTTCATCGTTCAATTTTTTCCTAGTAGGGCGCTTTGTTGTCGCATTCGGTTTAGCAACCGGTTCAGTCACGACACAAACTATATTAAGAGAGAGTTTTGACACACAAATTCGGAGCAAACTGTTTTCACAAGTATCCATCGCACTCGCAATTGTTCCAGGAATTGGGCCCTTGCTCGGAGGTTATCTGATTGAGTCATACAGTTTACGATTACTCTTAGTAGTATTCTTAGTCTGTGGACTTAGTATTGTAGCTTTAACGTATTTACGTCTTCCCGAGACAAACGTCGTCGCAACGACACGCAATGCCAATTTTTTTGATGTCCTTATGCGAATGTTACGTTCGAAACGAGTATGGATGTATGGTTTTTTCATTGCATCCATGAACGTGATTATGTCTATTTACTATCTTGAGGCACCTTTATTATTCCCAAAATGGTTTGGAATATCGCTTGCAACAACAGGTAGTCTCGGTATTAGTCTTGCGATTGCAACGATTCTTGGTGCAACAATTGCACAATTACTTCTTAGAAATCATGCACCCAAACAAGTGCTTCAATTTGGAAACTATGTACTCATATTAGGAGCTATTTTAATGTTTTTCTTTGGATATACCGCAACGAACACACTCTTATCACTGATATTGTATATGGGAGGAATGTTCTTTGTTCGTGTCGGAACTGCCATTTCCTTATCAAACGCCATAAGTTTAGCACTGGAGGATTTTCAAGATGTTTATGGTACCGCCGGGTCCATTCTTAGTCTCGGATATTATCTCGCAATAAGTGTGTTGTTACACATTATGTCTGTAATCCACAATGGCTCATTATTAGTCATGCCGTTTTACTTTATCATTTTAGCACTCTTAATGATCGCTATGACTGCTATGTCCGCACGTAACGACTAAAAAAACTCTGCTATGCAGAGTTTTTCTTTTTATATGTTCTATATCTTCGATTAATTTGAATAAAACACCAACTTGTTAGGTGCGTCAACACAAGCGTAACGAGCATCAGTAGTAACGCTCCTAATAGCGTTGTCTGCGGTTTAATTGTCTCTAACACACCATATATGATGAGCGGATGAATTAAGTAGTAATATTTATAGTATTCACGTATCGACTCCTTGAACGGCATCCTAATTGTAAATGGCAACTGTATCGCAGTTGTAAACATATAGAAAACGGTCGGAATCGTCATGAACATCAAGTTACTATCCATACGATCTACTTTTTGAAGCAACATCACTTCAACTAAGAACAATAGAAAACTAACTACAAGTTTGGTCAATGATGCTTTTGCAAACACGATGTTCTTTGCTTCTATCGCATATCCCATAGCGACAAAGAAGGTTCCAAAGAATAAGAAGTTACGTGTTGTAATGAAAATATTGTAGTAATATGTGTTTAAAATTGTTTGGATTGCATTTGGTAGCAGCCCAAAATAGGTCTCGGTAGCTCCCAACGCAAATAGAAGAAACGACACAACCAGTAAAGAACTCAGTTTGAAGCGTTTTAACCACGCATTCGTGAATAATAGTGCAACAATTAAGGCGGGGTAATACCAAAGATGATAATATGTACCGGAATAGAGAAGCCCGACAATAAGGCCCACTGGGTACAACATCGGCGAAAGACCCATTTCTTTAATATATTGGAGACCAAACGGCAAATAAATCAGGCACCAAATTAAATATGATGGAATCAATCCTTTAATATAGCGTTTGAAGTATGATGGGTTTTGCTTTTGTTTTTTCGCTACAAAATATCCTGACGTTATGAAAAAGAACGGTACGAACAACCGCGAAATCATATTATTAAACAATAAGTCAAGCGGATATGAAATATCTCTGAATGGTCTCAAGTGTAAGATAACAATTAACACCGCACCAAAATACCGCAGAAAATCTAAGTTCTCAAACTTGGGCTTCTCTGCACAATCATTGTGTGTATCATATTGATCAATTGCATGAAAAAAGAGTCCAATTGAAATGGCAATTGGAATGAGATACGTCAAACTATTTTCATAGCCAGTCAACACTTCATAATTTCTGAGCAAGACTGCAAGAATAAATACTACTACACTGATAACCGTCGCTTTTTTAGTCATTATAATTCACTTTCTCTTATTTCTATTATACATGAAATTACTTCTCGTTTATCAACCTTACAGAAATGTACTAAAAAGAGGCTTACGCCTCTATCTCGTGATCCAACCAGGATGCTATTCGTGCAACAATCGCTGTTGCCTCGCGAATTCTCAGTAAATCATGTTCTTTATCAGGCAGTACTTCGAGCGTTTTATCACTACTTCCAATAGCATCAAAGAATTTTTTACTTCCTTGCCATGGTAAGATTGGATCGTTTTCACCATGCAGTATCAGCACCGGATGAGTGTACATACTTGTATGTTCCCAAATAAACTCTTGAGCTTCAACTAATGATTCTACAATAAACGTTCTACTTGCTCGTTTCAGTACATACGGCGAATCCATCGCCACCAATTGTTTGATACCTGCATCACCTGATGTTCCCATAAGTTCTAAGAACTCATGAATCGAAATTGAAGATTCTGTAATCTCACGAAATTGTGGTTGCGGCAATAGTCCAGGACCTAATAATATTTGCCCCGATATTGCATAAGGATACATGATTCCATAGACTGCAGTAATCATACCTCCCAGACTAAATCCCATTGTGTAAACCGGAAGACTTGAGTCACGATCTTGAACCCATGTTACACATACATTCAAGTCATCCGCAAAGTCTTGAAAATGCTTCAGTTCGCCAAGAGGGGCTGTCGTTCTGCCGTGACCACGGACGTCATATTTAAAGACATTGTATCCATGAGCGTTGAACATTGGTGCTAACCGTGAATAGTGAGCACTGTATTCCACAAATCCATGGCTAAATACAATTGTTGCTTTCGCATTTTCTACTTCATGATATTGGTAGTAGATATCATAATTATCATATGTTTTTAGTGTGCCATCCATACAAAAAAGACCTCATTTCTAACTTCTGTATCTTATCATAATAATCCTTCATGCTCCACTGTAGCGCCATAAGAAAAGCAAGGATCCCCACCCTTGCTTTTCTCTGCTCTGCATGTCTGCAAGTGATTAAATATCACTTACATCCCCGTCTTTCTAAATACCCCACCGTATTTAGAAGACTTATTAACACAAGGATTATGTCTTGTGTACTTTTAATTTACCATATTTATGATGTTAATGTTATAATATTACCCCATTTTTAGTCCCATTAACCATATTTTTGTTCAAATTGTATAAAATTGATAGGTTTTACATGAAAAAAGATAGGGTTTCCCTATCTCTCAGCAAGTCGAACACCAACGCCCCATACAGTTTGAATGTATTCAACACTTGGATCGATGCGACGCAATTTTTTACGAATACTGCTGATGTGTACATTCACGGTATTCTCATCCAAGTTTTCACTGTCGCCCCACACACTGGCATACAGTTGTTCCTTTGACACAGTACTATTTGGATTCGACAAGAGCAGCTTCATAATTTCTGTTTCTTTCTTCGAAAAGTCTACGACTTCTCCACCCAACTCGAAACGATATTCGTTTGGGAAGAATCGGATATTTTTGAAACGTATTCCTCGATTTCCACTCAACTCATGATCCAATGAAAGCTGTTCTTCAATTCTTTTGATGAGAACTGGACTATCGATTGGATAAACATAATAATCATTAGCCCCCGCTAAAAGCATCCCCATTACCCGACTCGGATCTAACCCGTCAGTCAAAACAATTATAGGAACAGGACTCTCGTCTCGAACCATTTCCAAAATCTTTGCGCTTGGCAAATCAGGAAGACTCATATCGAGTAAAATCAAATCTGCAGTATGCGCTTCAAGAATATTGATTGCTTCATAGCCGCTGAATGCGTTAATCGTATGGTAGTGGTCTCGTAAAGTTTGTGATAATTCTACGCCTAACATACGATTGTCTTCGACAATAAGTATTGTTTTCATGCTTTCCCCCTTTGCACTAGTATATCACGTAAATTTAATTAAGTGATTATTAAGCTCCTATATTGGGGTTTTTGACGTTTATATGGTAAAATATCTACGTTTGTTGGAGGAAAAGTCTGTGAAAATTGTATCTCAATTTCTAATTATCGCTGGTTTCACGTTTATTGGCGATAGCATTACAGCGTTTTTCAAACTTCCGATTCCAGGTAGTATTATCGGATTATGTTTGTTATTTGCTGCACTGCAATTTAAACTCATTAAAGTCTCATCTGTCGAAATGGTCGGCACTTGGCTTAAAGATAATCTTGCTTTCTTCTTTGTTCCTGTTACTGTAGGCATCATGATTTATTTTGATGTCTTACAAGCAACATGGGTAGAGTTCGTGATTATCTTAATTATCTCAACCCTCGTGACCTATGTTGTGAGCGCCTATGCAGCAACCCGGGTTCAAGGAGATCAATAGATGGATAAAATATTTACAAGCCCACTGTTTGGATTAGTTTTATCGATGGGAGTATATGTACTGATGACAAAAGTACAAAAAATTCTAAAGTCAGACTTGTTCAACCCCCTACTCATGTCCAGTATTTTTATTATTGCTTTCCTCATGATTTTTAAAATTTCGTATGAATCATACAATATTGGTGGCCAATTTATCTCTGCACTCATTGGCCCTGCGACAGTCGCCCTCGCAATTCCACTTTATATGAACCTTGGAATGCTCGCAAAGTATAAACGCGTCATCCTCGTTTCAATCAGCGCAGGAGTATTGGCTCACGCCATTACAATCGGCGTCCTAGCATCGATCTTAAAGTTATCGCCTCAGATGATTGCAACAGTAATCCCCAAATCTGTAACAACGGCGATTGCTGCTGATGTTGCAGTCTCACTGGGGGGCATTTCAACACTTACTGTCTGCATTGTTATTATCACCGGAATCTTTGGAGCTGCACTTGCACCATTGCTTAATAAAATATTCCGCATTGATAGCCCAATTGCTCAAGGCTTAGCGCTCGGAACTGCAGCACATGCAGTTGGAACGTCAAAGGCTATTGAAATGGGAAAAGAGCAGGGAATTATGTCTACCCTCGCTTTAATTTTGACGGGAATTTTTACAGTTATTATTTCTCCGATTACCAAAATTATAATTTTTGGACTACTTGGTATCTAAAAGGTCGACTTCTGTCGACCTTTTTTATTGTTTGTTTTTATGGATAAAATTGATACTTTCAGCTAAATCAGCAAGAATGCCACCAGCATATATATATTTTTCATCATCCTGAGTTGCTTTCTGAATCGAGGATTGTTTGTTCGCAGCGAATAAGTCTTTTAAATCCCACTTTGCGTGCAAAGTTACATCTTCAATAACTATATCACTTTCAAAGTTCCAAGGATATTTCAGTGCTTCATCGTGGAACCATCCCTTGAAGATAGCGTCGTTACGTGTCGGACGTTGTGGTTCTTGAAGATAACTTCCGTCTGTAACAAGGACGCTCGATATTTGCGTTACAGCATCACCAGCATCAAATTTAACTTTGTAATCATTCATAGTTTATCCTCCATCTGTTCTTGGTGATTTTACTATCTCACGAAGTAGTTCTTTGATGGGAAGAATGTCATTAAGCATAGCATTTATGTCACGAATATAAACTTTTTATTAAACTATGAATAATAATTAACAAATAAAAAGGATACGTTGTATCCTTTTAGAAATCTAAAATTACAATTTCTGGACGAGCAAAGAATCGGATAGGCAACATTCCCACAGTTCCTCCCACGCCCGACGATACGTACATTGAACCCTGTGGTCGACGAATCATTCCATGAACGAGTGTTTGGTCAAATTCAGAATTTGTAATTGGCGCATATAAGCCAAATAGTGTTACCTGTCCCGCATGGAGATGACCAGCTAATGCCATATCGACGTAAGTGGACTTCGGTAATTTTTCAAAGTAATCCGGATTATGCGTTAGTAAAATTGATAAATTGTCTTCGTGAATTGGAAACACTGGGACACCCTTTATGGCATCATCAACCCCAATAATATCGAGACCGCGATAATTATAAATTTCATTAATGAGTACTGTTACACCAATATCTTGTAGCATCGTAACCGATTTTTCATATTCTCGATAATCATGATTTCCGAGAACTGCAACCTTGGGTGCATTGATACTATTTATGTATTCAAAGATAGGGGTATTCTGTTTTCCTTCTTGATGGATATAATCTCCACCTAATAGCACCAAATCCGGTTTGAGAGCATTTACTCTTCGAACAAGATTTCGGGCAGCTCCATGCAAAAATGGTCGTCTCTTGTGATCAAACTGTAAATCGGAAATAAAAATAATTCGTTTTCCCTTTAATCCATCTGGAATCTTATGTTTTGTATCAAAATCTATGGGTTTCAAATATACATTCTTTAGCCAACGGTATTCGATAAACGAATAAATGAATATTCCCAGTAACGCAATTAGCAGATATTTAATCAATGGTTTTTGACCTTATTCAGGGCAACTGAAGTCGGTACTGCAATAACCACGCTGGCAATGATTTCGAATATACCATTTGACAAGAGAACAGATCCGATCAATACAAGTGCGCTTGTTGGTGCTGCAGCTAAAATTTCTGGGCTTGTAGAACCTGTTGCCGCAATATACATCGCAAGCAATACTGCGACCGTATGAACAAGAGTAGCTACCACTGAGGTAACAGAAGCTACCACGACAAAGTTTTTTGTGATCCGCTTCATCAAACCAGCCACCACTACGATACTAAGTCCAAAGATAATTCGCGGTAGTACTGACACTAAAGGATTCACGAACAAAACATCGAAGACGCCTACTGGTCGTGTTGCAGCAATAAACATCGCAGCGACACCAAATGCAGTTGCGTTAATTAACGCCGCTTTTGCTCCGAGTACAAGCCCGGCAATAATTACTGGAATATGCATGATCGTTATCGAAACAAAACCAATATTGATCATTCCTAGACCTGGCACTAATGCCAAGATAAGTGTGATTGCAATGAACATTGCGTTCATTGTTATGTCTCTAACTTTCATCGTTTAAATGCTCCTTTCCGATAGATCTCGTAGAGTCCATCATTTAGTAAAAATTCATCATATATAAACGCTTCTGTTGCTCCATGAATAATTGAAGCATAGCCACCTGTTATAATTTTTGTACAAGAAGTTCCCAGTTCTTTTTCCATTCGCATCGCCAATCCTTCGATTTGCGATACAAGTCCATACAAGGCTCCCGATTGAATTGCATCAATAGTCCCAGAGCCAATCACTGTTTTTGGAAACTCTAATGCAACTTCTGGTAGGTGGGGAATATAATCCGCAAAAGCTCGCATGGATGTCCCAATCCCAGGTATGATGGCACCTCCTAAAAACGACCCTGTTTCATCAACAACCGTTAATTTTGTCGCACTTCCGACATCCGCAATAATCACTGGTGTTTGATACTTTTGAATTGCACCCCATGATGTTGCTATGAAATCAGCCCCAATATCATTTGGATTATCCAACTTAATTGTTAGGCCATCAATGGAAGTTGCGTCAATCATAATTGGTTTCTTTTGATATAGTAATTCAATTGTTTCAATAAACTGATCTTTAATCATTGGTACAACGCAGGATACGATAATATCCTCCGGAATTTCTTTAATAATTTCTTTAAATTTAATGGTATAGTTTTTAATTACATCTTTTTTGTAAGTGTCAATACGCGCTTCTAAAACTCGCTTGTTATCTTTATAACCGACAATGACCGTATTGGAATTACCGATGTCTATCGTAATAATCATACATTCACTCCTAGCGTTTGTTGCAATATTACAATACACGATATTTCACTTTTTTGCCACTAATACGACATTTATGGAGAGGCGCTCATTGCGCCTCTTGACTGTTATATGCGTACCCATAGGCAGATATTTCAACTGTTTGCGGAATATAACTAAAGTTATGTACATATTGAATCAACACTTTGAATTTTCTGTCTTCATTTTTCACAAAATATGTACATTTTTGACAGCTGTTTTTCGACTGTATTCTTTCTTTCACCACAGAGTCGTATCGATCATGGACTTCAATCTCATGAACAATTACATCACGTAGTGTGTGAACTTGTTGAATACCAATAATCAAGTTACAAAAATCCAAGGTAACCAATACTCCAAGTCCAAAGAAAACCATCAATACATAAAATTCAATTGATATCTTCATTTACGTACTTCTGCCATTCCATTCCACTTCCCGACGAGTGTAGTTCTTAAAATATCCTTGAACTCGTTCGAAAAGACAATCATCCCTGTCGCAATAATTGTTACAACAAGGACCATACCAAATTCTTCAAAAAAAGACTTCAAATGCCCCACCCCCTTTCCATTAAGCCAACGATTACTTGCGTCATCAAAACCAAAAACAAGCACCCAACCGATATCAACGGAACTAAACCCAAAGGGGTATACATTTCGACATTCTCCGAATATGCAAGTAAGCGTTGCTGTCTCAACCTTCCATTATTGATTTCAATAATACGCTGTAACTGCCGGGTCGCATCAACAGTTGATTCCACACAATATCGGTACAAATACTTCATTGTTTGACGTATTTCTGGCGTTGATGCTCGCACCATGAAACCAACAAATGCTTCACGATCTTCTGGATTTGCTTCAATTTTTTTAATTAGTATTTCCACATCATGTTCTAAATTCCAAGGTACCGTTTCTAAACTTAATTTCAATGCATGAAGGAGTGTATTTGTCTGAATAAATGCCAAAATTGATTGAATCCAAATTGTGAACGAGAATTGAAGTGTAGCGCGTGTTTTGCGATATACTGAGTTCAATTTTTTTTCATAAAATGTAATAAACAGCGGAATTACGATTAGAACTCTATTGGAGAAACAGGCGCACACAAGGCACATGCCCACAACGAGATACACAGTCCTTTCATAGGATACGCCAATTAATTCATTTCTTGCTTTAACGGAATGCCACAAAAGACTCCGTATAAGTTTGGACCCAAAAACAATCCAGAACATTAATAAAAGAACGTTAACAAACATGTTCCCTCCTTAGAGTCAGGTCATGACGTAGAATTCTAAAAACGACGCATACAAAACTATTAATTAGAACTAAGAATATGAACAGCAGTATTTCGTAGTTAGGAAGCATTAGTCGTTGAGTTGCTTGCAGCAACATTTCGCATACAAAATAGGTCACTAAAATACTTATTGATGAAAGTAGCACTAACATTTTAACTGTTTGAATCAAACGTTCACTATACCCATTTACAGCATCGTACCAATAGTCAACTTCAGCTTCTAAATCATAAAGTTTATCGTCGACCCCCTGGTCCCCATGGATAATGTCCACAGCTAAAACAGAAATCAGCGTTTTCCATGAATAATGAGTATGAATCAAAGCGAGTTTTTTGAAGTCAAAATCTCCCCTTTCAAATTCTAAGAGGGGGAGTTCCTTAGCATTACATTCAATATTTCTCATGCTAACTAAAATATTGTGTGTAAAACGATATCTTACTATCAAACTTAATGTCATTTGATATTGCGCCGTAACCCTTTCTTTGTTTACTTCAAAAGTCGCAAGAGATGCAACTATATCTTTTATAAAAACTATTAAAACAAGCAAATACACACCATTTAAAACTATCGAAAACTTAAACATCATGAGTATGATTAATTGTGCGCATGCATAAACACAAATACTCTTTAGCTTTACCACTGGACACCATAAAGGTCTGCTCGACTTTTGATTTTCTCAGGAAGTTTATCCAAATCAACAACTCCCCCATGTTGATAGATTGTCACTGTTGATCCCTGATTAAAAACGACAATTTCTCTTACACGCCGCACAGTGCCCTTACTCGTGTGCAGTAAATCAATATGTATTCCAACATCAAACAGTGTCTCTATCTGCGCTAACATGCTTACACTATCAATTGATGCCCCATTCATCATGAATAACAAACGGTTGGGTATCTCTTTAGCACTTCGAGCATGAATAGTACTTATTAGATGCAGTCCTGTTGAAACACATTTTAATAATTCGAATGCTTCAGAACCTCTTACTTCACTTAATAGCAACCAATCAGGTCTTTGGCGCAATGATGCTTTAATCGCATCATCATACGACATCACTTTGCTCGTTTTCAGCGCAACGCAATCACGACGTGGATGGAGCACATCATAGTGAATTTCCATACTGTCTTCGAGCGTAATCACGCGTTCTTTGTCACCAATAAACTGTGTTAAAAATTTTAACAACTCTGTTTTCCCCGATCCTGGCAATCCACTTATCATTACATTGCAACGACACCGTATGCAACTCACCAGAAAGTCCAAAGCCGCTTGCGATACGTATTCTTTTTCAATTATTGATTTGACATCGTAACGGCATTGTCCACTTGTCTTACGAATTGAAATACAAACATCTTTAGAAATTGTTGGATGAAGAACACTTATTCTTAGAAATCCAATTTCTGTTTCAAAGATTGGATTACTCACTGTATAAGGAAGATTCACAGCATTTGAAAGCCGCAAGACTAACCGGTAAATGGCGTCTTTATCACTAAAACCTTTAACGACATAACGCCCCTTATTTAGGTCATCAACCCACAAATCTTTGCCATTGTAATTGAGATCAGTCACATCCGCTTGATCTACATACATCTGGAACATCTCGAAATCAAATCTACGAAGCATAATACTCCTCAACCATAAGTCTATCTAAAGAATATGTATAGCCGCCAATTTTTCTTTCAATCCCAAAGCGCATCGCATTAGGAAATAAAGATGTTTCAAATCTCTTAACTGTGATTTCTCCACCATAATTCTCATAAAATACCTTCAGAACATTCACAAGTAATGTCTCTTTAGGATAGTCACTCGCTATATTTCTTCGCATTGCTTGATGGTGGGCAAAACGAATTTGAAAATGATGAGATGCCAATATAGCCACAAACATTGCGAACCCACTTATACACGCAATAATCGTGATAAGACCAACACTCCAAAATATATGTTTCATAATTTCAACCTTTCGTTAGTTCAGTTCCATTTTTCACAGAATTGGATTCAATTTCATTTTTTACCAATCTTCTTTCCCTGACATAACTAAGTATGAAGTGATACCTAAATATCCTAAAAATATCTATGGTATAATACACATATGAAAAAATTCGCATTCATCATGGCGACTCTATTGATCTTAACGGGTTGTTCAATAAAGTCTGGTGATAACTACACAAAATACGAAGCCCGTACCTCCGAAGTAGGATTTGACACTGTCATGACCTTCGTCGCTTATACAAAAGATGAGGCAACTTTCAACGATTATTTTAGTAAAGTTAAAGCAGCTTTTCTGCGCTATAATGCCTTATTTGATAAGTATAATGACTATGAAGGAGTCGCAAACATTAAAACTATCAACGACAACGCTGGAATTGCACCCGTAACCGTTGATCCTCTAATTATAGAAATGCTTGAACGCTCGCGTGACTATACTGAAGTTTCAAATGGTTATTTCGACATTACCTATGGTTCTGTTATGGAAATTTGGCATGACTATCGAGAGGATGGTATTGAAAAGAATGCATCTGGTGAACCTGGAGAAATCCCAACACAAGATGTTCTTGAAGAAGCAGCACGCCACGCTGGGTGGCAATTTGTCGAAATTGACAAGGCAAATAACACCGTCTTTCTTACCGATGCCAAAACAAGACTTGATGTAGGAGCAATTGCAAAGGGCTATGCAACGGAACTTGTTGCTTTGGAACTAGAAGAAGCCGGATTAGAATACGGTGTTGTAAGTGGCGGTGGAAACGTTCGTACAATCAATACCAAACCAGATGGTGAAGCATGGGCAATCGGTGTTGAAAAACCATCAATGCTTGTCAAAAATGAAAGTCTTGATGTATTCCGTGTTCCACATTCAATGTCAATTGTTACATCAGGTGATTACCAACGGTACTATATTGGCCCAAATGATGTTACTTATTCACATTTAATCAACCCAAAAACATTACAACCACAATCAGTATTCCGTTCAGTAACAATATTTACACCAGATTCGACCATGGCTGACGCACTTTCAACTGCTGTCTATATGATGTCATATGAAGAAGCACAGACTTTCATTCAAGACTTCAATACAAAATACCCTGACAAGTCAATTGATGTGTTGTGGGTTTCGGAAGATCATCCTGAATGGTATCAATTGGAAGACTATGACTTTACTTTCACTGACAACATTAAACAATACTCCGCTTTCGCAAATAAATAACTCAAGCAAATCTAACCGAACCACCAATCTTTAACAAAGATTGGTGGTTCGGTTTTTATATAAAAAAGAACTTCTTTATAAGAAGTTCCCAATGATGACCATCAAATCATAAACAAACATGATTGTTATAAAATTTTTGATGATATATTTAAATGATAGACGTTTTACCAAATCTTTGGTATAGGCATTGTAATTCTTTAAAACACGTGGTGCTGTTGCTAATGTCAGCAATGCAAGCCAAGGTATCACACCAAGTGCAACGGCGGCTACAATCGCTGCATACACACTTATATAAAGCATCTTCATCAAAACTACAGCATTTTTCTTACCAATATAATACGGCAACGTATACCGCTTAACAAGCACGTCTGCCTCAATATCACATGTATTGTTAGCAAGCATGATACTTGATGTCAGAAGTGTCGGTGGCAAGAAAATTATCAAGAAATAGATAATATTCACTAGATTAAAGTGCATCGTGACATTTGGTGCTACAAAGTTGAAATCGACCAGTAGCCCTGGATTGTTAGCATGAATCAGGATAAATGGAATAACATAACCATAGAGTACGCCCGAAATGATCTCTCCGTACGGTTGGCGAGAAATCGGAACCGGACCCCATGTATACAAAATTCCAATCCCAAAACAAATCATTCCCAAAATCAAGATGACAAAATCAGTCAAGAATACTAAATATAAACCAGATATAGTAGCAATTGTAAGCATTGTATAAATGATTGCACGTCCTTGGTTTCGCGTATAACCAATATCTTGGCCATTTTCTTTTGAGTCGATGTAATTATTGATAGCAGTTGTCGTTAAATCAAAGACAAACATACCAACAAAGAAAACAAGTGTTGCATCCCAACGGATCTGTGATCCATTAAATACCATAACGCCAAGCGTTAAGGCAAAGGGAAACAAACTTGTTATTTTAGTTTGTATTTCAGTATATTCTAATATTTTTTTCATGTATTACTTTCTCATTGCTAAGTTTAAGATACGCATGAGTTCCTCTCGTTTGGTATCTATGATATCAAGATTTTCAATTGCTGTCTTGGCTGTTGCATAATATGTTTCGGCTTTCGCAATTGTTATCGCAACACCCTTGGAATTGCGAACATACTGATTCACTTCGTTACGTGTGAGCGCATGTTGTTCCGCTTTTTTTAATGCTTCTGGATATATACTAAAAGCATGAATTAATGGTAGTGTAATAACGCCTTGTTCAAAATCTGATTGTACAGGTTTTTTTGCAACAGATTCATTTTCATCAAAGTCCATCACATCATCCAACAATTGGAAAATCATACCTATCGCATGTCCAATTGTTTGATAGGATTCTTGTTGTTCACGAACATCATCCGATGTTGCGACTCCCGAGTACATTGCTGCCTCAAAGAGTTTCGCTGTTTTACCATCAATAATCGATAAATAATCTTTTACTTTTAATTTGTAATTTCCATTATTAATATGTTGATTAAGTTCGCCCAATGCAATGGCTTCCATATATGTTGGTAAACTATAACCAAGATAGGTTTCTTTTTTCTCTGTTTTATTAGCCAATGACATTGACGCTGCCATTAGGTAATCTCCACAAATAACAGCTGTTTTACGCCCATATTTTTTATGGAGTGTTGTGACGCCGCGGCGTGTGTCTGCATCATCCATGACATCGTCATGAACCAGTGTTGCTAAATGTAGCAATTCAATCGATGCAGCAAAAATCACAGCATCGTGATGGATTGTTCCATCTTTGTTTTGTGCAGCAGCAAGGACTGCCGCTGCGCGGATGTATTTTCCTTCGGATTTTAAAAGGTGTTCTATATACTTTCTAACTATTAAAGGAGAGGTTGATATTGTTACACCAACCTCCCGTTTAACATATTCTAAGTATTCTTCAAATATGTTCATTAAGATTACCTACTAATCGTGGTAGATGTACCACTTCTTAACAAACGGTATTCCAGACCACCATTTTTTGAGTTTTGGCATCACCCAGTAATCTAAGCTTAATGTGTTTCCACCGAAGATTAATGCGATACCTGCTACTACCATCCATACAGTATTTAAGTATAAACCAGTTGTCATTAAGAACATCATTTGTAATACAACAGACATTCCTGCTGCCATCGTTGTAAAGAGTCCTACAATTAATGCTAAACCAATTCCAATTTCCATAACAACAACCATTGTTTGCATAAATACTTGTAATTGTGGATTAGGGATAATGACGTCATTTACGAACCATGTCATCAAGTTGAAGTCAATCTTAAATGCAAAGTCTTCAAGACCTGATTCTAATAATGGTTTTCCAGTTACAAAGATTGGTTGAATAATATTTAAGAAGTTCCAGTGTAATAAGACAGATCCTGCAGCTTCGCCACCACCTGCTCCTGTTGCACCTGCGACTGCATCAGCAGCACCTGTAGCACCTGCTGTTACATCAGCAGCGATTTTACCAGCACCGTTAACTACAGAAGCTCCTGCGTTCACAACAGTTGTTGTAGCCGCTTGAGTTGCTTCAACGACTTTACCAATAACGGATGATCCGGCATTGATATCGGCTCCACCGGCACCAAGTAAGCTATCATACCATTGTTGTGCACCACCGAAGAATCCTGAAAGTTTAGGATCTCCCGCTAACCAGCCTTCGTTAACTTTTTTAATTCCTTCAAATAACCAAATTGCTCCTAACCACACACGAAGTGGGAAGAGTAAGAAACTTGGTGTACGGTTTGAGAAGTTTCCACCGACAAAACTACGACGGTTACGGATTGTAAAGATTTCATGTTTCAAGTAGCTAAATACTTTGTTCCAACCTAAAACCTGGAGGAAGTAAACACAGTTCATCATGTGTTTTGCAAACATTGCAAAGAATGATACAAGATTAAACTCAAGTTTTCCAAGTTTAATATTTGCAGTTCCCCAACGTCCACCGATACATACCATTGTTCCGTGGAATGCTGGTTTATATGCTGTTAGGTTTTTACCACCACGAATTTGTTCTGCGATATTCTTCGCAACGAGGCCACCACTTTGTTCAGCATTTTCAACCATTTGTGGCAATGGTCGTTCTTCACCTTCAAGAACGAAGTATGTGTTATCACCGATAACATAAACGTCTTCGCGACCTTTTGCACGTAAGTATTGGTCTGTTTCAATTCGGCCACCACGTTGTGCAGCTTCAAGTTCTGTACCTGATTGCGCCGTAATATCTGTACTTTCAATACCAGCTGTCCAAATAACTGTGTGTACTGGGTTTTCTTCAATATTACCGTTGATGTCTAAATGAATAGCATCTTCAGTGACCTTGATAACTTTTGCGTTCAGTTTAATTTGTACACCCATTTTTTCTAAACGGTTTTGTACTTTGTTTGCGAGTTTTTCTGGCAATGTCATAACTGTACGTGGCATTGCATCGACTTCAACCATTGTGACATCACTTGGGTCGATTGAGAATTTATCACATAATACAGGAACGTATTCAGCAAGTTCCCCCATCATTTCTACACCAGTGAATCCTGCTCCTACAACATAGAATGTTAGCAAGAAACGACGTTTCTCAAGGTTTGGTTCTTGTGATGCTTTTACAAATACATCATTGATATGGTCACGTAAACGAACTGCATCATCGTATGACCACAATGTAAATGTATTTTCTTTAGCGCCTTCAATTCCAAAGAATGTTGGTTTTGAACCTGCTGCGATTACAACATAATCGTATTCGTAGCTTTCGTTCGCACCTTCAACGACTTTTTTGTCAAAGTCAATTTTTTGAACTGTATCAAGTTTTACGTTGACATTACGTCCAGCAAAGATTTTTTTCAAATCCATGCGGATTGAATATTCATCAACACGACCTGCAGCAACTTCATGAAGTTCTGTCAACATCGTACTGAATGGATTGCGGTCTATAATAGTGATTGATACTTCTGGATCCTTTTTGAATTTTTTAGCTAACTTTTTCGCAGCTAAAATCCCAGAGTATCCTGCTCCTACAACAACTACTCTCTTTCCCATTTTCTATTTCTCCTTTAATTACTTTTGCCTTCATATTATAGCGTATCGCTAATTTGTTCACAATCTTGGGGTTTGTTACATCGAGATGTTTCATGCCCCAAAAGAAAACTCATGCAGTTTCCTTTCGAAAAAGACATGAGTTTGTGAAAGTTGTGTATTTTGTTCACAAAACCTTAGGCAGGTTTCACAACTATATTTACGATTTTATTCTTGATAACAATTTCTTTTAGAATTTGCATTCCTTCAAGGTTCTTTTGAACTTGAGGTTGCTCGTATGCGAGTGCTTTTAGAGCATCATCATCGAGTCCAGTAGCCGCCATGAATTTCGCGCGGACTTTACCGTTGATTTGCACAACAATTTCAGTCTCTGATTTCACAAGTTTCGTTTCATCAAATGTCGGCCATTCGGTATAACTAATTCCCGTTTCTTCCGTTAATATTGTATACAATTCTTCACCGATATGAGGTGCAAATACAGCTAGCATTTTAACAAATCCAACCGCATATTCTTTATAAATTGTTTCGGCTTTGTAAGCATCATTAATGAATGTCATTAATTGTGCCAATGCTGTATTCATTCCAAATGATTCAATATCTTCAGTTACTTTTTTGACTGTTTGGTTATATGAGAAATCTAGGGATCCATCATTTGTATCTACAATTTTTCCTGATTCGACAAACAAACGCCATACGCGATCTAACCATTTACGGTTTCCATCAAGTCCTTGTGTACTCCATGCAGTTGCACCATCAAGCGGTCCAATAAACATTTCGTATACTCGCAACGTATCTGCTCCGTGACTGCGAACAATATCGTCAGGATTAACAACATTACCACGAGATTTACTCATTTTTTCATTATTAGCACCTAAAATCATACCTTGATGGAAGAGTTTCTTGAATGGTTCTTTCGTATTCACAACTCCAATATCATAAAGTACTTTATGCCAGAAACGTGCATATAGTAAGTGAAGCACTGCATGTTCTGCACCGCCCATGTAAAGGTCTACTTCCATCCAGTGATTAATAAGTTCTGGATCAGCGATTGCTCCTTCATTGGTTGGATCAATATAGCGTAAGTAATACCAGCAAGACCCCGCCCATTGCGGCATAGTATTGGTCTCACGACGGCCTTTTGATCCATCCGGGAATGTTACATCTAACCAATCACCGGCATTAGCGAGTGGTGATTGACCATCTGGTGCTGGTTTGTAGTTCTCAACCTCGGGAAGCTCTAGTGGTAAATCCTCAAGGTCAACTGTACGCATTGTTCCATCTTCCATATGAACAATAGGAATTGGCTCTCCCCAGTAACGTTGACGTGAAAATAGCCAATCACGTAGTTTATAAGTAACTTTCGCTTCACCGTATTTGTTGTCTTCTAACCATTTATTCATGATTACAAGGGCTTCTTCTTTATTTAAACCATCAAGGAATCCTGAGTTAATATGATTGCCATCTTCAGTATACGCAACTTCCGCGATACTTCCGCCTTCAAGAACTTGAATCATCTCAATGTTGTATTTTTTCGCGAACTCATAATCGCGTTGATCATGTGCTGGTACCGCCATGATTGCTCCTGTACCATAGGCTGCTAGTACATAGTCTGCAATATAGATAGGTACTTGTTTACCATTAACAGGGTTAATCGCATAAGCACCCGTAAAGACACCTGTTTTGTCTTTATTTAGCTCGGTACGTTCTAAGTCTGACTTATGCATCACTTGATCTACATACGCATCAACTGCTGCTTTTTGCTCAGGAGTCGTAATCTGACTTACGAATGGGTGTTCCGGAGCAAGGACTGTATATGTCGCACCAAAAAGTGTATCAGCCCGTGTTGTAAATACCGTGAATTCTAAATCATGGTTATCAACTTTAAAGATTACATTTGCACCTACTGATTTCCCAATCCAGTTGATTTGCATTTCTTTAGTTGATGCTGGCCATTCGACCAAATCTAAATCTTCAAGTAAGCGTTCTGCGTATTCTGTAATACGTAAAACCCACTGACGCATTGGGATACGGATAACATCAAATCCACCAACTTCAGTTTTACCGTTGATAACTTCTTCATTTGCAAGAACCGTTCCCAAATCAGGACTGAAGTTTACGGGTTTCTCATCAACATATGCTAGGCCCATATCGTAGAGTTTCGTAAAAATCCATTGTGTCCACTTATAGTAGTGAGGATCTGTCGTTGAAATTTCACGAGACCAGTCATAAGAAAGTCCTAGTGACTTGATTTGTTTCGTAAAGTTTTGGATATTTTCTTTCGTAAAGGCATCTGGGTGATTTCCTGTTTTTAATGCAAATTGTTCTGCTGGCAAGCCAAAAGCATCCCACCCGATTGGGTGTAAAACGTTGAATCCTTTCATACGTTTGTATCGTGCTAACACATCTGTAGCTGTATAGCCGCGTGGATGTCCAACATGAAGTCCATTCCCTGATGGGTATGGGAACATATCAAGGACGTAATATTTTGGGATATCAAAATTACGAATGTCTGTTTTAAATGTTTCGTTTTCTTCCCAGTATTGTTGCCATTTTTGTTCAATTTTTAAATGGTTATACATCGTTTTTCCTCCTGTAAAATAAAAAAAGCACCTGCAAAGGACGAATGTCTCGCGGTACCACCTTAATTTCTCATCTCATGTTTGAGACAAGCGCTCTTTCCCTTAACGCGGGGCTACGGAATCTCTTACTGAATTCAGAAATTCTGCTCCAAGATGAGTTCTTTATTGTCCACTTACTGATTCACACCACCCATCAGCTCTCTTATAGTTTTCAATAAATACTATTTCTTTTCATCGCTATGCCTTTATCTTATGTGTTTTGCTTTGAATTGTCAATTTCCAAACGCAAACAAATCTAAAAAACCACGCTGATTATCAACGCGGTCTGAAATATCGGTATCATTGTTACGCAACATCACATTTCTTTTTATATATTGCGAATCCAAATTGAATCGGTGTACTTAGGGTTTCTAACGTCTCTAATGTCGCAATGGCATGTTTCGGTGTTCGATGATAATAAGGTGTCATCGCTAAAAGATTGTTGATGGTCGTTTGTCCTGTTAAATGAATGGTGTGTTCAACACGAATGAGCGTTTCCAATTCAAATCCCTCATATGTAGGTAACACAACCTCGTTCTCATAGGGCTTATCATAGAGGATTGATTTCAGTCCCCATAAATGTTTTTCGAGTGGAAAAACCACGACGAAATGTCCATCATTTTTCAGAATTCGATAGACCTCATCAGATGAAAACGGTGCAAAAATACTATATGCGAGATCAAATGCACTATCCATCAGTGGTAACTTCGCAGTCGATGCAACAGCTAGCTTCATATTCTTATTTCGTTTCGCAGCACTGGTGACTGCTTGTTTTGAAATGTCGATTCCATAGATAGTTTTTTCCTGTTGAAGCAACGGTTCGGCATACCAACCCTCGCCACAGCCGACATCAGCCAAGCTATTCGCTGAATATTTTGTTACAATGTCTTTAAGAGCTTCTCGAAATATATCGTAGTATCCGTCATTAAGGAACTGCGTTCGCGCCTGAATCATTTTGGCATCATCACCGTGTTGTTTAGATTTAGAACTTTGTGATTGTAATAGGTTCACATATCCAGCCTTGGCCATATCAAATTGATGACCGTTTTCGCACACATACGATTTGTTTTGGAGTACCAGTTGTTTTTTACAAACCGGGCATTGAAATAAGCTCATAGTTTTACCTCATCTTGTCTTCACAATTATATCACACAATTTTACTTTGATTTAGTTGAATTTTGTACCACTTTACTTATAATAAACACAAGGAGAATTAATTTATGAAAAAAATATTGCTTACAGCAGTTGTATCGTTGTTGGTACTTGTCGGATGTACATCGGCAAATACAAACATTATGAAAGGTTACAAAGGCTTTGATAAAAAAGACCACCATTACCAAGCAATGAGTGCTAGTGATATGGCAACAGCACTTGAAAATAAAACTGAAGGTATTTACTATTTAGGATTTGAAACATGCCCATGGTGTGTCGCCCTTGTTCCTGTTATGGAAGAAGCTGCAGCAGCAGGAAACCACACAATCAACTATGTTGATACACGTGGCAACGATTACACACAAAATGCCGATGCTCAAAAACGTATTGAAGCATTCTCAAATTCATTACCTGAAGAGCAACGCATGACTGGTGTTCCTTATGTTGTCATTATTGGTGGCGATGGCTCAATCCAAGTTAACATTGGAACCGTTCCAGGACACAATGCACCAGTTGACCCATTGACAGAAGATCAAGCGAAATTCTTACAAATCAGACTTACTGAGATGTTTAGTTCAGTTAAATCGAACGCCTAGTTTGTCCATTTTATATAAGCACCTAGACAGGTGCTTTTTTTTATTAAAAAGATAGCAGCTTAGCTGCTATCTAATAAGATTTTTAATTAAGATGAGTTCTAGATTTTCTCCCGGGAAGAGTATATTTCCCGAATCTTGATAGCCAAGTGCTCGGAAAAAATGCTGTGCATCTTGGTCTGCTCTTCCGGAAGTCATAACTAGGTAATTCCCTAATGCCATCATTTCCGTTTCCCAGTAATTAATCATTTCAGTACCATAACCGCGGTGACGGTAAGGCTCTAGAATCTTAAAGTAGTTGAGGAATGGATATTGATCCCAGAACATATTGTATCGAATGATACCTACAATTTTATCGTCGACTTCATACACCAGAACGCGTCCAAGTTCGAGTTTTGATTCAAACTCTTCACGTTCAACGTGTGTGTCCAATTCCATTAGAATATCAATGTCTTCTACTGTAGCTCTACGGATCATATCAGCCACCTCCATGTTAATTCTATTGTAATGAGTAATTATTTTTTGTGCAAGTTTATTTCTTGAATAAGGCCCAACCTTTTCTGTACTTTTGTGTAACGACGTCGCGCTACCGGTAGTCTTATCCCATTTTTTAGGACTAGAAAATCTGTTTCTAGACGCTCAACAACCGCTAAGTTAACAACAACACCGCGATAGATTTCTATGAATGGCGATTTTCGTAATAAATGAATCCAGTGATGAATCGGTCGTCGATCCTTGTAATCTCTTGTTTGTGTTCGAATCAGAAGATGGCGTTTGCACGTTTCAATTGTACAAATTTCAGAAACATCCACAACCGAGCTTTCCCGTCGTCCCACTTGGACAAACTCCGGGTTATAAAGTGGACGTTGAATCAGGCGCGACACAACCCGTAAGGTCATTTGGCAGTTATCTAAGTTCTTTAGACAATGATGCCTTGGTATTTTAAAACCAATGAGGAGCGTTTTGCGGCGATCATAACGGTGATTTGCATAATCAACAATATATAAACCTACCGGTGGCTCTTTGGTATATGTTATTGCTTCTTCATTAAGTTCGGAATATAAGTCAAGTACTTCTTTTACGCAACGACGCGAAAAGCGGTCACGCAAATCAACATGGACATGAATCATTGGACTCCTTTCAAAAGTTCATTGACATCAAAAAGTTCGTATCCAGCAAGTTAATTAAATAGGTTTACTATGAACAATCCGCTATTTCAGCACCTAACATACTGTAGTATCCTATGTTCCCGACAGTAGTATTGTAATGAGATTCCACGTGAGACGCAATATTTTTATTCTTTCATCAAATAGCGCATTTTCGTTAGTATTTCCTGATAGCGACGGCGTGCGACTGGAAGTTTTAAGCCATTTTTTAGAATGACATGATCCTTGTTTACGGTTACAACTTGGCATAAATTCACAAGAACCCCTCGATAAATTTCTAGAAACGGCCATGCTTCAAGATAACCTTGCCAATATGAGATTGTATTCGTATCAAGATATTCATCAGTCGCTGTTTTGATTGACAGGCGGCGCCCTCTTGTTTCGATAACACAAATCATCCCGACATCAATACGCACAACACGACGTTTACCAAGCGTGATTTCTTGGGGTTCATACTTCGGTCGATCGATAATTTTTCGGATTGCTTTGAGTATCTGTTCTTTGTGGTGGCAGGACTGAATGCATTGATAAGATGGAACATCAAACCCTATTAAAATTGTCTTACAGGGGTCATGATATTTCATAATGCAATCTGCAATCATTAAATCTACATTTTCTGGTGAATCAATAACGGTAAAGGGCTGATTGAACAAATCTTGATACAGCACTAAAATTTCTTTAACACGTATGTTTGAATTCCGATTTCGGATGTTTAATTGAACTCGAATCACTGGCATCTCTCCTCGATTTTTGCATAATTTAATATGAACCAGTTTTATTGTAAAGATTCTTTGTATTAGCGGTCGTTTATGTATGGCGAACGGTCATATTTTTAAATAAGTAACCGTTCGCAACATTCCTATCTCATAAAAAAAACTCGCCGAAGCGAGTTATTTTATTTTAAGAAGCATTGCATTAATCGCGACGATAACTGTTGAGAGCGACATTAATACGGCTCCAACTGCTGGAGATAGAATAAATCCAATGCCCGCTAGTATACCAGCTGCCAATGGAATAGCAATGAAGTTATATCCAGCTCCCCAAAGTAGATTCTCTTTCATCTTACGTGACGTGTTACGTGCTAATGACACGAAATGAAGAATATCCGAAGGATTACTCTTAACAAGAATAACATCCGCTGAATCGATTGCAACATCCGTTCCAGCACCAATTGCGACACCAACGTTGGCACGCGCTAAACTTGGCGCATCGTTAACACCATCGCCGACCATGATGACAGTTAGCCCTTGATCTTGATATTCACGAACAATACGTTCTTTGTCTTCTGGCATCAATTCCCCATGAACATCATCGATACCAAGATTCTTAGCAATCACTTGAGCTGCTTGTTTATTATCACCCGTTAGCATTACTGGTTTGATGCCAAGTGCTTTGAGTTGACGAATCATCTCGCGAGAGTCTTCTTTAATTTCGTCTCCTTGAGCAATCCAACCTGTGTTGCGATCATCCACAAGTAAGAAACTAATGGAATAACCTTCACCCGATAACGCCTTAAATGCTGCATCATCGTATGGAATTTTATTGTTTTGAAGATATTTCACACTTGTTATTTTTACATCATGACCTTCAAGCATTCCTTCAAGACCTATCCCTGCAATTGTAGTGACATTTTCTGCCTTCAAGAGCGTGATGTTCTGAGCTTCTGCTTCATCAAGAATTCCAACCGCTAATGGATGGGATGATGATTGTTCTAAGGTTGCGAAGTATTGGAGTACTTTTTCTTTGGAGTATGACTCATCAAATGAACGATAATCTGTAACAACGAAGTTTCCTTCTGTTAATGTTCCGGTTTTATCCATCATGATGACGTCAATATTTTGTGCAACTTCAAGCGCTTGGCGTGATTTGATCAGTAACCCATTTTGAGCTCCTAATGATGTTGAGCGTGCCGTTACGAGTGGAATTGCCAATCCCAATGCATGAGGACACGCAATCACAAGGACGGTAACCATGCGTTCAATTCCTGTATTTACATTGGTTAATATTGACCAAATAATCAATGCTAAGATACCCACGACAACGGCAATATAGAATAACCATTTTGCAACAACATCAGCCATCGATTCTGCTTTAGATTTATCTTTTGACGCTTGATCGACCAACGTCATTACTTGTGCAAGGAAACCGGATTCACCAGTTCCCGTTACTTCGACGGTAAGCGTTCCAGATCCATTAACAGATCCCCCAATAACCTTATCGCCTGGTTTCTTTTGAACAGCTCGTGATTCACCGGTAATCATTGATTCGTTGACGGATGTCTTTCCATCTACAATCACACCATCTGCTGGCATATTTTCTCCTGCTTTAATGATGACTTTGTCTCCGATAGTGATATCTTTCAACGAACGAACTTCTGTTGCCCCGTTTTCAAGGAGTACGGTTGCATCACTTGGAAGTAATTCAGCCATGCGTTGTAAGGCATTACCGGCATTCGAAATTGCCTCCATCTCAATCCAGTGACCAAGTAGCATAATGAGAATTAAGCTCGCAAGTTCCCAAAAGAAGTCCATAATGTGCACGGGACTACCGAGCACCGTGTTCATTACGAATGCATACATACTATAGATATATGCGACGGATATCCCCAATGAAATTAATGTCATCATTGCTGGATTTTTAGATTTTAACTCTGATTTCGCTCCCGCTAAAAACGGCTGTCCACCATAGAAGTATAGAACGGTCGCTAAAATTGCGACAACCCACTCGCTTCCTGGAAATGTAAATTGGAAAGGAAGGGTTACCCCCATCATTGGTGCAAGAAAGAGTATTGGTACACCAAAGAACAGCGAAACGATAAACTTTTGT
The DNA here is from genome assembly GCF_009828745.1 of Erysipelothrix anatis. GTDB lineage: Bacteria > Bacillota_I > Bacilli_A > Erysipelotrichales > Erysipelotrichaceae > Erysipelothrix > Erysipelothrix anatis. Next base: position 174,419 of record NZ_WTSX01000003.1, read on the forward strand.
TTAAATGCTGTACCGTGTCCCGAATGGTCGTGTCCTGAATGATCTCCATGTCCTGAATGATTTCCATGTCCTGAATGATCTCCATGTCCTGAATGATCTCCATGTCCTGAATGATCTCCATGTCCTGAATGATCCATATGTTTCGAATGATCCATATGTTCCGAATGATCCATATGTTCCGAATGATCCATATGTTCCGAATGATCCATATGTTCCGAATGATCCATATGTTCCGAATGATCCATATGTTCCGAATGATCCATATGTTCCATATGTTCCGAATGATCCATATGCTCTAAATGATTATCATGACTCATAGTTCCTTTTCCATCGCTTGAATGGTCATGGTGGCTATGATCGTGCATTGCTTCTTTGTTTTCACTCTTATTTTTTTCTGTCATATTAATCCCTCCACTTTCTTATAGTTTACAACTGTAAACGATATATGTCAAATTACATGCATTTTCGTCATGTAAATGGCTCGTTACCACCCTCATCGTAGCAAAGTACGAATCATTAATTGTGACTTAAGTATGACATTTCGGAAGGAGTCTATGTTTGATCAATGCAACCTTAGCAATAGTTATAATTCACGGTGAATATAGAAGGTTAGGAATTAAAGTGAATTTCTTGACACATTTTGTCTACAACTGTAAACTAATAGTAAGGAAGTGATAACTATGGAAGATATAACAACAGCATCCTCAGCTGAATGGGAGGTAATGCGTGTCATTTGGAGCCTTGATGAAGCAACCAGCCGCAGCGTTTCAGAAGTTCTTAAAGACACACAAAATTGGGAAGTAGCAACGACCAAAACACTTTTGGGACGACTCGTTAAGAAAGGCTATTTAGATACGCGTAAAGATGGTAACCGATTCATTTATTTGCCACTTGTTACAGAAGAGGAAAGTGTATCCAATCGCGTCGACAAACTATTTACATCAATTTGTAATAGCGCTGTTGGTGGCGCAATCGCAAAAGCAATTGACACCCACAACCTGTCAAAAAAAGACCGAGAAATTATTCTCGCAGCCCTCGAAGCAAAAGAGTTTGTTGATTCTGTACCCTGCAGTTGCTTACCGAATCAAACAACAAAATGTAACTGTGAAACTGATAATTGTAAGTGTGGTCACAATAATAACTAACAAAATTAAAAAACACCCCGATTGGAACTTTTCTCCAATGGGGTGTTTTTTTGGGTGATAGGGCCCAATTATAATCTTTACTGTGCAACTTTAAATGTATTACTGATCGCTAATGTTTCTTTAACATTGACGTCAAATGTAAGTTCTTGATTTAAAACATCTGTAGGAACTTGGGCTGCAAATTGAATTACAGCATCTGCTTTTGGTTGTAGTCGTTCAAATTGACTGAATTTTTCTTGATTGCTAATTTCGAAAAATGTTGTCGTCTTGATGACTTCTGAACCAACTTTTAGTGTTCCTAAAATATCTGTTTTTGAATCCAGCTCATCTTTAGTATTGTTGGTTACTTTAGCTTTTACACTAACCCATACTTTACCCTCTTCTTTAATTGGATATTCCAATTTATCTGAAGGTGCTGATGTAGGTTTTAAACCTTTGTCAGCTTCAATAGAGATTATTTCATAAGATAAAGCATTTCCCTCAACCGCTTTACCGATTTCTGCAGGTGACGTTGTTACTGTCTTTGATCCACAACCGACAAGTACAAACATTAATGTCACCAAGGTCACTAATTTTTTCATTGTATTTCCTCAGCTTTCCTCAACTATTGTACACAATTATTGCTTTGATGACTACCTTGATTCACTGACTTTCTTAAGATAAAATAAAGAGAAAACGGAGTCGAACTATGAATCAATGGACAGTAACCACACATGACGTTGGCAAACGCATTGATGTGTTTATCAGTGAAAAACTTAACCTTTCACGAAGTAAGGCATCAGAAATGATTAAAGATGGCATTGTATTTGGTAACGATACATGCTTAAAATCGAAGTATAAAGTTAAATTGAATGATATAATCAAGGCAGAAGACTATCATGTCAAAGCCTCAACACTTGAAGGCGTTGCAATGGCTTTGGATATAGTTTTTGAAGACCGCGATATTTTGGTTCTCAATAAGCAACGTGGGCTGGTTGTTCACCCAGGGAAAGGTGTTCATGAACCCACACTTTTGCATGGCTTAGTTCATTACTTGAACCAAGGTGATGAGGTTATAAAACCTGGGATGGTGCATCGCATTGACCGCGATACTTCAGGACTTCTTGTCATTGCAAAAAATGATAAAGCTCATACATTTTTGGCTGACCAACTTGTGGATAAAACGATGGCCCGTACCTATCTTGCTTTGGTCCATGGTGTTATTGAAGACGCTATGATTACAATTGAAGCGCCAATTGGTATGGATCCCTTAAACACAAAGAAAATGAGTGTTACTGAGAAGAACAGTAAATATGCTAAAACCGATTTTATTGTGAAGCAACGGTTTGATACGATGACGCTAGTTGAATGTCATTTGTATACCGGTCGCACGCATCAAATTCGTGTGCATGCAGCATATTCTGGTCATCCTTTGTTAGGCGATCCTTTGTATGGAATCGATGATGACAAATCATCAGGGCATTATCTTGTTGCTTATCAACTCCAGTTTATCCATCCGCGAACACACCAACGTGTATCGTATCAAGTCGATATTCCTGAATATTTTGAACAGGCATATCCCCTAAAGTAGAGATGAGGTAGCTATGAAGCAGAAAATAAAAGTGCGCGACATTTTTAAATCAACATTTAAATACATACGTTTTGATATGTGGCGTTATTTGGTCGTTGCGATTTTAGCAGAAACCATGGTTATATTATTAACCAAACAAATTACAAATCGACTCTTCGACCTGGCACTTGTCAGTGCGAAAGTTCACGGAATCAACAATGAAAACTTTTTAGGTATACTTTTCAATCCGATTGCCATTACCCTCTTACTGATAATGGTCGTCGTTCTAGGAAGTATTGGTGTTGTTCAGTTAATTGCAATTCTTGCATTTGCTGATCGAAAATACCACCCTGAACCCCTTACGATTCAATCAATCTTTGCGCCCTTAAAACGACTCCGCGCTAAAGATATCCCGATTTTCTTAATTTTTATCTTTATCATTATGCCGTTTGGAAATATTGGATTGACTTCTACGGTAACATCCAGTTTACAAATTCCGCTTTTCTTAATTGATTTTATTTATGAATTTGCCTGGATGAAGTATGCATATATTACACTAGGATGGATTCTTTTCTATCTTAACTTGCGTCTATTTTATGCCATCATCATTTTCTACAATGAAGATGTCAATTTCTATGAAGCACTCAAGAGTAGTTGGAAGATGACCCGCCGCCAAGAGTTTACCATTCTTAAAATCGTGGCTGCGATTGGATTCCTCTCTGTCTTATCGATTTTAGTTGGATCCATGGTATTACTTGTTTCCGGTGCCTTTATCGAAACAGTCTTGCCACAGTACCAATTTATCATTGAAACCATTACAAACACTTTAGTCATCTTCTGGACTTTCACCACTATTGCGTTCGCAAGTGTCTGGCTCATTCAAACTGTTACAGTGAGTTATCATGAACTAAAAGGCACACAGATTCACATCCATGCATTAACACCAAAATCGCGTCGACGTCTCCAACTTATTAATGTTGGCGTTATCTTTGTTTATCTTGGATTTTCTGCACTTCTTTATATGGACATGCCCAATAACGAACTTCGCAATGACACACAAATTGTCGCACACCGTGGTGATACGAAACGTGCCGTTGAGAATTCACTAGAGTCACTTAAATATGCAAATGAATTTAAACCTGACTATGTGGAGATGGACGTTCAAGAAATATCAGATGGTACGATTGTTGTGTTTCACGATCCAGATTTAAAACGTATTGGCACGAACTCGAATGCGATTTATCCTTACACATGGGAAGACCTCTCTAAAGAAACAATTACAAGTAAAGGTCATGAATCAACCATTCCAACATTCAAAGAATATATGGAACTTGCTCGTTCTTTAAACCAAAAGATTATGGTAGAAATTAAAGCACATAAAACTGACAGTCCCGAGTATCTTGCAAATATCATGCAGATTATCCGTGATGCAGACATGGAACACATGGTTTCTTTCCAAAGTCTCGATAAAAATGCGATTGTAAACTTTAAGGCAATGTACCCTAACGCTTACACTGGCTATATTATTGGTTTTAATCTTGGTGGTATTGAACCGATGCCCGTTGATTTCTATTCGATCGAAGATACATCAATTACAACACGTGTCGTAAACGATATCAAAAATCAGAAAAAAGCCCTGTACGCATGGACGATTAATACCTCTGACCTTATGGAAGTATATATTCGAACCAATGTTAATGGTATCATCACCGATGATCCCGAAACAGCAATCCAGGTTAAACAAGATATTAAGAACGGACCTTTGGATCGCCTCTTTTGGTCCCTTGAATCCATTGTCGATAGTATCAACTAAGTAAAAACGCCATGATAATCATGGCGTTTTCTTTAGTCTTGATGGAGGACATGCGTCGCAATATAATGTGCAACACCATCTTCATCATTCGAAAGTGTAATTGCATCAGCAATTGTTTTGAGATTCTCGCGTGCATTGGCCATCGCGACACCACATCCTGCTTTCGCAATCATCGTTAGGTCATTATCGCTATCACCAAATGTCATAACTTCTTCAGGTTTGATCCCTAAAGATGCAGCATAGTTTAGAATGGCATCCCCTTTGTTCACCGAGCGTGGCATAATCTCTGCCCATCCATCTCCAACAATCAATAAATTGTAACGGGAGTCAAATTCTTTTGCAATGCGTTCTTTTACCAATTCGGTATAATCACCATTTTGGATATAAACCATTTTTAGAATCTGATGACCTGTTTCAAAAAGATGTTTGATATCCTTCAGTCCTGTTATTTTTTCTGCATTGAGAGACTCATTAAAGAACTTAAATTGTTGTTCAGAAATTCCCAACTGGTAGTCTTGGAATGCTACATCATCCATATGATAATAAATCTTATCTTCAAAACAATAGAGCACTCCCATAAAATATTTGTTTCCGATTGCTTCTTTTAGCTCGCAATCTTCATATGTCATGGTCGGTGCATGGTAATGGTAGTCTCGTGAATCATTATCAACACGTAGACCGTTTAAGCAAATTATGGCTGTATCATCACCTTCAATACCCAGTTGTCGTGCAATACCACTCGCACTTTCATGGTCACGTCCGGTTGCAAGCGCAAATTGAATGCCTTGCTTTCGTGCTTCGTGAACTATTTTTTTTGTATAATCACTCACTTCATGATTGCTGTTTATTAAAGTTCCATCAATATCACTTGCTATTAATTTAATCATTGCCTTACCTCCCTATGCAACAAAACCAACATTGCGATGCAATGCTGGTTTATGATTATTTCATTTTTTCGATTGCGTCTTTTAATTTTGGATGTGGATCTTCCCACCCTTGTGGTTTAATCGTTTTCCCGTCTTCATTATAGTGAGGTTTCCCGTCCTCCCAAAGTTTCGACATATTTGCATGCTGAACTATTTCAAATAATGCTTCCGGCTCAACGCCCATTTCAACCAATGTTCCCAGCGCAAAATAGATTGTGTCAATCATTGCATCTGCTTGTTCAACAATTTCATCGGCTTCCAAGAATTCATTAATTTCCTCAAGCATCCACTTATAACGTTTTTCAGCACGTTCTTTTGCCATGAATGCAGGTTTTTCGGAAACGGGGTGGTTAAACTTTTCGTGGAAAAGTTTTACATCATTCCATTCTTTATTCATTCCCATATGTCATAATCTCCAATCTTAAATTTGTTTGTTAAATTCTTATATATTATAGCATACTCGCGATTTTAACCCGATGCTTTTCAACGATTATGAAAAACTTTTAACAGATTTTCGAGAAAAGTTGCAATTTCTGGAATTGTCGTTTATAATGAACATATGAACACACACTCATATGTAAGGAGGTAAACATATGGCACACAAACATTCACACGAACATGGACACGATCACAATCACGATCATAACCATGGACACGATCACAACCACGGAAACCTTCCAGTAATTATGTTCTTTATTGGACTCGGTTTCTTTATCGGGGCATTATTCTTACAAGCAGGGATGCTCCAGAATACATTCTACTTTGTTGCAATGTTGGCATCGGGATACCACATTATTATCGAAGGATTTGGAAGTACAATTACCGAAACACGGCGTTTAAAGAAATTTGCACCAAACATCCATATCTTAATGACCCTTGCAGCATTTGGGGCATCACTCATTGGTAACTTTGAAGAAGGTGCATTGCTGATTGTTATCTTTGCAGCAGCTCACTTCCTTGAAGACTACGCAGAAAATCGTAGTAAACGAGAAATTACAAACCTTCTCAAAATGAATCCTACCGAAGCACGCAGAATGCTCCAAGATGGAACCATTGAAGTCGTAGCTGTCGATGAACTAAAAGTTGGGGATCAACTTCAAGTTCTAAACGGTGACCAGATTGCTACCGATGGTGTGATCATCTCTGGGGTCGCAACCATTGATGAGTCATCCATTAACGGAGAAAGTATTCCACGCGAAAAAACAACCGGTGATACAGTCTTCGGAAGTACCATTAACGGAAACTCAACATTTATTATGGAAGTTACGAAAGACAGTTCTGAAACCGTCTTTGCTAAAATTGTGGAATTGGTTAATCAATCACAATCCAACCTTTCTAAAACGGCTACAAAAATTAAAGAACTCGAACCAATCTACGTTACAATCGTTCTAATTATTGTTCCAATCTTTATTCTTCTCGGAACATTTGTTCTCGGTTGGGGTTGGGATACAAGCTTCTACCGCGGCATGGTCTTCTTAACAGTTGCATCACCTTGTGCTCTAGCAGCTGCTGCGATTCCTGCAACACTATCTGCTATTTCAAACTTAGCAAAACGTGGTGTTCTCTTCAAAGGGGGATCATTCTTATCAAATCTTAGCGAAGTTAAAGCTGTTGCTTTTGATAAAACGGGTACATTGACAGCTGGGAAACCTGTCGTTACTGACATCTATTTTACTGAAGATATCGATCAAGAAACAATGACTCTGTACGAAGATGTGATTGTTGCAATGGAAAAAACAGCAAACCACCCATTAGCGAATGCAATCTTAAATTACTACTCCGCAACATTTGATTATGAACTTGAAGTTGAAAATGTCATTGGAAAAGGACTCATTGCGCGTCATGAAGGTATCCACTATCGAATCGGTAAACCCGAAACATTTGATAATGTTCCAGATGCCATTGAAGACCACAATGACCGTTACTCAAATGACGGTAAGACTGTTGTCTACTTCTCTGCTGATGACCTTGTAGTTGGAATGATTGCAATGATGGACGTTCCAAATGAGAAATCAGTTGCTGTTATCAAATACTTACGCAGTCAAGGCATTCATACAGTTATGATTACTGGTGATTCTGAACTGACAGGACAAGCTGTTGGACGACAAATCGGTATCGATGAAGTTATTGGGAACGTCTTACCAGAAAACAAATCAGCAATTGTTGAAGCGTTGCAAGCTAAATATGGTGTTGTCGCCATGCTTGGTGATGGCGTTAACGATGCACCTGCACTTGTTAAAGCCGATATTGGCGTTGCAATGGGTGATGGAACTGATATCGCTATCGATGTCGCTGATGCCGTACTCATGCAAAATGATATGACAAACTTCGCATATGCACACCGTGTCTCCAAACGACTTGATAAAATCGTCATGCAAAACATATGGTTCTCAATGTTGGTTGTTTTAACCTTAGTTCTCTTGAACATATTCGGTAAAATGACATTACCATTAGGTGTCCTTGTTCACGAAGGTAGTACCTTAGTTGTTATCTTCAACGGCTTACGCCTACTTGCGAACACCAAAGAATAACGAACTTTTAAAAAAAGAGACTTCCACCATGGAAGTCTCTTTTTTACAATGTTTCCCTAATACGACGGGGTAATTTATCCACAATGAGATTGTATGAGTTTAAAGCAAGTTGTTGTACGAGTCCATCGTCATGAATTTCATCCAAACGAATCGATATCCAATGACGTTTATTCATATGATAACCCGCTGTAATAATGCTCTCATAGTTCTGTCGCAAATACTCACCATCCTCTGGTTTTGCTTTTAACGTTAAAATCCGATAATTTTCTTTATCAAAACCATGAAGTGCAAAGAGCTTATCTGCTACAAATGCAACTTCGGTTTCCCATTCGATTTTAAATTCGAAACACGCACTTGGAAATGATTCACAAAGCGCTTTTACTGCTTGCGGGCTCATTGTTTTTCACCTGAGAGTGTTAATACATAACCATCCGGATCAACTAAATAAGTTTCCAACGTTCCATAAAACGTTTCGTAGATATCTGGCATTTGATAGCCTTTTTCCTTTAAGGTTGCTACGAGTGCTTCAATGTCATCAAATCGAAAATAGAGCGCAATACTAGCCTTTAGGTCGTCATGTTTGAGTACTGGATACTCCTGGACCATTGCTTCCATTGATTCCATCATAATCAAGACATCGTCACGCCCCAAAATGACAAAATTATTCTCGACACGATCCACAACTTCAAATCCAAGCGTATTATGATAAAAGTGAATGCTTTGTTCAATACTGCTTACCATTAAATTCGGTGTCATTCGTTCTAGTTTCATCGTTTTCCTCCTTAATATTAGTATCGCAGTTTACTATTAAATTCTATTGGAAAAAATGGACATCTTCAAGCCGTTTTAATACGGCGTAAGGAGTCATTCCTAAATTTAGCTTTAAGTCATTAATGAAATGGGATTGATCGTAGTAGCCCATCTCTAATGCTAATGTCGTTAACGCTTCGGATGGGTCATTGATTAGATGAGACAGTGCTTTTTGCATTCTGATAACCATCACCACCGCCTTAACGTTCATCCCATAATATTGTAGAAACAGACGATTCATATGCTTGGAGCTATAACCAAAATGTGCTGAAATTGTATCAACACTACTCAAGTAAAGATCATTGAAAAGTACCTCAAACCATTCGAGTGCTTGATGCGATGTTATTTTAATACTTAGCGTTTCAAGATTTGTCGTGAGCACACCTTCTTGTTCTTGAACACTAAGATTCCAAAAAGATGAGTCTACAAGACGATCTGTCACGTCAAACGGTTTATCCATGGCTTCGGTTGCGTGGATACCAAAAAGCGCATGTGCAGCCCCTGGACGCATTCTGATGCCAAATGAATCACCCGGGTGTTCGGTAATGACATCATGATACATAGTCGATAACCCAGACAAAAAGATTGTCTGGTTTTCTTGATCAACAATACAATCTATACAGGCATCCGCAACAATGATATTTGTAACGGAATGGCCTTTAGGTATTGGCTTGACTTGATGAAAATGCCACATACAAATAACCCACGCATCGAATGACGGCAATTCGGTTTCGTAGTAATTAATATATTCCGAGAAGGTATCATGAAGATACGTAGGTATTTGAACAGGCGTATACATATTATCGCAAGGACGCGTTGACCGCTTTTTGAACGCGACGTGGTTTCCCTTTAATAGAATGTGTTTTAAGGTGTTTGAGAACTTGTTCTCCTTTACCATTATGAATATCAACATACGAAGAATCTTCCAACACTGAAATAACGCCAATATCATCCGCATTCATTCCTGCAAGGCTTGTGATTGCCCCCACAATATCGCCTGGACGAATTTTTTGATTTTTTCCACCACGAATATGCAGTTTCATAATTTCAGCATCAAAATTTGCTGCTTTTGTTTTTCGTGGTTTTTGTTTACGACTTTGTTTATTCAAGAACATTTCTTTACGTGCTTCCACAAGAGATGGACTTGGATGCTTCATATCTAAAATTTCATAGGTTGAATCTGTCCCGTTCTCTTGAATCCAATATTGATCATCACGACTCAACAATGAAACTGCAAGTCCCTCTTTATCCAGACGAGCTGTTCGCCCAATACGATGGGTATAAGTTTCTAAATGGTGTGGTGTATCAAAGTTGACGACAATTTTAACATCATCAATATCAAGTCCACGTGAGGCAACATCTGTCGCAACTAAGAAGCGGAATTGACCCGTCTTAAATGCATGAATTGTTTTGGTTCGTTCTTTTTGGTCCATGCCACCATGAAGCTTACGAATATCAACACCTGCTTCGTGAAGTTGTTGTTCAATTTGATCTACTTTTTCTTTTGTGTTTGCAAAAATCAGACCGTGATCTGGGTTTTTCACAATCAACAACGTTTCTAAAAGCGCAATTTTATCATCCTCGGCGACAGTGTATGCTTCCTGAACAATTCGTGTGCTAACATCGTTTTTGGCATCGATACTTACTGTGATTGGATCGTTTAGAATACTCTCAGCAAATGTTTTAATTGCTTCTGGGAATGTTGCAGATAACAGAATAATTTGGATTCCCTCAGGCATATATTGTAAAACATCATCAATTTGATCTAAGAACCCCATACTGAGCATTTCATCTGCCTCATCCAAAACAACTGTAGTAACTTCGGAGACGTTAATTGTTTCTTGTTTTAAGTGATCAAAAAGACGACCAGGTGTTGCCACAACAATATGGGTTCGTTGTGCCAAGTCACGACGTTGGTGCTCAAAGGAGTCTTTCCCGTATACTGCCTGAACTTTAAGGCGTTTATTACGGCCAATATTGGTGAGTTCATCACGGACTTGTAATGCAAGCTCACGGGTTGGTGTTAAGACAATCGTTTGGGGTGTTCGAATATCCCACGATGTTCTATCTACAACGGGAATACCAAACGCTGCTGTTTTTCCACTTCCGGTTTGTGATTTGATGAGTACGTCACGCTTTTCAAGAATCGGTTGTATTGTTTCTAATTGTACGTCGGTTGGCTCTGTATAGCCTAATGTTTCTAGTGCTTGTAATGTTTTTGGATCCAGTCCAAATTTATTAAATGATGTCATATTTATACCTCTTGTACGTATTATAACCTATCTCAGAAAAAAACACGCAATTTTGCGTGTTTAAAATAAATCCGTAATTATGATTCGGTCAATTTCATTGGAAGATGTCTTTTCGAATCCGGCAATGAACGCCTTTTACACCATTCGCCACTTGGCTAATATGAAAGTCCGCATGAACACTCAAAATCGAATACGCCAAAGTGCGAGATACACCATAATGATGGGCTAAAAACTCAACACCTTCTAATGCAGCTTGGTGCGTTGCTTTATCTAAATCTGCATCAAATCCGTGGACCATCCAATGCGTATCAGTTTCTAATATTGGATTCTCTTTAAGTTTCATATCTTTATGAAGAATGAGTTGAATACGACCATTAACACTGCCTTCTATCGCCGTTCCGCTAAGCTCAGCGTCCCCTTGAGCAAAATGGCTGTCTCCAACATAAAAACCCGCTCCGGGATTATTCACTTCATAATACATGGACGTACCAACAACGAAGTTTTTATTATCCACATTCCCACCAAAATACTTGGGATGAGTTGTATCAACTTTCCCAGTTTCTTTAGGTGTCACTCCTGCAATACCAAAATGCAAGTTAAGCGGCACCTTGATGGCATCAGTGACTGTAATGCGTTCAACTTCATGTTCATGGCGTATTTGTCCAGGCTTTTCAATTTTCCCAGGGTATGTATACATAAATTCTGGGGATGCCGTAACGCCATCATCATTGATCTTATAGATATAGATGTATTCAGTTTGGTCGAATGCATCCGCCAATTCTCCCCAGTTCGCAAGAACATTCGAACCATGAGGCATGCGAGGCTGTAGGTCAAGTATTTTGGCTTCCAACACATCTCCAGGTTCTGCACCTTCGATATAAATTGGACCCGTCACAATGTGATCTCCCATATTACGATCTGGGAATGCATCATAAATTGCAGTAATTGCTTCATCCATCAAGAGTTCGGGGGCATCTCCTGATTGATGGCATATTGCTTCAATTTCTACGATATCGCCTGATTTCACAACAAGTGACGGTTGCCAACTCTTGTCATAATATCCCCAATGTACCGTGTGGGGAGTTGCGGGTAGTTTGTGTATTTGACTCATAAGTATCACCATGACTTTGTATAGGTTTGCGACTATACTCCTTGTACTCTTATTATAATTTGCATGCGTTCAGAACGCTTTTACCATATTGGACAAAGAAAAAGGGATAATTTTCGAAGTTTTATCCCTTTTTGCTATCCGTGTCTTTTCACGTATTTTGCGTCATTGTATAAGAATCTGTCAGATTGTTTTTTCATTATTTCCGTTTCCGATTTACGACAGCTTCGATCCATGCCGGAGCATACGCTGACGTACATCCTGGCGATACTTTCATATCACGGTAGACACCTAACGTCTCACCAATTGTAATACACTTTTGAGTATAGTCCGAAAAACGAAAGCCAATTTCACTTAAAGCACGATTCATCATCCATTGCGTTTGTGATGGTGATGCTACAAGTTCAGCTTCAACAGTCTCCAATATACCTTCAATCCGAGCTGAATCAATCATCTTATCGTTGCCAATTTCATACACAATCATACTCCAATACGCACGTTGAAATGCATCCCGAGAGTCCTCTTTAAGTTCTTTTTTTAATAAATCGTAGTCAGGGATTGCTACAAGTGTTCGAAACATGAGATCATCTTGTAACGGTTCATATGCTGCTTGACCGATCATTGAGATGGCTGTTACTACCGATATTTGTTTCGGGTCCAGAAGCATGACCGCTAATAGTTGCGCATCCACGACTTCACTTTTCCATAACTGAAGGGCGAGTTCATGATTGATTCCCATTGTTTTTGCGAGTTTTCGAACTGGGCCCAACGTTACACCTAATGTTGTTTCGGGTGCTCCTTGTTTGATCATTGATTTTCGGCGGGATGGACTTGCATGTGTCTTAAGGAATTCCATCGTTTCTTCATAGGTCATAGTGATTGCCTCCATTTGCAACATTATAAAATAGATTGGTAATTCAAGCCACTGCAGTGCATAGAAAAGCTCGGATAATCCGAGCTCATTTTATGATTCACGTTTTTTGTAAATGATGATTCCTGTACCTACAACAACGAGTGTTGCTCCGATATTAAGCAGTTTATCGCTCATTCCTGTTTTAGGAAGCCCTTCTTGTGGGCCCTTTGGCGCTACCGGTTTAACTGGTTCAACTGGTTTGACGGGATCAACTGGTTTGACAGGGTCAACTGGTTTGACAGGGTCAACTGGTTTGACAGGGTCAACTGGCTTGACGGGATCGACTGGCTTGACAGCATCTTTCTCGAAGACAATCGTATATTCGCGATCAGCACGATCATAAATACCACTTAGAATATTACCTGCTTTTAGTTTAAAACCATCTATCTTCGGTGCGAGTATCTCATAGGCACTTGCAACTTTACCTGTGATGGTGACATCTTCTATCAATGCATTACCTTCCTCATCAACAAACTTAAATGTATTAACAGGTTGACGTAATTGAACATTGTATGTCTGGTCTCCTTCAACAAAGTCAATGGGTGTTTCTCCAACTGGACCAACTACGATGTAGTCATCCACAATACTATTGAATGCCATTGAATCCGCTGGAACATCAATTTGCATTGCAGGTTCACTGTCATCATAAAAGCTAACTAAGTGACGACCTGTCATTGTTTCAGTTAAAAGTACTTCTTCACTACCATCAGCATTTATCAAGGTATAAGTCACTGTGTTTGTTGGTGCGAGTGCATACATCACACGAACACCATCTATAACTAATCCCTTTGCATCGGCATCGGCAACGATTTCGTTATAATTTACAGTTGTGCCATAATAAGCAATTGCTGAATCATCTGTAAATGTTATCAATGTGTAATAGAATGCATACGTACCGTCGGCTGGTGTCGGATAGAAGGGATTCGCAACTGTTTCCATCGGACTTATCACTTCTGAGCTTTTTGCAGTAAAAACTGGATTGGATGGGCTTAAGGTTCCTGAATCCTCAACCAGCGGATTCACAACCATAATTTCTTCACCTTTGCTTGCTGCTATTAAATTCGTTTTATACTCGATAATCGGAATCTCATAATTTGAAGATTCTGCTTTAGTGTAACCAACACTTCCCAATACGAGTATAACCATCATCAATGATGCTAAGATTTTTTTCATAATAATCCCCCCGGATATGTTTATAATCGAAGTCTACCATACTTTCTTATTCTTAATCAATAATTTTAATACATAGTTAATAATTAAGAAAAACCTGTGAATGTCTCCATTCACAGGCTCTAAATCTTAAAAGAAGTCATGAGATGCTTCAAAGGCATCGATCATTGCACGTGCTTCATCTGTTGTGGTAGTTTCCATGAGTTGAACACGAAGGTCACTTGCTCCTGGAAAATCACGAACATAAATTTTAAAGAAGCGACGAAGTGGTTTGAACACACTTGGTTCATCCTTTACATATTTATCAAATTCATCTAAGTGGAAACGGAAGAGGTCAAGAAGTTCTTTCGGACTGTGGTCTTTCGCATCTTTTTCAAACGCAAATGGATTGTGGAAAATTCCACGGCCAATCATCACCCCATCGACACCATACTTTTCCACAAGTTCCATCCCAACTTGATAGTTAGGAATATCACCATTTATTGTTAGAAGGGTATTTGGCGCAATTTCGTCGCGGAGTTTTTTTATTTCTGGAATTAACTCCCAGTGTGCATCAACCTGACTCATCTCACGTTTCGTTCGTAAGTGGATGGATAAGTTCGCAATATCTTGTTTGAAGATATGGGTTAACCAGTCGCGCCATTCTTCAACACGGGATGTTCCCAAACGTGTTTTGACACTTACAGGTAATCCACCAGCTTTAGCCGCTTGAATTATTTCCGCAGCGACTTCTGGTCTTTTAATCAGTCCTGAGCCACGACCATGTTTGAAAACATTGGGCGCTGGACATCCCATATTAATATCGACACCTTTGAATCCCATTTCTGCCATTCCAATACTCATTTCTCGGAAAAATTCAGGACGATCACCCCAAATATGTGCAACCAGCGGTTGTTCATCTTCGGTAAATAAGAGGCGGCCACGTAAGCTATCACGCGCTTGGGCATGGCAATAGCTTTCACTATTCGTAAATTCTGTAAAGAAAACATCGGGGCGAGCTGCTTTCGCAACAACATGGCGAAAGACCACGTCAGTAACGTCTTCCATTGGTGCTAAGATAAAAAATGGTTTAGGCAAATCTTGCCAAAAATTATGCTTCATGGGGAAATCCTCTCATAACAGGACTTCATCATGCCTGTTGCTTCTCTTCTTTGTATTTTATACTAACTCTCGCGTGTTATTGTCACATTTTTTTTGATTTTTTTCAAGCAGTTAACCCTCGCATTAAAAGAGATGCCGTGGCATCCCTTCTTTTAAGATTCTAAGATTTCGCAAACGCGGCCGACAATACCACTTTCCAACATGACTTTGATACCATGTGGATGATTTGCGGAGTTTGTAAGAAGACGTTGAACGATACCCTCAGTCGTCTTACCCGTACGTTGGTCTTGTTTTTGTACCACCAACACACGGAGTCCGGGTTGGATGTTTTTACGAAGTTTTGGATCCATTAACGTTTACCTCGTTTCGGGCCGTTTCCTTTTTTTCGATCGGCATAGAATGGTTTCTCTGTGAATGAGCGGGAGGCATTTTTTGTACGTGCTTCCCCGCGCATATTGAGATCTTTCGGTTTCCCAGTACCTTTTACTTTTTTCGGTTTAGCGGGTTGGCTATCACGACGGTCATATTTTTTCTCACCGTTCGCATCAAAGCGTTTATCGGAGAAGCGACGGTCAGATTTCTTACCTGATTTGCGTGCATTGACCTTGGATGCCGACTTATCGGATTCAACCCGTGGCGAATCATCAAAACGACGACGTTTGGCACGTTTGGCTTCTTGGCGTTCAAGATCGCGTTTGCTTGGATTTTTTTCACTCTTACGTCCACCTTGACCCGGTTTAGCTTTCGGTGTTTTATCTTCCAACGGGAAGTCGAGGTTTTCAAGGACTGTAATTTTTTGTTTCGTCAATGCTTCAATGTCTTTAAGCAACGGAATCTCATTATAACTTACATATGAAAGGGAGTTCCCGCTGTGACCAGCACGTCCGGTACGACCAATCCGGTGTACATACGTTTCTGGAACATCTGGCATATCATAATTAATGACATAGTTTAATTCATTGATATCAATGCCTCGTGCAGCAATATCTGTTGCCACTAAGACTTGAGTTTCGTAATTCTTGAAATTATCGAGAGCCATCTGACGCGCATTCTGTGATTTATTACCGTGAATAGCTTGTGCTGAAACACCACGACGCATCAAGTCACGAACGACACGGTCTGCTCCACGTTTTGTTCGTGTAAATACAAGCACTGGACCAGGATTTGCTTTCGTGAATCTTTCGAGCAAATGTATTTTGTTGACCTGATCAACATATTGGACTGTTTGCGTTACGGTCTCAACCGTAGAAGATACAGGAGCTACAGATACATGGACCGGATCAATTAATAAGCCGTCCACGATATCCGTAATCTCTTTTGGCATTGTTGCGGAGAAGAAGAGTGTTTGTTTCTTTTTCGGAAGCAGTTTTACCAAACGACGAATATCGTGAATAAATCCCATATCTAACATTCGGTCTGCCTCATCAAGAATAAAAATCTCAATTGATGATAGATCAACATAACCTTGATTGATTAAGTCAACCAAGCGTCCGGGTGTTGCGACCAGAACATCGACCCCTGCACGCAAAGCACTGACCTGCTTTCCTTGACCAACGCCACCAAAGATGACGGTTGATTTGAGGGGCAAGTGATGGCCGTATGTTTCAAAACTCTCGTAGACTTGCATCCCTAGTTCTCGTGTCGGTGCTAAAACCAAAGCCCGAATTGGGCGACGACGATCTTTGCGTGGGTTTGTAGCAAGAAGTTGTAGTGTTGGTACAGCAAACGCTGCAGTTTTACCTGTTCCTGTTTGTGCCAACCCTAAAACATCACGACCTTGTAATGTGACCGGGATAGTTTGCTCTTGGATTGGTGTTGGCTGTGTATAGCCTGTGTCCTGCAGTGCATTTAAGATTGCAGGCATAATTCCTAATTCTTTAAATTCCATAATTTCTCTTTCTTTTCTAATTGTGATATCTTTTGGTAATTATTCCGACCAAAAGAAAAGAGTGTGACCACTCTTATTCATCTACTAATGTTTTTGTACAAATGAATGACTCAATGCATTAATAATACGTTTTTTCACGAAGAAAGTAAACTAAAGCGTCTTCTTAGAGAACGAGTCTTTCGATACTATCCGCATTTATGATGCATCATCTTGTAATTCTTTCTTGGATTATTGTGCAGTTTGTGTTTTTTGAAGTAAGACTACGGTCTCCACGTGTGCGGTATGTGGAAATTGATCAACGGGCTGAACCGATACCAGTTCATATCCAAAATCTCGTAGTGACTTAATATCTTGTGCTAAACTCTTCGGCGCGCACGAGACATAGATTACTTTATCAGTACCAAAACGACCAATACTTCGCATAACTTTTCCACCAGCACCACTACGTGGTGGGTCTAAGAGTAGAATATCCGGTTGTCCCCATTCTTCTTTGAGTTTGGGTAACCCACTGCGGGCATCACTTGTCATAAAGTAGGTATTCTCTAGGCCATTATCATGGGCATTACGACGCGCAGATATTATTGAGTTCTCCACAATCTCAATTCCCGCTAATGATTGGCTCTTCGCCGCAAATGGTAAACTAAAGGTACCAACCCCACAGAATAGATCCAACATTTTCATTGAATCATTCACGTCTGCCATTTCAAGTGCCAAATCAACAAGTTTTTCTGCTTGGACTGGATTTGCTTGAAAGAAAGTATCAGGCCAAATTCGATATTTAAAGCCATTGAGGACATCTACCAAATAATCGCGACCGTGCAAGATGTGAACTGCATCGGCTTGGATACGTTCTACCGCTTCCGCATGTTCAATCCATTGTAGACTGACCAATGAATTAAATTGTGTGGTCATGATTTCAACAAGTTCTTTGATTGCCTCTGGGAAATCCTCTGGTGATTGTGTTGCATAGAAAACAACCATTAACTCTTTGGTTGTGAATGAGTAACGCATCATGAGATTTCGCAACAAACCTGTTTCTGTTTCTTTATTGTATCCAGAAAGTTCATATTTATGTTGCCAAGCACTGACAGCATGTTTCACCGTTACCATAATTTCCGGCATTAACACCGAATCTTTAAGGTCAATAACTTTACGGAAGTTTCCTTGCTGTGTCATACCTAACTCACCATTCACACCAAACGTTAGCTCCATCTTATTACGATAACGCTCCGGTTGTTTCATTCCAATGATTGGTTGAACCAATGATGTATCAAAACCTTCCGCGTCCAGATACTGTTTGACCATATTTTCTTTGAATTGGAGTTGCGCATCATATTGCATGTACTGTAGCGGTGTACCACCAGAAACCGATTCATCGACGGGAACATCCATATTACGAGTTGGCCCCGGTTGGAGCAATGTATCGTAACCAAGTGTAGCCTTTCCTCGCCCCTTTGCATTCGGTACACTCACCCGAACAACATCTCCAGGAACAACATTTGTAATAAAAAGATTCAAACGTCGACCCTGTGATCCTTTTTCCGGTGCATGTGTATAACGTGCGTATCCATATCCATATTCATCTATGTGATCAATCGTGACATCAAGCACCTCAGTTGGGTATGTAATTTTCTTCATTGTTTCACCTCTAGTTTGTAAATTTAATCGTCTATCATTATACGATAAATTATGTAAATTAACACCTATTAGCTTTCTGTTAACCCTAACAACTAAAAAATGCGTCTAGATTCGTCGCATTTTGGATTAGTACTATTGACAGTAAAATGACTTAAACTCTATTTAGAAGTCGAAACAGATTATCGAGAGATTCTTACCTCTTAACAAGTTAGAGAACTCTAGAAACAAATTGCATTACTCAAAGAAGAAAACCTCATCTAAAAAAATAATTACTATATTCACACCCCACCCAAACTGTTCTAGTCAATGTAAATTGCTACAGTAAGATTGAGTTGGAATAGACCTGATTTGGCGCTAACCCATTATTATATATGAGGGCGTTGGTTATTATACTAATCTTCCTCAAATTTATTCATAATCTCATCCATCCTTTCTTTTGTCCGGAACTCGTACTGATTGATGCATTCATACTTAAGTGTATTAAAATATCGTTCCATCAAAGCATTATCGTAAGGACATCCTGCACGACTCATGCTTTGATGGATAAAGCGTCGCTTACAGAAACCGCTGAATTTTTTTCTTGTGAATTGACTCCCTTGATCGCTATGAAGAATTAGCCCCTTATCTGGATAATAGTTTAATAAGGCTTTATGTAACGTATCAATAGCTAAACGGGCATTAATTGAAACACCATTTTTAGAGGCAACCACTCTGCGATCATATACATCTATTATCGTGCAATTGTATCGAGGTGTTCCATTCCTCAAGTACAAATAAGTGAAATCAACACACCAAAGACGATTTGGTTCTGTTGCATGAAAATTTTGTTGGGTAAGGTTTGGAAACACTTTATGTTGCTTGCCTGTCTCGAAAGGTTGCTCTTTACGACGAATAATTGATGATATATTCAGTTCTTTCATGTATTTCCATATAGTTGAAAGGGAGAAGGGAAATCCATGATTCGCACAATAATATGACATCATTTTAGCTCCCATTGTTCCGTTACTTCTATGAAAGGATTCACTAATAAAGCGTTGTACTTTAGCTTTTTGCTCGTAGTATGGCGCTTTTCTCTGTTTCAAATAGTTGTAGTATGCATTCGTACTTACTTTAAATTTACGGCATAACCAACGAATCCCAAGATTTTGCCACGAAAGACATGCTGTTTCATGCCTATTATTCTCCTTTCTCTCTAATGGGAGTAGCGTGTCTATTTATCCTTATTTGGTTCTTTCTTAGGTGTTTCATTTCTAAAGGAATTAGAATCCTTTGTCACCACAATATCGTCTGCCTTGATTTACCAGTCAACATCTGCCCCTTGAAAGGTAGCAGTAGCAACAGTATCAGCAATCGGATTGATAAGTTCTACCCTTGTGTTATATTCAAACTCTTTCAAAGGCACGCTGGCAGGAATACTTACCTGAATCTACGGCCTTGACCTTTGGATTTTAGTTCATAGGACGCTCCTTGATTTCATCTGAAACCGTACCGTCCTCATTTTGGATTCTCACTTCACGACGTAGAACAGAGAATTTCAATTCTCCAAAAGTCGTGTCTTTATCTAATACAATGCCATTTGCTAATCTCATCTTTTTTCCTCTCTTTCTATATTCTTTTACCATGTCGTCAGCATGTAAAATGTAATTGATAAAACCACGAGTTCCGATTCTATAGCCCTCGCCGGTAATACGTGGATTGACTAACTTCACACGTTCCTCAAAGCCGAAATGCTTTTCGTCAGCTTCAGCAGGAAGCACTACCACAATATCATCTGCTCTTTGAACATCATAGTAGAGGTTATAGCTTCTTGATAAGACGGTTAGTTGTCCGTTAATTCTTCGCTGGACGACTTTATCCTCCCCAGCAAACTCTAAATTGCCAAATGTTTTTTCCATGTTGGGTATCACAAATTTAAGCTCCCTATTTTTACCTATTCTTTCTTTTTTGTGGTTAAATGAATCTCATTTGTTTGATGGTCTTTAGGGTGGCGCACGTGCTAATTTTAAAAATATCATCGCAAAAATCCTCTCTATTTTATTAATATTTTTCCAACAAAAAAGACGGCCATATTTGAACGTCTCATTTACAATATTATTTTTAATTATTACCTACTTACAATTATTGAATATTATTAGAAGTCAAAACCTAAAAGGTTTCGATTTTCCGACAATATAATGGAGCTCTTTTCTTCCACTTCTTTAATAACAGAGTCATAGTTTCCTAGTTGATATTTATTTACTGAAACAATTATCTGTTTATTCGATACCTTTGAAATATTATTTAGCTGACTAAGCATACCTACTATTTGACGTGGGTCGATACCATTATAGCAAGATGAGTCTTGAATCATAATCTCCAATTGATTATTATATCTGCAAATTAAATAATCCATCAGATTTTTCTTTACTTCTCCAACTCCTTCACCAGTATCACCTTTAAGTGTAAACTCAAAAATCACAGGTCTATTTCTTAAGTGCTTATTCCTAATTTTTATATCAAAATAGGAATTTACATCCGTATCGTAAATAGATTTAGTTATATCGTATATAAAGTCCCTGTATGTCTGAATTAAAATATCATATTCCTTCCTTAACTGTGCTGCATGACTGAAACTTGAAGATAAATTGGAATCTTCTATAGCAATGGTATCATCTATATTTTTGACTTGAGATAACTTCCCTTGCCTATATTTAACTTCTTGTAAATCATTATTATATTTTTCGTATAGCTCAATTGATTCTTTATAGACTTCGTTTTCTGAAATAATTGCACCAATTCTGTTAATTTCAGTCGATAAAGAATCAATTTTTTTGTTCATTATTTCCATTTCTGAAAGTATGATGCTTCTTCTTTGATTCAGAAAATCTTTTCTTTCTTCGTAGACTTTTCTATGAAATTCTTCAACTTCATCAATGGTCTTCTTTACCATATCAGGAACTTCTTGCTTGGCTTTATTAAAAATTGCTAAAATGTGTTCACTTGAGATATCAATTTTATTTGAATCTTCAATAAATTGTAATAATCTATCACTCTCAAACTTATTCGTCTCATAAGTTCTCTTTATGCTTTTTAACTCTTTGCTCTTCTCTGAATATTCTTCAACGACATCTTTCTGTATATCTGCAATTTCGATTGTTTTTATTTTACTACTTACTTTCTCTAACTCTGTAGTAAGACGTTCAACCTCTTTATCAATAAAATATATTTCTTCATTAATTTGCTTGACGTCAAAGTTTCCATAAAAAGAAACTAATTCTGTTTTATTTGTCTTTAATTCTTTTATTCGATCTTGTGAGTCATAAATATTACCTATTTCCTCTAAAATATCTTTTAGGTTCAACAATTCCAAACAACTAATTACATCATCTTTGCTAGCATTGGTTCTTTGACTAATTTCAGTTGACTTCTTACTTAGAATAATTTGTTTTCCAAGTAGTCTTCTTTTTAGCTGAAAAAAGTCCTTATATTCTGATAAGCTATACCCTTTTCCATCGATATAAATTTCATCAGAGTTTCCCAATGTTCGTAAAACAGTGAAATACTTGCCCTCATATTTTACAGTTGCTTCTAATTTAAAACCATGAACTTGCTCTTTAACCATAGCCAAATCTTCATTTGCACCAAAAATGTAATCAATGAATTTGAGTAAAAGAGTTTTACCTAAACTATTTATAGTTCCTTTTAGGTTTGCTGGGTCTTGTATATCGGCGTATATAAAAGAAACTCCTATTTCATTAAATTTTATATCCTCAATCGGCTTCCCTTGGGGATTCTTGATTATTAGTTCTAATATTTTCATTTACAATTTCCCCTTTCTCGTTATAAGAAACCATATTAGATAGATACATAAACTCTAACACGTAAATATATTTTTGATATATTGGAGCATGTTTAAGCTTATTGGTTTTAACATATTTTTTATTAAAGTTACTCCAAAGTTTGTCGACAGTAAGTTTTTTGTCCCCCAATGTATCTAGTAATACAGCACTAATACCAATAAAACTTTCGGTTAAAGAAGTATACTTATCTGGTAATATCAAGATTATCACCTCTCTTTTTCAAATATATCACATTTATCAAATATATAGACTATTAGAAATTTCATTGGCACATCTAAATGCCATTTATCTTGAGAGTATGATAACATTTCATTTATCAATGTATCATACAATACAACTCCATGAACTTGTGTTGATAATTCAGCATATTTGTTAATAACTTGTTCTTTTACTCTCTCAAACTTATTTTCATATAGTATATCTTGATTAATCGTATTCACAGCATTTTCTACAACATCTAACTTAGAAATGATACTCTCTATTTCATCTCTTTTTTCATCCAAAGAATTTATTGATATTTTTTCAACTGACGATATTCTCTGATATGATCGTGCAGACTCATCATTTATAGTTTGAAAACTAAGATTACCTGAAATTCCAATTATTAAGTCCATAATTATTTGCTCGTTAATAGCATTATAATCCATCATATTTCTAATTCGTAATGTTGCTGAAATTCTTTTTAATACTTCAATATCATTTATTTCTGTTAAAATATCACGGATATAATCCGTATTTGTAACTCTATACTCAAAAGTTATAGAATATTTTTCTTTAAATTCGTTGACCTTTTTTTCGAAAAAACCTTCGCTATCATGGGGAAGATTATTATCAAATGTATTAACAATGAATATAAAATTATATAAGTTTCCATTCCATTTTTTTTCTTCGTAAATTATTTTTAGCAAACCACTTAAATCTTCGGAAAACTTCTCTTGAATCTCTTTTTTCAATGAATCTTTTAATCTTGTGGGTGCAAAAACCTGATAAAATAATCCATCTTCAAGAACACACCCATCATTTTTTTGATCACCACCATAAAAATCTGGCATTTCGTAGACTTTCCCCAAATATTTATAATATACAGCCAGAATTTCTTTTAACTGCAACTGATAGTTAATACCAGTCACTCCTTTGAGAAAAGTAATAATACTCTCTACATAATCATACCTATCCAAGCCATTCACCTCCAAAAGATAGTTGCGGTTTATCATTCTTTGTTCATACCATCATATCACTTTTCATATTCCAAATAACACTCTATTTTCTAATGTTATTTGGTGTCTCCACACTCCATATCAATTACTACGGAAACATTAATGTAGTCTTTTATCTCTTTATTTCTGATTTTATCACCCTCACCAGTAAAGACAATATGCTTGTAAAAGTGCTTGAAATAAAGGATTTCTACGTGTCTGCTCGTTGTAGCAACACAATAGTCTCTACATGCACCGTTTGCGGAAACATATCCACGGGTTGCACCTCTTCTATCTTATACCCCGCTTTCGTATAACTTACGAGGTCACGTGCAAGTGTCGCAGGATTGCAGCTTACATATACAATTCGCTCTGGATTTGAGTTTATGGATGCTTGAATGAACTGATCGTCCAAGCCTTTTCGCGGTGGATCAACAACTAACACATCAATGTTTAAGCCATCGGCAACCCACTGTTGCATGACATCTTCTGCTTTTCCAACTTCAAAATCAACATTATCAATGCAATTTTCCATCGCATTAAACTTAGCCATTACAATTGCGTCGGGAACGATTTCTACAGCATAAACATGCTTCGCGTGGTCCGCAAGATTGAGCGAGATTGATCCAATTCCGCAATAGGCGTCAATCACATTATCTTTTTTGCTTACATTCGCAAGTTCAATTGCAGCTTGGTAGAGGACTTCCGTTTGTTTTGAATTAACCTGATAAAAAGACTGTGATGAAATACTAAAGGTTTTTCCCATCAATTTATCAGTATAAAAATCATTACCGTAGAGAACATTATTTTCACGCCCCATAATCGTGTTCGTCCTTTGATCGTTAATATTTTGAACAACGCTTACGACATTATCAATACTTCCCACGATATCTCGAACTATTGCTTCCCCTTGAGGAAACTCGCGACCATTTGTTACCAAAATAATCATCATATCGTTCGTTATTTGTCCACGTCTGACAATAACATGACGTATGAGACCTGTGTGTGCTTCTTCATTGTAAGCGA
This sequence comes from Erysipelothrix anatis, assembly GCF_009828745.1. Classification (GTDB taxonomy): domain Bacteria; phylum Bacillota_I; class Bacilli_A; order Erysipelotrichales; family Erysipelotrichaceae; genus Erysipelothrix; species Erysipelothrix anatis. The sequence continues at coordinate 199,324 of NZ_WTSX01000003.1, forward strand.
CACTCTTATGTTTACGAAGAATATCACGTACTGTAACAATTGCCTCATCAATTTTCGGATCTTGAATATGGAAATTTTCAATTGGAATCAAATCGTGAGACCCTCGTTTGAAAAATCCTGTTTCAAGGATTCCATTAATTTCACGAACCGGTATTTGCGCTTTATTGCGATATCCCCAAGGATTCTCCATCCCAAGCGTTGGTTTTACTTCGAGATGCGAAATATCAACCATTTTCGACAACGTGTCATGCACAAGCTTACGCTTAAATTCCAGTTGATATTCATAAGACATATGCTGCAGGGGCATTGTACCAATTCGAGTCCCTACTTTATCAGTAATCTCGACACGATGTTTTGACGTTTCATAGAAATTAATAACGCGACCATATGCAAATTTCTTGAGTACTTTTGTCACACTCATCTTTATTTTCTCACCAGGTAGCGTATTTTCAATGAATAGAGGGAACCCCTCTATTTTCGCAACACCAAAACCTTCGTGAGTGATGTCGATAATTTCCACATCATATGTATCGTTCTTTTTTAATTTAATCATAAATTTTACCTTCTATTCTCAAGAGAATCGAGTGCTCGCTTTATGGCACCCTCAACAGTCGCACGGTTATAGCGTGGTTGTCCAAAATGGTGCGTCATTAAGGTCAATTGGTGTTTAAATGCAAGATCAAATTCGTCACGATCAAAGTAGCCTTTGGTTTCAAGCATGGCATCCAAACTACTTCCATAAATGAACGTAAATTCACGTTGGCCTTGGTGGTACCAAAAATCAACACCATCTGGCAATTTGTACGCCTTGATCCAATCCCAAACGATTGTGCTATCGTCAATGTTGGGATTATCGATATGACAAAACTTACACAGTAAGACAAAATTTTCGGGACTATCCGAGCCACCTAACGCATGAGCAAGAATATGACAGCGGTCCAGACGTCGCTTTACACCACAGCGCCAGCAATGGGTTGTGGCTTGTTTCAAGCTTACATTTGTATCCAAAAAATCTATCTGTGTTTCCCAGTAATCTACGATTTGTTGCTTCGTTGTTTTAATACGTTTTGTCATAATGTGCCTCACTGTTTTCATTATAGCAAATAATGAACCCAATCGTTCATTCATTAAACTTTGTGGAAAAATGATCGAGCGAAAGCGAAAAGATTGATGTATATGCTTTGAGGCAGTCCCCTTTTCAACGTATAATGAAACTAGAAAAGGAGTTGTGATTAAATATGGAAATTACTCGTAAAGGCGTCCCAACAACAATTGAAGGGGTTCAACCAAAAGTTGGTGATACTGCTCCCGCATTTGCACTAACTAACCTCAATGGTCAAACAGTTACTGTCGATACTCTAAAAGGGAAGAAAACTATTGTTTCGGTTTTCCCAGATATCAATACGCGTGTCTGCGATTTACAAACGCGCCGTTTCTTCCAAATTGCGAAAGATCTACCAAACGTTAATATCGTGAATATCTCAAACAATACAATCGATCAACTCGGTGGTTGGTGCGCAACTGAAGGAATTGAAGCTGAAATGCTAAGTGATGCAAATCTTGAATTTGCGAAAGCATACGGACTCTTCATGCCTGAATTTAATGTCTTAGCACGATCAATTTTCGTCTTTGACGAAACAGGAACCATTACATATGTCGAAATTGTCCCAGATATGGCAACTGAGCCAAATTACGATGCCGCAATTGCTGCATTAAACTAGACGTATTTCTAAATATTAATAAATATCCACCAGCTTAGCTGGTGGTTTTTCAGATGCGGGCGTAGCCCTTTACTTCTAGTTGCGCTTTACAGCGCTAATGTAGTCTGCCATCTACATCTATTTCTTGCTACCCGTAAACGGGTC
>NZ_WTSX01000026.1 GCF_009828745.1 Erysipelothrix anatis
TCTAATCCATTATCAACGGTTATTGATTTCGTCACTATTTTGTTTTCTTCTATAAATTTTCTAATTAATGAGGATGTGTAATAGTCCAATCGATACTCAGCCTTGATCAGCCAATTCATTCTGGAACATCGATCTACGATTGATATTATTGCTGCACTTTCATTTTTCTTTCCGATTATTGAGTCAATTTCAAGGTGACCGATTTCATCTCGGGCCTCTATATAATTGGGTCTCAGACTAATTGGTAGCACAGTTCGATTTTCCAAATTCCATTGAAAGTGGTTCATCATTCCACTCATTCGCTTCTTTCGTCTACGTCTTTTGTAACACATCCTAAGAGGGTCAATCGTAAGTTTTCCTTGGTTGGATCCAGTTATACACTTGTTGAACGGATACACAGGGTTTATGAGGATGATACCTTCTATAGTTGTTGAGGCAGACATCGATAGAACGGACTTTCGGGTCATAACGAGAATTGAGGTAATCGATTAAGTGGTTATATTTATGTTGAATATCTATTTTTCTTTTCTTATAATGATTGCTTTTATACCTTGAAACAGTTGAATGCGAAATATTCAGTTCGCGTCCAACTTGTCGCATCGAATATCCTATACTCAACAAAATATCTATTTGGTCTTTTATTTTTCTATTTAATTGCTTATACTTCATATGGGAGCTCCTTTTAGTCGGGTGGGCTCCTTTTATTATACAAAAACAACCGCACCTTGGTGGTGCGGTTGAGATTTGAATTTAGGAAA
>NZ_WTSX01000027.1 GCF_009828745.1 Erysipelothrix anatis
CACCAACCGTCACAAAAAGTTCTTCACCGGCTTCGAGATAGACTTCACCAGATGTATAGCCACCTTTTCCACCCGATCCTTGATGGCTGTCGGTACCTCCTTCGGCACCCCAAGCTTCAATTTTATAATAACCACTTTGTGGAATAACTACACGTTGCATTGACCCACTGTAATCGAAGTTCAAAGCAAGATTTCGCTTCACATTAAGAGTATAAACAGTAGGTTCAACCCCTTCACGCGTTACACTCACTCGAATGGTATTGTCTCCAACTTTGAGAGAGTCCAAACCACTCACACTAATGCTTGCCTTTTCATCAAAGGTTTCTGCTTCAATCTCCAAACCGACAGTTTGGTAACTATTTACATCATAGGTATACGTATCCCACGCAAACACTGCATTATTATTGAATGCATGATTTTTTACTTTTAAGTTGAATAACTTCGTTGATGCTTCACGTTGAAAATGCAAAGTATATACTTTGCTCGTTTTTCCATCCGCCGAGAAGACCGTTAATGTTTGGCTTTGATTGCCTTTTTTGAATTCGAGATATCCTGTACCAACGACTATCTGACTAAGATGTTGTTTATCAACTGTAATTTCATCTTTCGCTATGTATTCGCTGGCAATTGGAATTGTATACTCTGTTACCTCCGGATCAAAGCCATCAATGACTTTTCCATTAATACGAATCCCTTCAAGATTCGCTGA
>NZ_WTSX01000004.1 GCF_009828745.1 Erysipelothrix anatis
ACATGATAAAGCTAAGTACGAACATGTAGATTCTATTAAGTACAATTCATAATGAATTGACTCTATTTGCATACACTACTCTGCCTTATTCGTTAACTTATCCCATCAGATAACCTACATGTTATTTGAATTTTGTGAACTCCACTCAAAGCCTTTATAGAGTTGCTTAGAGTTATGTTTTTGATTTTGATAGTTTTTGTTATTAAATATGCTAATATACTTAGAGATAGGAGGATTATTTATGTATCGTATTTTCTCTTTATTCTTAACGTTAGACCTTTTAAATATCTTCGGATTTGTTTCATCCATAATTGTTCCAATTATTACGACTTTACTAACTATTTCGGCTTTTTACTTTTCACGTAGAAAACTTAAAATTACTTCAGCACTAGATGATGATAAGACATATCATAGCTTCTACGAAAATGATCTTTCCGTATTTAAATTTGGTGGCGATGATAGTCCCAAATTGAAAACACCTAAAGATTGGCCAAACTACTATAGGATACTCACAGTAATTATTACTAATGAATCTCCTAAACCAATTCGTATTCAAAATCTACTCATTCATGATCGGAATAAAATGATTCCAATTGTCGATCGCTTTAATTTTAATTTTGCAAACAACAGGACATTTACCAATGACGAAGTAACACTTATTTCTTCGGGTATACTCTCTGGTGAGAATAATATTTGGTTCCAAAAAGTCAACCTATTCAACCCTACTAATATTTTGGTTGAACCTTACGAATCTATGATCCTAAATTATGCAATTGATGCTAACGTAAACACACTAACCGTTGATGCATATACCACACTAGTTCAAAATTGGATATTTAAGTCGTTCTTTATAGTCCGAGAGCGTTGCAAATCTGATTTAAATAGATTATTCAAAGCTATCAAGATTAATTTCTTAATAAATCAGAAAACCACTGAGCACGACTATAAAACCTTTTCTTCGAAGGCGAAAGGAAGTAAAATTCCAATTTAAAAGTAACATTTAGATATACTTGCTTCTCCATCTTTTACAATCGTCATTTTATTTCCATTTACTGAACACTCTTTACAACCTTTATATGCTGGCTGCGAGAGTGTTTTTATTATTTGATAGTTTTTTGCGTTTCTTACCCTGTTTGCTATTTTTAATAACCCAAGGTAACCACTCATTATTTAAGAATTCTTTAACTGATTCATAATGTTCATTTGATGAATCTCTGTTTCCATACCCATGAACTGCACTAATTTTATGATTGTAGTGGTATGTGAATGTATAGAGCGAAGTTTCTTTACGATTTTTCAATCTAACAAACATAATTGCAATTTCTTTATTAGAGTGGCGCTTTAGATAGGATTCACCACCTACACAATGTGATAAGTTTTTACCTTCCTGAACAATGTCTGCCAATCCTGATGGAGCAACCACTGAATACAGATCACCATCATACTCTAGTGTTTTTAGTTTCTTGGTAACGTCTTTAACCTTAGAGTTTTCTTTCGCAACTTTAACAAGGTTCAACGCAGCAACTGCTTTATCGTGCGCAACTTCTAAGTCTTTCGGGTAATTGATTAAATCAATATCGTCATAAGCATTTAGTTCATTCATAGTGCCGATGTAATCGTCGTAGTAAGATAGGTTTTTATTTTGCTTGATAAGATAGTTTTGCACTTTAACCCAATTGGTACTCTTGCTACGTGTTTTAACTGCACTAATCGGTATAAGCTTTCTCGCTTCCTTTACTACATCTACTCCGGTTTCTACTTTTAATAAATGGAATCTGTAGTCCAGAAACGACATATCTTCAGTTGCAATAGTTTTCCAATCGCGAGTTATTCGCTTCTTGGTTAGTATTCGATAATCAATTCTATTGTTTAAAATATCGTCAAACATGTTAATCGAACCATTCTTGTATGTTAGAGCAAGATTTTTACGATGCTCATATACGTGCTCGTACGATTTACCATTAATCAAATCATGCGGGATCCGATACAGTGGTGAGTTTTCAACCAACTGCTTGTGATTGTGTTCGTAATGATAAAACATCGTATACATCCAACCACCTATCCCTGATGTTGCATTTGTACCTGATGCATACCATCCGTAATTCGTATGATGAATTTTTAAAATCTCGTCATTTTGCATAACGGTCATATTCCAAAGTGTATATTCAAAGCATTCTTTTAGTGTTTTTCGATTGATACGCTTTTCAACTCGCCACGTTTGATATTCAATCTTCGAACGATTACTCACATAAACTCCAAAATATCCATAGGCTTCTAATTTTATGAAGTTAGTGTTAGAACGTAGATGAAGTACTCGTTCGCGATCTGTTCTGCTTGTTGTAGCAATCAATTCCCCCTTACGTTTGAAGATTATCGATTCAAAGTGTGATTCAGCCCAACTTTTAAAATCTTCTGGAAGTGGTAATCGATTATCAAATAGTTCTTTTTCATTCATCAAACAGTGACTCCTGATGTTCTTTTTCCATCATTTTGGTAATTTTACGAGTTTTCTTCGTGCGTTCCAGTTTCTGTTCCGCAGTTTCGTTAGCGATGTATTCGCCGATTTGTTCCATTGTAGGAGTTACATACACTTCTTTGACGACCTCTTTGATTACTTCTTTAACGACTTCTTTAGTTTCAACTTTAAATTTTTCTTTTGGTGCAGTAGGCCACTCCATCAATTCTTTCGGATCAATAGTTTCGGACGTAAAGTACTTGGTTGCCATTTCATGTTCCCATTCCGGTGTTGCATCAAAAACACCATGACTACCAAATCTTTGCGCTTCCTTAGCACCCTGGGCGTAGCAATATTCAGTAGCACCTTTTATTGTTCTATCATCTTTCAAAATACCATTAATCAATAATTCATCATCTTGATTGCATAACCAGACATGTAATCGCTCCCCAACTGGTCCTAAATCATTCTTCATTTCTTCTAGCATTTTCTCATGTGCAAATTCAATTTTGCTTTTTTCCATGTAATGGTACCTCCTTGAACTTCTTCGCAAAGTCATTCGCTTTAAGTGTTATTAATTGAGAATTGTGAATGAACCCAATAATGTCGTTACCATCTTCATCCATCAACAATTGACGAACCTTTATTTCTGTGCCTTTTTCAAACCATGTTCCTTGAATATAGTCAGATTTTCGAGCCGTCCAGTATATATTTTTCTCTTCAATAAGTGCTGCCACTAATTCCATTCTCCTCTCATGTATGATTCAATACTTTCGTTTTTAATATCCGTATCACCATAAGCATTAATTAAGTCACTCATGATTAATGCGTAAATCATTTCAAACTCATTTAAATCTCCTGTGCCGTTGATTACATGTTCTTGAACTCGTTTATCGAACAAACTTCTTTCGTTGCTTGTGAGCGAAATTAGATATGATTCCAAACGTTTTACGCTAGCTAATGAATCATGGCCAATACTCACATTCTCGGATTGTTTGCTTGATTCTTCTAATCGCTCTAGAATGTCTGCAAGTTTTGGTATGTATTTAGATGATGCTGCAATTTCCAAAGTAGCTCTCTTCACATCATGTGCACTAAATTGTTTAAGACTGTAGTGCCATGCCTTAGCGAGACGTGCTTCATCACTAACATTCCAGTTAGGATGAAGGTCTTTTATCACGGCCAAGCACTCGACAATATCTCTTAATTGGACAAGATTATTTTGTTCTTGCAGGTTTTTTGAGATTGTCATTCCATTTCTCTCAACATGTCGGCAAATCCGTTCGAAGATTTTTGTTTATTCTTGGTAACTTCTTGATTCAAGTAATTTTGAAACTTTGTACCGAACAAAGTTGATGGTTGCAAGTATTTACTCATTTTTGAGTCATTGATCCACTCAAGGCATTTTTTATCGATAACATCTTTAAAGTCCTGGAGTGTAAAACCTTCATTGAATCTTGCATTTACATGAGATTTGACATCTGCAGTTACCTTAAATCTTTTTCCAGCTCTAAGATTCAAGTAATTTACAATTTCTTCGAAAGGCACATTATCTTTAATATCTTTATTATTTAGTAGTTGTTCTTCAGTAGTTATTAAATCAGTAGTTATTTGTGTCTGATTTCCCGACATCGGTTTAACCGTCGACGGTTCTTCCGTGTCGGTAAACCGGACACGGTGAGGTGTTTCGTAGAGAAAGTAATCATATCCACCAAATTTGCCATCCGTACGAGATTTTTTATCTCGAACTAAGTAGCCATAATCTTCCAATTCTTTTAATCCAGTGCGAATGCTTTCTCTACCTTCTTTTAGCACAGATACCAAGCCCATTTCTGTATAATCCCATGTATCTGGAAGTGACAACATAAATGACATTAGTCCTTTTGCTTTTAGTGTCAGATTTTTGTTTCTCAAATGATGATTAGACATCATCGTGTAGCCTTTATTTTTTTCAATTTTAAACTTCGTTGACATGATTCCCTCCATCACTTTTCAATACCTTGAATTGGCCATCAATTATTTTTTCATTCATTGCATATGACCAGTGCAATCGAGTTCTTGAAATTTTAGTTTCTTTTTCAATATGTGGAATTGATCCAGATGCTATGACTTTTCCAGTCGTAACATCGACTAATAGATACATATTTATCACTCCTTTTCTCTATTTATTTCGGTAGATAACCTGTATATTATTTGTAATTTCAAAAACTAGATAATTGGCACTCACCAAGCCTTCTAATAACCTTTTTAAAAATCTATACTTTTTTATATTTAAGTCATTGATTTTCATGCGTCCCCATGTTAAGATTCATATGTGAACGGGGTACCTTAGTACCAGCAAAGGGAGCTACAGCTTCCTTTGTTTTTTTTAGGAGAAAATATGGCTGACATTTTTTTGACTCATAATACTCAACTAAAGAAGTTGAGAAACAAAAATTTAGAAGTTCCTGCAAGAGCAAAACGAATACTAGAATCCGAAGGATACCATGCCGTAATAAATGGATATAGAGATCCCTTTAAGGCAACTACCAGTCCTGAGTTTATTTTTTTACCAGGAACACATTTTGATGAAATATATGCACTTTATGAGATGGATAGAGATTTAAGAAATGTATTCTTAAAAAAAATACTGAAGATTGAACAAGCACTGAGGTCCTCCATCGCATACCATTTTTCTAGTAATAATAAATCTAATAATCGAGCATACTTAGACTTTAGAAATTTTGATTATACTAGAACTCAAAAGAATATTATGAAGCACGGAAAACTAAGGACAAAATATATTGGCACCGATGTACACAATGTAATCGCTACTCTATCAAAAAAAATGTCAAGCTCTCATAATGAAGTAATTAAGCATTATATTACTGAGCATCAATCTGTTCCGCTATGGATACTTGTTAACACTCTAACGATGGGCGAATTGCTTTATCTATATACTTTTCTTATGCCAAATCAAAGAGCTGCTGTAGCCAAAGATTTTAACGTCACTGATGATGAGTTGCATTGGTTTATCGAACAGTTGAAAATTTATAGAAATAAATGTGCTCATGAAGAGAGATTCTATTGTTATAAGCAAAGTTGGGGAATGACAGATGTCTATCATTTACACAACCGTATGAAGTTCTTTTTCACAAAATCTGATGCAAATAAATTGGATAGAAATGTAATAAATACGTTTACAAAGTATTCATCAAGTTTTAAGACAATACCGTTCTCCAATCTTTTGACAGAAATGGGTTATCCTGCCAATTATCTAACTACCTAATATCCTCCATAGATTTTAAATAGTCTTCTAGTGTACCTCTTGTATATACTCTCGTTGTTTCAACGCTCGAGTGGCCAAGGATATCACTTAATTGTGCGAGCTTCAGCTCGCCTTTTTTATTTACAAAGTTGAAACCAAAGTAATGACGGAATGCGTGTGGTTTGACTTTCTTTTTATTGATTTTGCACATACCGGCAACTACTTTTAAACCATCATAGATTTGCCTGTATTCAAGATTAACAACCTTATCGACATCTTTATCCAATGCCTTGGTGAATGTTCTTATTTCACGCCCTAGAGGTCCTGGTAATGGAACTCTACGCACTTTACCCTTGTTATCAACCGATACAAAGTTATTCTTAACTGCAGCAACTGTAAAACTTGGAAGTTCATTGACACGTACTCCAGTTTCGCCCATTATCCGAATGGCAAAGTATAAGTTCATATTTTCTAATGCTTTTGCTTTCATCCACATTCTTTTGTATTCGTGTTCATAGATACGATGCGGAAGCGTGTTGTCGTTTTGACTTTTGACCTTAGAGATTTTCAAATCACCCAGATCACAATAAAATAGGAAACGATTAACCGAAGTTATGTATGAATTAATTGTTGATACTGCTTCATATTCTTCGAGCAAATCTTGCTTCAGTTGAATTAAGTCATCTTTACTCATAAAATCATCAAAACTCGAATATTCGTTGATTAGCTTCTTAGCGCCTCGCATGTAGACTTTTATGGTGCTATCTGCAAACTCGCTTTCATGCAATGATTTAGGATAACTCTCTAAGTATTCCAATAAATCTTCTTTAGTTAGTTCAGGCACTTCATCTAGTTCCTTTTGGATTGCTTCAAGTTGAGCCTGCAAGAACGCTCGTTTAGAGTTCTTGTTTAAGTTTTTGTTTTTCTTAGCCATTAAGGTTCCTCCATTCTCATGTCAAAGCCTCCAATTCTTTGTAATAAAGTTCAGTGAAAGTATTTAAATCACTCTCTCCGCAGTTCTCGCAATAACGATTTCGTATTGCTTTTAAGTCATATCCATAGGTATTGACATAATCTGTTAATAATTCTCGCAGCGCTAAGATGCTTTCATATTTCGCATCAAATATTCGGTAGTTATCCAGGGTACATTGCTCGTTTGGGGATCCGTTGCATTTATAACCACCTGCATTATTGTTGTAGACCCATAGGTCACTTGTTCCATATCCTGTCTCTAGGTTGAATGTAGCGTTCACTAGGGCTTCAAATTGATAATCAACAGTTGATACTTCTACTTCTTCTAATTCTTGTTGTGGCTGGATTAAAGTGGGGATTTTAGCGATTGAACTTGTGATTACCTGTTCTTCATGAGATAATTTAGAAGAACTACTAACACAAGCAGTAGATTCTAAGAACACTACCAGGACAGCAATCGTGATAAGTGTTCTTTTTTTATGCTTCATCGTCAGTCCACACCTCTTTGAGCCATTTGCTGACTGCGTATGTTAGTAAAATCGTTGCACCAGCTTGACTTGTTACCATTACAGTAGATACTGTTATCATTGCGTTAATCATGACCGTTCTCCTGTTCTATTGTTGGCAGTACATTGTTATCTTTTAATAAGTCATATAGGAATAAACGTCCTTTTTGTGTCCACTTAGTATTCATAACTGTTTTTTCTAAACCGATAGCATCTTCAATTACAACGGTTTCGGAGTGTGTATATCCTTTTGCCTGGTGTTTTTGATATAAGAGCCACTGATCAGATTGTTTAAACTGAACACCTAATTTATGCAATAACTTATTCAATGCTTGTCCACTCATTCCATAGTCTTTAGCAATCTGTGTTATGGTAACTAATGACTTTGATTTTAAAATACGGTCCATGTAGTCGACTTTAGGTTTGTATTCTCCAATTAATTGGTTTTGCATATCGATTAGTTTTTGTTGATTCGCTGCAAGCATTAACGCATCCGAATATGTTTGAGGAACCTCATATTTTCCGTATAGCCTAATATCTTTAAGTATTTTCTTAATCTGCTTTTTAAACTGTTTTGCAATAGGTTTTCGAGATTGCATCAATACTTCGTAGAGACCATCCTCAGTTAAGAACCACATTTCTCGATTTTGACCTGAGGTAAAGATTGTTTCCTTCAGCTTTTCGTCGTCATCGACAGTTTCTAACATCACACTTGCTTTAGAGTGTTCAATCCATTCCGCGACATCCTGCGCTAAAAATAGTGGGTTGTCTGTATTTCCATAAATCTTGAAATTTTTATTCAATACTTCAGTTTCTTTAATTATTTGTAAATCATTCATTAAATTTCCTCTCTTTCGTTTAGTGTATTAGCTTCACCTCGTGCTATCATTGATATGAAAGGAGGCTATGACTATGTATAATGCAGTTGTTAGGTACTCTAACGGTTTCACTCAAGAACTTATAAATGTTAGTAAAGTGATTACATTTGTTCAATACGAAGCAAAGATCACACACGATATTAAGACCTTTATTGCTGATGATGTAACCGATGCCGTTTACGCGATACTGTCCGAGGACGGTAAATATGTAATTTTCGATAAAAGTTTACTTTTAGATATTCAATTCTATAAGAGTAATTAACGTTCAATTGTAGTTAATGAAATAAAAATGCTAACTGCTTGTGCGAGATTCAGTACATCTTGCGACGTTCTGCAGTTTGTTGCTTCTATTTCTGACAAAAGTTTTGAGACTGTTCTTTCGTACAGAGCAGTTTCTTTTTTTATATAAATAGCACCATCAATTACGATTTCTTTTTCTTTATCCATTGCTAGTCTCCTTTCGTTCTTTTTCTGATAGGTATTGTTTAAGTGCAAAATTAAAATCAATACCTGTAACTTTAAACACTAATTTCTTCTGAACCTTAGTAGGCCTTGCATCAAACTCTTTCGGAGTTTTTAAACGTTCAATACGCTTACATTCATTAAAGATGTTGTCAATTACATCTTCTTTAGAAGATCCAATAAAATGCTTAATTGTCGTCTTAGACACAAAAGGAGTTGGATCCTCTAGCATGATTCTGTATGCTCGTTCTTTACTTGTCATAACACCCCGTTGTAGATTTAAAATCTACTTTCTTTCCAAAAAAAATCGCATCACTTTCTTCCCGAGATAAATCTAACATTTCCACTATTCTTGTTATCTCACTCCCCTTCCACTCATTTATACCATTTACTTTCCTGTAAACAGATTGTGGGGTAATGCTTAGAGTCTCAGCTATTTGTTTTTGCTTGATCCCTTTTTTTAACATTAAAATCTTAAGAAGTTGTGTATTAGTCATATAACTCCTTTCTAGTAGATTTTAAATCTACAAACAGATAATACCATTCAGTTGATTTTCAGTCAACTATTTTATTGATAACTAAACAAAAATGTTGATTTTAAATATACAAAGTGTTAGATTAAGTATGTAATACTTAGGAGGTGAATATGTCAAAACTAGGAGAACGAATAAAAAAACAAAGGCTAACCGTTCATTTAACTCAAGAAGAACTCGCAAATAAGCTTGGCTACAAATCTAAGTCATCCATTAATAAGATTGAGAATGGGGAAAATGATTTACCTCAATCAAAAATTAGTTCTTTTGCAGATGCACTCAATACTACGCCCGCTTATTTGATGGGTTGGACTGATAATAATTCAGTCGAACTATCATCGGATCCTTCAATTAGTGATGCCAATGACAATGACTATTATGGTGATCACCACGCTAATTTGAAACATTTATCTGATAAGCCTGACTTGTTACACCTTTATAACGAAATATATAACAATCATACTTTGCAGTTATTGTTTGATAAAACACAGGATTTAACACCAGAGGATTTAGAAATAGTGTTAAACCTGATTGATGGTTACAGAAAAGGCAAAGGGTTAGAATAAATTTATTGGAGGATGTGTGTGTGAGTTTTGAAGATTTTTGTAGTTTCAATAATATTGTTGTATGTTTAGATAAAAATATCGGGACACATGTAAGAGGATTTTGCTATCATGACGGGATCAATTACGTTATTTTTTTAAATAATAGGTTTGATAGACATCAGTTAGGCGATACTATGATTCATGAAATTATTCACATTATGGAAAATCATTTCGTCATAGATCGTTCAAATTACCTAGATGCAGAACAAGAAGTTGACTTATTAATAAACACAATGAAGATTTCATTCACATAGGAGAAAAAAATGACTTTTATAACAATTTTAATGGCTGCAGCCTCAATAGTTTTTGCCGTTTTAGGAATTAATCAAATTTATTCCGGAGAAATACTATTATCATTTATATCAATTTTAGGTTCTATTATCTGTCTCTTTAATATTTATTTAATTATGACTACAGATTCTGAACCAATTAAGAAAAGAAATACATCACAAAAAGGAGAATATTTGAATTCAAGAATAAATGAATACAAAGATAACAATGGAACAACCTTAAACGACCAAATTCTCGAACCCTTGTATGAATCCGGTAGGTCAACTAATGTTAAAAATACCACTAAATCAAATATTCTATTTATTAGCAGCTCAATTGGATTAATCTATTTTTTATATTTAATTACTTATATACTCACATCAATGTTTACAATTAGTGGTGACTCATTTTATGATTTAGGCACAGCAATTGGAGTTACTTTATTGATACCACATGCAATAGCAGTTCTTTCAGCTCTAATATTTTCATTTGTAGGATGGTACTTTAATAAAAAATGGGCTGCGCTAACAAGTGGTATTCTATACATTGTATCAATTCTTTTTATGCCTCTATATTTTCTATTTGTCGTTGTGCAAGCAGTTTTATCGTTCGTTGGAGCATTCAAAGTAGATTCAAGAAACTTAAATAGTGATCCTGAAATTTTAAACCATAGAAAAAATTCAATAGCCAATAATAAAATTGTAAAAGTTGTATTTGGAATCGTGCTTATTACTGCACCGATATTAGTTGGTATACAAGCAGCAAATTCTAATAAACAAAACATAGCACCAATAACAGATACACCGGATAAATCAAAAACTACGACATCTTATAACAAGCCAGTGGTGCAAGAAGAGAATGAACAAGAAAAATCATATGGAATTGGAGAGCCTATAATTATTTCTGAAAAAGGAAAAGATCTTTACTCATTCACTGTGAACTCCATAAAAACAACAGATGAACGCAATCAATTTTCCGAAAAAGAAGTAGAACAGGTCATCGTTATTAACTACTCCTACGAGAATATCGCAAATCCTGAAGATGTGTATATATTCTCAAGTCACTTTAGTGTGATTGACGAATCAGGAAATGTGTCCGAAACCTATCCAGCGGGTAGTAACGTTTTCCCACAAAAAGCACCAATCGGTGCAAAAAGCCATGGTGAAGAGAGCTTTGGATTATTATCATCAAGCAGTAAAGTAACAATGTACTTTAAGCCTGAAATGTTTGGTGACTTAAAAATAAAACTAGAATTACCAGTCGAATAAAAAAAACACCGGCGGTCACCGGTGCTAAGTACAACTAAGAATCGCGCAGATTCCCTTTTGTTGTACCTTAATTTTACAAAAAATGGAGGTTAATAGCAATGGCAGTGACAAAAACAAACTCTGGTAGATGGAAAGCTAAAATTAATTATAGAGATGATGAAGGTTCTGTACGAACAAAAGAAAAGCTTTTCGACACAAAAAGTGAAGCGAGGAATTTTGAAGTTGATTTTAGACGACAAGTCAAAAGCGATACCCATGAGAGAGATTCTATAACTTATCAAGAAGTATTTGATTCTTATTTACTCTCAGTAAAAATGAGAATATCCAATAAAACCTATAATGAAAAATTATACTATGTTAATACATTCTGGAAGAACATGCTTCCAAAACGTTACACGAGTATCTCGAAAAAAGATTGGATGAACGTCTATAACAATATTTTAAGTTTAGATTATTCGATAGGTTACAAAAATAAAATTATAATAAACCTTAAAGCAGTAGCCCATCACGCATACCTTTATTATGATTTGCCGGACAACACTAAACTATTAGAAACAATTCCAGAACGGAAGAAGATTGACCACCCTTTTTGGGATGCTGAGGAAATGACAAAAGTCTTGGATTCCATTTCTAATAGAACAACTCGACTTTTGGTGAAATCACTCTTCTATACAGGTGCAAGGCGAGAAGAATTGAGGATGATAACTAAAAGTGACTTTGATGTTAAGAATAATTCATTTATGATCCGAGATAACAAATATAGAACATTAAAAACCGCAGGCAGCAGTCGCATCGTAAAGATTCATGAAGAGTTGGCCCTAGAGATAAAAGAAGTGCTCAAATTCGAAGGAGAGTTCATTTTCGGTGGCATTGAACCTATTTCCAAAACAACGCTCACAAGGCACTTTAAACAAGCAATTAAAGATAGTGGTGTAAAAGAAATCAGATTACATGATTTAAGGCACTCACACGCTACAATATTAATTAACCAGGGAGCCAATATTATTGCCGTTTCTAGACGACTTGGGCACTCAACAACCTCACAAACTCTCAAAACGTACGCACATTTAATGCAAAAAAGTGACGATGAATTACTGGATATAATTGAAAGAATCTAAGATTGTAGGGGTTTTGTAGGGGTTTTCTACATAATGGTACAAAAAAACCCACTATTAAGTGGGTATTATTTCAATTGGCGTCCTCGGAGGGATTTGAACCCCCGACCACACGCTTAGAAGGCGCGTGCTCTATCCACTGAGCTACGAAGACACTGCGACTATTATAATAACAAATAGTACAGCCATTTACAACGCCTTTTATAAATCTTTCGAAAATAATTTTTCAGCGGAGATAATGTCATTTTCTATCGTAATTCTGGCATAACTTGGATCACTTCCGTCACGATTATAATAGAGTGATCCTGGGTTAATAACAGTTACTCCATCAATCGTTCTAAAATCAAATTTATGGGTATGTCCATAGCAAGCAATTTCACAGTCTTGTGCTTTTGCACGTGCTACTAAAGTCTCAATTGCTTTACCATACGGAAGCGTATGACTGTGCGTAACGTAGATACGTTTTCCGCCAAGCGTCACTATCATATATTCTGGAAATTTAAAGTAATAGTCGTTGTTACCCGCTACGACAGTAAAATTCTTTAAATCACGAGGATCCATCTCACTGTCGCCACAATGGACAAATCCTTCTGCATTAGGGTGTTTTTCCAAAATTTGTTGGAGCACCTTTGCATTACCATGATTATCACTTACAACGATAAACTCTTTCATACACCTTCAACCTCGACATCTTCTAGAAATAACGCTTTGATTTGTTCTCGCATAATAGCAGGATTTCCACTCGTTACAACGCGGATGAATCCATCCTGATTGCTTTCATAATGTTTTAAAACCTTATAAATCGGTTCTCTTGAATCTACAATTTCCCCATCAAAGAAGCGTTCGAATGTATCTAATATCAAAGGGTAGTGTGTACAACCTAGAATTAGCGTTGTTGCCTCTTGAATCGGTTCAAGTGCTTTTTGAAGATACTCTGACGGATCTTCCATGTTTTCTATATAGTTCACGAGGTCACCCAACGGCAGGCTTACAACATTATAGATACCACGAGCATGTAAAGATTTGGTATATGCCTTGGATCGATGTGTTGCCAATGTTGATACAACCGCCACCGTATCGTTAGTACCTGTCATTTGCGACGTCGTGAGATCAATAATCCCCATAATATTTAAAGCCGGATAGACCTTTGAAATTGCTGCCATCGCAATTGAAGATACGGTGTTACATGCAATCACGATGTCGGTAATTCCTTGAGCCTCAAACCAAGCCATTGCATGAATTGTATGCTCAATAATCGCTTGGTCACTTTGGTTGCCATATGGCGCATTTTTTTGATCCGCATAGAGCACGAGATTTAACGATGGTAGATGGGTTTTTAAATATTGAAAAACGCTATATCCACCCAACCCAGAATCAAAAAGTCCTATTGTCTTATTATTTCTCATCATTATGTTCCGTCCAATCTATATGAATTATATCATAGAGTTCGCGTGCAACATCTTCTGGAATAATCGTTTCTAATTCTTCGATGCTTGCGCCACGGATTCCACGAAGCGATCCAAAGGTCTTAAAGAGTTGTTTCTGTCGTACCGGTCCTAAGCCCGGAACCTCGTCTAAGATTGATTTGGTCATCGCTTTTTTACGTAAATTTCGATGGTACCCAATAACGTAACGGTGGACCTCATCTTGCATATGCGTCATTAATGCATACAAGGATGATGTTTTATCGACATTGAGAATCTCACCACTTGCATTTAGTAGCGCATGAGTACGGTGACGATCATCTTTCACAAGTCCTGCAACGGTTATGTTTAAGTCTAACATTTCCATAATTTCGAGTGCAGCATTGACTTGCGGCTTCCCACCATCTACTAAAATTAAATCTGGAAAGATACCATCTTCTTTCAGAATTCTAAAATAACGACGGTATAGAACCTCTTTCATTGATGCTACATCATCATTGCCTTGGTGTAGACGGTATCTACGATACAACGATTTGTTCGGTTCTCCATCATCAAAAACAACACATGCCGAAACGGCGAAGGTTCCCGAAATATGCGAGTTATCAAAAACCTCAATCCTATGAATTGTCTCGGAAAAGGATAGTAATTGCGATAAGTGCAAGAGTGCTTCTTCTTTGAAATTTTGACGATTTTTGAGGAGTTGAAATTGATCATCTAATTGTTGTTGTGCATTTTTTTCAGCGATATCCATTAATGCTCGCTTTTTCCCACGTTGGGCATGCAAAACTTCAGTTTGAATCATCGCCTGTATCGAATCTTTATCTAGCAATTCTGGTACATATACGTATTTAGGAGTAGGTTGGTTTTGGTAGAACTGCGCGATAAATGATGTCAGTGCATCTTCTGGTTCTTCGAGGCTTGCTTCAACCGCCATGGTTCGCTCAAGCAAACGACCCGCACGGACAAACAAACCGGTAATCGCAATGTATCCTTGATAGTATGCAAAGTTGAACACATCAAAGTTTTCAGTTCGACTGAATTGGACTTGTTGGCGGTCTCCTACATACTCGATTGCCTGAAGCTTTTCTTTATAGCGTTGTGCTAATTCAAAATTCATATCTTGACTGGCTTCAAGCATCTTCGCTTCTAGAGCATCAATGAACGATTTCGAATTACCATTAAGGATGCTGACAACGTTTTGTCGCCACAACGCTAACTCTTCTTTCGAGTATTTTTTTTCGGTACGGTTAAAGCTATTGTAGATTGCTTGTGTATTCGGAAGCAAATCATCTCCTGTTGGAATAGAATCATTCAGAACACTTGCCATAGCTCGAGCAGCAGTAGCATCTGGATATGGACCAAAGTAGGTGTAATTCGGTGAATGTTTTTTATCACGGGATACAATAACTTCTGGTTTGCCAGTACGACTCACCTTCAGGTAAGGATATGATTTATCGTCCATAAATAGGATATTGAAGCGCGGACGGTGTTCTTTAATGAGGTTAATCTCGAGAATCAACGATTCCTTCTCTGTTGACGTTATAATTGTGTCAAAATCTCGCACTTGACTCACCATCTTGGTTGTCTTGTGATCATGCGCACCATGAAAATAGGAACTTACACGGTTCTTAAGTTTTTTTGCTTTCCCAACGTAGATAATTTCTCCGTTTTTATCTTTCATGAGATAACAACCGGGCTCTGTTGGAAGTAATGCTAGTTTCTCTTCAATGGTATGCTTCATGACTGTTTTAGTTTAACGACGGTAGCTCCCGAGCCACCTTCACCAATACTTCCAAGCTCGAATGAACCGACATGTTTATTCTTTCGAAGTCTATCGTGAACAGCGTTACGGAGTTGTCCGGTACCGTGCCCGTGTACTATTCGGAATTGAACGACATTGTTGACAAGGGCATCATCAATAAATTTATCTACCATTGGAATTGCTTCCGCAACACGTTTACCGATTATATTTAACTCTGTATTGAATGATGAACGAGCACTGATAGAATGTGATTTCCGTTGTTTTGATTTCACTTTTGGTGCTGGTCCAGCAATCTTAGTCAATTTTGATAAATCGACTTTAACTTTTAGACCAGAGATTGATACGTGTGCGGTATTCTTTTCAATACTTTCTACCACACCAACCTGGCTGGTTGATTTTAGTTTAACCCGATCACCAATCGCAATATCATCTACTACAATTTCACGTTGCATTGATTCAATCTTTTTGACGGCTTGTTTTCTAAAATCAGGACGGCTTGATTGATTAATCACATCAAGTTGTTTCTGAGCTTCTGAAAGCATCTCTTCGAGATAGGATTCATTTTCTTCAACTAATTTTTCTTTTTCTTTTTCAAATGCACGTTGCATTGCTTCACGATCTAACAGAAGCTGCGCTTTGTCTTTTTCTAACTCATTTTCTTTCTCATTCAGCTCAACAATTTTTTGTTCTTGCTCTTGAATTTTGGCCTCAAGAATTTCCATCATATGTTCTGTTTCATATTGACTTGCTTCTTTATACTCCTGAGCCTGATTGATAATCGCTTCGTTTAAGCCAAGGCGTTTAGCAATCGCAAACGCATTCGATTCGCCCATGATGTTTTCACGGTAGCGATACGTTGGCATCAAATTTTGAAGGTCAAATTCAACGCTAGCAATTAGAATATCCTCAAATTGCGTACCATATTGTTTTAATCTTGAGAAGTGCGTTGTTGCGACAACCCAACATCCAACATCTCGGAAATGGTCAAGAATCGCCATGGAAAGACTCTCTCCTTCGAGAGGATCCGTTTGCGAACCGAGCTCGTCAAGCAGTACAATCGAATTGCGTGTTGCATCTTCACTGACCGTTGTCATCGTTTGCATATGTGCTGAAAACGACGATAACGACTTCTCAATAGACTGTTGATCCCCAATATCCACAAAAATTTTGTCAACCAACATAACTTCTGCTTCTTCAGCGCACACTGGGAAGCCCGCTAAGGTCATCATAATACTCAAACCTATTGTTTTGAGCGACACTGATTTACCACCAGTGTTCGGCCCTGAAATGAGTATCATTCGGTGAGGCGGAATCATTTGATATGTATTTGAAACGACTGTTTTAGGGTCAATTAGTGGATGACGTGCGTTCTTCAACTTTAAAGAATCTTTGGTCAATGTTGCGACGACCGCGTCATTTTTATGGCCCCATTCTGCTTTCGCAAAGAGCGCATCAAGAATTCCTGCAGTATCAACATCAGCTTCTAATTGTAGGGCTTCCCCAGCAATTAGACCCGATGTTTCGCGACAAATTCGCTCAATTTCATCGGCTTCTTGATGATGTAAACCTTGAAGTTCATTTTGCATGCGTGATAAAAACGCAGGCTCAAAATATACAGATTGTCCACTTGCGGATTCACCATATATTGTTCCATCGAGTTTGTTTTTCTCGGATGGCTTGATTAAGAATGTTTTACGACCATGTTGTAATGAAACAACCGCTTCGCTCAACATGGAACGATTTTTCGTCAAAAACTCTTGCGTTTGTTTATCGATATTTCCTTCAAGCTGCGTAATACTTCTTCGAATCGAAGAAAGTGTTGTGCTTGCTCGATCAAGAACATTCCCTTGTTCTCCAAATGCATGATTGATATGATCAAGCACTTTTTCATTCACAACTAAACTTTCAAACAAGTCATCCAAAGCAGGATAACTGCCTTCAACTTTCTCGTATTGATTTTTTAAGCGTTGAATCCCTTGCATAAAGCGACCGACATCGATGATTTCATCAATTGCGAGTGTTCCACCTTTTGCTGCGAACCCTAGTGCAAAATTTACATCGGTAATACCACCAAAAGATAATGATCCGTTGGTTATAACTAGTTGCAGTGCATCTTTTGCACGTGCTAAATCTCGACGAACGATTAAAGCAGAAAAAGAAGGCTCACTTTGTAGCACCTTCTCTTTCCCTAGTGAGAACGATGCGTAAAATGATACTCGTTCTAGTACTTTATCGAACTCGAGACGAGACGATATATTATTCATATTTATTTAAAAACTCCTTAATTTCTTGATCTGTAAAATTATTATCCGTTAGCCATTTTACCATTGCCTGTTCTTGTTCGTCGGGTAGTTTTTGTTCCATGATAATCGATTGAATTGCATCATTTCGAATGATAAAGTCATCGACAAATACGAGTACAGGCTGTCCGACTTCATTGACTTGTTTTAACCACGTATTATTAACAACATCTTGGCCATTGATAATTAATGGTGTTGAGAGTAGTAAAATCGCAATCATTAATTTAACTCCGAACATCACGACAGCAAACACACCGCCAATTGCTGAATTAACTTGTTTAATTAGTGGCATCTTGGATATGAATGATGCAAGTGGTGTTACAAGTAACAAGAGGATACGTATTACTACAAATAGAATTACGAACCAAATCAGGCGGTTAACCTGATTGCCTACGAATTGATTAATCGTAACAAGTCCATTACCATCTAACTTGACGAATGTGATGACTTTGGAAAATGCAGGAGAAAGAAGCCATGCTGCAAAAAGTGCAACAAAAGTTCCTACTACGTCTACGATTTGCAAGAGCATTCCCCGCTTGTAACCTCTATATAGGTCAATGAGGAACCATATGATAATCACACCGTTTAAGTAGATCATCCAATCTGATGGAAATGTAATCATTGTATCACTCCTTTATTTAATCATAATCTAAAAATATTTGTGATTCAACTTCAAATAGTCTATATTATTGTTATGAAACCAATCACATTAAAACTTACAAACGATCAAATATTTGATCTTAAAAAGCGTTATTACGCTTACAAAATACGGACTGACTTACCGTACACACATTTCCAGATTCGTGGTGACGATTTTACAATTACCGCATACACAAGTGGAAAAGTAGTATTTCAAGGTCATTCTGCTGTTTTTCATGCTTCACTTTATGGATACGTCGAATCAGAAGAAACGCAATCGACTAAGAAAGTATCTACTCAAAGTAACGCAACACCAACTCGCTATCCTATGGCAGGATCTGATGAGGTTGGTACCGGAGACTACTTTGGTCCAATTACCGTGTGTGCTGCTTATCTTACTGATGCAGACCTAAATGTCCTTCCCGTCAGCAAAATCGTAGATTCTAAACAGATTAATGACGACACGATTCGACAACTCGCACCCGTTATCATGGAGACCATCACATATAGTCTGCTCGTATTAGAAAATGCTAAATACAACAGTGTCCATAAAACAATGAATATGAACGTTATCAAAGCAAAGCTTCATAATAAGGCTTTCCTGAATTTATCGAATAAAATAACAATGCCCACTTTATCCGTAATTGATCAATTCATGCCTAAGGATGCTTATTTCAAAGCCCTTGCTCAAGAACCCGAAGTCTATAAAGACTTAACGTTTGAAACAAAGGCCGAGAATAAATATTTAGCTGTAGCATGCGCTGCAATCATTGCACGCTTTGCATTTCTTGAAGCGCTCGACCAATTAGGAACACTTTATGATTTCGAATTCCCTAAAGGTGCTGGAGCTCATGTAGATATTGCAGGTAAAGTATTTATCGAACGCTATGGGCAGGATGCCTTACATAAAGTCGCAAAAACCCATTTTGCAAATACTCAAAAAATAATTAATCTTTAACCAGTTCAATACGGACTGGTTTTTCTAACCGTCGTAACGAAACACCTGCACTCATAAGCATTCTTTTTGAAGCGATGACAGAGTCCGTTGCCGCATACTTATCGTCTTCATAGACAACCTCGGTAATTCCACTCTGAACTATCGCTTTCGTACACTCATGACATGGAAATAGCGAAACATAAATCGAACATCCTCTTAAAGATGTCGTAGCATTCAGAATTGCATTGAGTTCAGCATGTACAACATAAGGATATTTTGTTGCTAACATTTCACCGTCACGCTCCCACGGAAATTCATCATCACTTACTCCGATTGGAAATCCGTTGTACCCGATTCCAACAATTTTTTTGTGCGGGTCAATGATTGCTGCTCCGACCTGGGTTGAGGGATCCTTTGAACGTTTAGCAGATAAATGTGCTAAACCCATAAAATATTCATCCCAAGAAATTGCATTTTGACGTTTCGACATAAAGCCTCCTATGAAAGTATATTTTTTAAGTGTTCAGAATAGCCAGTAAATCCAAAGCTATCCCATGATTTGATTAAATTCTCTGCAATCGTTGCATTACTAATTGCATCTTTTTGCATCACCATGATCGCAATAAGAAGAATATAGAAGATAGGCATTAAGACTTTTAATCCTGTGCGAATGCTTTCCCAATCTCGGCGCTTGGAGAACAAGAAGCCAAGAAGAAGACCAGCAAACAGACCACCACCCATCGCTGTATAGCTAGAGCCTGGTAGCATCATAATCAAAATGTTCATGAATACAATCGAAGAAATTTGACTAAGTACACGAGGCACTTTATAAATTTGAGTTTCATACACATAGATTAGAAGTGCACCCAGTGTTGCCGCAAGTCCTGCAGCCATACCATATCCGATAGCAGTATCTTGCATGATAAAGAGGAACATATTTCCTGATATCGTTCCAACAAAGAATATGATAAGGAAACGTTTCCATCCAACAACGGGTTCTAACAACGTTGCAATGTTTCTTAGTATCATCAGATTTAGCAGAAGATGAAAGAAATCAATATGCACGAATGCTGATGTGACAAAACGCCACACTTCGTAACCATAGCCGACTAAGGGTTTATAGAATCCACCTGCCATGATCATAACACTATCAAAGTCGAAGCCTTGCATTGCCAAGAACAGTGCAAGTCCATACCCTATCATCGCCATAATCATAATAGCATTGGTAGCTGGGAACATTTTGCGTTGAACTTGTTTTTGTGCTTTAAACATTGTTTTTCGAAGATCCATCACTGCTTTTGATAATGATTTTTCTGGATTGCTACTCATTGAAATTGAGTTTTCAATGTTTGGAAATTGTTCCATGAATTTTGAATGCGATGTATACCCTGGCAACACAACGACATTTTCGTCATTACGTACCGTTGTATTGTCATCAACAGAAATATTAAGGCCTTTAGCCTCCGTTTTAAAAACGACGGCAAGCGATTCTCGATGCGCTTGAATTGCAAGTGGATCAATCGCCTGCAGCGGTTTGCTCGTAATCATAATAATCGGCAATGACGCATGCGTTGCATTGGTTAACCAAATCTCATCATTTGCTTTTGTCATTGTAATCATTTGATAACCATGTTCTTTGATTAAATAATTTGAAAGTTCGATAAGCCATGCACCATAGAGCTTATTCACGAATCGAGGCGTCTCACTTCATTGATTGTATCTTGCATAATTTGTGGCATTTGACTTTCAAATTCTAGGGCTTCATGTGTAATTGGGTGCGTAAATTTTAGACGGAATGCATGAAGACATTGTCCTTGTGTATCCAGTGTATTCTTGTAGCTGTAGGTTGCATCGCCTACAATTGGATGTTGGATGTAACTGCAGTGAACACGAATTTGGTGTGTACGACCGGTTTCCAATTTACATCTGAGTAAGCTATGATCTTTAAACTTTTCAACCAAGAAAAGGTGTGTAACTGCTTCTTTACTATTTTTATCTGTGACAGTCATTCGTTGGCGATTACGGGTATCGCGACCAATTGGTGCATCTACAGTTGCACTTTGGTGTGGGAATGCATGGTGTACCAGTGCATAATACTCACGAGAAATCTCACGATTCTTGAGGGCCTCTACCAAAAGTTCATGTGCTTCATTTGTTTTAGCAACAATTAATAGACCCGATGTATCTTTATCGAGACGATGGACAATACCTGGGCGCAATTCACCATTTAAATCACTCAAATGGTTTGTGTGTGCAAGCAGTCCATGTACCAAAGTTGCTTGGTTTAGTGTCGACGGTGACGGGTGAACAATTAATCCTTTGGGTTTGTTCACAACCATAAGATGCTCATCTTCATACACGATATCCAAGTCCATTTTTATCGGTTGAATTGTTGTATCTTTTTCTGTGATTTCATAACTCACAACATCAGACTCTTTCAAGCGATAATTTCGCTTCGTTGTTTTATCATTAACAAGAATTTTCCCATCTTCAATCCATGCTTGAATAACACTACGGGAGTAATCTCCAAGCAGTAGTGCCATATACTGGTCAATGCGTATTCCTTCTAATTGTTCATCAATCATTATTTTGTTCATGTTTTAACCTCATCTCCTCACGAAGAATAATCAATATTACTAAAAAAACTCCAAATACCACTGCCATGTCCGCAACATTGAAAACTGGGAAGGCATAGCCAAATATATTAAAACTAAACATATCTCTTACATATCCAAATACGACACGATCTACAAAATTCCCAACTGCACCAGCAAGTATAAAAGCAATTGCTGTTAAGTGGAGGGGTTCAGACTGTTTTACGTAGTAATAGACCAATGCTCCAATAATAATTGGTGTCACAAATAAGAACACAAATTGCTTACCTGATAATAGACTCCATGCAGCACCATAATTACGGACATATGTTAATTCGAAAAAATTAGGGATAATTGTTATAGATTGACCTAAGCGTAATGTCGTTTCAATCCAATATTTTACGAATAAATCAAGTGCTAAGATTCCTGCACTTAATACCAATAATAGTTTTTTCATAAATTCCTCGCTTTATGATTTATTATAACACGCTATGCGTATCGTTGCATTAAAAAAGGACCGCTAACCAGCGACCCTCACTAAAA
Organism: Erysipelothrix anatis; assembly: GCF_009828745.1. Classification (GTDB taxonomy): domain Bacteria; phylum Bacillota_I; class Bacilli_A; order Erysipelotrichales; family Erysipelotrichaceae; genus Erysipelothrix; species Erysipelothrix anatis. The sequence goes on from NZ_WTSX01000004.1 coordinate 22,511, forward strand.
ATTCAACAAAGCGTTCAAATGTTATTTGTGACTGTTCGAGTGTCATGATAAATTGATATTCATGAACCAACTCCGCTTCAGATTCATCATAAAATGCTGCAGTCACATCAACGCCCAGATTTTGAAGCGCATCAACCAGTTTCAAGCCATCCTGGGTGAATGTCATTGTATTGCCATCAGTAACGAAGGCAGGTGGAAAATCTTCATTTACATAATCGATGATGGTCAGTTCATCAATGTAGTCCCCTTGACGCCAATTTTTTTCACCAAAATATGCCCAACCAATTCGCTCAAAGAAGAAGTCCAATGCACCTTTGCCAAAATCTGCAAACGAGAGAATTTCATTCAAGTCATACGGACCACTGAATAATCCAACTCCCGTTATTGTATTTGGAGCCATCACAGGCTTGATCCCTACTTTTTCTGAGTATGCAGCATCATTTTGAATGAGGACAAATTGAGACACAATGTGAGCACCGGCAGAATCTCCCGCATAAAACACTTTATCCATGTTCAGGTTGTACGAATCACGATTGGATAACAAGTGCGAGTAGAGCTCCCCAACTTGTATAATTTGACTTGGATAGTTAGCCTCAGGAGCACGTTGATAATTCATATTTGCCACAACAAAACCACGTTGTGCTAATAATACTGAATACTCTGTGATATCCACTTTATCACCACCTACAAATGCACCACCATGTACCCAAATAATGACCGGCTCCATTCCAGTTGCATTTTTTGGTTTATAGAGATCAAAGATGTTATCTGTTTCAACTGATGGATAGACCAGATTTTCTTGGACATCAACTTGTGCTCGAATTTCATCATAATTTTCAGGCGGTTTCGCAATTCCCACATCAAAAGCACGACGAACCACCGTCGCGGATACATACGGATTAAAATAGATATAACCAAACAGCCCCGAAAAAACGATTGTGAGTGTTAGAAATATGCCAATAATGTTGCGTTGGTATTGTTTCACGCTTCAGTACCAACAATATCAATTTGGAATCCTGCCATAACTTCCAATGCTTTTAAATCTAAGGATTCATCAAAACTCGATGTTAAATTTCGATTCACAACAATCCGAGCTTCTGGAAGTGCAGCTTTCGCAATCGCAGCATTTGTGATGACGCAAATATTCGAGACTAAACCCATGATTTCAATTTCATCAAAATCCTGTGTTTTTAAATAATTTCCCAGTTCGAGTGACCCGAATGTTGGTTTATCAAATATCTGCGTCGAAGTTTTGATCCATGGCGATAATGCTTCAACGATTTCCCAACCATAGGTTCCATGGATGCAATGAGGAATTGGTAATCGTTTCCCTTCTTGCGTTTCTAAGTAGTTTTCATAATGGGTGTCTCGCGTAAATACAACGACATCTTCAGGCTCAAGCTTTGTTTCTAATGTCTCCACGATTTGTTTCACAACATCATCGGCTTTTTCAAATCCTAACGCACCGTCAACAAAATCATTTTGTACATCAACTATCATGTATAATTTTTTCATACAACCACCTCCCTTTAATCATATCACAGCTCGTTTTTTACTGCCTTTTTTACACTTTAATTTCTTGTATTATTTTTATTTCTTTTAGTATTGTATAATGTGAAATCTAATGTTATAATACATTAGCATTAAGGCAATGCACCAGTGGCGGAACGGTAGACGCGCACGCTTGAGGGGCGTGTAGAGCAATCTGTGGAAGTTCAAATCTTCTCTGGTGCACCAATAAATAATTTAGCTGAGATTCACTCTCAGTTTTTTTATGCCTACAAACAAAAGGATGGTAATCGTCTACGGATTACCATCCTTTTTTATTATTTGAAATAATCTGAAACGACAATAGCTTTTTGTAAGCCATATCGGGTCACGTATGCACTGTACAAGATATCGATTGCAATAAATTGTGCATAAATAGAATTTGTAAGCGCAGTTGGTTCGGTGCTTACCGGTGCAGTATAGAGATTATAATCACTATTGTGTTCAATACGACTGTCTGCACGACGACTAATTGCTAGTGTCTTAAATCCGATACTCTTCGCAAACAACATCAGTTCTAAGACTTTTGATGAGTTCCCTGAATTTGAAATTGCTACATAAACAGAGTCTTCCTTTTGCGAATACATGGTCACACGATCTGACCCCTGATCGTTTACCACAAACACCGCTTTACCAACACGTAACCATTTTTGTCTAAAGTTTTCAACAGCCAACACAGAAAATCCATCCCCATATAGGAATATGTTCTTCGCATGATAGAGTAATTCGACAATGGGATTGATCTCTTCCATTGTCAAATCTTCTGTTGTTTGATTCATTGCTTCAAATGCTGATTTCAAAATATCATGCTTGGCTTCTTGCGGTTTCGAATAGTGCAAGATTTCATTCGCTGACTTATAGCTGTGGCGCGCAAGTTCACTCGAAAGCATAACTTTGAACGTTTGAAAACTTTCGACTCCAATTTTACGACATAAGCGACTAACCGCTGATGCACTCGTCTCTGTTTCAACCGCAAGGGTTTGAATTGACATACCGACAACGCGTTGGGGTTTCTCTAAGATAAAGTCTGCAAGTCTTTGCTCGGTTTGTGTTAAGTCTGCGCGATGGAATTCTAGGGCATCGAGAACGCGGAGTTGATTTCCCATTTATTCTTCCTTTCTACAGTCTTGGTTGATAGACATACATATAGGCTATCTTATCACTTTTTCCCCCATTTCTACAATCAATCCTTTTGATTATATGCAAATTATGTACTTTCAATTAGGTATCTTACCTAATTTTTATGAATTAAGTGCTCTCCGTTTACAAAAACTAATAGATTAGATAAAGAATAAGAGGTACAAGTAACAACAGTAATAAAAGTACCTTGAGTTTATGATTACCTAGAGCTTCGTCGATTTGTCGTCGAAAAACTATACCAATTATCAATAAAATAATAACCACAATATCCTGAATCTCCATGACATTCTCCTTATTTAACCATGCCTTTTCACTTGATATCCACTATATCATACCATCGTGCTACCCATACAAGGTGATGTTTATACAGTCATCTTTGACGGCTAAATCGTTGTATATGCACCTGATAAAATTTTAAAAGCTCCCTTGTGTTTCTACCACAACACTAAAAAACCCACGTTTAGGTGGGTTGACTTGATATTGGTGCGAACAACAGGAATCGAACCTGTGGCCTAGCGCTTAGGAGGCGCTCGCTCTATCCTACTGAGCTATGTCCGCAAAAAAGAAATAGCAAGTTTCAGCTATTTCTCTTGAGCATAACGCTCGATGAGTCGATCCGCTACATTGCACGGAACGAGTGATTTTAAATCGCCACCAAAGCGTGCAATTTCTCGCGCAACTGACGACGAAATATATGAATAATGGGGATCTGCCACCAAAAATAATGTTTCAATTTTAGGATTCAAGACTCGGTTCGTTGCAGCGTGTTGTAACTCATACTCGTAATCCATAACCGCACGGATACCACGAATTAACAATGTACAGTTTTCTTTAACTGCATAGTCTACGGTCAGACCATCACCAATTTTAACTTCTACATTGGGTAGATGTTTAACACTTTCTTGCGCTAGCTCTAAACGTTCCGCCATCGAAAATGTTCCTTGTTTGCTATCATTACCCATGATTGCGACAACTACTTCTTCAAACATTCGAGAACAACGTTCGATTAAGTCAATGTGACCTAAAGTGATTGGATCAAAAGATCCTGGATACATAACTCTCATATGAATACCTCTCGTTAACATTATACGCTATGACAAACAAAAAACACACCCTACCGTGTGTTTTTATAAAGGAGACGATTCGTTGTTACTGATGGAGGAAATATAAATGTATTTCATTAGTTGAGGAAATAGTGTCAACGAATCTTCTTGAGGACAAGTATTATATAAGATAGTTTGGCTATCTATGTTTACATTATACATTGAAAAATGTAAAAGTCAACGGACTTTCACTATTTTTTACACTATTTTTACATTAACCATGAAACAAGTTACATTTTGAAGTAAGACGTTACTTTTTCCTTCACATTTGCGAGTTGCTCATCATTAGGTTCCCATTGGATTTGATAGCGATCGAGTACCTCTGCACCTGAATCAATCATCTCCTGATTCCAGCTGACCATCCATTCGCCATCACCCCAGTCGTAGGAACCAAAAAGAACAACTTTTTTTCCAGCAACATGTGGGAGTAAATCGTCTAAGAATGGCCTAAATTCATATTCTTCAACAGCTTCTCCGGACATCGAAGGACATCCCAAAAAGAATATATCCGAATCCTTTACGTCATCTGCAGTGACATCACTGACGTAATTACTTTCACATTGCATTCCTAAGTCTTCGATTGCTTCTTGTATCGCTTCAGCGATAATTTGTGTGTTACCAGACCCCGTCCAGTATACGATTGATGGTTTCATATTTAGCTCCTTGCTTTGACAATAAAAAATGTTAGTTTCCTAACATTTTTAGTGATTTAATTAGTCACCCAATACTTTTTTAACTTCAGCAATAACTGCTTCACCGTTCATTGTTCCGTATGCGCGCATATCGATAACTTCGATTGGTTTTTCAGGAAGTTGTTTTTGAACTGTACTTAAGTTAAAACGAACTTGTGGTCCTAAAAGAACGATATCTGCATCCGCTCCAACACGTGCAGCTTCACTTACTGAGTGAGCTGAGATTTCAACTTCATAACCTTGTGAGTCTGCTGACTCTTTCATTTTGTTCACTAAGATGCTTGTTGACATACCAGCTGAACATAGTAGAATAATTTTTCTCATAATACCCTCCTTGATACAAGAACATTATAACAATTTACGTTTCAATAGTCTATAAGAAAGCGTTGACATTGCACTAACTAGTGCAAATCCTTAACGGAAATTTTTTCCAGCAAATTTTTGTTCAAGGGCCTTCATGTCTGTAAGTGGCATTCGCAGTTTGAATGGTTGTCCCTTTAATAAGAAAGATAGGCGTCCTTTTTCATACTTAACACGTGTAATATCCTTAACGTAAAATGAGTGTTCGAGTATAAAAATAACCTTTTTACCCCATGCCACAATACGACGTGTATGATAAAACGTCACAATGAGCATAATAAAACCATAAAAGGTCAAGAATGAAACATTAGCTTTCAAGTCTGGATAAATAATAAAGCCAATATTCAGCACACCCACAACGACGATTTCGATCCAACTTCTTACGTCAAACTTCAATTTCAACGTATCATCAATACGTTTTCCGCGATTGTATCGCATCATTTCAAATCCGTAGAGCGCTATGATTACAAAGCGACAAATCATAACGACAATTTCACTCATGTTCATTTTCTTTCCTCACTTTTGTACATTGTATCATGTAGTCCTATATTTTAGGGACTTTCTTAACAAAAAACCACCCTAGGGTGGTTTTTATTATTGAATTCGTTTGTGAATGTCAATAAGTTCAGCTGCAATAATTTTTAATACTTCTGCACTCATCATTTGATCTTCCGCATGGATTAACAATAAGTTGATTGCTGTATTACCTTCTTGAGCTTCTTGTTGAATTAATTGAGCATGTACACGGTGTCCTTCAACGAATTGTTCTTCACCTTCTGCCATCAATTGTTCTGCACGATCGAAATCGCCTTCTTTTGCAGCTGCGATTGCTTCGATGAAGCATGAGCGTGCTGATCCGTTGAATGAGATCATTTGAAAACTTAGTAGTTCAATACCTTCCATAGTTAATTACTCTCCTTTTATTACAAAATCATTATAACAAATTTCATTTTGCTTTCCTAGTCAAATAGCCTTGGATTGCGTTTTCTTCCCATTCCATAAAAAAACTGTATGATTACATACAGTGTACCTAGTAAATGGTGCCGACTAGAGGACTTGAACCCCCAACCTACTGATTACGATTCAGTTGCTCTACCAATTGAGCTAAGTCGGCGTAAGATTATTGTATTCCTTTTTGATGCAGGTTTCAATCTTTTTCGAATGATTTTGGATTTACTGGCATTTGTTAATTATTTATACACTGTATCGCAAAAGCGACAATTGTGTCACTTTTGCGATAAAAAAATTTAATATGACCGTTCTAATTTTCGGACTGTTGCCTGCCGCGACTCAAAAAGAACTTTTAACTGTTGAAGAATCTCGTATTCATGAATATCTTCATGGCATACAAATAAGTCCAGACCCGCATAACCATGCTCAGGCCACGTGTGAATTGTAAAGTGAGATTCACTCAGAATAATTGCTCCGCTGACGCCATATGGATCAAACTGATGAAACTCATCAGTTACAGCAGTGAGCTTGAATGTGTCGACAATTCTATACATCGCTTCCTTAACATACGCGATATTTTTGAGGAGCGAAGCATTACTATCCCGTAATTCATACAAGCTATGATACCCCAATACTTGCGTTTGCCCCTTACGTTTTGAATCATAGGTGTACATACTCGTTTCAAAAGACGACGCTGTAGCACGTTCAAGGATGTATAAATTGCTCTGATTACCAATAATTCCACCGCCCTGATATTTATTAAAGTTTTCGATGATTTCTGAATAGTACCACCCTGTTGCTGTAATATGTTTTTGTAGTTCGTGTTGATGTGCGCGTTGCTTATCGCTAAAAGACAAATAGACGGTTCCGGTTTCACTAATTAGATTTTGAGCGAATTCCAAGAAGCTTGCCACACCCGCAACTGTATATGGTGGATCCATAAATATAAGATCAGCAATTTTATTTGTATTTAGAGATTGTCGAAAATCTGCTTGAATACACCTAATGCTTCTATCCGCTTTTTGAATATGGTTCAAAACCCTTTGGTCAATATCATATACAGTTATTTGAGTTTGCTTTAGTCCCAATGACTTCAATACTTGTGCAAGGAGAATGGAAACTAAATCATCATCACCTAAGAATACAATTTGTTTTTTGAAAATCAGTGGATCGAGGATATAGCGACTGACACGAGCTATGACCGTTTGCAATGTCGCATGTGCTTGATCTAATGTCACATCTGCATCGGGTCTTGTTTCATAGTATAAATTTAGCGCATCCAGCTGTGACTGGATATACTTCAATCGTGCTGTTTCGTCTTTGATGAGTTGCATATAAAATTCTTTATTGATTCCTCGGTAGCCTAAGTCCGACTCAACATAATCAATCCCCATGGGTGTTAGCATATAGAAACTCTCACGCTTCAAGTATCCTGCTTTTACAAGTTCCTTTTTAAGTGCTGTCGCAAGCGGTGTTGGAACTTTCATAATTCGTGCCAACTCTTTCGTGGCAATCGTCTTGTTTAAGTATAATGTGACCATACCAATCTCGATTTGGTACATCGTATCAAGCCCAATATGCTTTTGTATTATCTTTAAATCTTTCATTTCTTAACCTCTTAATTTATCTGTATTTATTTTTAAATGTGTCAATAACTGCATCATTTAGAATACCTGACAATGCCATGACCGTCATGCCTTCGACCTGCGTAAAAATCATCGTCGCTTCGGACTCATTACAATGACTGTATGTCATAATTTGTTTGATGTTTACGTCGTAAATCCGTTGTGCCAAAGTAGACGTTTGAGCATATTTCATCATGTATTCGTATCCCGCAAATCGTAATGTACCTCGAATATTGCGTAATTCTAGAATTTCTTCATTTAAGTAGTCTGCAAAGCTTCCGTACTCACGATTTTTGTTTATCGAGAGCTCTGTTTCCATTAGTGCTTCAAATACCTCTTTGACACTTTGAAAATAGCGGTAGACACCACCGCGACTTAATCCGCTTGCATCTACAATATCGGTCATTGTAACGCCATTTAGCCCATTCTCTATAAATAAAGAACGGGAAGATACCACAATCTGATTACGTGTTTGTGCTGCTTTCATAAGTCCCTCCAAGTAAAAAGCGACATCGTTGTCGCTTTTTACTATACTGTATTTTTTTGGGTATTGCAAGACCCATACACTACTTAGTTTTTAGGGCACTTATAATGAGTTGGGTTATCTCTAGTGCATCTTGTTGTTCGTTAAGTAAGGTTTCATCAATATCACTGAGCAAATCACCCTTGACCCACCAGCGTTTTAAGGCATCCAACCCAAACTCTGCTGTATCTTTCATAAGGTGTCGTGTATAGCTTGCCTCAAACGATAGATCGAAGTAGTAGAAATAGGTAGGGAGTGCTAAAGCCGTAACTTCTCGGAACATTTCCTGGTATTTCCAACTGTTAAAAATCCCTTCAATCACAATTAAGTCATATTTCCCTAGACCAAATTTAAGCATATTAACAATTAGTGATGCTGAGAGGTTGCCTTCAGTATCTTTTACATTGAGAATTTCTCGACGAATCAGATCTTGCGACAAGATCATTGTGGATCCAGGATAGTGCTCCCGAAGCATATGCGCAATCGTTGTTTTCCCACTACCACTATTTCCTCGTATTACAACAATTTGTGTCATTTCAACTGTCCTCGACTTTCCTTTCTATGGTAACACGAGATTCTATCACGTATCCTTACAATAAAGTAAGGACCGTGTATCAATCGTTACACGGTCCTTGTTTTAGCCTTTTTGGCATTGATTGCTGATTTCGCGAATGCGTAATTCTTTAAAATCTGTTAGTTCGCCTTTCGTACGCGACAATTCGTGATTTTCTAATTCTATGAGGACTATTTCTGCTGTCGATTTTACCTGACTCCCTTGAACGATGTGTCCACCAAAGACTTTAAACTCAGAATCACTCACAGATGCATGAATGTGCATCCCTTGCATGGACAATGTCCCAACACACGATACGATTTCAAATGGACCATCCATCACAAACATGGTCTGATTGTATCCTTTGCGGAATACAACTTTTTCAAGACTTCCGACGACAGTACCAATGTATGCTGCTTTAATTTCATATTTTTTACAGTATTGGTCCAACGCCACAATGATATCTTCACCAGGCATTAATTTAATAACATGTTCTTTCATATCTACACTTCCTTAATTAGTGATTAAATATAGTTTCCAATGAGTTCAATCATACTTGCCTCATCATTAACAACAACACCATTTAATTTGATGAGACCGATCGTATAGAGGTTAACATATGAAAATTGAGACTCGCCAATTTCAGCTAAAGCTGCAATTTTTTTCGGGTTTTCAAAACCTTGCTGACGGGAGTCTGTATACAATCCAATCACCGGAATATTTGCGTGATACGCAACACCAATTTCTGAAGCTACACCTGCATCAATGCTGATGCCATCCAATACAGCTACTACAACATCAGATGCCAGCAATGCTTCTGTATCAAATTTAGCAATCATCGTCGAATCTGCATAACTTGATTTATCATTAATATCCCCTTGTTCTTGGGGCAAGTAAACTTCTAATTCGGGGTATGCTTTACGAATTTCAGCAACAACGCTTGCGTTGTAACGAAACTCCATATTTGAGAATAGCGGACTTGCAAAATACATTTTTTTCATGAATGACGCCTCCTTGTGTTTCTTCTATTCTATCCAATCTTAATGAAATTGTCACGATATCATTGTGTTACTTCTAATGTCACATCTTTCAAAAGACCACCGTACACATACTCAGAAATATTAACAGCATGACCACCAATTCGTACAAGTGTTGTTAATATGTCGATGAATAGCGAACTTGCATAGTTCGAGTCACAGGTTCCCTGTGCCATCCGTTTAAAGTGACGTTCTCGGTATTTCATGTCCATTTGGTGTAATGCACGATTATTCTCAGCAAGAACAATAAAGTCTTGCATATCATCAGTCTCAAACATCTTTAATGCCTGATCCAACATAATTTTGACATGGTCGTACATCGTGTTTAAATCTTGGCGTGCTGCATCACTCATTGATTCACGGTTATTAAAAATTGTTTGATAAATGCCTACAAGACTCGTCGATAAATCCGCAACACGTTCTAAGTTTTTTACTGTGTCCAAACTAATTGCATACTCTTCAGCAAAATGATCGGTTGTCGATACCTTTTTCGCAATTTCAAGAAGGTATCGTGTCAATTGCTTATCGAGATCATTAATCATCTCTTCAAGTTGCATGACAATATCAAACTCTTCTTCATCTCTTGAGTTTAGATAACTCTTGGAAGTCTCAAAAGACTCTATAACAAGATCAGACATACTTGCGATTCCTTGCTTTGCAAGTTGCTTCGCGCCTTCTGGATAACTTTCGATTAGATTGTAATCAAGTGGTTTAATTTTCTCACGCTCTTTGATTCGATCCTCACCTGGAATAACTTTCTCCAAAATACGGATACAGAGCGGAATGAATGGAATAATTCCTACAACCCAAATTAAATTAAACACAAAATGATTGAGTCCAACCGCCATTTCTGGAGAACCACCCATAGACGCATTCAACGATATAATAAAGTCCGAATAGACTCCGATGAAAGGCATCATAACCAGCGCACCTAGAATATTATAGAGAGCATGGAACCAACCAGCACGGCGTGTTGATACGGAACCTCCGACTGAAGCAAGCACTGCAGTCAGTGTCGTTCCGACATTTGACCCAAAGACAAAAGCAGATGCAGCCACCATGGTCATCCCACCTGCTCCATAAATAGTTTGTACCAAAACGATAACGGCCATAGAAGAGTTGATTAAAGCTGTAGCTAGAGTACCCGCAAGCAATGCAAGCCATGGATTTTGAGACATGTATACCGTGAATGATTCAAATTCAGGTAACGTTGACAGAATAATCAATTCATTACTCATCAATTGGAGTCCCACAAAGGTAATTCCAAATCCAAAGATAATTTGTGCGTAGGCTTTTATTTGATTTCGTTTTACAAACATTAGCATAAAGGCACCCACAAAAACGAAATAGTATCCAAAGGCTTCTATATTTAATCCAACCATTAGCGCAGTCACAGTTGTACCAAGGTTTGCTCCTACTGAAATACCAATTGCTTGTTCAAGTCGCATTAAGCCCGCTCTAACAAGACTTATTGAAATTACGGTCGCTGCGGTACTTGACTGCATCAAAGCAGTTAAAATTGTTCCAACTAGTATTGCCGAAAAGATATTCCCGGTGTATTTCTCGATATAATCACGTATCCGAGGTCCAGCGGCATCCTTAAAACCATCACCAAGTAATTTGATTCCCAATAGAAACAAACCAAATCCACCAAGGATTACATTAAATTGAATATCTGATAAACTTCCTAGACTTGACGTTACATCCATCGTCATTTCCTCCACCCATATGTGTTCTATTATACATCGTTTCCGATGTATCTTGAAAGCGATAAATACATGCTATATAGAGAAAAAGCAGCCGGGACGACTGCTATATTCTAAAGTTCATTATCACTGTCGTGACGTTTTACTGTTGAAACCATATAACGTGAGACATTGACACCATGATCGCCAATTCGTTCTAAGATTCCAAGAATATCAATAAAGATGCTACTTGCAACTTTTGTTTCGCAGATTCCTTCTGCAAGACGTTGGAAGTGTTTCTCGCGGTATTTTTCTTCAATTAGATCAAGATATTCTTCATCTTTAGAAAGTTTCTCAAAGCGCGAGATATCTTCTGTCTTAAAGATTTTCAACGAACGACGCAACATGTCATCGAGGAGTTGATACATTGTATCTAAATCTCGAATTGCTTCACTCGAAAAATCCTCACGATTATCAAATGCTAATTGATAGAGTTCAACTAAATTTGTCGATAAATCACTCATACGCTCATAGTTTTTAATAATCTCTAGCTGACGTGTGTATGCTTCTGCAATATTTGGTTGATTGCCTGCAGACTTCATAACTTTTAGAAGATAAGCAGTTAGGTTGGTATCAATTTTATTTACCATTTCCTCCAACTGCATTACGACATCGTAATCTTCTTTATCTTTAGTACGCAAATAACTTTGAGATGCTTCTAGAGATTCATGGACTAAATCAGCCATAACGATCGTACGGTCCTTCACAAGGCGTAGTGCACCTTCTGGGAAACGTGAAATAATTTCCTCATCCAACGGTTCGAGTTTATCTCGGTTCTTAATTTTATCTTCCCCTGGAATAATAACTTTCAAGAGTTTGATAAATGATGGAACAAACGGTATTACAAGAATACAGAAGATTAAGTTAAAGAAGAAATGCGCAACACCGATAGCCATCGCATTCGACCCACCCATCATTCCATTTACGTAGAGAATAAAGTTTGAATAAGGAACAATAAAGAACATCATAATCACTGCACCAAACACGTTAAAGAGTGTATGGAACAAGGATGCACGGCGTGCGGATGCCGATCCTCCGATGGATGCAAAAAATGCTGTAATCGTCGTTCCAATGTTTGATCCAAAAACAAAGGCAACAGCTGCAATAATTGACATTCCACCATTTTCATAAATTTTTTGCACAACCGCAATCGTTGCCGACGACGAGTTAACAATCGCAGTTAATCCCGCACCACCCAACATCGACCACCATGGATGTTCTGAAAGTTGAAGCATCATTGCTTCAAACCAAGGCATTTGTTGTACTAAAAGTAGTTTATCACTCATAATTTGTAATCCGACAAATGTCATCCCAAATGCCAAGACAACTTTGCCATAGTTTTTAATTGATTGTTTTCCTGAAAAGAGTAACATCATAGCACCTAAGAATAGGAAGAAATAACCCATTTCATCAACATTGAGACCAATAATAATTGCGGTCATTGTTGTTCCAATGTTTGCACCTAAAGAAATTCCAATTGCTTGATCCAATCGCATTAATCCTGCACGGACAAGACTAATTGAAATTACGGTTGCTGCTGAACTTGACTGCATAATTCCAGTCATGATTGCTCCTACTAAAATTGCTGATAATAAGTTGCTTGTATATTTGTCGATATAGTCACGCATGCGGTCACCCGCAACTGCCTTGAAACCATCTCCTAAAAGGGTGATTCCCAGCATAAACAAGCCAAATCCCCCTAAAATAATATGTATTCCCAAATCCATCCAGGTTTGAGTAAATGCATTAATAAGCTCCATGAGCATCCTCCATCAATATAGACCATGCTCATAATATCATGAAATTTTCACAATAGTGTGAAAAGAAATTAACAATTCTATTGTGACTGATACTTCATGTGAAGCATCGGATTACGATTTCCAGCTTGATCGATTGGATTAACCCGATCCAGTTTAAATCCTAAATTTTGATAAAACAGTTTTTCATGTAAATTTGTCTCTGGAATATCCACTGTTATTGCTTGATTGAGCTGTAAAACTTCTCGAACCAGTGAACCTGCAATATCTTTGTTACGAAACTCCGGGCTCACGTACAACATCTCGATTGCGCCATTTAGAACTCCAATAAATCCTTGCATGAAACGGTTGCTTTCGAAAACGTAGACAGCATCCATCGACGCGAGTCCAGTAAGTATTGTTGGGCGCATTGATTCAATCATAGATTCATTGATTGTCGTATGCGTCGCTTTTACAGATTGTTCCCAAACATCAAGTAACCGATTCAAATCATCTTCTAAAACATTAATTTTTGTAATCATTGTGCCACCCCTTTGTATCTTTATTATAACGCGTCTTGATGCAGATGTATAATGGACGTTGTAGGAACAAAAAAAACATCCGTTATGGATGTCATTATTTAAAATATGGTGGAGCTTAGCGGGATCGAACCGCTGACCTCCTGCGTGCAAGGCAGGCGCTCTCCCAGCTGAGCTAAAGCCCCATATATTTTGTCATTACTTAAAGAAATGGTGGGCCTGAATGGATTCGAACCAGCGACCTCACCCTTATCAGGGGTGCGCTCTAACCAACTGAGCTACAGGCCCATTCCTTATTGCTAAGATAATATATCATTCTGAATTAGGAGTGTCAACACGTTTTCATAATTATTCCCAATTAATCCTATTTCCGTCCAAAATCATCCCAACATTACATTCTTTTATCTGTTTTTACAGGAATTTCATCGTATAATTCGTGAATAGTGAAATAATAATCACTATCATACCCTTTCATGGATTTTGTATGCTATTTATTAAGAATATTTTTATAATTCTCTATTTTCAAACACATTCATCAAATATTCCCAGTGCTATACTAACTATAGTGAACGATTCACTACAGGAGGAAGTAAAATGAGTAAAGTAGTTTTAATTGGAGCAAACCATGCTGGAATTGCAGCTGCAAATACGATCTTGGACAACTATCCAGATCACACATTAACAATACTTGACCGTAACACAAACCTTAGTTATTTAGGTTGTGGTACAGCTCTATGGGTGGGGCAACAAATTGATTCTTCTGACCAATTGTTCTATACGAACAAAGATGCATTTATCGCTAAAGGCGCAGATGTGCATATGCAAACAAACGTTGATCACGTTGATTTTGCGGCAAAGAAGGTTCACTATGTTGACTCCGAAAATCGTGAAACAGTCATCGATTATGACCAATTAATTTTGGCAACTGGATCATTACCAATTACACCAAAATTACCAGGAATGGATTTAGGCGGAGTTCACTTTGTCAAACTTTTCCAAGATTCACAAAAAGTTGACGCACTATTAAGTCAAGAACATGTTAAAAATGTTGTTGTCGTTGGTGCTGGATATATTGGTGTTGAAATGGCCGAAGCTGCGCGCCGTCGCGGTAAAAACGTTCGAATCGTCGAATCTGCATCGACATGCTTAAGTAGCTACTATGATGAATGGTTCTCAAAAGACATGGACAAAGTTATGAGCGATAAAGGTATCGATCTGAACTACGGCGAAATGGTTACTGCCTTCGAAGGTGATGGTAATGTTTCAAAAGTTGTTACAGATAAAGGTTCTTATGATGCTGAACTTGTCATCATGGCTATCGGCTTTAGACCCAATAATGAATTAGGCAAGAACGATCTTGAATTATTTAATAATGGCGCTTACCTCGTTGATTTACAACAACGAACAAGCTTACCAGATGTATATGCTGTCGGGGACTGTGCTACTTTATATTCAAATGCCTTACAAGAAACAACATATATTGCGCTTGCTACGAACGCAGTACGTTCAGGAATTGTTGCTGGACATAATGTTGGAGGAACACCGCTTAAATCATTAGGGGTTCAAGGTTCAAATGGTATTTCCATTTACGGGTATAACATGGTTTCAACAGGTCTTAATATCGAAGCAGCTAAAAAAGCTGGAATTGATGTTGTCTACACTGACTTTGAAGACCTCCAAAAACCAGGCTTCATGAGCGAAAATAATAAAGTTAAGATTCGAATTCTATACGAACGTGCAAGTCGCCGCGTAATCGGAGCACAACTTGCATCATACACGGATATTTCGATGACCATCCATATGTTCTCATTAGCAATCATGAAAGAAGTCACAATTGAAGAAATCCAACTCTTAGATATCTTCTTCTTGCCTCACTTCAATCAACCATACAACTACATTACGATGGCTGCACTTTCAGCTAAAGAGTAAATTTTTAATAGGAGTCTTTAAGACTCCTTTTTTTATGCGCCGGGTTATATTATAGTTGTCCAACGCTACTATTCAGATTTAATCATCTTTTTAACTAATAAGAATTATTATAAAATAAAATAAAAAACGAATCCTGGCATTGGATTCGTTTTATTTCGATGTTGACTCAGTACTGAGAAGTGTCTGTTGGAAACTATTATAGAAAATTCGGTTATCGTAGTCTTTTAAATCCAGACTTGTGATCAAAACTACATTGAATCGAGCAACTTCCGCATCTTCCAAGGGAATCCATACAATATCATCCCGTTGTAAGACATCTTGGATTGCGAATGGAAGGAATGTTACTGATTTATATGTCGCAACATGTTCAACGATAACTTCCCAATTTTCATTCACAAAGACAATGTCAGGATAGTAGCCAAGATTTATGCAACGTTTCTCGATTTCGTTTCCCATTGCAAACGCATCTGTCATCATACTGAATCGTTCATTTTTAAGCTGTTCAAGCGATAAGGAGGTTGCTTGACACAGACGATGCCCCTTTGGCAAAACAACGGCAACGTCATAATAGTAGTCATCAAGAATTACTTTAGATTCATTGAGGATTGGAAAATAAATCGGCGTTGAGACCATCCCAATATCCAACTGCCCGTTTGCGACGAGTTGCTGAATTTCTTTTGAACCGCGTTGCGTATAGTCAAGGCGATAGTCGGGATAGAACTCTGTAAATTTTTGAAAGATACTCATGTATTCAATTGAAGAGAGTATTGTTAATCCAAAACGGATCCGCCGTTTTTGAAGTTGACCCGCATAACGAACTGAACGCATTAGGTTATCTGCATCCATTAGTAAAGTTTTCGCACCTGTATAGAGCGCATTTCCTGCCTCAGTTATTTCAATACCGGTTGTTGATCTCTTAACCAACTGGGTCCCCATCATTTCCTCAAGTTCTTTAACATTCCAACTAAGTGCTGGTTGTGTTATATATAGTGCTTTCGCAGCACGAGAGAAATTACCTTCTTCAACTAATGTTACAAAATACCCTAATTTTTTTAGGTCCATGCTGCCCCCTACGTGTTTCTTTTGAAACGCTGTACAGGCTCCTCTTGTTTATAGGCACGATAGCCACCCATTGATAATGCTTCAAGTTCATACTCACCTGGGTAGATGACTACCTCGGCAAGGAAAGAAACACGCTCTGTTACCCAGTTCATGACGCGGGCAGAACGAGAGAAACCCCCACTTATTACGATTGCATCAATGTCTCCTGATAAAACTGGAGCAAGTGTTCCAACACTCTTCGCAATTTGATATGCCATTGCTTCGAGAATGAGTGCTGCTTCGGTATTACCAGCATCAATTAATGCTTCAACATCACGAACGTCGTTAGTGTCAAAATATGATACTAACCCCCCACGATGGCGAATGTCTTTCGTAACCGATTCTTTAGGTATATTATAGCATAAATCCATAAATGGTCGTAGTGGCAATCCTCCAGACCGCTCTGGTGAAAATGCGCCTTCATCATCACCGACAAGATCAATCATACGACCTTTTTGGTGTGCTGTCACTGTAATACCAGTTCCAGCATGTACAACAATCAAATTTAATGAATTGTAAGGTTTATTTGAGTCTTTTGCATATTTATGAGCAACGGCCCGAGAATTAAGCATATGACCCACACTTTTTCGCTCTATACCGTTAAGCCCTGAAACACGGGCAATATCATTTAACTGATCTACGGATATAGGGTCATAGACATACGCCTTACCCTTTCCGTTTGTATCAACAATGCGTTTCGCCATTGCGGCTGCTAGATTTGCTGGATGTGATACGCTAGATTCATTCAAAAGATATGATACAAGTGCATCATCAATTTCGATGGCGCCCGCATCAACAGGTGGGAGGATCCCCCCTCGAGCAACAACCACATCAATATCTGAGACAGAATATCCATGCTTACGAATTGCTTCTAGAATGGATTCATAGCGCATCTCCAACTGATCAATGAGGCGATCGTAGGCTTCAATTTGTTTGATATCATAACGTACTTCATCCGTAAATACTTCAGTTGTATCTTTATATAATGCACATTTTGTTGATGTCGCACCAGGATTAATACTTAGAATGTATGTCATGTTAAGATTCCTCATTTCCAATAAAGCATGAGAGTAAAATGGAGTTTATTTTTTCATCTAATGTTGAACCCCTTGAGGTAAGAACAATTGGTACTTTCGCACCTTGAACGATGCCTGCCATTTTCCCTTCTGTAAAAAGCGTCCCCACCTTTCCAAGTATATTTCCACTAATAATATCTGGAACAACGAGAATATTTGCATCACCTTGAATTTTACCCGCGTATTTCTTTGTGGTAGCGATGGTAGAAGATACTGCCAAATCGATCGAAATTGGCCCTTCGACAGTTGCATCCTTCCAGGTCTTTTGTGAAATTTTCTCTGAGTCAAGCGAGGCTTGTATGTGTGGATTGGTGTGCTCAGCCGCATCAACGAGTGCAACTTTCGGGACTGCAACCCCTAGAGCATGTGCAACGTGTACTGCATTTTCAATAATACCTATTTTTTGTTCAAAATTTGGATAAGGTATCATTCCACCATCAGTAATCATAAACATACGCTCCAAATACGGAATTTCAACCAAAGCAACATGTGATAAAACTGGCTGATTACGAATACCTGTATCGCGATTCACCACTTCACGCAAGAGATCACTCGTCTGAATAAAACCTTTCATTAAGATATCTGCATCCCCGTCACGAACACATTCAACGGCTTTAAAAGCTGCTTCTTTATCTGAATCTGCATGTATAATTTTGAGAACATCGCGTATTTTATGAGCTTCAAGTATTGCTAATATTTGAGGTTCATTACCAATTAACGTTGGCTCAATATACCCACGTTTCATAATTTCAACAACTGATAATAGTGAAGCTTCTTCATGAGCATTCACAAGCACAAGTTTGCGCGGTTTTATTTTATTTCGAATTAGCAACGTTTCGAGTTCAACAAAGTTTTTAATCATATTATTGCACCTCGATTTTGTAATCCTCTGGCGAAACAATTGGTTTCATTGTTGTAAAAACATAACGGAAAATGAAGGCAAGCGCGACCGGAACAACAATGAATGCAATGATTGCTTGAAGAATATTGATGAATGTCCAACCACCTGCAAGATTAATAGCATTGATTGGTCCGATGAATCCACTAATTCCAAAACCTGCTGACATCGGCGTTCCTTGTTGACCAAGAATTGCTCCAATCATCCCTGCAATTGCAGCATTACAGACAATTGGCAACATAATTTTCGGTTTTTTGATAACGTTGGCCATTGCCATCTTTGGCGAACCGGCCATGAGCGCAATACTGATACCTGTTGAGTTTGCTTTCCAACCTGTGATTGCTAGTCCAAAAGCAGTTGCGCAGATTCCAATATTAGCAGCTGCCGACCCAATTCCCGTTAAGTTGATAGCAAGTGCTATACCAACCGTTGAAATTGGCGAAACGATCATCACTGCGAAGATTGATGCCATGAGTAAAGACATAATAATTGGTTGGAAATCCATTAATGATCCGATCATCGATGCCAAACCACCGGTGAACATTTTGACATAAGGTAATGTCAAGACACCAATGCCACCCGCTATAATCAACACGAGTGTTGGTGTTAAAAGTAGCGTATATGCTTTAAACCGACCATTTATGTATAAAATCATGATGGTCGCAATCGTTGCAGTAATGGAGATGTTGATAATATCTCCACTTCCTGCAAAGAGGAAGCCGCCCCCTTCCGCAAATTTCCATGCTCCTGACCCCAGGCCTGCTGCCATAGCAACAGAAGCTGTTTCAATCGGTGTAAATTTAAATTGCATAGATATTGCATATCCAATAACCACCGCCATCATCGTCATCGCTAAAGATGTTGCGTCTAAGACAAATTGTCCTTGTGGAAAGATTGGCAGAAGTGCTTTGAATAGCTCATTGAGTAACGCTCCAGGTATTAATACAACAACAGACCCGACAGCGATACCATTCAATATTTTCATCCCAAATCCTTTTTCAAAAATTGGTTTTTTTGTCATATTTTTCTCCTATATGTGTATTGGAAGTCCTTTCGCAAGTTCACTCGCATCCATAATTGATTCGGATAATGAAGGGTGAACATGAATGATAAGGCTAATATCATCAAGAGTCAGTTGTGTTTCAATTGCCATTGTTAACTCAGCAATTAACTCACTCGCTTGTTCCCCAACAAGCTCGGCACCAAGAATTGATGATGTTTCAGTATCCACAATAATACGAACAAATCCTTGTGTTTTTCCCATTGAAAGTGCACGACCATTCGCCTGAAGTGGGAATGTAAATCCTTTTGCTTTAAATCCTGATTTTTTTGCTGAATCGACAGTATGGCCTACGACCGCGATTTCCGGATCTGTAAAACTCACTGCTGGAATCACAGTATAGTCAAATCCTGACGCTTGTCCGGCAATTACTTCAGCAACAACTTTTCCTTCATAACTTGCTTTATGCGCAAGCTGAGGACCCGGAATTACGTCACCGATAGCATAGATATGATCGACAGATGTCCTACCTTGTGTATCAACTTCAATAATTCCGCGTTGATCTTTTTTAACATCTGTATATTCCAAACCGATTGCATCGGTGTTAACGCTTCGGCCAACTGTTACCAAGACATAATCAGCAGATATCGATTCTTGTTTGCCATTTGCTTCGTATGACACCGTTACATGATCAGGTTCAGATAGAGCTTTTGTAGCTTTGACATCTGTCAGAATTTCAACACCTTTGTGCTCAAAATTTCGAATGACCTCTTTGACAAGGTCTTTACTAAATGTCGGCAGAATCGTTGACGTTCCTTCTAGTATTGTAACTTTCGTTCCTAGATTCGCGTACACACCTGCGAGCTCACTACCAATGTATCCGCCACCAACGATAACCATTGATTTTGGCACTTCGTTGAGGTTAAGCGCTCCGGTTGAATCTAAAATGCGATCACCAAATTTAAATCCAGGTATTTCAATTGGTCGACTTCCAGTGGCAATAATTGCATTGTCGAAAGAGAATGTTTGACCCTCACTACCACCAACCACGCGTACTTTTTCGTTGCCAATGAACATCGCTTCACCATATACAACAGAAATTTTATTTTTTTTCATGAGTGCAGCAATTCCACCAGTTAGTGCATCCACAACTTGAGTCTTTTTCCATTGTTGTGTCTGAACCATATCTAAAGTTGATGGACCATAACTTAATCCATACTCATTTTTTTCTTGTGTAGCTCGGAATTCCTTACTCACATGAATCATGGCTTTTGATGGAATACACCCCACATTGAGACAAACGCCACCTAAAGTATCCTTTTCAATTAAAGTAACCTTTTGCCCCAGCTGGGCTGCGCGTATCGCAGCCACATACCCACCAGGACCTCCTCCGATAACAAGAGTTTGAGCGTGTTTACTAAAATCTCCTACTACCATATAACCCTACCCTTCTAAGACGATTTTATTAGGATCAGCTAAGAGTGATTTTAATTCGTCTAGTGCTTTCTGTGCTTCGACACCGTCAATAACACGATGATCAAAAGTAAATGAAAGTTTCATAACTGGTGCTACTTCAAGTTCACGATCCGCATTTACAACGGGTTCATACGTAATACGTGATGTCCCCAAGATTGCAACCTCTGGGTAATTAATAATTGGTGTTGAGTAGACTGAATCTTTTGAAACTCCGCCGACATTTGTAATTGTAAATGAGCCATCACGCATACTTGATCCTGGTAATTTTCCTTCAGTAGCAAGTTCTGCATTCTTTTGGATTTCCTCGGAAATTTCGAATAGGTTTTTCGAATCTGCATGTTTGATGTTTGGTACATATAAACCACCATCTGTATTGGTTGCTACACCAATGTTGATTGCATTTCGATATACAATTTCAAAGTTTTTCTCATCTACAAAAGCATTGAATATTGGATATTTTTTTAACATCGCTGTCGCCGCTTTTACAAAATAAGCTGTATAGGTTAAATTAACACCCTTTTCTTTGGCATATGCTTTGTAGCTCTCGCGATGTTCCACTAATTTTGTTGCATTCAAATCTGCAAAGACTGTAACACGTGGAATTTCAGTTGCTGAACGAACCATCGCTTGCATCGTTGCTTTACGCATTGGTGACATAGTTTCGCGACGGTAACCACCACTATCCACAGTGATTTCAGGTTCAAATACAGGTGCAATAGGTGCCGCAGATTCAACGACCGAAGCCACTACAGATGCACCATTTAGGAATAAATCAATATCCTCACGCGTCACAGTATTATTTCTACCTGTAGCAGGGATTCCGTTAATATCTACACCCTTTTCACGCGCATATTTTCTAACCGATGGAATTGCTTTCGCCTTAGCTAAGACTACACCTTCTTTTGGTGCAACAACTGCCGCCGGCACCTCAACCATTGAAGCTTCTGGTTCATCTTCTATATGCGCTTCACCTTCAATTTTGAAACCTGTTTTTGCTGCCCATGCATCGTCAACATCAATTTCTACTAATATTTGACCGACTGTCGCAATATTTCCATCGTCAATAAAAATGGATTTAACCAAACCGGTTACTGGCGATGGTACTTCTATCGTTGTTTTATCATTCGCAACTTCAAGCAATAGATCATCTTGCTTGATTGTATCGCCATTTTTAACACCCCAGCTTACAATTTCACTTTCTGTAATTCCTTCTCCAAGATCGGGAAGTCTATATTGAAATTTCATACAATCACCTAGTATCCTTCCTTAACAGTTTTTACTGCATCCATGATATCCTTAGCATTTGGAAGCCAGATTGTTTCGGCTGCAGGTAATGGATATGTTGTATCCGGTGCAGAAACACGTGTAACAGGTGCAAGTAGATCCAAGAAGAATCGCTCATTAATTTCTGATACGACATTCGCTGAAATACCCGCTTGACGTTGTGCCTCTTGAACTACGACAACTCGTCCTGTTTTACCAACTGAAGCTCCGATTGTTTCATAATCTGGATGTGACACAGTTCGCAAGTCGATGACTTCAACACTAATGCCTTCATCAACAAGTGCTTCTGCAGCTTTGAGTGCTTCAATAACCATCGCACCGTAAGCAATAACAGTTACATCTGTTCCCTCTTTCGTAACAGCAGCTTTATCTAATGGCACTTCATAGAGTCCTTCTGGAACCTCCATTTTCGCACCACGGTAGAGTTTTAAATGTTCTAAGAAAACAACGGGATCATTACTACGAATTGAAGATACAAGTAACCCTTTTGCATCATAGGCGTTCGTTGGTACGACAACACGAATTCCCGGCATTTGAGCCACGATACCCTCATAACTATCAGAGTGAATTTCAGGAGTTGCAACACCACCTCCGAAGGGACTACGGATCGTAATTGGAGCCGTGATGTTTCCTTCTGTTCTAAAACGCATACGCGCCATTTGATTTGTAAGTGAATCGATTGCTTCTGTTACAAACCCAAAGAATTGAATTTCAGGAATTGGACGAAAACCCTCTGCAGCCAATCCAATAGCAAGACCTAAAATTGCAGATTCCGCAAGTGGTGTATCAAAGACACGGCTATCTGTATGAATTTGTTGTAATCCATTAGTAGCACGGAAAACGCCACCATTTAATCCAACATCTTCACCAAATATAAGTGTTTTCTCATCTTCTTTTAAAATTTCATCCAATGCATTTGTGATTGCTTCAACCATATTGAGTTGTGCCATTATTCTTGCTCCTCCTTAATTTTGAATGCTTCGTATTGTTCTTTTACAGAAGGTGGCATGACTTCAAACATATTTTTCAGATAACCTGAGACTGTTTGTTTCTCTGCTTTACGTGCAATTTCAAGTGCTTCCTTAACTTCTGCTTGCGTTTTTTCTAGAACAGCTTCCTCTTTTTCTTCATTCCAAAGGCCGCGTTCCGTTAAGAAATTACGCATTCTGATAAGTTGATCTTTTGGTAACCAGCGCTCAACCATTTCATTTTCACGATAACGACGTGGATCATCACTTAAAGTATGCGGTCCATATCGGAATGTTAAGAACTCGAGCAGTACTGGACCATGACCATTCACTGCATGATCACGAGCTGCTTTTGTTGCAGTATATACTGCAAGAGGATCCATACCATCCACAAACAAGTGCGCAATTCCAACACCATGACCTTTTTGTGATAATGTTGCGGAGCGTGTTTGGAAACTACGTGGAACCGAAATTCCAAATCCATTATTCTGTGCTACGAAGATGACCGGAGCATCATAAACACCAGCAAAGTTCAGACCTTCATAAAAGTCACCTTGAGATGTACCTCCATCACCAATATAGGTTAGGGCTACATTTTTCTTATTATTTTTTTTCAACCCTAAACCAACACCTGTTGCTTGGATAATTTGAGCCCCAATTATAACTTGTGGTGGGAACGATTTAATGTCTTTGTCATATGAGAATCCATTAGTATGACCAATATACCAGTTCATTGCTTGAGACATTGGAACACCGTGGCGGATCATCGGTGGAACATCCCGGTAACTTGGTAACAACCAATCACCTTTTTCTAAGACATATTGACTGATCAACTGACTTGCTTCCTGGCCTTCTGTTGGCGGAAGATTTCCAATAATTCCTTGACGGCTAAGAATACTGACTCGATTATTGTATTCTCGACCCCACACCATAATTTCCATCATTTCAACAAGTTGATCATCAGTGAGTTCTGGCATATAAGCCTCATTCACAATTTTTCCAGTTTCGTCCATGATTTGAAATAAATCTGGAAGTTTGTTCGATTCTTCTAGAATCTCTTTAAAATCTAATACTTTACTTTTTTTAGACATACGATTTCCTCTCTTTTTCGCATTTAAAAATGACAGCAATAAACTTCTGACTTCCTGAAACTTAGAATTGTAAGCGCTAACAACTTCTACCCAAATTATAGTTTGTATGCCCTTTCATGACCAATAGAAAATATTTTAACCTATAAAAAAAATTTATAGGTTAATAAAAAAGCTGAAGAACGAATGTTCCTCAGCTTCATGATTACATAATTAAATCTAGATATTTTTTATATTGTATTGGTTCTTCTAGCATTGGGTTATGGCCACTGGCTTGAAACTGACCATAAGTTATGTTTGCATTGTCAAAGACAATGTCTTTCCATAAACTTGTCGGTGCAACTAAATAGTCATATGGTGACAAGAGAAGCAAGACCGGTTTTTGATACCTCTCAAAAAATGATACCGTATCGAACGTAGCAAATGCTTCGCCCCACAAATGATCTAAAGCAGGCATGTTATTGACAACATCATCCCACAAGTATGCACCATCAAATGTATAATTATAAAAACTGTGCGCTTGCATCGCTATATTCATCAATGAGAAACGCTCAGATTCATAATCTTGAACCGACGCTTGGAAGGTTTCCCATGCTTGATAAAACGTTGCTTTACGTTCTACTGATGCCGTGTCTTCAAAGTATTGAATGCTTCCTTGTTGTCTTTTGGCTGTATTAGTTGGCGCTAGGTTTGATAGTATTAGTGTCGCCACATGATCAGGATATGCTCTCGCATAGGCCATAGCCATGAATCCGTGTCCAGAGTGACCCAACACGTGCATCTTGTCGATTCCAAGTATAATACGCATTGCCTCAATGTCTTCAACAATTACATCAAGACTATAGGGCGCTCCATCATCTACAGATTTTGAAAAACCTCTGTGGTCTGCAAAGACAAAGTTAGTCGAATCATAAATTGAGTCAGCAAAGAGTTTGGGATAATATACCGAACTACCGATTACAAATATCGGAGTATCTGTATCCTTTCTCATATCATTAATATTTAGTGTGTAACCATCTCGGTTAATTGATAATTTATTCATTGTTTTTCTCCTTTTATTTTTAAATGAATTGTGTCGTTTAAAATTGAAAGAAGTAAATTATTTATGCTACTTCAATCAATTATCAAAAATTGAGTAGCTATACGCTTTTACACGCTTATCTATACCGAAATACATAGTATCAACTCCTTAAGGAAATATTATAACCAATAATTTATATAAGGTCAAAAAAAGACCATCTTACGATGGTCTGTGATTTACAATTTATGGTGGAGCTTAGCGGGATCGAACCGCTGACCTCCTGCGTGCAAGGCAGGCGCTCTCCCAGCTGAGCTAAAGCCCCATAATTTGGTTACAGATACTGTAACCATTCAATTGTAAATTTGGTGGAGCTTAGCGGGATCGAACCGCTGACCTCCTGCGTGCAAGGCAGGCGCTCTCCCAGCTGAGCTAAAGCCCCAAATATTTAGCAATCATTAGAAATGGTGGGCCTGAATGGATTCGAACCAGCGACCTCACCCTTATCAGGGGTGCGCTCTAACCAACTGAGCTACAGGCCCATATCTTGACTGCTTAATTAATATACCATTATGACCTCTAAGTGTCAACAAATTTTGAACAATATCAGTCAAAAAAAGAGAACTTTATTTTCCATTTGAATTCCTATCTGAAAAACCTACAAACTTAGCACACTTTAGCCGATTATTAAGTACCACCATCCATAGTGTACGCCGCTTTTTAAACGCGCTACTAAATCCATAAAATTGTTGAAATCGAACCCTTCTTATGAGCATATTACTTTACCAAATATACCCCTTAGGGTATATTGTATTCATGAAATCAAGGAGGCAATCAATGTTTTTCAATAAAGTTCCATCAGTTGCTTATCACGAATTACCTGCAAATGCAGTCATTATAGACGTTCGCGAACGGCATGAGTACCAACAACGTAAACTACCCCGGACAAAAAATGTACCTTTGAGTCAGCTTGACGGGTTTCAAAGTTCAAAAACAGTCTATGTAATCTGTGCAAGCGGCTCGAGGAGTAAACGTGCTGTAAAATCATTACGCAAGCGCAATATTGACGCCATTAACATTCGCGGCGGCATGATGCACATACGTTAGGAGATAATTATGTTTCAAACTATACTCATCAATGAGTTCAAATACAATCAACAGGAACATCATGTTATTGATGTTCGCGAACCTATTGAGTTTGCTATGGGTTCAATCCCAAATGCACTCAATATCCCTTTACAGACGATCCCTTACAATTTAGGATTACTGGATAAGAGTAAAACTTATCACATTGTTTGCCAAAGTGGGTCCCGTTCTTATACTGCGGCACAATTTTTAGCGCAACAAGGGTATAAAGTCGTCAATATGTTAGGTGGCATGTCTGCATATCGCGGATAAAAAAACATCCATTTAGGATGTTTTTTTATGGGTTTGTCCTGTGTCTAACGATAAACACACCACCTAATCAATTTTTGACTATGTTATTTAATTGAATAAAAAAAAACTTTCTTCATCAGAAAGTTGATTTCACAATTTATGGTGGAGCTTAGCGGGATCGAACCGCTGACCTCCTGCGTGCAAGGCAGGCGCTCTCCCAGCTGAGCTAAAGCCCCATATATTTTGTTATTACTTAAAGAAATGGTGGGCCTGAATGGATTCGAACCAGCGACCTCACCCTTATCAGGGGTGCGCTCTAACCAACTGAGCTACAGGCCCATTTCTGACTGCCTTAATAATATACCACTCGCATTTAGGGGTGTCAACCGGAATTGAACTTTATTTCTTAATATCTCAAATATTTGAGAAATCACATCAAACACCGCTTAAAATTACACTATTATAACTGTAAGAAAGGCGCCATCATCAGATGAACGCCTTTTATTTATGTTAAATTATGACGCAGTGCAAATTGATACAATGCGTTTACATCTCCACTTGAAATGTAAGGCAATGCTAAGACAATAATATCATGAGGCCACGTATACCAAGCAATCTCATTTAACATCAAAATCTCTGACTCACTGAAGCGCATTTTAAGGCGTTTCGCAGGATTGCCGCCTACAACTTCATAATCCGCTACATCACGCGTTACAACCGCTCCAGACGCGATAATAGCACCATTCCCGATTGTTACGCCAGGCATAATTGTTGCTCCCATCCCGATCCATGAGTCGTGCCCAATTATTGTATTACCTTTCGGTGAATACGATGCCTGAATCGTTTCCGCGAATGGATAGAGCGAAATCCATTCTGTATTATGGTTATTGTTTCCTCCCATAAGAATTACGACTCCACTAGCAATGCAGACATAGTTTCCAATTATTAATCGATCCAGTTCCCATTGATTGGATTCAATTGGATTAAACAACGTCCTTGAAAATGCATCTCCCCATAAAAAGCGGACACATCCATCTTCAAAATCATTAGACCCATAATAGCCAGAATAATACGAATATTCTCCGACCTCAATTAGGGGATTAGTAATTATATCTTTTAAGTATCTTGGCTCTGACCAATGTCGATAATCAATTTTCATGTTTATACCTCTCTTCTATCGATTTTTACTTAGAAGAGAGCACGACCACTGCGACATTTCGGAGCTGTTTTAATTTTCGAATCAACTCATCACCTCATTTGTTTAATCATTATGCCATAATTTTACGTCATGTCAAATAAAAAGACTTCCCAAAGGAAGTCTTGATAGTCTCTAAAGTTAATAGTATTAACGTTTTGAGAATTGTGGTGCACGACGAGCGCCGCGAAGACCTGGTTTTTTACGTTCTTTAGCACGTGGGTCACGTGTAACGAATCCAGCTGCTTTGAGGGCAGGACGGTAATCTGCTGATGCTTCGATTAAAGCACGAGTAATTCCGTGACGGATTGCTCCGGCTTGACCTGTAAGTCCTCCACCTTTAACGTTAACATTAACGTCAAATTGGTCAACAGTTGATGTCACTTCAAAAGGTGAACGAACTGTCATTTGTAATAATTCTGAAGGCAAATGCGCTTCAATAGGTTTGTGGTTAATTGTAATAACACCAGTTCCTGGAGTCAAATAGACACGAGCAACGGATGTCTTACGACGACCTGTACCTAAGTAAGTTACTTTATTTTTTGTTGTCATACTCTTCTCCTATCCCTTGATTACCATTTCCACTGGTTGTTGAGCTGCATGTGGATGGTTTTCACCTTTGTAAACAAATAAATGTTTACGTTGAACATCGCCCAAGCTTGTGTGTGGTAACATACCGTGAATAGCTCTTTCGACCCATTCTACTGTGTATGCTTCACGCATTACACGTGTTGAACGTGTACGCATTCCACCAGGGTAGTGTGAGTGATTGTAGTAGAATTTTTTGAATTCTTGATCTCCGCTGACTTTAATTTTGTCTGCATTGATAACGATTACGTAATCTCCACCGTCTACGTTAGGTGTGTAAGTTGGTTTGTGCTTTCCACGTAATACTGTTGCAACTTCACTTGCAAGACGTCCTAGAGTCTTGTCAGTTCCATCAACAACATACCATTGGCGCACAACATCTGCTGGTTTCGTCATAGTTGTTTGACGCATAAAATTTCCTCCTAAACCAAAAGTAGTTTCCGGGGCTACTATTGGCATAAAGTGCCGATATAAATTATATGTTCTTTGGCAATAAAAGTCAAGAAACTAATTAGGAATTGTACGTGACTTTTTCTAAATAAAGACCACACCCGGGCACATTGTGTTTTGCAATATCTTTGTCCTTAGCATCTCGGTACATTTTGACCGTATCAGGACTTATTTTTTCAGATCCGACCATGACCATCGATGCGACGATCATTCGTACCATATATCTTAAAAATCCAGTTCCAGTAATCCGAAATTCAAGAATATCGTCCGAAACTGTCATTTCAAAACTGTGAACTGTACGAACTTGATTGGGAAACAAATCAAGTGGTGAACTATTAAAACTTGTAAAATCATGTTCGCCCACAATATATTCCATAGCTTCTTCAATTTTTGAAAGATTAAGCGGATGATTGACCTGATATACATAGTTTCGTTCAAAGACATTGTACGGCCCGACATTAATTCGGTAAACATACGTCTTTGCAATTGCATCGTGGCGAGCATGAAAAGTATCATCAACACGTTCCACTTTGAGAATATTAATTGCATCTGAGGTTTGCGTGTTGAGTGCCTTAATCCAATTTGCAATTGGCATGTTTATATCAGAATCAAAATGAAAGACTTGAGCCAATGCATGAACCTGTGTATCAGTTCGACCCGATCCATGAATTGGTACAGGTTTACGGTGGAGCCTTTTTAGTGCTCCTTCAATGTCGTCTTGAACACTGTCTTTCGATGGCTGTTTTTGCCAACCTGAGAAGGCGGATCCATCGTAAGCAACCGTCACTTTGTAGCGCATTAGATACGTCCAATCATGATTGTTGCTATGAGGATAGCAATTGACAGAACAATGAACATCCAATCACTTGGTTTTACTTCAAGTTGTTTGTAACGTGTTCGTGTTTTTCCTGGGTAATATCCACGGGCTTCCATCGCATCTGCTAAATCTTCCGCACGCATATAACTCATCATGAATAAAGGGCTGATCATCGAAACGATTCCGGTTATTTTTTCTTTTAACGACCCTTCGTCTAAATCTACACCACGGCTTGCTTGCGCATTCATAATCCGTTGTGTATCTTCGATTAAAGTTGGTATATAGCGCAGCACAATTGATATCATCATTGCTATCTCGTGCGCGGGAACTTTAATGCGACGTAAAGGACTTAGTAAATCCTCTATTCCAAGTGTCAATTCTAGTGGTTGAGTTGTTGCTGTCAAAAGTGTTGTTACCATGATCATCTGAATTAAACGGCTAACAATGAACAATGTTGAAAAAATAGCACCACTGTAAATATTCCATCCAAAAATCGAAACAAGAACATAACCTTCTCGGATTGCGAACATATTTAGA
Organism: Erysipelothrix anatis; assembly: GCF_009828745.1. Lineage (GTDB taxonomy): Bacteria > Bacillota_I > Bacilli_A > Erysipelotrichales > Erysipelotrichaceae > Erysipelothrix > Erysipelothrix anatis. Next base: position 52,865 of record NZ_WTSX01000004.1, read on the forward strand.
ATGAATAAGAAAATCAACATAAACATCATCGGTTTCATCGATTTTAGAATAAATTTGAATGTGAGTTTCGACGCAAGAATAGCTGCACCTAAAATAACAAACATAAAGATACTTCCAGCAGCATTATTGACATTAAAGATAGCAATCATCAAGATAATCATTGCCACCATTTTAAAACGCGGATCCATTTTATGGATTTTTGAATCGAGCGGAACGTAACGTCCTAAAGCAATATTATTCATGACGTCCCTCCTTAACCATTTGTGCAATGTTATCAAGGTCAAGTTCTGTTCCTGTATCAATACCACGTTGTTTCAAAGATGCTTTCAGTTGTAAAACTTTCGGGACAACAAATTCTAAACTATCCAAACGACTGGTATCTTCAAAGAAATTCTGAGTTGTTCCACTAAAGAACACCTGACCATCTTTTAGCACAAGGACTTCGTCTGCGTAGTTTAGTACATGATCCATATCATGAGTTACCATGATAACTGTCTTATTATAGTCTTTATTGAGCGTCATGAACAATTGCATCATATCACGACTTCCTTGCGGATCAAGACCAGCAGTAGGTTCGTCTAGCACGATAATTTCTGGGTCTGTTGCCAAAACTCCTGCAATAGCAACACGTCGTTTTTGACCGCCAGAAAGGTCAAAGGGAGATTGTTGCCATAACGCTTCATCAATTCCGACTAAACGGAGCGCTCGTTCTACATTTGTTTTAATTGTTTCGTCACTGAACCCAAAGTTCTTAGGACCAAATGCAACATCTTGATAAATTGTTTCTTCGAATAATTGCATTTCTGGGAACTGGAAGACCAACCCGACTTTAGAACGCAATGCTTTCAATTTAGAGGGCTTTTCATTCGCGACATGTGTATGGTCAAGAATCTGAACTTCGCCTGCTGTAGGGCGTAACAAACCGTTTAGGTGTTGGACAAGGGTTGATTTCCCACTACCAGTAGCACCAATAATTGCAGTGACTACACCTGCGTTAATTGTGGCATTGATATCACGCAATGCAACATATGCAAAAGGCGATTTCGGAGCATACTCAAAACCAACATTTTTAAATGTTATTGCCATAATTCCTCAATCATCCTTTCTACATCATACATCTCATCCAGTTCAATTCCCTGAGCCTTCAGTGCATTATGAAACTTAACACTAAACGGAATATCTAATTGTAACTTTACAAGCGTCTCGGCTTGGTTCAAGATACTCTCTGGTGTTCCTTGCATTGCAATTGACCCACCGCTCATAACAATGACATAATCAGACATCAACACTTCTTCAATATCATGCGTGATGGATAAGATTGTCATTTTATTTTTATGGTGTAATTCATGCACCAAATCATTTACTTCTTTACGGCCTTTGGGGTCTAGCATACTCGTTGCCTCATCCAAAACCAAAAGTTCTGGACTCATCGCAAGAGCACCTGCAATTGCTACTCGTTGTTTTTGTCCACCTGACAGTTTAGTCGGTTCATGACCTAAATAATCGAGCATTCCGACGCGACCTGCAAATGTTTCGATAATACCATCCATTAGCGCAGGTTCCACAGTACGATTTTCTAGCCCAAATGCGATATCATCACGGACCGTGGATCCGATAAATTGATTATCTGGGTTTTGAAATACAATTGCGATTTTTTCGCGTACGTCATAAACATTGTCATGTGTAAGGATCATGTCATCGATTTGAATCTTCCCTTCATCAGCTTCAAGTAAGCCGATGATGAGTTTCGCAACAGTAGATTTTCCACTTCCATTATGGCCAATAATTGTTACGTAATCTCCTTTGTTAACCTCAAAATCAATGCCATCGACAGCATTGACTTTTTTGTTATAGGAGAATTTTAAATTACTTACTGTTAATTGTTTCAAATTACTCACTCCAAACTATTGAATTGCATTTAATTTTGATATTGCAATAATAACCTCTGTTGCTTTTTCCATCGTTTCAACAACGGCAAATTCATGTTTTCCGTGGAAATTCTCTCCACCTGTAAAGATATTTGGTGTCGGTAACCCCATGTAAGAAAGTCTTGAACCGTCAGTTCCGCCACGTACAGGTGCAATGATGGGTTCAATATCACATACAAGCATTGCTTCTTTTGCTAGTTCAACAATACTCATATCTTTTTCAATGATATTACGCATATTATAGTATGTTTCTTCAGTTTCTACCATTACTGTACCCGCACCATATTTGGCATTAAGATTCGCTGCGATGGTGTCCATAAGGTCCATACGTGCTTCAAATTTACTATCATCATGATCACGAATAATAAATATCATCTTCGCATCTTCAACAGTCGATTCCATATCTGACATCATAAAGAAACCTTCATAATCTTCAGTATGCTCTGGACGTTCGAGTGGAGGGAGTTGATTAAAGAATTCCATTGCTACAACACCCGCATTAATCATGGTATCTTTGGCAGATCCAGGATGAACACTGACTCCCTTAATGGTTACAAGTGATTCCGCAGCATTAAAGGTTTCATATTCCATTTCACCCAATCCGCCACCATCTACGGTATATGCAAAATCTGCGTCAAATCCTTCAACATCGAAAGAATCAGCACCAGTTCCAATTTCCTCATCGATCGTAAATGCGATTCGGACATCACCGTGCTCTACTTCTGGATGTTGTACTAAGTATTCCATGGCCGTCATAATTTCTGCAATGCCTGCTTTATTGTCTGCACCAAGAAGTGTCGTCCCGTCAGTAACAACCAGTGTCTTTCCAACATGGTTTTTTAAATTCGGGAACACATCAACTTTCGTTACAATATTTAATGCTTCATTCAATATAATATCCCGACCATCGTAATTTTCGATGATTCGTGGTTGTACACTTTCTGAGTTAAAATCAGCTGTATCCATATGAGAAATGAAACCTACAGTACGAACATCTCTATCCACATTTGAAGGCAACAATGCAGTCACAATAGCATTATCATCGATTTTAACTTTTTCTAAACCAATCGCAATACATTCTTGATAAAGCATTTTCGCCAAATCAAATTGTATTTGAGTTGAAGGGGTTGTCATTGATCCACTATCTGATCGTGTGTTTATTTTAGTATAACGTACTAAGCGTTCAATTAAAGTATCTTTCATTGTCTCTACCTCGCTAGTCTGTTGTTATTTTACCATATTTGATAACGGAAATGTTACAGAGTGATAGGCTAACCTCATAAAAAAATCCACTATTCAGTGGATTAATTGATAATGCTATTCTGTTGGTTCTTCTACAACTTCATTGGCAAGATCTAAGACTGCGTTTTCTGCCTCTTGACTGATTGCATCTAAAGCATCAATTGTCTTCTCGACATGCTTTTTATTATTTGCGTTTAGATAGTATGCTGCAGCACCAACTGCACTACCGATTATTACGAGTGGTAAGAATTTTTTCATTGAATCTCCTGCCTTTCTTCTACTATTAGTGTATCATACTCATACTTGTTTAGAAAGTGAAGATATCACGAACTCTTTGTATCTAACTGTCTTCTGATATGACATATTTATAGATTGCATGTGCGAATCCCTGCTCCGTATTTTTTTCTGTTTGAAATTGAGCAGCATCACGAACCGCTTGGTGTGCATTTCCCATCGCAACGGAAATGCCTGCAATTTTTAACATCGCGATATCATTTGAGTCATCACCTATTGCGAATACATCATCCATGCTCAGACCTAGGTGTTCGCATAGGATTTGGAGCGAGCGTCCTTTGTTTGCTCCTTCTTGTGTTATTTCATAATAACGATTAGCGGACATTGGATAAGATATGCATTTGAGCGGCTCTAATTCTGATAAGACCCGTTCCAATTTTCGGTGTGACAATGTAAATATTTGAATTTTTTCGACTTCGTAATTATTGTCCTTGATGAAGGATGATAAATCACGAACTGTTGGATGTGATTTGAAGTCGTTATGAAAAAGTATTCTACGCCCCATTTTTTGTAACCAAGATTGATCATAACATTCACCATTAATATGTAACGATGTCCACACACGATAAGGTTTTACAATTTCCACAATTCTGATTGCAAGTTCAGTGGACATTAAATCCGAATCAATATCTTCCATTGTACGCAAATTTGTAATCCGAGCACCGTTTGAACTTATCGCATAATCGCAAATATTTAAATCACGAATCGGTTTCGGAATCCCATCCAAAGAGCGTCCAGTAGTGGGCACAAGAATGTAACCTCGCTTTGAAAGATCAATCAGGGCATTCAATGTTGATTGATCTACTTTTCGATAGTTATTGATGGTTGTACCATCGATGTCAAACGCAATAATTTTTGGTTTCATTGAGTACCTCGTATACTACTAACTATATAAAAAAACTTGCCTTATGACAAGTTTTTACTGGAATAATAAATACGCTGCATATTCCACTGGATGATCACTGGTAACAACTTCAAAATCAGAGGATAAGTTCTTCACAACTGCATTGTAGACGTGTTTATTGTTTAATAAAACGCCGCCGCCGAATGCAATTTTTGTTTTACCATTTAATTCGAAGTTATTTGCGAGATCGGCAAGTTCTTGGCCTGCACGTTCGTAAACATTATCCGCATGAACACTTTGAACATTTCCTGCAATCTTACTGAATTGAGCAACCCATGTTCTATAATCACTTTGATGATTGTTTGCGATGCTGATGAGGTCATACGCTTCCGTCAATTCAAAATGATGCATAATTGCTGTATATAAATCCGTTCGTGGTAAACGTCCATCAGCTTCTTTTGTAAATACTTCAAGGATGCGCTTACCAATCCAGAAAGCACTTCCTTCATCAGCCAATAGATATCCGAACCCTCCGCGACGGTCATAGTTACAATCCTGTTTGCGGAATGCAATTGAACCGGTTCCCGAAATCAGATATACACCATCATTCATGGATAGTGCAGATGCCATCGCAAATTTTGCATCGTTCATGATAACTGCTTTAGGGAATACACCCCATATTGCATCTTCAATTCCTTTACGTACTTGCTGATCCTCTCCATAACCAGCAGTACCAATGGCTACACCCATCGATTCAAAATCATAACCACGTTGCTCAAACTCGAGACGAACTTCTCCAAGTACCTTTTTAATACCATCAAAGCCCACACGCATAAAGTGGATACTATCGCGATCGATTCGGTCAATGTTTACACCTTTATCATCAAAGATGAGGAAACGCGTATGCGTTCCCCCTGCATCAATACCGAGGTATTGTTTCATAGTGTAAACTCGAATTTTTGCCATGGTTTAATCTTGTCGAGTAAGAATACTTCTTCTTCAACAACATGACCGACAACATTTGAACGACCTGTATTAACCATATCACGTTTCGCAATATTCAATTCACCTGCATAGTGTCCAAAATTATCACTCTCGATTACGATGTCTCCACGTTTAATCATCTCAGGAGCATTGAAGACTGGGAAGCCTTGCCCTTTGTATTTAACACGTGACATTGTTGAACGGAGTAGATAGTCATTGACATCCCCACGGTTGAAATGTGGTTCTTCAAGGACGATTTTTTTCATGAGCTCAGGAATATCATCAACAAGTTTAACTTGTAAGTTTAATTTTGTAAGGTTTACTTTTTTTACTTCCGCCATTTCAGCATCTGAAGGAACAAAGTTCGAAATAATAATGTCATCTAAAACATTACGTGCAACATAGTCTTTCATTTGGACGTGAAGTGGTAAATTACGATGTGACTCGAGTGTCACCAAACCGTAATCTACAGGCCATGGTCCGTAAGCTTCAGGACTTTGACTTGCAACGAATGCAGCCGTACGTAAGCCATATTTTGTAAAACGTTTTGTTGTGTTTACAAATTGTTCCTCATTCAATCCTGAGTATGGGTGTGGATAGAAGTTATGGCATGCAATCAAGTTATATTGATTTGGTTGATAATCCATAATTGTATCGATGTAATGCGTATCGTTACTCATATTGATTTCAATTTTGAGATCGAACTCATTGAATGTCATCATTGATTCTTGATGGCCACCAAATCCTGCATCAAGACGAACGCCATCAGCACCAATTTCATGGAAGAATGTTAAATCATCATAGCTAATTCCTAAGTCAGCGAAAACTTTAGGACTAACGTCAACAATGATTTCAAAACCATGATCACGTGCAAAATTATTGATTTCAATAAATTCTGCTTTGATTTCTTCTTGTGGCTTTTCGACAGAAAGTAAGCATGAAAAGATACGTGAGAACCCTGCATCTGCTGCTTTAACAATATAGTCTTTCATTTCTTCAACTGTTGATTTATCTGGATAAATCGATATTCCTAATTTTCTCATATAAACTCCTTTTATTTGTACCTACAACCTTAGTTTAACCAAACATTATAATGTTGTCAAATCTACAGACTTGCTACATTCCTGCGGTTGACTAGATTGGGTAAATATTGAATATCCAATAGTAGGATATAAACATTGATAGTATTGCAATAAGTCCAAAAACAATCCAAAATCCTTTTTGCATTCCTTTGTTGGAATCAACAAAATACAAGCAGTATGCGATCACACCACCTGAAGTAACTCCAATTACGATAACGCGAAGAAAGTTTAGTTGCAATCCGAATGCATCGAGCAACAAGGGAAACCCTAATGTTGATGCTAAGATTCCAAACATCACTATAAATGAACTTTTGAATGAAAAACGTGTTATGGAACTTGTCTTCTTTTCTGCTTTTCTTCTTGCCATATTGACTCCTTCTAATTAAAAGGTCTTGCTCAATGCAAGACCTTTTAAGCATTTATTGTATTTATTATTTACCTTGTTCTTCAGCAACCAATGAGTTGTCATAGATTTTGTAGAATGGTAAGTACATTAGAGTAGCAATGATAATTAGAACGATGCTAAGTACGGCTGCTCTCCAATCAAATCCTGTAGCCATGTAAGCACCGATTGGTCCAGGCAATGTCCATGGCGCAATTTGTGTTACTTGGTTTACGAATCCCCATTTTGTTGCAAACCATGCAATTGTACCAAGTACAAGTGGTGTTACGACAAATGGAATCATTAAGACAGGGTTCATAACAACAGGTGTACCGAACATTAATGGTTCGTTGATGTTGAATAAAGCAGGAACGAATACTGTTTTACCTAATGATTTTGAGAATGCTGATTTACCAACAATAAGCATTGATAATGCAAGTCCGATTGTTGCTCCTGATCCACCGATGTAGATGAACCATTGGAAGAAAGGCTCAGCAGCAATAGCTGGTAATGCTTGCCCTGCTTCTAAAGCGATTTGGTTGTTTTCTAATAATACAACCCAGATTGGACGTGCGATGTTTCCGACGATTGATGCACCGTGGATACCAAATACCCAGAAGAATGAGTTCAAGAATGTTTGAATCATTACTGAAGCGTAGCTGTCAGCTGCTGAGATAAGTGGTGATACTAATTGAGCAATAAATGTATGCCAGTTAAAGCCTAACCAGTAAGTAATTGATCCGAAAAGGATTAATACGATTGTTGTTGGGAATAAAGCTTCAAATGAACGTGCAACTGATGGGGGCACTTGTTCTGGCATTGAAATTTTAATTCCTGAACGGTCTGTAAATCTGAAGATTTCAACTGCTAACATTGATGTAAGGATTGCTACGAACATTCCTCCACCACCAAGGTTTGCCATTGGTAATACCCAGCCAGCGATTCCAGCATTTAAAGTTGCAGGAACGTTTACAGGTGTGAAAGTTAGTAAGAATGCAAGTGTACCTAAGATACCACCTGACAATCCGTCTAAGTCATATGACTCAGCTAAGCTGAAGCCAATACCAAATGTTGCATATAATGCCATGATTCCCATTGATAAACGGTAAGGCAATACGATGTTTGCAGCATTTTCTTTCAAGAAAATTTGAATTCCCCAGTCTGCAGGGAAAGGTAAGTTTCCTCCAATAATTAAGAAGAACGAACCGACGATGATGATTGGCAATGTAGCAACCATTCCGTCACGAATTGCTCGCAAATGTCTCTGGTTTGCAAGTTTCGTCATTGGACCACCAAGTTTTTGGTCCATGAAATTTGTTAAAGCTTCCATATTCTCTCCTCTCGATACATGCATGTATCAACAGTATTAGTTTACTCATTTATGTAAGCGATGTCAACGATATTTCACTCATTCACACATTCGGATGAAATATTATTACCCCTAAGCCATTTCTTGTCATTTTTAATCGAAAATAATCAACTCGAGTAAAGAAAAAGCTATCCGAAGATAGCTTTTGAATCGAATATTAAACGAATTCGATGATTGCCATTGGAGCAGCATCACCACGACGCATTTCAGTTTTGATTACGCGTGTGTATCCACCTTGACGATCAGCATATTTTGGTCCGATTTCATCAAAGAGTTTTTGTAAAGCTGTTTGGCCTGTTTTCTCGTCAGCTACAACGTTAAATACGATACGAGCTGCTTGACGACGTGCGTGAAGATCACCACGTTTTGCAAGTGTTACGAGTTTGTCAGCTACTGAACGAAGTTCTTTAGCTTTCATTTCTGTTGTTTCAATACGTCCTGAGACGATTAAACTTGTTGAAAGGTTACGAAGTAACGCTTTACGATGAGCGGCGTCACGACCTAATTTACGGTTTCTCATTCTATATCCTCCTATTCAAATGATTTAAAGCCTAGTCCAAGATCATGGAGTTTGTCTTTAACTTCTTTTAATGACTTTTTACCCAGGTTACGGATACGCATCATTTCATCCTCTGATTTGAGTGTTAACTCTTCAACAGTTTGGATTCCTGCACGTTTGAGGCAGTTATATGAACGTACTGATAGATCGAGATCTTCGATCATCATTGTGGACATAGGATTTTCAACACCTGATACATCAGGGCGAATTACTGACTCACTTTCGTAAACTGAATCTTTGATTGCTACGATTTGTTCCAAGTGATCCATTAAGATTTTTGAACCTAATGATAGTGCAACTTGAGGTTGTACTGCTCCATTTGTCCAAATTTCCATAATTAAACGATCATACTTTGAATCTTGACCAACGCGTGTTGGCTCGACAAGATATTTAACTCTTTCGATTGGAGTATAAATAGAATCTGTGAAAATCGTGCCAATCCCTTGGGATGCGTTTTGATAGATTAGTTTGTTCTCATCGGAACTAACATAACCACGACCATTACGAGCTTTCAGTTCCATTTCTAAAACAGCACCTTCAGCTAATGTAGCGATAATGTGATCTTTATTCAAGATTTCCACATTTGTTGGGCATTCAATGTCAGCTGCGGTTACAACCTTTGGACCTTTTTGTGATATACGAAGTGTATATACTTCATCATCTGCAATATTAATTACAAGGTCTTTTACATTTAAAACAATACCAGTTACATCTTCTCCGACTCCAGCAATTGATGTGAACTCATGGTAAACACCTTCAATTTTAATTGAATAAACTGCTGCGCCTGGTAGTGATGAAAGAAGTACGCGTCTTAAGGCATTTCCGATTGTATTTCCGAACCCTCTTTCGAGAGGCTCGATTACAAACTTACCGTAATTTGCTGTTTCATCGAATTCTTTAACTTCAAATTTCGCACGTTCAAACTTGTTCATCTATGAATACCTCCTGGTTTTTTTTACTAGTTTAAAAATTTTATCCACGTGGACGTTTTGGTGGACGGCATCCGTTATGTGGAACTGGAGTAACGTCGTTAATTACGCTAATCTCAAGACCAGCAACTTGTAATGCACGAACTGCTGACTCACGTCCAGGACCAGGTCCTTTAACACTTACTTCTACAGTTTTCATTCCATGATCAACTGCCGCTCTTGCTGCTGCTTCTGAAGCCATTTGAGCTGCATATGGTGTTGACTTACGTGAACCCTTAAATCCAAGAGCCCCAGCACTTGACCAAGCGAGAACATTTCCTTGTTCATCCGAAATTGTAACGATTGTGTTGTTAAATGTCGAATGGATATGTGCAACTCCGCGAGCTATATTCTTGCGGACACGGCGTTTACGTGTAACTTTTTGCTTTGCCATTATGATTTCCTCCTACTTAATTATTTTTTCTTGTTCGCAACTGTACGACGAGGTCCTTTACGTGTACGTGCATTTGTTTTTGTACGTTGTCCACGAACTGGTAATCCACGACGGTGGCGGATTCCACGGAAGCTTCCGATTTCCATGAGACGTTTGATGTTAAGGTTTACTTCACGACGAAGATCCCCTTCAACTTTGATTTGTTCTACTTCACGACGAATTGCGTTAACTTGATCTTCAGTTAGATCTTTAACACGGATGTTCTCATCAATGTTTGTTTTCGCTAAGATTTCTTGTGATGTTGGTAAACCAACTCCGTAGATATATGTTAATGAGACAACTACACGTTTGTTACGTGGAATGTCAATTCCTGCTATACGAGCCATTAATATGACGTCCTCCTATCCTTGTCTTTGTTTGTGTTTTGGATTTTCACAAATTATCATTACTCTACCATTGCGTCGAATAACTCTACATTTTTCACACATTGGTTTTACAGATGGTCTTACTTTCATAGTATATCCTCCTAAAACTATCTATTTATGTCTAAATGTAATGCGCCCACGTGATAAATCGTAAGGCGAAATCTCAACAGTCACGCGGTCTCCCGGTAAAATGCGAATGTAGTGCATACGGATTTTACCAGATACGTGAGCTAAAATTTCATGACCATTACTGAGTTCCACCTTAAACATTGCACCTGGCAATGTATCAAGTACTACTCCATCTACTTCAATTACGTTTTCTTTGCTCATGAGTGTTTATATGCCTCCTTTGTTCGAGTGAGAATTTCAAATTCATTCTCTAGAATTAGTACAGTATGTTCAAAATGAGCTGTCAACGATCGATCTGCGGAAACCACATTCCAACCATCTTCAAGTACTTCTGTTTTACTTGTACCAACTTGAACCATTGGTTCAATAGCGATAACCATATTTTTTCTAAGTAATGCACCTTTTCCAGGTACCCCTACATTAGGGACATAAGGAGCTTCATGCATTGATGTTCCTAAGCCATGTCCTGAATATTCAACAGGTAAACCATAACCATGTGGTGTAACAACGCTCATAACTGCATGACCGATATCACCAACACGATTTCCCGCAATTGCAGCTTCAATGCCTGCAAAAAGAGATGCTTCCGAAACTTCCAATAGATGTTTGGCTTCATCACTAATTTGTCCGACTGGATATGTCCACGCATGATCACTATAGTATCCTTTGTAAACAGCTCCAACGTCAATCGTAATGATATCTCCATCTTTGAGAATTACATCCGAACTAGGGATTCCATGAACTAATACTTCGTTCACTGAAGCACATATGGATCCGGTAAATCCTTCGTAACCAAGAAACGCTGGTGTTGCACCCTGACTTATTATATACGCGTGTGCCAAATCGTCAAGATGTTTTGTCGAAACGCCTGGCTTAATAGCCTGACGAACAACCTCTTGTGCTTCGAAAGCGATACGACCTGCCTCACGCATTAAGTCTAATTCACGTTCAGACTTGGTTGTAATCATTTAACCGCCTCCAAAATGTTTCTAATTTCATTCATAACTGCTTCCGCATTTTGAGATGCGTCAATGTCACGAACTAAGCCTTTTTCTCTAAAATACTCGATTGAAGGCTCTGTTTGTTTTGTATATTCTTCAAAGCGTACTGCTAGTTTCTCTTCTGTATCATCTGATCGTTGATACAGTTCTCCACCATCAATGTCGCATACATTTTCGACTTTAGATGGTTTGTAGTGAATATTGTATATTGCACCACATGTTTTGCAGAGACGACGTCCTGTAATTCGTTTTACAAGTGTATCGTAATTAACTTGTAGATTGATAACGAGATCGATTGGTTTTCCAATTTCACGAGCCATTTCTTCTACAGCGTTTGCTTGATGTAAGTTACGTGGATAACCATCTAAGAGATATCCATTTACTGTATCATCTTGCATAATACGCTCTTTAACCATACGATCAGTAACATCATCAGGTACTAAGTTACCATTATCCAAGTAAGTTTTTGCCTCTAAACCTACAGGTGTTCCGTTCGCAATTGCAGAACGGAACATATCACCTGTAGAGATATGAGCAATGCCAAACTCTTCAACGATTTTCGCTGACATTGTTCCTTTACCGCTACCAGCAGGACCCATAATTAATAAATTCATAGTTCCTCCTATCGGCTGAATAAACCTTTATATGAACGTTCAGTTAAACGTCCTTTTAATTCTTTAACAGTTTCAAGTGCTACCCCAACAACGATGATGATACCAGTTCCACCAATAGCTGTTGATGCAGGAATTCTGCCATCAGTAATCATTGGTAAGATATGTGGTAATACAGCGATAAATGTTAAGAATAATGCACCTAGCACAGTAATTCGATTTAATATTGTACTAATGTAATTCTTAGTATCTTTCCCTGGGCGAACCCCTGGAATGTAAGAATTATTTTTCGCAAAGTCTTCTGAAATTTTCTCAGGATCAACTTGCAAGTGAGTGTAGAAGAATGTGAATGCGATTGTAAGTACAGCATAGATTGCAAGACCCACTGGGTGTGATGTTACAAAGTATGTTGACAAGAATTGATATACACTTCCTTGATTTACCCAACTTAATGCGATAATCGGTGCTTGCATGATTGCTCCTGCAAAGATAACCGGGATAACACTCGCTGAGTTAATCATTAATGGTAAGTGATTCATTCCTTTTCCACGCATCGTTCCGCCAGCACTCGAAGTGTATTGGATCGATATTTTACGAACGGCACCGCTCATAAAAGTTACCAAGATGATAATTGCAATAAATGATATAACGTAAAGTGTAAACCATAACCATCCTAAGCTTCCGCCATTTGTAACCATTGCGTTAAACGCACTGACAAATGAATTTGGCATTGCAGATACAATACCAGCAAAGATAATTAATGAAGTACCATTACCAACACCTTTGGTAGTGATTTGATCAGCTATCCAAAGTAAGAACATAGTTCCCGCTGTCATGACTGTTCCCATGAAGAAATAGTCAGCAGGAGTTGTACTCAATAAGATTCCATATTGAGAATTAAATACGTATAAAATACCAATTGCTTGCACATATGCCAATACCACACCTAAATAACGCGTAATACGATCAAGTTGTTGTTTTCCACTTTGACCGGATTTTGTTAATTCAGTGAGGTAAGGTATAACGTCCATTGCTAATAATTGAACGATAATTGATGCTGTGATGTATGGTCCCACTCCAAGCGAGAAAATTGATAACGACTGAAGCAGTCCACCACCAAGAATATTCATCATTCCAACTAAGTTGTTAGACTCTAATGCAGATACCATCCCTGAAAGCTTAACGCTATCAACGTTAGGAACAGGTACAACTGTTCCTAAACGATAAAGTAATAGCATCGCAAGTGTGAAAATGATTCTTATTCTGATTTCTTTGTTTTTGAATAAATCAGTGATAAATCTCATTAGATCACCTCTGCTTTTCCACCCATTTTTTCGATAATTTCAACTGCTGATTTTGAGAATACATTAGCTTTAACAACTAATTTTTTCTCTAATTCACCTTGGCCTAAGATTTTTACGCCGTCAAGTGTTTTGTTGATAATACGTTTTTCTAATAACATTTCAATTGTAACTTCTGTACCATCTTCAAATACGTTTAATGATGATACGTTAACAATTGCGTGCTCTACACGGTTAACGTTTTTAAATCCACGTTTTGGAATACGTTTGAATAATGGTGTTTGTCCACCTTCGAACCCTAAAGCAACTCCACCGCCACTACGTGCGTTTTGTCCTTTGTGTCCTTTACCCGCTGTTTTTCCATTTCCTGATCCGTGTCCACGACCGATACGTTTACGATCTTGGCGTGCACCTTCATTGTATTTTAATTCATGTAGTTTCATAAAGGTCCCCTTCCTATCGTACGTCTTGGACTTTAATTTCGCGTAATTTCGCTACTTCGTCTACAGTTGTCATTGATTCTAAAGCATCAAATGTTGCACGAACCATGTTGATTGGTGTGCGTGACCCGATACATTTTGTAAGAACGTCAGTAACTCCTGCTAACTCCATAACGTCACGGATTGCTCCACCAGCGATAACACCAGTACCTTCGATAGCTGGACGTACAAAGACTTCTCCTGCTCCGAATTTACCTGTGTTTGTATGTGGTAAACTTCCGTTTACAAGTTTAACATTGATTAAGTTTTTCTTAGCTGCTTCAACACCCTTACGGATTGCATCTGGAACTTCGTTTGCTTTACCTGTTCCAAATCCTACGCGGCCTTTTTTATCACCAACTACGACTAGAGCTGCAAAGCGGAAACGACGACCACCTTTAACAACCTTAGTAACACGATTGATGACAACAACACGTTCTTCGAATTCTTGTTCGCGTGCTTCTCTTCTAGGTTTACGATTCATCATGCGCCTCCTTATTAAAATTCTAGTCCGGCTTCACGAGCTGCTTCTGCAACTGCCTGAACACGTCCATGATAGATGTATCCACCACGGTCAAATACTACAGTAGTAATGCCTTTGTCTTTAGCGAGTTTTGCAACTTCTGCACCGACTTTTTTAGCTGCTTCGATGTTTCCACCGTTTTCAAGTTTAAGAGCTACTGATCCTGTAGCAACAAGAGTTGTCTTAGCTACATCGTCAATAATTTGTACCGCAATGTGTGTATTTGAACGATACACGCTAAGACGTGGGCGTTCTTGCGTTCCACTGACTTTACGACGAACGCGTGCATGACGACGAACACGTTCCTGATTTCTAGATAATTTTTTTGCCATAATTCAATTTCTCCTTTCCCACTATTTCTTAGCTGCAGTTTTACCCTCTTTACGACGGATAACTTCATTTTTGTATTTAATACCTTTACCGAGGTAAGGTTCTGGTTTACGAGTTGCGCGAACGTTTGCTGCGAATTCTCCTACCATTTGTTTGTCAATTCCACTAACAACGATTGATGTTGCTGATGGTACTTCAACTTCTAGTCCTTCTGTTACATCGAACTCGATTGGATGTGAGTATCCAACATTCAAGACTAATGTATTCCCTGACTTAGATGCACGATACCCGATACCAACAAGGTCAAGTTCTTTTTTAAAGCCTTCGTGAACACCTTCGATCATGTTGTTTAACAATGAACGTGTAGTTCCGTGAATCTGTTTTACTAATTTTGTATCATTCGGACGAATAACGTTGATTTCGCCTTCAGCGATTTCGATTGTGTAAAGTTCATTGAACTGACGTGTTAAAGTTCCTTTAGGACCTTTAACTGTCACCTCATTACCAGCCTTTACTTCGACTTCAACGCCAGCCGGAATGGTAATCGTTTTATTTCCGATACGTGACATAGTGTGTCTCCTCTCTTACCAAACGTAAGCTAACACTTCTCCACCAACATGTTTTTGGCGAGCTTGTTTATCTGTTAGCAATCCGTCTGATGTTGTGATGATTGCGATTCCGAGTCCATTAAGAACACGTGGCACTTCATTCACTTTTGCATAAACGCGTTTTCCAGGTTTTGAGATACGTTTTAATCCGCTGATTACTCGTTCTCCATTTGCACCATATTTTAGTACAACTGTGATTGATTGTTTGTATCCCTCACCATTGATGAGGAAGTCACGAATAAAACCTTCTTCTTTTAAAATTCTTACGATTTCTACTTTTTCTTTACTTGCAGGAATTTCAACAATATCGTGTTTCGCTTGAACAGCGTTACGAATACGTGTTAATAAATCCGCAATTGGATCTGTTACATACATGAAAAGTTCCTCCTTGCTACCAGCTAGCCTTACGTACGCCCGGAATTTGCCCTTTATGAGCTAATTCACGGAAACGAATACGTGACATACCATATTTACGTAAATATCCACGAGGACGGCCATCGACTTTATCGCGATTATGTAAACGAACTGGTGAAGCATCACGTGGTAATTTTTGTAACCCGATGTAATCACCTTCAGCTTTTAATGCTGCACGTTTTTCGGCATAGCGAGCAACAACTTCTTGACGTTGCATTTCACGAGCAATCTTTGATTTTTTAGCCATTAGTTACCCTCCTTCTTAAAAGGCATTCCTAACTCTTTTAATAGAGCGTATCCTTCTTCATCTGTTTGAGCTGTGGTGACAATAGTGATATCCATACCACGAACTTTATTAATTTTATCATAATCAATTTCTGGGAAGATTAATTGTTCTTTAACACCCATTGTGTAGTTTCCACGTCCATCGAATGATCCACCGTTAATTCCACGGAAGTCACGTACACGAGGAAGTGCAACTTTGATTAATTTTTCTAAGAAATCATGCATTTTTTCGCCACGTAAAGTAACTTTAACACCGATTGGCATTCCTTCACGTAACTTAAAGTTAGCGATTGATTTTTTAGCTTTTGTAACTACAGGTTTTTGTCCTGTAATCATTTCCAAGTCAGCAACTGCATCGTCGATTGCTTTCGCATTGTTGATAGCTTCTCCGACACCCATGTTGACAACGATTTTTTCAAGTTTTGGAACTTGCATTACTGAAGTATAGTTAAATTGTTTAACTAAAGTTCCAACTACTTCTGTTTTGTATTGTTCTTTTAATTTCATCTAGCTATACCTCCTTATTTAACTACGCTGCCTGATTTTTTGTAGACGCGTACTTTCTTACCTTTTTCTTCTTTGAATCCTACACGGCTAGCTGCTTTAGCTTTAGCATCGTATAGCATTACGTTTGAAACATGAATCCATGCTTCTTGTTCAATGATTCCACCATCTGGATTCATTTGAGTTGGTTTCATATGTTTCTTAACTAAGTTAACACCTTCGATTTTGACTTTGTCAGTTTTAGGACTTGCTTCAATGACATCGCCGATGGTTCCTTTATATGATCCAGTGATAACTTGAACTTTATCGCCACGTTTGATTTTCATAAAAGCCTCCTTATAACACTTCAGGAGCTAATGAGACGATCTTCATGAAGTTTTTTTCACGAAGCTCACGAGCTACTGGTCCAAAGATACGTGTTCCTTTTGGTGTCATATCATCTTTTAAGATAACAACTGCGTTGTCATCAAATTTAATGTATGAACCATTTCCACGACGAACACCGTATTTTGTGCGCACGACAACTGCTTTAACAACGTCACCTTTTTTAACACTTCCACCTGGGATTGCTTCTTTAACTGTACCAACAACGATATCACCGATGTTTGATGTACGGCGGAAGCTTCCACCTAGTGAACGGATAACTAAGATTTCTTTTGCACCAGTGTTGTCTGCAACTTTACATCTTGATTCATTTTGTATCATCTTGACAACCTCCTACAATACAACAGCTTTTTCGAGTAAACGAATTACGCGGAAATGTTTTGTAGCTGATAATGGACGTGTTTCCATAATTTCTACGATATCTCCGACTTTAATTTCATTTTTCTCGTCATGAGCTTTGAATTTTTTTGAATAGTTTACACGTTTTCCATAGAGTGGATGACGTTTTGATGTTTTAACTTCAACGACTACCGTTTTGTCCATTGCATCAGATACAACAGTACCACGGTAAACTTTACGTTTATTTCTTTCCATCGCTTTGTGACCTCCTACTTATTGTCACTAAGCTGACGCTCAGTGATTACTGTTTTGATGCGTGCAATCGTTTTACGGATTTCACGTAAACGAGCAGGGTTCTCAAGTTGACCAATAGCTTGTTGGAAACGTAAGTCAAATAATTCTTCTTTTAATGTATCGATTTGAACTAATAAATCTGTATTATTAGCTTCACGGATTTCTTTCAATGATGTCATACTTGTTCCTCCTCTCCCTTACGGACGAATCGAGTTTTAACTGCTAACTTGTGTGATGCAAGACGGAACGCTTCACGCGCAACTTCTTCTGGTACACCAGCAACTTCGAACATTACTCGACCTGGTTTAACTACTGCTACCCATCCTTCAGGTGCCCCTTTACCGGAACCCATTCGGACTTCAAGTGGTTTTCTTGTAATTGCTAAGTGAGGGAAAATTTTGATCCAAACTTTTCCGCCACGTTTCATATAACGTGTCATTGCAATACGAGCAGCTTCGATTTGTCTGTTGCTTACGTAGTTTCCTGATTCAGCAACTAAACCATATTCTCCAAAAGCAACTGTACGTCCTGCTTTTGAACGTCCTTCGTATGAAAGACGGTGTGGTTTTCTATATTTAGTACGTTTAGGCATCAACATAACTAATTACCTCCTTGCTCGTCTTTTGATGCTGCTTGAGCATCGTTGCGTTGTGGACGGTTATTTGGACGACGGTCGTTACGGTCATTGCGACGACGACGTGGTCGATCAAATTTTCCACCTTTTGGTGCTTCTGGTTCTTGTACTAATTGTCCTGGCAATACTTCACCACGGCAGATCCAAACTTTAACACCTAAGATACCGAATTGTGTATTTGCTTCATAGTGAGCATAGTCGATATCAGCACGTAATGTATGAAGTGGTACGATTCCTTCTGAGTATCCCTCAGTACGAGCCATATCAGCTCCACCTAAACGTCCGGAAACAGCAGTTTTAATTCCTTTTGCTCCTGAACGCATTGTACGTTGGATTGTACGTTTTTGTGCAGTTCTGAATGAAGCACGTTGTTCTAATTGCTCAGCAATGTTACGAGCAACAAGATGTGCATCTAAATCAGGGTTTCCAACTTCTAATACTTTAACATTTACTGTGTTTCCTTCTGAAATCTTAGCGATTGCAGCTTTTGTTTTTTCAATGTTTGCTCCGTTAACACCGATTACAACACCTGGGCGGGCTGTACGGATGATAACATCAACGCGGTTTTTTGAACGTTCGATTTCTACGCGTGAAACGTATGCATCTTTAAGATTTTTAAAGATGTATTCACGGATAAGTGTGTCTTCGTGGAGAAGGTCTGCGAAATTATTTTCTGCATACCAACGTGATTCCCAATCACGAATAACACCAACGCGCATACCGATCGGATTTACTTTTTGTCCCATTGTGTTTCCTCCCTTACACGCGTTCCGAAACCACGATAGTAATGTGGCTTGTACGCTTCATAATTGGCGCTGCATTCCCCTTGGCACGAGGTCTGAAACGTTTCATTGTCATTCCTTCGTCAGCATAGCATGCTGAGATGAATAATTTTTCTTCTTCTAATTGATGATTGTTTGTAGCGTTAGCAACTGCTGACTTTAAAACTTTCTCAATGATTTTTGATGCGTTATTTGGTGAGTATTTTAGAATTGCTGCTGCATGATCAACATCAAGGCCGCGAATTTCGTCTAATACTAAACGCGCTTTACGTGATGTAACACGTACTGTTTTTGCTACTGCTTTAACTTCCATTATTTACGACCCGCCTTTTTATCTGCTGCGTGACCTGTATAACGACGTGTTGGAACAAATTCACCTAATTTGTGTCCTACCATGTCTTCTGATACAAACACTGGAACGTGTTCTTTACCATTGTGCACCGCAAACGTATGTTCTACGAATTGAGGGAAAATAGTTGAACGACGTGACCATGTTTTGATAACTTCTTTTTTACCTGATTCATTTAGTTTTTCTACTTTATTCATCAAGTGTAAATCACAAAATGGACCTTTTTTTAAACTACGACTCATTTCTCTTTCCTTCCTTTCGTTTATTTCTCATTACGACGACGAACGATTAGTTTTGTCGAAGATTTCTTAGTGCGACGAGTTTTAACACCCATAGCTTTTTTACCCCATGGAGTCATTGGTGATTTACGTCCAATTGGTGTACGTCCTTCACCACCACCGTGAGGGTGATCAACTGGGTTCATTACAGAACCACGAACTGTTGGGCGAATACCCATGTGACGGCTACGTCCAGCTTTACCAATGTTTACAAGTGAGTGCTCTGAGTTACCAACTTCACCGATTGTTGCACGGCATGTTGATAAAATCTTACGTACTTCACCTGAAGCAAGTTGAACTGTAACATATTTGTCTTCAACACCAAGAACTTGTGCTGATGTTCCAGCTGAACGCACTAATTGTGCTCCACGTCCTGGTTTTAATTCGATATTGTGAACTGTAGTACCTTCTGGCATTTGTCCAAGTTCTTTAGCGTTACCAACAATGATGTCAGCTTCTGATCCACTAACAACTTTGTCACCAACTTTTAGCCCTTTAGGAGCTAAGATATAACGTTTTTCACCATCAGCATAATTTAATAAAGCAATGTTTGCTGAACGGTTTGGATCGTATTCGATTGTTGCAACAGTTGCAGGAATTGCATCTTTGTTACGTTTGAAATCGATAATACGGTACTGACGTTTGTGTCCTCCACCAATATGACGAGTTGTGATACGACCTAAGTTGTTACGACCACCAGTCTTGATTAATGGAGCTACTAATGAACGCTCAGGGTTGTTTCCTTTAGTTAATGTTTCATTAGCTAAAGTAGTCATCCCACGACGTCCAGGAGTAGTTGGCTTATATTTTTTGATTGCCATTTTAATAATTCCTCCTACGCAAATTGTCCGGAAATAGCGTTATTCTTCCGATAAGTGTTATTGTTCTTCTTATTAAAGAACGTCGATGTTAGAACCTTCAGCAAGTTTAACAATAGCTTTACGTACTGATTTTGTAGTTCCTTCATATTTACCTACGCGTTTTGTGCGAGGTTTTTGGTTGATCATATTTACTGATTCAACTTTTACATTGAAGATTTCTTCAATTGCTTGACGAACTTCAATTTTGTTTGAGCCTTTAGCAACTTCAAATGTAACTTTGTTATCATTTTGTTGCATCATTACTGTTTTTTCAGTGATGATTGGGCGCAAGATAATATCTCTAGGGTTACGTTTCATTATGCTAGTACCTCTCCAGCTACTTCCGCAGCTTTTGCTGTGAATACTAAAGTATCAGCGTTAACGATGTCATATGTGTTCAAGTCTTGAACAGTTAATAACATTGTGTTTGGTAAGTTACGCATTGATAAGTAAGCGTTAATTACATCTTCTTCGTCTGCGACGATGAATAATGTTTTACGGTTAAGTTCTAATGTGCTCATAACTTTTGCAAATTCTTTTGTTTTCACGTTTTCGAATGTTAAGTCAGCAACAACTTTCATTGTTGAATCAATAACGTGTTGTGATAATGCTGAACGAACAGCTAAACGACGAACCTTACGGTTGAGGTTGTATTTGTAACTTCTTGGTTTAGGTCCAAATACAATTCCACCACCACGCCATTGAGGAGAACGGATTGACCCTTGACGAGCACGTCCTGTTCCTTTTTGACGCCATGGTTTACGTCCACCACCGCGAACTTCTGTACGGTTTTTTGTTGAATGAGTTCCTTGACGAACTGATGCACGTTGCATGACAACAGCTTCAAAGATTGTTTGGTTATTTGGTTCAATTCCAAATACTGCTTCGCTTAATTCAATTGCGCTAACAGTTTTACCTTCTAAGTTTAGAACATCTAGCTTAGGCATTGTTTGAATCCTCCTTAGCGTAGTCAACTAGTTCAACTGGATCTTTTGATTTCACGCGTTTTACTGTTGATTTAATTTCAACAAATCCACGACGTGGTCCAGGAATGTTTCCTTTAATTAAGATGTAGTTGTTTTCTTCATCAATTTTGACAATTTCAAGGTGTTGGTTTGTTGTAGTAAATCCACCATGTTGTCCTGGCATTACTCCACCTTTTTTGATTGTTGGGATAATACCTTGTGATGCTAATGAACCGATTCCACGGTGGTATCCTGAACCGTGAGCTTTAGGTCCAGTTTTTTGGTTTCCACGGACGATTGCCCCGTTGTAACCTTTTCCACGTGATGTTCCTGAGACATCAACAAATTCCCCAGCAGCAAATACTCCTGCTGTTAATACTGCTCCTACCTCGTGTTCCATCATTTCTGATCCACGAATTTCGCGAACGAATTTCTTTGGAGCTGTGTTTGCTTTAGCAGCGTGAGCAATCTCAGATTTGTTTGCACGTTGTTCTTTCACATCGGCAACACCTAATTGAACTGCTTCATAGTTATCTGATTCCATTGTTTTCTTTTGAAGAACAACGTTTGGTAATACTTCAACTACGCTAACAGGAATTAGAGTTCCATCTGCTGTAAAGACTTGAGTCATTCCTAATTTACGTCCTAATAATCCTTTCATGATTTCTCCCTTCTACTAAAGTTTTATCTCGATATCGACACCACTTGGGAGATCAAGACGACTTAATGCGTCGATTGTCTCTGCTGTAGGTCCAACAATTTCAATCAATCTCTTATGAGTTCTTGATTCAAATTGTTCACGAGAATCCTTGTTTACGTGTACCGATCGTAAAACTGTTACGACTTGTTTTTCAGTTGGTAATGGTACTGGTCCAACTACTTTCTTTGCACCGTGATCGTTTGCTGCTTGAACAATTTTTTGTGCCGCACTATCAATTGTACGGTGTTCATAAGCTTTTAGACGAATACGAATAAAATTCTTTGCCATGGAAATCCTCCTTCTTCCGCCTATTAAATAGGCCTGCTCCATGCGAATTCCCCGACTTCTCACTGACCATGACAACGCTCTTCAGTGTGCCGGCAACCTCGCACTTCTATGCAGTCGCTTAAGTATTATACACTAAATACATATAGAATCAAGGGATTTTCTAATATTTATTCGACTTTTTTTACATTCGCAAAAATCAATCAAAATCCGCAGTGTTCAGCGGGTATTTTAAGAAAAAGGAGCTTGAATAAATCAAGCTCCTTTGTATCGTTCATCAATTTCGCATAGCTCAGCAAATGTATCAATTTCAACAACATCTTTGAGTGTAACTTTGCGCAAATATATTTTGTATTTTTCGCGATTATAACGTAACGCAACTTCATCCCAGTATAATTGCTTTCCACTTTCAGATTCGAAGGTATGTTTGAGATCTTCTGATAACGTTTTGGCATCATCTTGATCCCAGTAAGATATTCCTACCATCTGATTTGTATTCGTTCCAGTGATGCCAATGTCAACAATTAGGTCGCCTTCAGTTTCAAGGATCCAATCATCGCTTTCCGCCATAGGAATTCCCATATACATGCTTCTGTACTCGTACTTGCGAATTATTTTAGAATTATACAAGAGTAAATCCGATTCAAGTACAAGTGCATTATCCAATATATCACGAACCAAATACGCACTTGAAATATTATTAGCTTTATTATATCCATCATTATCAATGAAGCGAATTTGCGGATACTTAACACGTAATGCCTCAAAGGAATCTTTTAGATACCCCCGAACAATTACGATTTCTTCAATTCCCGCATCTATCACTGCATCAATAAGACGATCAATTAAACGATTGCCATTGACTTGGATTAACGGTTTCGGTGTACTCAACGTCACAGGCACCAACCTTGACCCAAATCCAGCAGCCAAGAAAATCGCACGTTTTACTCGGTATGGCTCAAGTGCCTCAATTCCTTTTTGAGTTATTTGCACCATCTCTTCATTCACAAGAAGTCCCATTGACAGTAATTCGTTGAAAGCGTTCTCCGAAAAATAGGGATTTTCTTTTACGGTCGCATACGCTACTGCACCATCGTGAACTGAACATAAAATTTCAAACTGATTCAAATCGATCATTTTTAGACCTCCGCTTCTTTTTCATGTTTCTTCACTAACGATACCACTACCTTCGCAATTACATTTACAAATAGAATTAAAATGGAAATAAATGCCGTTGATTCAATCATTGATTGAGAGTCTAGCTGAGGTATCAGAAGTGATAAAGGTTGGTTTCGCATATTCGCTAGGAATGAAACCGCAGAAATCGTAATCATAGCATTGATAAAGAAGTAGAGAAACATCTCCAAAACTGTTTCTTTTGTACTTGGGATATACACATCAAACAGTAGACGCATTTTTGATATACCCAAGGTATTAGCAGTGTCTTCCAAATTTTGATTAAACTTCTGTAGTGAATTATACGCCATTAAGTACGGTGATGCAAAGAAATGGATGATATTGACAAGAACAAGAATTGCTATCGTGCCATAGATAATGGAACCATTAAAGAGCATAACATAACTCAGACCTAAGACTACACCAGGTATAGCGAGTGTTGTTAGTGAAATAAAATGAATTGCTAGAGTGCTTAGTTTCTTATCACTTCGCGCAGTAATATATGCCGTCAAATAGGTTATGACAACTCCAATTAGTCCTGTGAACAACGCCACAGCCAATGAGTTTAACAAATACATTCCCACTCCTATATCAAATGCTTTTTCGATATTGACCAACGAGAACGTTAAATCAACAGGATATTTTGTTACCAGTGACAATATTAAGAAGCTTATCAGTGGTGTAACAACTACAATCCCCAAGACCGTGCAAAAGAGAATTGCAATGCGATCTCTTTTCTTGTTTTTTTCGACTATATATTCTTTCGTTATTGTGGAAGCACTCGTCGTTTTTTCACTCTTTAAATCAATAATAAAAGCAATAATAGCAGGTATTAGTAAGAATGCACCAATTACTGCCCCTTTTGAGAAATTTAAAAGGCCAATTACTTCACGATACATGTACGTCGACAATGTCATGGTTTTGCCGCCAACTGCTAGTGGAACACCATAATCTGTAAAAATCATCGTGAAGACTGCGAAGAAAGCTGCAATTAACGGAACTTTTAAATTCGGTAGTGTTATTGTTACAAACTGTTGTCGTTTTGAGAGACCTAGTACTGTCGCCGCTTCATAAACTGTATAGTCTTCATATTTGTAGATATCTGTGAGCATCAAAAATGCAACAGGAAATGAATAGAGAATGGATCCCAAGATGATTCCCGGATATCCATATAGCCCAATATTAATACCAAGTAAATTAGTAATAATACCATTATCACCTAGCAGTAACACGAGTCCAGTACCGTGTGATATAGATGGAATCAACATCGGTAGCGTAAACAATACCGCAAATGCACTCTTATATTTAATATTGGTTCGATTAATCGCCCATGCACAGCATAATGCGATTAAAACAGATAGAATTGTAGCAATTGATGCTGTTATCAAAGAATTCATCATGTACTTTGGAAATTGCTCACTACCAACGACCGCTGTAATATCTGTTAACGATACACTACTCACAAGTTTGAGTACTGGTAATATGACGGCAATAACTAAGACGACGCCAATAACAATTATTGACGTTCTCATCGATCGTTTATTCATAGGTTGATTTACCTGTCGTTCGTTTCAAAGACTCCAACTTAGCATCCAAGTGATCTACAACAAAACGTTTAATGTATGGATTTGCTGGGTTATTATAGATTGCTTGCGGTGAATCAAGTTGTTCAATTTTCCCTTCAGACATGACCATTACGCGGTCTGATAGAAAAAAGGCTTCTTCTTGTTCATGTGTAATAAAAATCATGGTTACATTAAATGTCTTTTGAATTTGTTTTAATTCTTTTTTCATAATTTCTCGATTTGATACATCTAGAGCGGATATTGGTTCGTCGAGAAGTAAAATCGAAGGGTTAAGCGCAAGGGTACGTGCAATCGCAACCCGTTGTTGTTGCCCTCCTGACAGTTTTCGTGGCTTTTTATCAATCTGATCAAGCATACCTATCATTTCCAGTGTCTTAAGTGCAATTTCTTTAGACTTTTCTTTGGTTTCCTTGTTCAATTTCAATGCGTACTCAACATTTTCTAAAACCGTCATATTTGGGAATAGTGCATAGTTTTGAAATACAATTCCCATATTTCTTTCAGATGGGTGTTGTTTCGAGATATCGATACCTTCATTCAATATAGCACCACTATTTGCGTGTTCCAATCCCATTAAAATACGAACTAGTGTTGTTTTTCCGCACCCAGATGGTCCAAGAATACTCAAAAATTCTCCCTCATAGACATCGAAGTTTATATCGTTCAATACGACTTTTCCCTCATATTCTTTATGTAGATTCGTCACCTTTAGTTTAATTTTATTATCTAATATTTCCATTGTTCTAATAACCGGTCCTTTTCATCGATGCTATGAATTCCTTCCATATTCGCATATGGAATATGCTCAGGGTACTTCTCAATTTTATTTACTTGATCTTTATAGACTTGCTCTGGTGAGTACAAGTCTTTATCAATTAAAAATGCTTCATTAATGATATAAGTATAAACGTGCACAACATCCGGATCATTCTCACGTCCTTTTAACATAGAAGTAGCAGAAGTGTTGTAAGGCGACCCCAGCTCTGGAAAAACTAATTCAAACGGCATCCCTTTATTGATTTCATTTACTGCTTGGAACGTCATCCCCATTGCTATCGCAATTTCTCCTTGATTAAGAAGTTTTATTGGGCCTGAACCAGACTCCGTAAATTGCTTAATGTTAGGATGAAGTGCATCAAAGTAGTCTAACGCTCCCTCTACTCCAAACTCGTTCACTAAACTTTTGTAGAAGAAGTATCCGGTACCACTAGATTTAGGGTCAGGCATTGCAATCTTATCTTTATAGATCGGATCAAGAAGATCTTGATAGGTCTTTGGTAGTGGAAGATCATATTTTTCCAATACATCTGTATTAATAATTAAGCTTCCTCCATAACGTTCCCAAATAACTGCTTGGTTATCAAAAATGCTTGGATTAAACTCGTCAATATAGTTTATTTCACTTAAATGACTCATCGGTGCCATTATATCGATTACCCGCGTCATGTAGCCAGTCTCTAACCCCACGATGATATCAGCATCCGTTTTCTCGCCTTCCACAGATAGTTTTGCTGCACTTTTACCTGTAGATGCGTATACAACCTTAACATGAAGGTCCGGAAATTCTTCATTAAGTTGTTCCTGGAGCGCTTCTCCTCGAAATTGTTCCATACTGGAATAAATAATAATTGTTGAGCTGTTTTGTTGTGACACAGCCCACAAACATATAAGGGCGAGCACTGTAACCGCAATAAAGAACTTTTTCATAAAATACCTCACTATCGTTTATTATACACTATTAATACTGTGTTGTGTTCAATTTGAGGCAATTTATCACTGTATTGAACACAGTGTTTTTGTTCAGACATAAAAAAAGAGAACTCTTACGAGTTCCCTTAGATTGATTAACTAGTTTGTTGAGAAATTATTTGATAATTTCTGTAACGTTTCCAGCACCAACAGTACGTCCACCCTCACGGATTGAGAATGTTGTACCTTGCTCAACAGCGATTGGAGCGATTAATTCAACTTCCATTTCGATGTTGTCTCCAGGCATAACCATATCTGTTCCTTCAGGAAGTAAGATTGTACCTGTAACGTCTGTTGTACGGAAGTAGAATTGTGGACGGTATTTGTTAACAAATGGTGTATGACGTCCACCTTCTTCTTTGCTTAAGATATAAACTTGAGCTTTGAATTTTACGTGAGGTGTAACTGATCCTGGTTTAGCAAGAACTTGTCCACGCTCGATTTCTTCGCGGTTAACACCACGTAGAAGTGCTCCAACGTTATCTCCAGCCATAGCTGAGTCTAACATTTTGTGGAACATTTCGATTCCTGTAACAACAGTTTTAGCTGTTGGACGGATACCAACGATTTCAACTTCTTCGTTGATTTTGATTTCTCCACGGTCTACACGTCCTGTAGCAACAGTACCACGACCTGAGATTGTGAATACGTCTTCTACTGACATTAAGAATGGTTTGTCTGTATCACGGACTGGATCTGCAACGTATGAGTCAACAGCGTCCATTAATTCAACGATTCTTTCTTCCCATGCAGCATCTCCTTCAAGAGCTTTAAGAGCTGATCCACGGATAACTGGAGCGTTGTCTCCATCGTAACCTTGTTCTGAAAGTGCTTCACGTACTTCCATTTCAACTAAGTCGATTAACTCTTCGTCATCAACCATGTCGCATTTGTTCAAGAATACTACGAATGAAGGAACACCTAATTGTTTAGCTAAGAGGATGTGCTCACGTGTTTGTGGCATTGGTCCGTCTGTTGCTGAAACTACTAAGATAGCTCCGTCCATTTGAGCAGCACCTGTGATCATGTTTTTAACGTAGTCCGCGTGACCTGGGCAGTCAACGTGAGCATAGTGACGTGCTTCTGTTTCGTATTCTACGTGTGATGTAGAGATTGTGATTCCACGCTCTTTTTCTTCTGGCGCGTTATCGATTTGGTCATATCCACGAGCTTCTCCACCCATTTTTTTAGCTAATACAGTTGTAATAGCAGCTGTTAGAGTAGTTTTACCGTGGTCAACGTGTCCCAATGTACCAACGTTTACGTGTGGTTTGGAACGATCAAATTTTTGTTTTGACATTTGAATTGTCCTCCTGTTTTAAATTTAACTCATTGTTTTACAAATATATATTAAGACAAACAATGATGAAAAGCAATATTAATGTTTAACTAAGTGTTTTAAGTTTTATTTTTTCTTAGCTACTGTTTCAGCAATGCTCTTTGGAACAGCTTCATAGTGATCAAATTGCATTGATGAGTTACCACGACCTTGTGTAAATGAACGAAGATCTGTAGTATATCCTGACATTTCTGAAAGAGGTACGAATGCTTTAACGATAACAGCATTGTTACGTTCTTCTTGGTCACGGATTTGTCCACGGCGTGATGAGATATCTCCCATAACTGCACCGAGGTATTCAGCTGGAGCTGTAATTTCAACATCCATAACTGGTTCTAGTAATACTGGATCACAAAGTTTTGCAGCTTCACGTAATGCAAGGCTAGCAGCAACTTTATAAGCCATTTCTGAGGAGTCAACATCATGGGATGATCCATCGAATAAAGTAGCTTTAATATCGATTGCTGGATATCCATATGCTAAACCGCCATCAAGAGCAGCCTTTAATCCATCGTGTGCTGGTTTAATAAATTCACGAGGAACCGTTCCACCAACAACAGCGTCAACCCATTCAAATCCTTTTCCTGGGTTTGGTTCGAACTTAATCCAAACGTGTCCATATTGTCCACGTCCACCTGATTGACGAACGAATTTACCTTCAGCATCAGCAGCTTTACGGATTGTTTCGCGGTAAGCAACTTGTGGTGCACCAACGTTTGCTTCAACTTTAAATTCACGTTTCATACGGTCAACGATGATATCTAAGTGAAGCTCACCCATACCAGCGATGATTGTTTGTCCTGTTTCTTCATCAGTGTAAGTTTTGAAAGTTGGATCCTCTTCAGCAAGTTTTGCAAGAGCAAGACCCATCTTATCTTGGTCACCTTTAGTTTTTGGTTCAACAGCAACGTTAATAACTGGCTCAGGGAAGATCATTGATTCAAGGATAATTTCGTGTTTTTCATCACAAAGAGTATCACCTGTACCTGTAACTTTTAAACCGATTGCGGCTGCAATTTCACCTGCGTAAACTGATTCGATTTCTTCACGGTGGTTGGCATGCATTTGCATGATACGTCCGAAACGCTCACGTTTTTGTTTTACTGAGTTATAAACTGGTGATCCTGATGTAGCAACACCTGAGTATACTCGGAAATAAGTTAGACGACCTACGAATGGGTCTGTCGCAACTTTAAATGCTAACGCTGAGAATGGTGCTTCGTCACTTGCTTCACGAACAGCTTCTTGGCCATTTGGTAATGTACCTGCAACAGCTGGGATGTCTAATGGTGAAGGTAAGTAATCGATAACTGCATCAAGCATTGCGATAACACCTTTGTTTTTATAAGCAGCTCCACAAAGAACTGGGAAGAATTCACCGCTAATAACCGCTTTACGGATAGTAGCTTTGATTTGTTCAACTGTAGGTTCTACACCTTCAAGAATCATCATCATGAAATCTTCATCGAAATCAGAAATTTGATCAAATAGTTTCTCACGAGCTTCAGCTACTTGAGCTTTAAACTCTTCAGGAACATCAATGATGTCATCTGTTTTTTGTGAAACATCGGCAAACATGTGAGCTTTTTGCTCAAC
The DNA here is from genome assembly GCF_009828745.1 of Erysipelothrix anatis. Classification (GTDB taxonomy): domain Bacteria; phylum Bacillota_I; class Bacilli_A; order Erysipelotrichales; family Erysipelotrichaceae; genus Erysipelothrix; species Erysipelothrix anatis. The sequence goes on from NZ_WTSX01000004.1 coordinate 82,837, forward strand.
AATGTCGATAAGGCCGTCGAAGTGATCTTCGACACCGATTGGTAATTGGATAGGTGCTGATTTAGCTCCTAAACGATCAACAATTGTTCCGGCTGCCATGTAGAAGTCAGCACCTGTTGCATCCATTTTATTAACAAATACAATACGAGGAACGTTATATTTTGTAGCTTGACGCCAAACTGTTTCAGTTTGTGGCTCAACTCCTGATTTAGCATCAAGAACTGTAACCGCACCGTCAAGAACACGCAATGAACGTTCAACTTCAACTGTAAAGTCTACGTGGCCTGGTGTATCGATAATGTTAATACGGTGACCATTCCATGCAGCTGTTGTCGCAGCAGAAGTGATAGTGATACCACGTTCTTGTTCTTGCGCCATCCAGTCCATAGTTGCGGCACCATCGTGAGTTTCCCCAATTTTATGTGTTCGACCTGTATAGTAAAGAATACGCTCAGTTGTTGTAGTCTTACCAGCGTCAATATGGGCCATAATACCAATATTACGCATATTGTCTAATGTAAATTCACGTGACATAAGTTTTCAAATCTCCTTTCGCTATATTGTTTATTAGAAACGGTAATGTGCGAAAGCTTTGTTAGCTTCTGCCATTTTGTGTACGTCATCGCGTTTCTTAACGGATGCGCCTGTACCATTTGAAGCGTCGATAATTTCAGCAGCTAAACGCTCTTCCATTGTCTTTTCTCCACGTGTACGTGAGTATTGAACGATCCAACGTAGTCCGAGTGTCAAACGACGCTCTTGTGTTACTTCAATTGGAACTTGGATGTTTGATCCACCAATACGACGAGCTTTAAGTTCTAACACTGGCAATACATTGTCAAGTGCTTGTTCAAAAACCTCCATTGGTTGACGTCCTGTTTTTTCTTCGATAATTGCAAACGCATTATATAGAATTGATTGAGCTAAACCTTTTTTACCATCAATCATGATTCTGTTAATTAAACGTGTTACTAATTTTGAATTGTAAATTGGATCAGCAACTACGTCGCGCTTTGGAACATGTCCTTTTCTTGGCATTTAATTCACTCCTCTCATTTTTGATGTATTATTCTGATGCTTTTGGTTTTTTAGTACCGTATAATGAACGGCTTTGACGGCGATCTGTAACTCCAGCGCAGTCTAATGTTCCACGAACGATGTGGTAACGAACCCCAGGTAAGTCTTTAACACGACCTCCACGGATTAAAACGACACTATGTTCCTGTAAATTGTGACCAATTCCAGGGATGTAAGCCGTAACTTCCATACCATTACTCAAACGAACACGCGCATATTTACGTAAAGCTGAGTTAGGTTTCTTAGGTGTCATTGTACCAACACGTGTACATACTCCACGTTTTTGTGGGCTGTTTACTTGAGTTGTTTGACGTTTAATCGTATTCAAACTACGACCTAGTGCCGGTGATTTTGATTTGTATACACGACTTGTTCGGCCATGTGTAATCAATTGATTAATTGTAGGCATTAATTGTCTCCTTCCTGACTATTGCACACAGTACCAAGTGTGCCGTGGGCTCCATATTAATTAGGTCTCTTCGCAGAAACCCTAGATTAATCATAAGCCTTTACATTCTATCATATAGCGATTCATTGTCAATAGGTTTTCCACACTTTTTCCACGTAATTATTGCGTGGAGTACGTGACACTATCTCACTGTACTCCACCCACTTCTAATGTGTTTATTTTTCGATAGATTGAGGAAGTTCCCTTTTTTCAAATTTTTTGAAGAATTGGATTTTCCCTTCATCGTGAAGCGTCTTAAGAATTGTTACAAGGATTGGCAAGCCAAACAGACCAATAATCCCAGCAAGTCTCATCCCTACAAAAATACAAATTAACGTTACCAAAGGATGGAGCCCAATTTGATCTCCAACTACTTTCGGTTCCAAAATATTACGGATCACCGTGATAACGACATAAATAACGAATAGGCCAATAGCGCGTTCGAAATTCCCCATAACGAGTTCGATGATTGTCCACGGAATCATGACTGTACCTGTACCGAGTACCGGTAGGATATCAACAATCGAAATCATAAAAGCTAAGCCAATTGGATTCCCAACTCCAATGAGCGCAAACCCTATCGATAACTCAATAAATGTGAGTGTCATTAATTTGGCATAGGCTTTCATATATTTCCCAACAGTATCAAAGAATCCGCCTTTAACGTCATACATAAACTGGACCCACCGTTGTGGCAAGTATGCGAGCACTGTATCCACCACATTCTTATAGTCTAACGTGAAGAAGAATGAAGAGATAATCGCTATTAGAATCGAGATGAATAAATTTGGCAAGCTACTGACGAATCGTGTCAAGAATGAAATTGCACTGGTAGATACAGTTCCAGCCAATTGCTGAATCTGTTTCGATATTGCATTAGTAACTTCTGACAGATTGCTCAGTATTTCCGGATTAATGTGTTCAAATAATGACTCAACATAATTGAAGATCGAAGTCAACGCTGGAATTAGAGTTGATTCCACATATGTAGGTGCGTGCTTCACAACACCTTGAATTCCCGAAATTGCTGCGAGTGTTAATCCGAAAATTATGATTCCCACTACTATATAGAAAACAACGATGACTCCAATTCGGAGATATTTGTTCTCGCCAAACATTTTTACAAGCTTTTGAATAATTGGTTTTAAGAGTGATGCAATCACAAATCCAACAATAAACGGTGTTAAATACTTTACCGAAAACTTAAAGACTAAAAATGCGAGCCCTGCAATTAATGTATAAAAAACAAAATTTATTATAAACCGCTTTTTTTCTTCTAATGTCATAAGTACCCTTTCTTAACGAATTTCTCTACGTTTTACTATTATACTTTCTATTTCCAGGAAAGCATCTTCAAACCTAGTATATAATATGATTTTAGTATATCAAAGATTGTCATCAAATACTGTCCACTAACGACATTACCATGATTGATGTGTATTTTTTTACAAAAGTGGCCATTTCTGTTTAACAAACCAGATGCTCTTTCTATATATAATAACAAAATCAACTTTAATTCATGTGTATTTTATGTAAAATAGACGCACTTAAAATTCATCGCTCTGGGTTCAAAAAACCACTGTTTTAAAAGGTGTTAATTTTTCAAAAAGAGTATTGCCATGATATGTTTCTTGTGATAGTATGTATAAGCAATCACGAAATGGCGAATATACTCACTGGGGATGTACTCAAGTGGCTGAAGAGGTGCCCCTGCTAAGGGTATAGGTCGGGTAACTGGCGCGAGAGTTCAAATCTCTCCATCCCCGCCATTAATGGTCCAGTGGTGTAGCGGTTAACATGCCTGCCTGTCACGCAGGAGATCGCGGGTTCGATTCCCGTCTGGACCGCCATTCGTATTGCAGGTGTAGTTCAATGGTAGAACACGACCTTGCCAAGGTTGAGGCGGGGGTTCAATTCCCCTCACCTGCTCCAAATTGCATAGCACAGAGCGACATAGTCGCTCTTTTTTTATTTACATGAATAATACTCGATGTTTTTACCTTGACCTTAACAACATCTCACTATAAAATTCAAGTACAGATACCGATCGTAGAAGGAGCTATAATGAACATAAATAATAAACTCAAACAATATGAATTAGATTTTCTTGATTTCGAATTTATAAGTTGCAAGGCAAATGTCGAACAACGCATTGATCCGACATTCTTTGAACTAAAATCTGACGGTACACGACAAAATCGCGAAAGCGTTGTTAATTCGCTTTGCTCAACGGAACGTGATCGAAACATTGACATTACCAATTTTATGATACAAGAAATTGGACCGAGTACATTTCTCATAAACTATGAATCTCGAAATCAAGAAGACCAAGAACATCTTGCACGAACTTCAATATGGCGTGAGCAAGATAATGATTTGAAATTACTCTTCCATCAAGCCACGATAATACAACCAGCGGTTGAGTTAGAGTAATATTTTAGACTATTTTCAAGAATAGTATTGCCAAGATTAAAATCCTGTGTTAATCTATAATCCGCTAAGGGTTGCAAATCAACTGGTCCAGTGGTGTAGCGGTTAACATGCCTGCCTGTCACGCAGGAGATCGCGGGTTCGATTCCCGTCTGGACCGCCATTCTTAGTCAATTGTGAGCGAATTCAATTCGCTCTTTTTTTTATATTCATTTAATGAAGTTACTCTTTTCACACGTGTTTAATTGTATTTGCAAATAATTGCATTTTCTTGTTGCACTATGTATGTTCTTATGGTATTCTAAATGAGCACTAAGAAGTGCAGTCAATACAATGAATGGTCCAGTGGTGTAGCGGTTAACATGCCTGCCTGTCACGCAGGAGATCGCGGGTTCGATTCCCGTCTGGACCGCCATTCTATTGCAGGTGTAGTTCAATGGTAGAACACGACCTTGCCAAGGTTGAGGCGGGGGTTCAATTCCCCTCACCTGCTCCAATTTATAAATCTAAAGAATGACATTTGTCATTCTTTTTTTATCATTACACAATGAACCGAATTTAATCTATGATAAACTGTAACTATATCAAAAAGGGAGGAGCGCAAATGCCCGCTACAACACAAAACGAAATCTGGAGTCCGCAAGTCATCGCCGCCTTTATCAGTGTCGGAGGTGTACTTCTAAGTTCGATCTTTGGATATATTAGCTCATACTACGGAAATCAACAATCTCAAAAGAACGAGCTTCGCAAAATTGAAAAAAACCAACAAAAATATATTGAGCAACAAAACAAGCTTGAAAAAGACAAATCCTTACGAAGCGCGCTTCAAAAGCTCACATACCTCTTTTATCAAACAGACTTCGATTCCCAAGTTTTTCATACATATTTCAATACACCTGAAGGGCTTGATTCCTTTAATGATGTCATGTCCTATGTCACTGCGTATGGTAATCAACTTTCAACACAGACTGCGATTTACCTTCAAAAAGCCATGTTTGAAAGTAACCTATTGTCAAAACATTACGTAACGCTAGAAATTTTAGCGTCCGATGCTCTTAACTACCAAATCGATTGGACCCGTTATGAAACAAACGCCATCGCATGCCTTCTCATTGCACAGATACGCTATGACATTAGTAAAGAACTTATCAACCCTAAGGATTTACTCGCTGCCAAATATAATAATGTGAATCCGAACCTGAAGCGTTTCTTTGAGACAGGTGTTGATCACTTTATTGATATCCTAAGCCTTAATCATTTTACTCAATACAAACAGACAAAAGACGACTTCCAATAAGTCGTCTTTTGTTACTACTGAATCGCTATATAGATTTTTACACTACCATCCGTGCCATAACGTTCATAATCAATCGTGTAGGCACGATTCAACAATCCGCCATCTTCCAATTCCCAAATTTGTTTCCACGTTCCTGCAACGTCTCTGTCGACGACATCGAAGACGCGGTAATCAATATTTGGTGTGATAGGTATCATCATTTCTGTACGAGGTTCTTGTGTCGCTAAAGCGAATCCATAATCACCACGATAGTCACTGTGATAATCTGTATAGATAGCATAGATGTCTCCTTCCAAAGCAGGCTCTAGTTTTGATATATTCACCCATGCTCCCTGGATTTTATTCAACATCGCTTCATCAGTAAAATTATTAGTTCTAAACGATTCCAATAGGTATAAATTCATTTTCTTCACTTCCTTTATTTGATTGTAACACAAAGACCGTCTACCGACGGTCTCTAGTTTATTTTGTCATTTTATTTTTTATGATCGCCTTACTTCCTTGATATGTAATTATAAAGTAAATCGCATATACAATGAGGACGAATCCGAGTGTAATTAATGCTGGCATCATTGAACTTGCCGACAAGCTAATCAACTTTAGGTTCACGTTTACTGCACTTACACCAATATACGTATGTAATAGCGCAACAATTAGCGGAATAAAGAAGTAGATTGCATTTTGCATAAAGATTGAGCGATCAATCATTCGATCTTCGACACCTAGCTTAGCAAGTATTTGATAACGTTTTTGATTATCATTGGCTTCAGAAAGTTGTTGGAGCGCAAGAATAACAAAACTTGTCACAAGGAATACGACCCCAAGATAGAAGGAAAGATATGTCAGAAGTAAACCCATCGCCATTGATGATTCAATCATCTCTTGCGCAGGAGTTACAAAATACATGTAGTCAAACATGTCATCTCCAACTTCTTTGTTATCGTAATGTGTTGCAATTGAGGTTCTTAACGCTTTCGCGAATTCTTTATTATCCGTACCAGCTTGCGTATTCATCATATGTATGGTCACCGCAGAGGTAAGGGCCTCATTCGAATCCACAACATTTTGTAATGCGTTGTCATTCATAATAACTAACACATCATCATTACCATTATTGTCAATTTTAGTTTTTTCAATGTCTTTAACTTCTTTATAAGACAAGTTTTGGTTTGCAAAATCGTAGGTGTTTCCGTCTTTAAAGATAGCACTTGGAGACATGGTTTCTGGCCCCATTTGTTGAATTGGCGCAATAACTGCAAATTGACCCTGACCAACTGAAATTGGCTCTAGATTTTGCATTGTACGTGCTTTATTAAAGTTTTCCACACTCACAAACCCAACGTCTGTGATTTCATACATAAAACTATTAGCATCATTTTGATCAATGTACTTCTCAAAGACAACATTGAATCGCATATTTACTGAAGAATAGTAGGTCATGGTTTCCGCATTTTTGATACGAGAATCGTTTAAATCAATAAGGTTTGGTCCTATCGTACTGCTGCCGATTGGATAAGAGTATTTTACAGAAATGTCATTCGCAATCATTCCCGATATTTGTTCATTCATAACTGAGTTTAAGTTAAATCCTGTTATGAGAGTACCCATTCCAAAAAGTAGCATAATACTAATCACAGACATCATTTTATAGGTCGAGTTAATTTTTGCACTTACCTGACGCCATACAAAAACATTAAGTCCTTTGTAATAGCTCTTCTTGCTTGTTTGCATAAACTTGAGTAAGAAACCTGAGAATGATTTAAAAATTAAGAATGTTGCAAATGAACCCAAAGCGATAATTGGCAGTAACTGCATGAAGAGTTCCATAGGTTGCAGCGCCCAATTGTAGGCATAAATGAGTAACCCTGTACCAATAACAAATATCACAACAGACATCCACGCACGTTTCACAAAGTTCTCTTCGTTGATTCGATCGGCTCTTAAAAGTTCTATGAGTTCATATTTTTCAAGAAGTATACGATTAAAGAGCACAACTACTAGGAAGACTCCTAAGAAAATAGCAATCGTTTTGAGTGTCGCTTCGAGCGAGAAAACAAAACCATAATTCATGTCTGCAGCCATCATTTTCCCTGTTAAGACCGCAGTCCCTTGAGACGCGATGAAGCCAAAGACGAGTCCTGCTAGTAATGAGAAGAATCCAATGTACATCGTTTCTAAAATTAGAATCGTCGAAATCTTACGTTTTGGCATTCCCAAAAGGGTATAGAGACCCAATTCTTTTTTACGACGTTTAATAAGAAAGTTGTTTGCATAAAGAATTAAAAAACCAAATACTGCAGCAACAATAACAGACATAACATTCATAACATTGACCAATAGTTTAACCATTGACCCTTGCATTTCATTCATTTTAAGGATTGTTGATTGTTGTTCGAATGAGTTGAAAACATAAAAAAGCGCTACTGAAAACATCAATGTAATAAAGTATATAGAATAGTCTCGGTAACTCTTTTTCACATTTCGGAAAGCGAGTTTAGAGTACATTAGATGTGTCGCCTCCCAATACAGTTACTACTTCGATAATTTGATCAAAGAATTCTTTTCTTGATTGGTTGCCTCGAATAAGCTCATTAAAGACTTTACCATCTTTGATAAACAAAATTCGTTTTGCATAGCTCGCACTAAAAGCATCATGAGTAACCATCATGATTGTCGCATGTTGTGTTTCGTTGAGATCTTGCATTTTTTCAAGAAGCATACGACTTGATTTTGAATCGAGAGCACCTGTCGGCTCGTCAGCAAGAATCAAACTCGGATTTGTTATTAATGCTCGTGCACTCGCTACACGTTGTTGTTGTCCACCAGACATTTGATATGGAAACTTTTGAAGGTGTTCTTCAATATTTAGAAGTTTCGCAACCTCGCCCACGCGTTTTTCAATTTCTTTGTGACCGACCTTTTGGATGGTCAACGCAAGCGCAATATTTTCGTATGCTGTTAGAGTATCCAATAGATTAAAGTCTTGGAAAATAAATCCTAATTCAGTTCTACGAAATGCTTGAAGCGCTTCTTTTTTTAATTTCGTCGTTTCTTTTCCATTAACTGTAATGACTCCACTAGTAACTGAGTCGATCGTTGAGATACAGTTTAACAATGTTGTTTTACCAGAACCACTAGGTCCCATCACACCAACAAACTCACCTTTCTCAATTTCAAATGAAACTCCATCGAGAGCTTTTGTTACATTACCTTTTTTCCCGTAATATTTTTCGATATTACTTACTTTTAGAATCGTTGTCATAATTCCCTCCGTGTCTATATTAAGTATACTTTGTTGCGTTTTTAGTACAATTTATCTCACTTACAGTGGACTTACATTTTTGTCATAATTTACAATTTTTTGTTTCGCTCTTTGAAGAGACCGACAATATACCGATAAAGGACATAAAAGTAAAGTAAGTAGCACACAAAAATAACGAGTGCAACGGCAACGCCACGATAGTTTAGGTAGGTAGTAGCATCGGCCCCAAATAGACCAGCACTGGCCGCAACCGCGCGGTTTCCAACGAGCGTATGGCAAAGTGCAAGTACTAAAGGCATCGTTACATAGATAAGTGTTTGTTTACGAATTATTTTAGTAAACTCTTGATCATCAACCCCCAGTTTATCGAGAACGCGATAATTCTTTCGTGTATCCATTGCATCGCTCATAACATGCAAGGACTGAACGACCATAGCACTTATGAGAAATACGACGCCTAAATATAGTGTGGTGTAAGATATAGCGACGCGGATTTCATTTACGGTTCGGACTGCGTTTTCTTGAGTTGAAAGAAATATTTGGTTATCTTGATTCAATGGAATCAATTGTTCAATAATCTCATTATTGGTCGTATCGATGTTCACTACAGACTGGTTATAATTGATGTACTCGTTTGTCTGCCACATCTCCAAAACTGAATCTTCCACAATCAAATAGGATGCCATTCCGGCTCCATTACTCAGGATTACTGTTTCTGCGGTTGGTAGCTGGTGCACTGTTTTGGGCGAATCAAAAAGATTGATTTCGGTCACAAGCTTGCTAGAATCAAACTGATTGAACGGATTCGTGGAAACAATGTCACTTGCTAGGAGCACATCTTCAGTATTCATATATAGTGGGGGCAAGTTGAAGTGCGCTCGAACTGCATCGTAGTCTTGCTTGGATACGATAGAAATCGTTCCAGAATAAAATTTATCATCGTTGATAAAGTCTGAAATTGTGTATTCACTCTCATAGAGTTCAAGCGATTCTGAATATTGTAGTGGTACTTCATTCGTTGAAAGATAGTTTTGAAAATCAATCGTTTCTTTGTCATACATAACCGATAGAGTATAGGGAGAAGTACGGTAAGCACTTTTCAAAAGATACGCATTGGTATTGATTCCGGTCGTCAAAAAGACCAATGAAAAAAGCATAATAACACTAATAAATGTCATCATTCGATAGGTGGATCGGATACGGGTTCCAAGTTGACGAAACACAAACATGTTCGTGCCTCGATAATAAACAGGCTTGATTCGCGTAATGAGATTCATAAAGATATGTGCAATTGAGTAAAAGATAATAAGTGTTGCGAGTGTTCCTAAGAACACAATTGGAATGAATCCGATTATAAGCTGGTACGGTTGAAGTGCCCATCGATAGGCATAAAAAAGAATATAAATTCCCGCCAATAGGCTGACATATCCAAACCAAGGTTTTATGTTCAAAATTACGTCGTTTTGGCGTACTGCATTAAGCAGATTAACAAGTTTAAATTTACGGATTTTTTTAATATTACCGAAACTCACAAGAATAAAAATGATGCTAAAACTGATTATGGTATTTTTAAATGCAGCTTGTGAATATATGAAAGAAAACTCAATATCGCTTTCAAGTACAAAGGCTGTAAACACACTCGTAACTTGCGAAAGGGCAACTCCCATGATAAGTCCCACAATTAGTGATACGACCCCAATTACGAGCGTTTCAATAACTAATATTACGGCCATAGTTCGATTGCGCATCCCAAGTAGAATATAGGTAGCAAATTCTTGATTGCGGCGTTTGACCAAGAAGTTATTGGCATAACGCACCAAGAAATAGAAAATGATAAAAACGAGAATTGAAAAGCCTAAAATGAACGAATCAAAGTTAGCGACAATCCCGTCAGATGACTGGAGTATTTTAATTAACGACAATTGTTGGTCAACAGATCCAAAGATATAGAAAAGCGCCACTGAGAAGGTCAGTGTTATAAAGTACATTAAGTAGTCTTTAAAGCTTTTTCTAACATTGGCAAACGCCAATTTAATACTCATCATAAATTACCTCTTTATTGAAACATCATATCGGATTTGGGGAATGTAATGGTAACATGTGTACCTTGTTCTGATTTAATGCTTATGTCTAAGTAAAGTTTGTCACCAAGTATCTTGACAAGATACAACCCCATGCCGGTTGCTTGTTGATGGAACCGACCAGTTTGACCGGTGAATCCGCGTTCAAATACGCGCCGAATGTCACTGTCAGCAATACCTGGTCCATTGTCTTTAATATGGAGTGACACACTTTGGTTATGGGTTTCTGCTGTGATAGTAATCATACCTTCACCTGCTGTCACATACTTCAAAGCATTATCGATAATTTGCTTCAAAATGTACTCAAGCCATTTTGCGTCACTGAACACATCAACATCCAAATTCTCCAACTGTAGCTGAACTCGCTTCTGAATAAATGTTGCTGACAGATTCTTAATGACTTTACGCACAGAATCTTCCAGTGTCACCTTTTGAATGATATAGTCTTTTTCTAGCGATGAAGAACGCGCATAGTACAGCACTTGTTCGAGATAGTTCTCAACTTTAGTTGTTTCTTCAAGAATTTCTTTCATCTCACGTGTGTTGGTGTTTGAAGCGATTAAGTCAATTGCTGCAAGTGGTGTTTTTACTTCATGGATCCATAAATCAAGATAATTCATGTAATCATCTTGACTATGCCGGTACGCACTCACGTAATCACTCATCGATTTATTGGATATTTGAAGCGTTTCAATTAGGATATCCCCATCCAAAAAACCTGAGTTCGGCAATAATTCTGTAATGAGATATTTTTGATCCAGTGCGGCAAGATTCATAGCGACTTCATTGTAGAATTGATAGCGGCGGCTAAATTCGACCACCATCATTATAAAGAATAGAAGCAGCACCGAAACAATGACCACCACAATTATTTCCCATTGAATTTTAAGGACAATTAAAAAGAAAGCTAAAAACACTGTTACTAACAGTGTTGATAGAATAATATAGCGCTTGTCTTCGAAGAATGCTTTAATTGTCATAAATGGTATACCCCATACCACGTTTGGTTTCAATAAAGTCCTCAATCCCGATTTCTTCAAGTTTTTTACGAAGGCGATTGATGTTTACCGTTAATGTATTATCGTCAACAAACCAATCTGTATTCCATAAATATTGCATCAGATCTTGTCTTGAGACGATTGTATTTTTGTTTTGAATGAGAAATGATAGAATACGCAACTCATTCTTTGTAAGTTCTTGTTGGGCATCACGATACTTAACACTACCTCGTGGTAAATCAAGTTCGACACCACGAATTGTAACGACTTGGCTATCTGATTTTTCATAGCTTCGTCGGAGTATTGATTGGAGTCGGGCCAACAGTATCTGTAAGTTATAAGGTTTGGTGATGTAATCATCGGCTCCTAAATTCATAAGCATCAGCTCATCCATCGTACTATCACGACTTGTAACCACTACAATTGGAACCTCACTAATCTTACGGATTTCCTTGGCAAGGTAATGGCCATCAACAACAGGCAATGATAAGTCCAACAAAATACAATGGACATCCTGTGCTTTAAACGTTTCGATAACATTTCCAAAATCTGTGATAACAAGGGTTTCGTACCCATTTTTTTGTAAAAATGTACTGAGTTCATTTCTAATTTTTTCATTATCTTCAACAATCATAATTCGATACATAGTTGTGCCTCCATTTCTTTTATTATACACTAAAACAGTTCTATGCATAACCATGATATAATATCTAAAATGGAGGTCCCTATGAAAATAATCACTTACACCGACGCAACAACCTTAACCTTACCCGCTTATGTCATTCAATCACTTCGTGATAAAGCTGAGTTGGCTCATATTCGGCATCTCGATAATAAAACATTTATCATTCTCAATTACCCAAGTAGCCCTAAAAATTTACACCCCATTTGTGTAGAGGCCGATGGATCCGATTATACATTGTATGCGCACGACACTGTCATTCTCGATGACAACGTTGCTGATTTTACCTTTACGGATCTTATCATTAAAACGTTACGAAATTACGAGACACTGGTTAAGTATGTGAATGCTAAGCTGAATCACTTTGAGAATGTCATGGACCGTGGAATTACGAAAGAAAACATACGGCAATTATTTAGTATCAACCGGCAACTCATTTGGTATCAAACTGCCATCAACGCGATCGGTGATGTCACCCAATACATCAATGACCAGAAACCTGAGCAATTATGGTCACCGGCCAATGCTTCTGAATATGCTAACATTCGAATTGAAATCAATCAACTTGATCAAAACATCATTATGTACCAACAGATTATTGATGCCATTATGAATGTATCGGATTCCTTATTTTCAAATAAGTTAAACATAACAATGAAACGATTATCAGCTATTACACTTGTTCTGTCCATTCCAACACTTATTACCAGTTTTTATGGAATGAACATTGACCTACCGTTTCAGGGACACCCCTACTCTTTAGTTATTGTTTTTACAATTAGTACGGTATTAACGATTGCGACTGTTGCATACCTTTACAAAAAAGATTTCTTCTAACAAAAAAGTTTGGCTTTTCAGCCAAACTTTTATATTTTACCACTATCTGAGCATCGACTGCGTATAGTACGTGCAGGAACACCTGCAACAATATCGCCGGGAGCAACATTGTGTGTTACGACACTTCCCGCTCCCACCACGGCGTTATCACCAATTGTAATATCACCGATAATTTGAGCAGCGGCTCCTATATGAACACGATTCCCCAAAGTTGGATGTCTCTTCCCTTTTTGACGTGTCTTACCCCCTAAAGTAACACCGTGATGTATCAGGCAGTCATCACCAATTATTGATGTTTCACCAATCACAACACCATTACCATGATCTATCACGAAGCGGCGCCCAATTTGCGCGCCAGGATGAATTTCAATTTGAGTCATAAAACGACCCATTTGAGAAATCAAACGTGCTAAGAAAAAGCAATGATACTTGTAAAGCTGATGCGCAATTCGATAATATCCCATTGCATGATAACCCGGATAAAGTAAAAGCACTTCCGCAATAGTTCGAACGGCTGGATCATGTTTTTTATACGCCTTCGCTGTATCGAGCCACTTCACAACTGGCCCGCTTATAATGTATTAAGTTTTTCTTGAATTTGTGCAAGAACAACTTTTCGATCTTCAGGATTATTTTCAAAATCTAAATTATCAACATTAATTTTAAGAATCGGGGATAAGTCATAGTTATCGAAATAGGCACGATACTCATCGTTGAGTTTCTGCCAGTACTCGCGTTCAACCACCAATTCGTAATCACGGCCTCGTTTTTTAATACGACGCATTGCTTCGTCAACGCTAATTTCAAGATAGACCATTAGTTTTGGAACATGCACATGTTCCAACATATTTGCCAGTAATTCCGTGTAGGTCTGGAATTCCTCATCACTCATTTCCTTACTTAGATTTAACATCCTTGCAAAGATTGCATCACCATAAATGCTTCGGTCCATAACCGCTTTGGATACATCCTTAGCTTGTTTGATATGCTCAAATCGTTTATTCAAAAAGAATACTTGCAGCGGAAACGCATAGCGTTCACGATCATAGTAGAATTTATCTAAAATTGGATTATCTACTACGGGTTCTTCAAAAGCTTCATAATCATTTTCTGCAATAATACGCATTAAGGAGCTTTTCCCAACCCCTACAACACCTTCAATAACAATCATGTCATAGACCTCTTTCTTTGATACATAACTCAATATTTCTTTATATGAAAAGTTCATAGTCGTCACCATTTCCAAATTTCATGTACTATAAGTGTAGTCGGTGATTGCGTAAATTGCAAGTGATTGTCAATCATATTTCGCAATGATTTTTTGTGCCTCATCCTGAATCCACATTCTAAGTTCTAGAGGCGCTAACACTTCCAAATTTGCACCACCTTTGCGAATAAAATCCTTTGCTGCGGCTTCATTAGGAAACTCCAATTCCATATGAAAACGATGATCATCCAACCACGTTATCACCTGATTTTTACCCCAAATGTACTCACTTAGAAAATCGAGATTACGAATAATTAATGTCGCTTGGACTGGCTTAATCTTATAGCCAAATTCCGTGATGGCCCCCTTGCTATTACTCGGTGCTTCATAACGGAATGTTTCATCTAGCATCGTCAGGGTTTCTATGCGATTAACTTTCAAACTTAGATAACGATTGCGTTCATCATAACCCATCATATACCAGAATTGATTTACAAGAATGAGTTCATACGGTTCAAATGTATACGTGTTTCGATCTTTATGAGTTTTCTTATAACTCAGTTTGAGTCGTTGGTGCGTTTCAATTGCAACCTCAATTAATTCAAGATGCTCTTGATACTGCTTCACATCGACATTTAATTTAACGGATTGGAAGGCCATTGTGTTACTGACATCTTGATAATTGAGTTGCTGCGACAGTTTGGAGACTGCACGCACAAAATCTCCGCCCATAGCAGAGTTATTGTGCTGAATGACCATTGCGAGTGCCTGTTTCAAAATTTTACGTTCTTTCATATCAAATGCAACCGGCGGGATTTGACTTCGACTATGGAGTTGATACCCACCACCTGGACCCATGACGGTTTCGATGACATATCCTGCATCTTCTAATTCTTCTTTTAATCTTTGAACACTACGGGCACTAATTTCTAATGCTTGTGCCAGCTCATCAATTGGCACGATTGCACGTGCGGACAATATATCAAGCATTGCTAATGCATTCGTTAATTTACTCATTAGAGTGACATGCCTTTCACGATATAGCAACGGGTTAGTAAATCTTCAAACTCGCGCTCACTACGACCAATTTGAACTAAACCACCTAGTGTTAACTCTGGTAGCACTTCACTGACTTCGATTAAGCATTGACGGCTTAAGAGCTCACCATGGTTAACAGAGCCTGTAAATGTTGTCTTCGAATAACTTTGGACAAATTCAATCTCAAAGCGTAGATCTAAATCTCGGCTGATTGTTAGAAGATTTGGCTCACGGCTTCCAAAATAATCGTATAAAGTTGCTTGACCTGTGACACATAGACTTAATTCATGGAATGGATGTGATGTAACTGTGTACTCCTGCGCATAGGTAGGATTCATTCGAATTTCATTATAAAAGTCATGAGCATCTTGTTGCGATTCAAATCTGAGTGTTACCATGACTGGTTCATCGTAATTGAGCCCAAAGCGTTCTGTAAATTGGTAGTGTTGGTCACGAATAAACGTTGTAATATCGTGTCCTTTCATTGAATGTACTAAGTTTGCAATTGTTAATCCTTTTGTCATATTGATCACCTCTTGAACCTAGTATATAACTAGTATACGACAATATCTGTCATATATTATTATTTCATTGGAAATTTTGTAAAAAAAACACCTTTATGAAGGTGTTTCTGTTTTCGGAGTGATTAATGATATGAGTTCTTCGGCAGAGTTGCTCGTATAAACCGGCAATCTTCGTACCGTCCACTGCCCATCCTGAGGCCGAGCATTAACATGACCCGCTACAGGTGCAGAAAATGTAAATGCTAAGCGATAGTTATTCTTAATTAATGCATCGATGACCGACGCATTAAACGATCCGAATGGATATGCAAAGTATTGGTGTGGTTTTAGCGCATACTGATTTGCGAGTTCAAAATCTTTCATTAAATCATCATCATTCATAACAGTAATTCGGGCGTAACCCCCTTGATTCAATTGAACAATACGGTGAAAATCAAAGGAATGATTACCATGTTCAAACGTATCAAGGCTTGCTTCCATATCTTCCAAACTAATAAATGCACTTTCGCCTGTTTTAACCCACGATCCAATGTTGAACGAAACGGCGGTATAATTATATTTTTTTAGAACTGGTCCAGCGTATGTGATGACATCTTTCATGCCATCATCAAATGTAATCAGTACCGATTTAGGATTAATAGGTTGACCATTCACATACCATTCATAAAATTGATCCAACGTTACGGATACATACCCAGCATCATGGAGTGCTTTCATATGTGAATCAAACTGTACATCATCAATCCAAAGTTCAGAATTGCTATAACGACCTGCCTTTGTCTCGACGCTTGTAACGCCATGATACGCCAAAACAGGAATCCCATCTTGATTAATTTGCTTCAATAGCGCGTCTTTCGTTGCCTTTTCTTCAATTTCTAATTGTAAGCTTGTATAGGCTGTATCCTTGCGCTCAAATGCATGGGATACCGCATAATAACTTGTCATCAATAAAACCATTGCTAAAATTACACTAACTGCTATCTTCACTTGAAAACGCAGTTGACGCTTCTTGTTCATTGTCCCCCACCTCACATCATTTATTAATCTCATTATACGCAACTTTATACTAACTTAACAAACAATCGTCTCAAAAATTTGTTTTCGCTGTTGCCAAAAAATAAGGTCTTCATGCCTTTTGGCAACTTCGTTAAATTTATCGATTCTTTCACACAAAAAAAACCAAACCGAAGTTTGGTTTTAAATTAAATTATTGATTCCACTCAGCTTCAACTTTGACTTTGTAATCGTTTAAGATTGCTTGAGCGTCTGATGAAGGGTCTGAAAGGATAAGTTCCATCATTTCACGTGTTTTGTTATATGCTGGATCTGAGTTTTCAATAACTGGAATTGCGAAGAGGTCTTTCGTTGCGTCTGATAAAATCTTAGCAATTAATGAACCTGAGTTTTTGTAATCGTCTGATGCTTGTACTTTTGCGCTTACAGGCATGTATCCTGTTTTTGTAGCCCAGTGTAATTGTGCTTCAGGTGAAACTAAGTATGACATGTATAAGAATGCTGCTGTTTGTTGTTCAGGTGTTGCACTGTTGAACATGTAGATGTCTGTACCTTGTTGGATGTTTTTAACATCTGGACGCACAGCTGCTCCATATTCGTAACGACCGTCGACAGCTTTCTTAACGTGTGATTCTCCAGCCATTGAACCTACGTTCATAGCAAGTAGTCCTGCTCCGAATGGTGTTGATAGGTATTCCCCTTTGTCAGCGATTCGGAAGTATCCTTCTTTAACACCGTCTTGGTAGAATTTCGCAACTTTCAAGCTTTCTGGGCCTGCGATATCTAAGTCTTTTGTAAATTCTTTACCTTCGTTAGCCATACCGATTGCATAGTAGTTATTGAGTGAGTCAAAACCTGCACCGATAACTTGTCCATTTGATTTTTCGAAAATTTCTTTAGATGCTGATGCGAGTTCTTCCATTGTTGTAGGAACTTGAACACCATATTGATCTAATAGTGTTTTGTTATAGTAAAGGACTTCAGTTGATTTGTTGAATGGGATTCCATATTGAACACCATCAATTTTAGCACCGTTCATTAATACTGGTAAGATATCAGCTTTGTCTTTTAATCCGATTGTTTCGTGATTGATAAATGGATCTAAGTCTACAAGAACTTTATCCTGTGTTGCTGCATTCCATAACCAGTTAGGGTATGCTTGTGTAATTGTTGGTAAATCTTTTGGTGATGCGATTGTTTGGTTAATTTTTGATTGTAAATCTGGGTATTTTGATTGGTTTTGTAATGTAACTTTGATATTTGGGTTTGCTGCCATAAAATCTTCAGTGATTTTAACAAGCGCATCTTGTTGTCCACCATTCATAGCGTGCCAGAATGTAATTTCTGTACCTGCAGGAACCTCGGTAACGATATCTGTGTTACCTTTGCTTCCCGAGCCACTTGAACATCCAACTAATACTAATACTGCAAGTAATACTACGAAATACTTTTTGATATTTTTCATATATGTCTCCTTCAAATAGTTTCTCCTCGTGTAGGCAAATGTCTCAAACCATGTTTGTTTTCCAGTCTTTCTGGACGTAATGTATGGATTGGGACTAATAATTTAGGGGCAATTCGATCAACAATTTCCTCTAAGTCTTCGGGGAATGCATGTCCTGAACATGCCAATCTCTCAAATACTATATCGTTCGCTGCCAACGCATCTAAGAATGGTTGGTAAGCTGGATCGAAATCTCCTAACGGTGCTGCATCGCTATGAATATAGACACCACCTCCTTTAAGATCAGCGTGATCCGCAACAACTTGCCATAGATACTCCCCCGAATCCACAAGAAGCATGTCATAATCCACACGCAAATCGGGATTTAAACCGAACGTCTCAGTTCGTACATAATAGGGTGTTTCTATATTCAAGCATTGTTTTAAGATATGAGCATACGATGCTTCCAGAACAACAGGTCGGGGACTTTGTTCAACAATTGCGGCAAGACGTTTTACGTTTGCAGGGTATGTGTTGAATGTCACTTGATTCCCGTCGTTGTCTTTAACGACTTGTACCAAGCGATCAAGAAGCTCTTGTTCGCTATTAATTCTGTTTACATGTCTTTCATCATCAAAGCTGATTGAAACACCTTCGATAATTAAGACGTCATATCCGTGAGCACGTTGTGCATAATCTAGAGAGGCTTCTCTATCAAAACCATGAAGTCTTAAGTCTCCTGTATAGGCGATTGTTAAGTCTGGTGTGCGAATGAGTAATCCACAGGCACCATAAGCGTCATGGTCAACGCGGCGAAGTTCAACTTCAATAGCACCGATATTTAAGACTGTACCGTCCGCAAGACCTGTGATCTCGCGTGTATATGTCGTGTCAACTCCTGGTAAGAGGAAGTCGTTCGTACTATTCAAGCTTTCGAGTAAAATCTTTGTTTCATTTAAAGCATACAGTGGAATCTTTGGATCCAAATAATTAATCATTCGAGAATGATCCAAATGACAATGGCTTAAGAATACCGCTGTATTGTCAAATGTATTGGTTTCAGTTTCTTCATAACCCAAACGTGGATCATAAACATGATTCAAGTCAGGAATGAGACGATGTTTTAACAATGTATGGATGGATTCGTCTTTGAGGTTTAATTCAGGAACGAATTCAGTCCCAAAATCAAAATAGATACGATCATTGCCATATGCAACTTCAATCACTGTACCTCCAATGGTTAAAATACCACTGTGGAACGTAATAGTTGTTTTTTTATCCTTTAATTCCATTTTTTGCAACCCCGCGAATAATTTCTTTTCTAAAAATGAAGTAAACAATCAAAATTGGAATAATTGTGAGTGTAGCAGCTGCCATTTGTAAATGGACATCACTACCACTTTCTGTCGTAAAGGCAGAAAGACCATTGTTAAGAAGACGCATATTCGAGTCGTTTGTAACCAGCAATGGCCATAGGAATGAGTTCCAGCCTGAGATAAAGCTTAGAATTCCTACAGTTACCAACGCAGGTTTTGCAAGAGGAATCATAATTTTCCAAATAAACTCAAGGTCTCCACAGCCATCAATTTTAGCTGCTTTGTAGTATGAGCTTGGAATTCCTTTAAGATATCCTTGTAAATAATAGATGTAGAAGACACTTGCAAGTGATGGAATGATCAACGCACTATATGTGTTAAGTAATCCCAATTGTGCAATTGTTTGATAGTTTGTAAAGACAATTGATTCGTAAGGTACCATGAGTAATGAAATCATGACAATTAATACGAGATTTTTGTGTTTGAATTCCAGTTTTACCAATGCAAAGCCAGCTAAGACTGACGTTACAAGAATTCCAAATGTAGTTGTTAATGAAACAAACACAGTATTGAAGAAGTAACGTAAGAATGGCGCATGCTCGAACACTAACCTAAAGTTAATGAATTGTGGTGATGACGGGAAAAATGTAGGCGGAATACTTGTTGCCTCTTGATAGGTCATAACACTTGCTAGAAGCATGTATATGAATGGGAACAATGTAATTAACGCCATAAATATAATGAATACTACTGATATTACCTGAACTACTTTTTTCATAATTAACGTTCCACCCTTTTCACGATCTTATTCTGCAACGCAGTAAATAAGAGAATGAGTGCAAAGAGAATCATCGTTGCAGCCATAGCAATCCCTGGTCGTCCAGCGACGTGGAATTTATCATAAATATAGAATACGGCGGTCTGAGCACTGTTGGCAACACCAGCAGTTCCTCCGAAAAGCGCGTAGACTTGCGAGTAAATTTTAAATGCTCCGATAAAGTTTACGGTAAGTAAGAATGTAATCGTTGGGATTAATTGCGGCATGGTAATACGTGCAAATTTTTCCCAGTTCGATGCACCAAACATATCGGCTACTTTGTAGTATTCTTCGCTAATATTTCTAAATCCTGCTAGCAAGATAATAATATTAAACGCGAGTCCTGTCCAAACACCAAAGATAATAAGCGTTGGAACCGACATATTTACACTGTTAAGCCAGTTAATGGGTGCGATACCAACCCATCCCAAGACATGATTAACAATTCCATAATTACCATTGAAAAGGTAACGGAAGACAATCCCAATAGCTATGGTACTGGTTACGTAAGGAATAAAGAAGATTGTTTCAAAGAATCCTTTATTCTTGATTTTTTCAAAGATTAACCATGAAATGAGTAATGAGATTACCAAACAAATTGGAACCACAAAGAACGCATAAATTGCAGTGTTCTTCATCGCTGTATGAAATACTGGATCTTTTAAGACTGTGACATAGTTATCTATGCCCGTGAAGCGTGGATTAAGGAGTGTTCCTTTTTGAAACGACATCCATAAGGATTTAAACATCGGATAGATATTGAACACGCCAATAATAGCTAACGCAGGAAAAAGAAATAGCCACGCTTTGGGTTGATTCTCTGCGCTATATTTTTTGAATCCCTTCATTAGTAAACTCGCTCTCCACTCTCTTTGAATACGAATACACGTGGGTAGTTGAAGTCACATGAGATTGCATCACCTTCAAGAACTTGCTCATCAATACTTACGATTGATTTTCCGTGAATACCGCCCATATCAAAGTTTAGGATGCGTTCACGACCAATGAGTTCCACAGTTTCGACATTCGCACTAAAGATTGGATTGTCGTTTGTTAGGGTAACGTCTTCAGGACGTACACCTAAGAGGTATTTGCCATCAGTCATTGTTTCTTTAAAGCGATCTGCCACAAAGTTTGCTTGGGCAAATTCGAAATTCTCACCGATAACTTTTCCATCTTTAACTTCAATTGGTAAAATATTGATTACTGGATTACCAATGAATTTTGCAACGAAAAGGTTATTTGGTTCTAGGTATAGATTTTGTGGATCGTCATGTTGTTGGATAACACCTTCGTCCATGAGTACGATTTTATCACTAATGGATAAAGCTTCTTCTTGGTCATGGGTAACAAAGATAGTTGTGATTCCAACTTCTTTAACAAGACGACGGATTTCTTCACGAATACGTAAACGTAAACGTGCGTCTAAGTTTGAGAGCGGTTCGTCCAATAATAAAATACTTGGATTTTGTACTAAGGCACGGGTAATCGCAACACGTTGTTGTTGTCCCCCTGACATCGTTCCAGGTTTTTTATTTTCAAGTTCTTCAATGCTTGTAAGTTTCATAAACTTGCGAGCGATTGCTTCTGCTTCTTCTTTAGGCATTTTCTTCTCACCAACACGTAGTGGGAACATAACGTTTTCTAAAACTGTCATATGTGGATACAATGCATAGTTTTGGAAAACAAATCCGATATCACGATCTTTAGGGTGTTTATCGACCATTGTCACACCTTCATTTAAGATATCGCCTTCAGTTGGATCTAAAAGACCAGCTATTAAGTTTAGGATTGTAGTTTTACCACAACCTGAAGGTCCGAGCAAACAAATGAGATCTCCATTCTCAATTGTGAAATTAACTTTCTTAAGTGCTTCAAACCCATTATCAAACACTTTTCTCAAGTCCTTGACTTCAATCATTCCATTTCCTCCTAAGTTGAAAGCTTGTGCTTCCATTTATTACTCTAAACTATTTACTCATTTTTATAGGGTTATAAAAATGTCTATAACTTAAAAGTCTACTCAACATTATAACAAGGCACGTTCCATGTTGTGTAAATTTTCGTTAATATTCATGGTTTTCGATCGATTTCTTGCGAAATTTCCGTAAATCCCATGAACACTTCATTTTACCATCAATATATGCACCTTGTGTTAAGTTGTCGTAAATATTTCTGTAACAATTTAAGTATAGCATAAAAGAGCGTAAAATCTAACGCTTGCAACGCTTGAAATTGAAAAAAGCACACGATAATCATGTGCGCCTTTTTTATGTTAGTTTTTTATGCTTTTCGTGGGAAGTGCAAACGCACTTTAAAGACATCTTCTTCAGGTAGCCACGAGACCATCCCACCCTGGTTTTGCATCACTTCTTCGACAATTTTGGTTCCGATCCCGTGAAATTGCGTTTCTTCTGTTTTTGTTGTTTCGAGATTGTCTTTGACGGTGCCTGAGAAACTGTTCGCAACTTCAATATCGAGCCAATAATCGCGCAAATTACTGCGTATTTTAATGAAACGCTGTTCGTGGTCTAGGTTGAGATTCGCTTCATAGGCATTTTCTAGGACATTGTTGAAGATGCGGGCTAAATCCAAATCATCAATGATGACATTAGGATCCCAGTAAACTTTAGCTTCAAATTGAATCATCGCTTCTGCACAATAGTTTGCATATGCTTGTAAGATTGCATCAATAAATACATTGTTTGAGTATTCAACGTGAGCATCGACGCCCTTAGCCATCTGAACACCCATGTCATCCAATAGTTTGACCGCTTTTTCAGTTTCATTGTTTCGAAGCAGCATATTAACTGTGGAAAGGACTTTTTTATAGTCATGGCGAAACTTTCTAAACGTCTCCGTATACTTTTGATACGATTTATAATGACTTACTTGCGTATTAAGTTGTTGTTGAAGTACTGCTGTTTGTTTCTCATACTCTAGCATTTCCGAAATACGAACCGAGTGATTCAATGTCAACCGTGCCATCCAGACGACCATCATTGATCCTACACAATACGCCAGTGTATTCCAGCTTTCTTTTGCAGAAAAGCGTGTTCCATATGTAATAAACATAAGGTAAGATGCCAGCGAAAACTTAACGATAGTCACAAAGTTCAGTTGTGTGTGATTGTTGATTAGTTGGCGCATTCGTTTTCCACTACGATAATATTTCGACTCAAACAACAGTAATGTAATCGACATGACTGTTGAGATTAAAAATACGAGTAGATAGAAGTTGTCAGAGGCATTGATTCGATAGAGCGGAACTTGTGTAACTATTGATAAAACAGTTACTGCAAATGCCCGCATGGTAAAAAGATAAAATACGTGACTGACTGTCGCAAAGGATACCACATAAATCGGAAGGTCAACTGTAAAATAGAACGTTAACCACATCACCGCCAGGATCAGCCAAAAGGTTTCAAACATTTCCAATCCGTAGCTATGTGAGAAAATAAAAATAATTGATTGTGTCACCATCGAAATAGCTAAAAAAACATATGCATGTTTACGAAATTTACCATATTGACTGATGTCAGCTACCGACATATAGATATAGCAATAGAGTGCAATCGTAAACAATCCCAAGATTGTCAAATACATTATGCGTCCCAACTATCTGAAACGAACGCGTTGAAGGCGTCCTTAACGCTAACTTGATATGCTTTTCCGAGCGGCAATTCTTCCTCATTTGAGAGGCGAATTGTTTGGTTCTTAAACATTACAATATGTTTGAGATTTACAAGATAGGATCGATGAACCCGAACAAAGCCTTTTCCAGCTAATTTTTCGGTCAAAGAATCCATTGTTTCATAAAAGTCAAACGTTTCGTTGGTATTGTAATGGACCCGCATGACACGACGGTAAATTTCAAAATGAGAAATATCTTTAAGTGCAATTCGACGTGACTCAGATCCAAAGGAACAATCAAAAAAATCCGTAGCTTTCTTCTCAACTAAACTAATCGCGTTGTTGAATACTTCCTCAAATCGAGCATCACTCGTATCTTGTTTTACAAGATAATTAAAAGAACGCACATCAAACGCATCGAATACAAACTCAGACGATGTCGTTAAGAAGATAATTTGTGCATCAACATTGCGTTCGCGAATTCGCTTCGCAGTTTCTATACCGTTTAAGGCATCCATGTAAATATCGAGCAAGATAATATCCGGAGCATCGGTAAAACCATCCAGATGAAAAAGCAAATCTTCTCCACGGTGAAAAGTCTCTAGCTTGAGTTCAAGCATGCGTGCTTTACTGTAGCGTTTAATAAGTGCGCTATATGATTCGATAATTTCGATATCATCATCGCATAAATAGACTGTTATCATAATCCCACCTCATTTTGTTTATTATACCACGAGTTTTTACTCACAGGTACTGACAACACTCTTCTTTAAGTAAATATATTTGACATAAATTTCATCATAAATTCAAGCTGTTGTAACGGAATTTTCGACATTGCGTGATATCGTTAGACTACGTTCAGTATTTAAGGAGGACTTATGAAAAAATTATCTGTTATTTTACTCGCTTTTTTTCTTGTAAGTTGTTCGATCAATACGATCGCCCAAGATCTTCCTTCAAACCAAGAACACTTCATTGAAAACTATGCACGCCAAAAATTTTATGAATATGGTTGTAATCCGCCAGAGTATTCGAAATGGACAATTATGAAACAACAATCCACATGGGATGTAAGTTTCGATGATGCATTTTCAGGCGCACGCCAAACCATTCGCTTTGTTTGGGATGGTGAATCGGAATATGCCGAAACGACATTTGTTCAAATCGATAACCAGATTCGCTTTACACGATAGATTTAATATATTTTGTAGGACTCATTTCACTAAAATCAAATGTCGAACCCAAAATATCAGATGCTATACGATATCCAATAATCGGTCCGGTTGTCAGCCCCGATGAACCAAGTCCACTTGCTACATATACTTTTTTAGTAGTATCAATTGGGCCATAGAATGGTGCAAAGTCTGAAGTATATGCACGGGTTCCAATTCGAAAACCGGTTATATCCGCACTGGTAATCTTTGGGATATACATTTGAGCATCATGAATCAGACGCGCTTCAACATTGAGATCACGATGCGTATCAAAACCGGCTTCATTGTCATGTGATGCACCAATCACCAGCATTGTTTGGTCAAACAAGATATCAATTTCACCTTGTGGCATGATGACTGGATATGCCTTATCAATATCAAAGGCATTTTGGAGTGTTACAAGCTGTCCTTTTTGTGGTTTTACATCAAATATGTATTTTTTTTGTGCGTCGTTAATCCACGGTCCAGCAGCAACAATGATATGGTCAAATCGACCACATGTTTCAAGACGTTCAACAGTCATCTGTTCTTTAATAACAGGTATGTTTTGATCCTTCTGAAGAATTTCGATGAGACGAGCGCCGTCGATTTGTGCGCCACCTTCAATCAACAATGCATCCTCAAGCGTCACATAGTCTGGAATATAGTCTGCGAGAGCTGGTTTCTGCAATCGTTGGACATTGCCCATCGTTGGTGTTGTTTTAGCCCGCTCAAACGCAAGCTCACTCAATGCGTCCAAACGAGTCGTATGTGCAATCAATGTGCCTGTTTGTCGATAAAATGATGGATCTGACACATCACGAACAAGCGTCTTATAAAATGCCGCACCATCAGATGCTAAAGCATACCATGCTTGATGACGGCGCTGGCTCACCCATGGACAAATTATCCCCACGGCTGCTCGTGTCCCTTGTGCATAATCAGCATCATATACAACGACATCCATGCCGTTTTTCTTTAAATAGTAGGCGGCAGTCATACCGACAATACCCCCGCCAATAATTGCAATTTGTTTCATGTTATCACCCAGTGTTATTATAGTAAGTATTAAGGAACATTCCAAGTATCTAAGGAGCACCTATGACGAAATTAAAAGGACTATCAAACGAAGCCGTTCAAATGCGCATTCAGAATCACCAAGTCAATACACAACCTAAACCTGAACTGAAGACAAACAAAGATATTATCATAGGGAACATTTTCACCCTTTTCAATTTATTTAATATTGTAATCGCTATTGCATTGATAGCTGTCGGCGCTTATACCAGTATTTTCTTCATGGGCGTTATCGTCTCTAATTCTTCTATGTTCATTATCCAAGAAATACGAGCTCGAAATCTTGTTCAAAACCTTAACATCTTGGTAGCACCGCATGTCAAAGTTTTACGAGATGGTGTAATTCAAACAATTACGCCTGACGAAATTGTTTTGGATGATATCGTTTACTATGAACCCGGCAATCAAATTGCTGCAGACAGCGTCGTCTTAGAAGGTTCTGTGGAAGCCAATGAATCTCTTTTAACTGGTGAAGTCGACCCTATCGATAAATACACCGACGATACACTTTTATCCGGATCTTTCATTGTTAGCGCAACTTGCTATGCTCAGGTTGTCCATGTTGGAAGTGACAACTATGCAACCAAAGTAACGCAACAGGTATCTACGCAACGTCGCATCGCTAGCGATCTTTTAAATACCTTTACAAGTGTCACAAAACTTACTAGTTTCTTTATCATTCCCATCGGTGCACTTTTATTCATTCAAGGATTTGTCTTCCGACACGAGTCGTTATATCAAGTTGTTGTAAATACTGCATCGGCACTCCTTGGTATGCTTCCTCAAGGTTTAGTCTTATTAACAACCGTTACCTTGATGACAGCAGTTCTTAAACTCGGAAAGTCCAAAACATTAGTTCAAGATTTGTATGCAATTGAAGCTCTATCTCAAATTGACGTCTTGTGTGTCGATAAAACCGGAACCCTCACCAAAGGTGAAATGCAAGTCATTGATACATTAAATCTTGATGTTAAGTTTCAGTTTCTCATGAACCATTATGTCAACTACACTCATGATAATAATGCGACCATGCTAGCCATCAAACATTATTTTGAACCTGTTGAAACGATGCAATGTATTGATACAATTCCATTTGCTTCAGCACGCAAGTGGGCCTCGATGACGTTTGACAATCAGGAAACCCTCTTCATCGGTGCACCTGAAATATTAATGCCAAACCTAGCTTTACCCGACGTCATTCTAAATCATCGTAAACTGGGGGCACGCATTATTCTTGCAGCATCTAGCTATGAGGCACCAACCGACAAAACGCTCCCTCAATCGTTACATGCACTGGGATGGATTGTAATTGAAGATCCACTCCGGGAGGACGCACATCAAGCTATTGATTTTTTTGTAAACAATGGCGTCAATATTAAGGTAATATCCGGCGATAACATCGACACAGTTCTTGCTATCGCACAAAAAGCGGGTGTTAATACAATCCAAGGTGCTGTCGATGCATCAACCTTGACAACACCAGAGGCGTTGCACGAAGCAATATTCAAATATAATGTCATTGGACGGGCAACACCAACTCAAAAACTTGAGTTTGTAAAGATTTTACAAGAGGGGAAAAACCGTGTTGCGATGACCGGTGATGGTCTAAATGATGTACTTGCACTAAAGCAAGCAGACGTATCGATTGCTTTAGGTGAAGGTAGCGACGCAGCTCTAAACATTAGTCAAATCGTTATAATCGATGGCATGTTGTCCACCTTGGTGGACGTTGTTCGAGAAGGACGACAAACCATCAATAACATTACGCGATCTGCATCCCTTTTTTACTTACGAACAATCTTAACCATTAGTGTTGCGATTCTTGCAATCCTCATCAATGTTCGTTTCCCTTTCATTCCGTTCCAAGTAACCCTTACCAATATATTTGTTGGCGGACTCCCTTCCTTGCTGATCATGTTCGAATTGCACGATTATAAGCCAAAATATACGGTCTTAGAACATGTCGTGCTCTATGCACTTCCCAGCGCCCTTGGGATAGTCACTATGTGGTTTATTCTTGTTCTCTTTAACAAACCTTTAGGACTGGACCTTAAAGCCATCCAATCCATCATTTTCTTTGTAAATGGAATTCTCTCGATCCACCTTATTTATCGGATTTTGACACCCTTGAATCGTTTCAGAGCATTCATTCTTGCCCTGGACATTGCAGGTTTTTTAATAACGAGCATCGTAATGCATCCCTTATTAGAACTCGTGTCATTTACGCAACATCATCTTATTATTTTAGTTGTTGTCGTGCTTATTAGTATTCCCATCGTGAAACTCTACGCTCGCATCAGCAAGTTCTTCGTAACACGACACCGACTTCACCAAAGTGCATAAAAAGGGTTAGCCTGCGGCTAACCCTTTTCTTTTTATGATCAATCTTCTAAAGTCTTAGTAGGATAACTCTTTGACAAAGAAATGATCTGTTCCTGTCAATGGATAATCTTGCTTTACATAGACTTCTTTAAATCCAAATTTCGGATAAAAATCTTTACCCTGGAAACCAAATGTATTCAGAAAGAGATAACGGCACCGATGCTCGATTGCCATGCTTTCAACTTTCTCTAACAATGCTTTACCCAGTCCTTGTCCTCGTAAATTTTCGTGAATTACTAAGTATTCGATATCTACCCAATTGCCAAATATTTCGCCTGAAATGCCTCCAACAATATTCTCATCTTCATCTCTAATATAGATAGCAAATTTAGAATGTTCTAAAGTTTCAAAGTTTTGTCGATTGTATTTCCTCAGAAGATCTCTAAGTTTAATAATATCTGTCTCTTCTGGAGTGAGTGTTTTTTCAAATTTCATCAAGTATCTCCTAATTTTGGATGCTTCGCAATTAGCCCAATTTGAAATTAAAAAGTTAACCGAACGGCTAACTTTTTAATTATAGTCTGATTGGAGGCTATTTTTGGTATCCTACAACACCACGGCAAATTGTTGTTTCAACATTAATGTCGTTATCAACAATAACAATATCAGCATCTTTACCGATTGCGATACTTCCTTTACGTCCAAAGATTTCAAGGTGTTTTGCGGCATTTTCCGAAGAAATTTTCACCAAGTCACGCATACTTGCGCCGGTAAAATGTTTAAAGTTACGAACAACGAAGTCCATTTCAGCAACTGAACCTGCGAGCGATCCTGTAGCGATACGGCATTCTTTTCCAACTTTAATAACTTCTTGACCACCAAGATCATAATTACCATCTGGAAGTCCCTTAGCACGCATCGCATCCGTAATTGCAATAACATTGTCTACACCTTTAATTTCATATGTTGCCTTAACAACATCTGGGTGTAAGTGAATACCATCCACAATTAATTCTGCTTTTAATTCTGGTCGTAAGAATCCAGCAGTTACTGCTCCTGGTTCACGGTGATGGTGTGGTTTCATCGCATTGTGGAAGTGTGTTAAGTTTGAAAGTCCATTAGGAATTTCATCAATTATTTGTTGATAATTTGAATCTGTATGTCCAGCCGAAGGAACAACCCCTTTTGAACGTAGGTAATCTGTAAAACCTGGCGCTGCTTCTTCAGGTGCATAGGTAATTAACTTGATGCGTCCTTTTGCGACATTCCAGAATGTATCAAAATACTCTGTCGTTGGTTTTAAAACAAAGGCAGGGTTTTGTGCCCCAACATGTTTTTTCGAAATAAAGGGTCCTTCGAGGTGAATCCCTACGATTTCAGCTTGTCCTGGTTTGTTGGTATTATCCATAAACTCTACAATTGCACCCAATGCTGTCGATACAGCTTCAATTGATTGCGTCATTGTTGTAGCAAGATATGACGTTGTTCCTTCTTTTGGAAGGAATGTTGCGATATTTAGTAAACCTGCTTGATCAGCGTCCATATGGTCAGCACCATTTGCACCATGAATGTGTTGGTCAATAAATCCTGGCAAGACATTGAGTCCCTTCGCATCGATGACATCACCGTCTAATTTCGGTGCATTTTCCATCATACCAAGTTCGACGATACGGTCCTCTTCAGTACGAATAAAACCGTTCTCGATAACACGGTCTTCTAAATAAATTTTCCCATTAATGATTAACATAAATTGCCTCCTTATGTATACATGTATAATTATAGCACTTTTTTTATCACGCGTTCGTATAAACACAGGCACATTCTAGGGATATTCTTATGTTTTTCAACAATTTAGAGTATCTTAAATATTTTTTTCATACATTCAAATTTAATTAAAAAAGACTATCCGATGTTTCCGAGAAAACAAGTTTGATTTTAATGTGGAGTAGTCTATAATAATACTGAATGAAAGTGAGAGGGAATTACAATGAAATTATTTGTTGTTAAAGATAACCAAGAAGGAGCAGAACTTGGTTACAACATCATTCGTGAAGCGTTAGTTAGCGGAAACTTAAACGTCTTTGGATTGGCTACTGGAAGTACACCAATTTCTTTATACGATCGCATTACTGCAAGTGACTTAGATTTCACAAATGTGGTATCCATTAACTTGGATGAATACATCGGTATTGGTGCTGATCATATCCAAAGCTATAACTACTTCATGAATAAACATTTATTTGGTAAAAAACCATTTAAAGCTAATTATTTGCCAAATGGCTTGGAAGAAGATGCAGCTAAAGAATGCGCACGTTACGACCAAATCATCGCTGAAAATCCAATTGATATCCAAATCTTAGGAATTGGCGAAAATGGTCATATCGGTTTCAATGAGCCAGGAGCATCATTTGATTCATTGACAGAAAAAGTTGCATTAACTGAAAGTACAATTATTGCAAATTCACGTATGTTTGATTCAATTGACGAAGTACCTAAATTTGCATACTCAATGGGTATCAAATCCATCATGACTGCAAAAACAATTATCTTGTTTGCATATGGTGAAAAGAAAGCTGATGCTATCTATAAAATGATGGAGGAAGCACCAACAGAAGCGCTTCCAGCAAGTGCTTTACAAAATCATGATAACGTAATCGTCATCGTTGATGAACAAGCAGCTTCAAAACTTGACGTTACAAAACATCAATAAAAAAAGTTCCGCAAGGAACCTTTTTTTTATGCTTTCTTTACAAATTCAGATTTGAGACTCATCGCACCAAAACCTTCGATTCGGCAATCAATATTATGGTCACCTTCTACAAGCTTGATGTTTTTCACTTTTGTCCCTTGTTTTAAAGGAGCAGACGCGCCTTTAACTTTTAAATCTTTGATGATTATTATTGAATCACCGTCATTAAGAATGGATCCATGAGCATCACGGATAACATCTTCAGCCACTGCTTCATTCTCAGACCACTCGTGAGCACACATTGGGCAAACAAACATGCCACGATCCTCATACGTATAGTTTTCATTACACTGTGGGCAACTTGGATATGTCATTGATAATCTCCTTTACGCTTTAAGTATACAGTAACCGTTTTATTTGACAAGTTTTCGAATGAGTTCTATAATGAACAAAGTTCAGGATGGTGATTTTATGAAGAAAAGTACAATTAGTAAACAAGCCCTTATCGATGTCGCGCGTCACATTGTTTTTACCGATGGTTTGGATGCATTAAGTATCCGTCGCGTTGCTAAAGACGCTGATGTTTCAGTTGGTTCTGTTTACAATTACTTTGAATCTAAAAATGATCTAACGATCGAAGTTATCAATGAATTTTGGGATAAGGTTATGATTGGTGATCTCAAAAACATTAGTGCACATGATCGTTATACGACGATGCTTAAAGAATCGTTCAAAAAAGCTTCTTATCATGCCCGTATCTACCATTCTATTTTCATCGGCTATTATCGTACGATTTCTGAAGACGATCGAAAACGTACGATTGAAACACACCACCGTAACCTGAAAGCAATCGAAGATGTATTCAAGCAATCTCTCGATTCTGATGCATACCAAAATCCAGCAATTTGGAATGAGAACTTTACTAAAGAAAAGTTTAATGCTTTTGTCGTTCGTAATTTCTTAGAATCCCTGCGTCATGGTGACGAAGATATTGACTTCTTAATTGAACTTATAAGCCACACTCTTTACAAATAACCTGAATGGTTCATCTTACAATAGTGTAAGCAAGTTGTACGATAGTTCGCTCATTGATTCAACGATATTCTCGTATCATAGGATACAGGAGGACATCTCATGACATCTTATCTAAAACTTGCTTTTCGTAATGTCAAAAAGAGCTATAAAGACTATAGCCTTTATTTCTTAACACTCACTTTTTCCGTGGTTTTGCTTTACTTACTGCGGTCGTTTGAAATGCAATCGAGCATTCTTGAACTCGACCCATCGCAAGGAACTGCGATTGCTTCTTTGATCATGGTTTTGAACACAATGTCTGTGATTATTAGTGTTGTTTTTGCGCTGTTAATCATCTATGCCAATCAGTTTCTAATTCGACGACGAAAACAAGAATTGGGTTTATACACTTTGATGGGCATGCCTTTTCGAAAAATACGTATCATTCTGTTCTTTGAAACATTAATCGCGGCACTTGCCTCTTTGGTCGTTGGATTTACGATTGGTATCGTCTTATCACAAGTGATGGCCATGTTTAGTGCTTCCATTCTGAGCGTTAATGCAGCTTACACATTTATTGTTTCAGTGCCCGCACTTTTATCTACAACTCTAATCTTCAGTGCAATTTACACTGTTGTTATTGGTTTTAATACACTGATCCTCGGTCGTTTTACTTTACTCGATATGTTGACAGCACATCGCCAAAATGAATCAATCAAAGCACCACGCACTCGCACAACAGTGCTCTTGCTAATCCTTGGTGTATCATGTATTGCTTACGCATACACCGTCTCGTTACAACCTTATGGTATCTTAAATCAGATGGTGTCAGTAATCGTTGTCGGGGCGATTGGTACCTTATTGCTCTTCAAAGCCTTGTCCGGCTTCCTTCTACAGAGTGTGCAGCGTTTCGAAAATCACTACTACTCAGGTTTAAATGCCTTCAATTTTCGACAACTTTCATCAAAAATTAGTACAACATATCGTTCGATGAGTGTCATATGTCTTATGCTTCTAACTGCAATAACCGCATTGGTCACCGCATTCAATTTGAATAATGTACTCGCACAATTCAAGGATTCAATGATTGTCTACGATATCGCAGCAACACATACACAGCCCTTCGATCTCAACGGTATTGAAACCTCCCAAATAAAAGAAAGCTATCAGTTTTATGTTCTTAATGGTAATGCATCAGACGCCGTAATTTATCCTGTAATATTTATTGCTCAACATGACGCAAACCAAAGTTTAAGACGTGATCACCAGCAACCTATTCAACTCCTAGATAATCAGTTTGCATTCTACAAACACCCCAATTTACCAATAGAAACACCTGACTTCAGTGAATATGGATTAACAGACTCCGTCACAACTACCGTTTCAGATTTAAGATTAACGAACAGTGCTTTGATGAACTCACTTAAAATTGTTGTGAGTGATGCAACATTCAAGCAACTCGAATCCCACCTCAAACCTACATACTACACCAACATCAATACCCACGATTCACAATCAATTGCTCCCCTGCAAGATAATCTATCTACACACGTTCCCGCTGGAACGCAACTTGTTTCAGCACGTGATGTCGAACTAGAAATGGCCGGTACCGAACTTCTATTTACCTACCTTGGTTTCTACATTGGTGCAGTCTTCTTAATCTGTAGTTGCGTGTTATTGGCACTCCAACAACTTTCTGAGGCAAGTGATAATATTCATCGTTACAGCATACTTAGCAAAATCGGTGTTGAAGAGTCTTTAAAACTACAGTCAATTACCACTCAACTCAGTCTTTATTTTGCCTTACCTTTGATTATTGCGATGATGCATGCTGTTGTTGGCATCAAAGCCGCCAATCTTACCCTATCTCTTGGTGGTTTAGCGCCTTCTAGTCCTTTAATTGCTATCATCGTTACCCTTGGCTTTATTGTCGCATATGGTTTATATGGATTCACAACGCTAAAATCTGTTCAACGCATTGTCTTACAATAAAAAAAGTGAGTATTATCTCACTTTTTCTTTGTTTTAATATATGCTTGCATTTGTTGTTCCATGATATCCATGGAAGCAGCACCACTATCAAGCAACACTTTGTGGAATTCAACTTCGGAATACTGTGAACCTAAGGCATCTTTCGTTGTCTTCTTAAGATCTCTAATATAAAGATTGCTTAAATAATATGTTGGGTAAACTGCAGGTGTTTGGATTATTTGGTAATAGAATGACTCTAACCCTGCTTCATCTAACGTGAAGAAATCAGACATGTATGTACCAAATTGTTCCATAGTCCAACCTTCGTAATGAACGCCAATGTCTGCTCGAATATGTATTGTTTCAATTAGTGTCATGTAGGCATTGTAAAACTCTTCGAATTTTTCATCATGTACATATTTTACTGCGAGTTTTTCAGCATAATTAGCCCAACCCTCAGCGCTATTTGATGGCGAAATTAGTGATCGAATTGGATGCATGTCTTTCAATGTCTTGAAGTAACTGAATTGATACATGTGTCCTGGAATCCCTTCATGAGCATATGTTGTGTAGAGACTGTTATCAAACTCTCCGTTAATATAGATAACCTGTGCCTCTTCTCCAGTGTAGTCAACTGGTGGTGAGAAGTAAAACGCAGGGGCTGACGATTCAGAAATCGAAGGATGCACCTTACGCAGTTCATAGAATGGCATTGGGATCATAGGGAAATCTTCCCCAAACGATGCATGAATATCTTCTAAAAGGGCTTCACCATTTTCATAATTTCCAAACGATTCAGCCATCATGAGTTCCATATAACGATCACGTTCTTCAGTTGTATACTCATTTGATAAATATAAGGTTTCAACAGCTGCTTGTTGCGATTTTTCGGTAAAACGTAAAATTTCTTTAACGGTCGATCGTTTTCCAGTCTCTTGTTGTAGGAGTTCTTCGTAGAATGCCTTACCATTGGGACGCGTGCTCATTCCCGCTAAAGTTGTATCTGTAACTTGGATGGCCCCTAGTTCCGTTGCCATCATTTGGTAACTTTCATAAAGTTGCTTGGAAATTAAAGCCTGACTTCTTGCCTTTGCAGTTTCTTTTTGCGACGCATCTAAGAATGTAGCACCATCAATTTTCTCATTCATATATGCAATTAAGTAGTAGTCTGGTTGTGCAATTTGCTGAGCCGTCACATCACTTACTCGAGCCATTTCAGTTAATTCATACTGAGTAAATCCTGTTGAACGTGTTTGTCGGTCTCTTTCCAACTGAATAAATTTTGAAATCGTTTCTGGCAACGATTCCAACAATGTAAAGTATCCTTTTAAATCTTGTTCTGTTCTAAATTCGTAAATTTCAAGATATGCCGGGAATGAACCCATCAAGTTACGACTGTAGCCAAGGACAGACGATCCGACACTGAAATCGTAATAGTCTTGTAACGCAACAATATCTTCAAGATGTTGAACAATTACTTTTTTATCAAGTTGTTGCTGTGGTGATAGCGTTGCATCATCAAAGCCCTTCACTTCGTCCAATACGTCTTTGGATGTTTTTGCTGCTTCCTTATAGTCTTCTTCACTTACAAAATCCATTTTGTAATCTTTACTTTCGATGCCGTATGTTGCTGGATTTTCAAACATTAGATTGATTGAAAAGTCCTCTGGATCTATAAACTCCGGCAAGAGTTCATCTAGGTATGTTGTGAATTCTGCATTGGGCGTATCCGTACCGTCAACATTCTTAGGTTTTGTCGTACAGCCCGTTAAAACTAAGAGTGCAATTAATGCACTGATCAATATTTTTTTCATAGTCCCTCCCACTATTTTCTAATACTATCCTACCATGTTTGGACCAGCCTTGAGAAGTTTTCCACAGTTTTTATTTCGTCGCGGACATTTTTAAATTATTTGTATGGAAAGTGCTTTCCGACTTCGCTATAATGTCCTTAATAGGAGGGGCTTATTATGGAATTTTTCCAAGTGAATTTGATTATGCTTGTTGTCGCAATTTTATTCTTTGTGGGGGCGTATTACTTAGATGCGAAAACAAAATTTATCGAAAAAGTATTTAAAACAACACCCAAGCAGTTTTATATTATTACAGGAGTTCTTGCACTTGTAATCTTGATTATGAACTATATTGCAATTAGCGTATTTGGTTCATGGCAATCATTGATTATCACATCTGCTGCGATTGCGATTGCAATCTTAATTGTTATTAAACTTTACCAATCACGCAAAGCATAAAAAATGTTGGATTTAATCTCCAACATTTTTTTATTTTTCTTTGGTCAACTTTCGGCTACGCACCACAAGAATCCATAGACCATAACCTATTAGTCCACCAAGCGTATTCATGATGAGATCATCAACATCGAAGATGCGAACATTAAAGCCATAATACATTCCCGCTAATTGAAGTAGCTCAATCGTTAACGTAAATGCGATGACAAATCCCATCGTTTTTATGAAAGGTTTATTTTGATCTTTAAGATAACGTCCCATGAGAAAGCCAATGGGCACAAAAATAGCAACGTTCAAAAAATTTTCGAGAAGGTATCGTGGTTGAAAATCAACCCACAAGTTCCAATACAAATTGTTCAAAGGCTTCACATTGTAGCGGAAACGATGCGCTTCAAGTACATGGAGTTGTGCTTCTTTACCCCATGGAAATGGAAACTGCGTAACATCAAACACAAGTAAGACATAAAGCAGTAGTATCGAACCAGTTATTTTTTGAGACGTATTTTTGCGACGTAAAATCGTAAAATACACGATAAGGTAAAGTGGTATATAGATGAGGATTCCGGTTGGAATCCAACCTGGACCACTGTGTCGTCCAAACATAATGCTCTCCTTTTTTCAGTGTTAAAACTATACCATAACCCAATGCAGTCCTTGCGAAAAGTTCGTGAAACTATGCTTCGATGTTTAATGCATATTTACCTGCGGTAAATCCTGTAGCAAAGGCAGACGTAATATTGAATCCACCAGTGAACGCATTATAATCTAGCAACTCACCAATACATGAGATATGCGGATCTAGTTTTGATTTTAGTGTTTTTGGATTGATTTCTTTTAATGATATGCCGCCGTTTGTTACGAATGCATGAGAGAAACCTCGAGTTTCGTACGTAGTCATTGGGAAACGTTTAAGATAGTCAATTATCATATTTTTGTTACTTGCTTGCTCTTTGATAAACGCTAACAGTCGTTTGGGTACGCCCGATTCAAGCGCATACGCTTCAATATCTTCTGCTTGCATTAGTGTATCGATACTCACATCTTTCAAAAAATCAATCGTCAGCCGTACAGGTGTCTCTTTTTCAAGGACTTGCTGTACATAAAAACTTCCCCGAAGGGCTGCTGGCCCTGATAAACCAAAATGTGTAAAGAGTAAATCATGAGTAATTGCTTTCTTAATCTTTTTGCCTTGATGAACGTTTAAAACAACATCATGAAAGGATAAGCCTTGAAGTGCTTTTTCTTGGATGAAGACATCATTTGAAACGAGCGGTACCTCTGCCGGCAACAATTCTGTAATCGTATGACCAAATGAGGATGCAAGGACATAGCCATTTCCATCTGAACCTGTACCAGATAAAGAACGACTTCCCGTTGCTAAGATGAGAGCATCATAGGGGACATCTTTACCATTCACAGTTACAATACGTGCATGAGAGTCAAGGCTTTCTACATAACTGTGCAGTCGAATATCTACCCCCAATGCTTCTAATCGTGATTGTAAAGCATCAACGATTGAGTGTGATTTGTTCGATGCAGGAAACATCCGTTCGTGATCTTCCTTTTTTAATGGGCACCCGTTCGCTTCAAAAAAAGCTTGAATGTCTTGGGGATTAAAGTTGGTGAGTGCACTATTTAAGAATTTTCCATTTTTCGGGACATATTTTATTACTTCTTGAATATCGACATCTGCCGTAACGTTGCATCGGCCGCCGCCTGTCAACCGTAATTTTTTTCCCAAACGTTCATTACGCTCAAGTAAAATTACATTTGCTTCTGGCCAATGTTCTTTAGATGATATTGCTGCCATCATTCCTGATGGACCGCCTCCAATTACAATAATTTGTTTCATACAAGTTCTCCTTATTGTGGCTATTATAGCAAACTTCGTTTTGAAGAGTAAATGTGTTGACAACTTTCGATACATTCTATATGATTACATCGAAACATGTATCACATATATGTTTAATATGTTTTACGCATAAAGGGGATCAAAATGGAAATTCTATGCTGCTGTACATTTTCAAACTATAACGGGAACACGAAAGTGTAATTTTTTGCATGGCACATTTAATCTCTTGCACAGATAAGAGAATTCTTGAGATGTCATACGACATCTTTTTTTATAAGGAGGAGAGAATTTTATTATGTCTACATACTTACCATGGATTGCATTCGCGACGACGCTCGTGGTGTTTGCATTTCTTCAACATTTGCGTAAGAAACGTGTGAATTTCGGGCTTCGCACGATTATTGCGATGGGCTTTGGATTGGTGATTGGATTTGTATTTCAAGGGAATACACAATACGTCACACCCTTTGGAACAATCTTTACACAATTAATTTATGCAATTGTGGCGCCATTACTATTCTTCAGCATTATTTCAAGTATCGCGTCACTTAACAGTATTACCCGTCTTAAAACACTCGGTTTCCGATCAGTATTTTGGTTACTGCTTAATACATTGATTGCAAGTACAATTACATTAATTGTTGCTACGAGCCTCAAACTTGGTTCTGGGTTTACCATTTCATTGCCAACAGATTATGTTGCCCGTGAAGTTCCAACCTTTATAGATACAATTGTTGGATTTTTCCCAAGTAACTTGGTCAATCATGTTGCAAAGAATCAAATCATTCCGATTATTATTTTCTCGGTAATGGTCGGTGTGGCTTTGGTCAAATTTAATACCAAAGATCATGAGGGCGCAAGTCCAATGATTCAATTCTTTGAATCTGCTAACAAACTTACATATCGCGTTGTTAAATCAATTATCGCACTAACACCATTCGCTGTTGTTGCTTATATTGCGAACGTTCCCACACGTGATGGTGGAAAAGACCTTGCATCATTTGCAATGATTATTGTGATTGCCTATGCGATTAGTTTCTTCCAAGCCTTTGTTGTTCACGGTACATTAATTAGTGTATTCGCAAAAATGAATCCAATTCGTTTCTTTAAAGCAATTTGGCCTGCTCAAGTGGTTGCCTTTACATCACAAAGCAGTATTGGAACGGTTCCAGTCGTCATCGAACAAGTCACAACGAAACTTGGTGTCAAAGATGATATCGCAGGATTTGTTGCCGGACTGGGAGCCAATGTCGGTATGCCAGCATGTACTGGAATGTGGCCAGTTTTACTCGCCGTATTTAGTATTAACGCCTTAGGCATTCCATTCACTACACAACAATACTTATTATTAATTGTTTATACAGTTGTTGTTGGTTTGGGAACAGCCGGAGTTCCTGGAACTGCAACAATCGCAGCAACTGCCGTACTAACAGCTGCTGGACTACCTATTGAGATTATCTTTGTCTTGTCACCTATTTCGGCTATTGTCGATATGGCACGTACAATGGCAAACGTTACAGGATCAGCAACAGCAACCGTAATCGTGGCAACACGAGAAGGCGCAATCGAAGAACCTGTTCAAGCCGCTTCATAAAAAGAACCCCAGTTGCAAAGCAACTTGGGGTTTTTTAATAATTTTGAATCAGTATTTCCGCTTCCGTTACATTTCCAACATAAGGATATGTCTTACGCATCCTTTTTAAGGTCGCAAGTGCCTGTGTTCGCGCCGCTTCAGTACCTTTTACTTTTAGATACTGATAGACAATGACTTCAGGTGTATGCTTCATCCCTTTTAAGATAATTTCCAATTCTCGACTTGCGGTTGGTATCGTATCCGTAGCGAGCATTTGTTGTGTGTGATACTCCAAGTCAATTGCACCTTTGAGTACAGGTATATACGGAAGATCATCAGTTACCAAATCATCATAATACGCTAACTTTTGAAGTGGCGTTAGACTGCGTGCCGATGCAAACACTGCATTCACATATGCATTCATCGTTAAGCCATCTTTCACATCTTGTTTATCAAACAAAGGCACGAATCGTTTGTCAATTGTATTGAGTGTTTCACCTGCAACAAATAGCTCATTTTGCTTGAGCACGTACCACAATGCCTCGCGCGCTTTGGGATTCGCTTTTATGGCTGCCAAATTGCTACCATCAGATGTACCATTCTTCATTGGAACACTATTCATAATCGCTAGAAATAGTCCCATAATGATAAATATAGTTGCGACATACTTCACCATTAGACTTGAGAAACTAAGGAAAATAAGTAGGGCGATAAAGCTCGCAAAACCATTAAAGATAACACCACCCCAGTTATACATTGCATACGGATATGTTTCTGGAAGTCCAGATGGACTCATTAAACACTGACCACCAGTTCCCGGAATTTGATAGCGTTTGTAGCTGTAAACGCCCTTTGACTTTTGGAGCATATGGCTTCCGACACGATACGACACGAAGTCATAGCCACTGAGCTTACCAAACACTAGATGACCCAACTCATGAATGAGAATATGAATCAAGACGCTGATTATCACAGTAATAACGCCAACGCCTAATAAAAGCCAAATTGAAAAATTGGCTTCAGCGGCAAGATAACCAATCATTAAGCCACCATACAAACCAAGCCCAATAAGTACAAGATATAGTAAAACCATTTTAAGAATTTTCTTCATAGGTCACCTCTGCAATTATTAAACCACACTTTCATACTAAAAGGGTATATTTCCGCGGAAATATACCCTTTATGTTTTTAAGATTAGAAGCGGTTAAGTTGGCTGTCTAACTTATTGTATTCTTGTGTGTACTCGTCGAGTTTTTGATTGTTATCGGCAAGTGTTTGTTTTAATGCAACAACTTCTTCACGAATTGCATCGGAGTCATTACTTGCAAGTTGACCTTCAAGACTTGAAAGTTTTGCTTCAATTTTGTCATTGATACTTTCAAGTGCCGAGATACGTGCATCTAGATCTTCGATTTGATTTTCTGCATCCGCTATTGTTGCTTCACGACGGTTTTGTTCACGGTTTTTGAAGCGATCGTAGAAATCATCTTGAATTGCGCGGAATTCGTTCCACAACTTCTCTTCAAATTCACGACCACTGTGACCTGCTTGTTTCCACTCTTCAAACATTGCTTCCATTTCGGAACGTTGTGTTGCATCATGGAACGACTGTACCAATGCTTCTGCACGTGTAATGATAGCTTCTTTGGCTTTGCGAGCTTCACCTTGTGTTTCACGCATTTCGTCAAAGAAGACGCGTTGTTGTTGGTAGAAATACTGACGAGCAGTATTGAAACGTTCCCAGAGTTCATCTTCGAATTCACGTCCAGCAAATCCTGCTTGTTTCCAACGTGTCATCAAGTTACGCATATCTGTGGATGTTTTCTTCCAGTCTGTTGAATCTTTTAATGCTTCTGCTTCAACGATTAATTGTTCTTTCAATGCACGGGTATCTTTACGATCTTCTGTAAGTTGATCGTAATGTTTACTGCGCTTATCGAAGAAATGGTCATTGATAGCACGGAATTTCTCCCATAAATCCTGATCAATATCTTGCCCCGCAAATCCAGCTTCTTTCCATTCGTTTTGCAACTCCTGTAAATAAGTGGAAGTCTTGTTCCAGTCTGTTGAATCTTTGACCTTATCAGCTTTTTCAATCAGTTCATGTTTGATAGATTGAGCTTCTTCAAGACGCTCTTGGCGCGTTTCGTAACGATGAATTGCTTGGGTGAAGCGCGTTTCAAGGGCAGCATCAATGCCTTCCTCTGATAGCGAATCCCATTCACGCTTAATGAATTCCAGTTTCTCATCGTCACCTGTATTCATAATACTGTAAACTTCGGAAATCAATTGGTTTTGGCGTGACTCTTCTACAGAAGCAAGACTTTCCCAACCAAAATCATTGCGTGAGTAACTTGGTTGTTTTGTTTCTTCTTCTTTGTCTTCGACCTGAGTCAATTTTTCTTCGTTAATAATAAACACCTCTTTCTCTAATCACTACTTCTTATTTTAGCATAATTCAGCCGATATGTAATGTTTGATGTATTTTTGGTCAAGTTTTTCTTTGAAAGTCTCTTCACATTCCCTCGTATATGAATTCTATATAATAATGTTAAGGAATATATAGGAACCGTTATTCTTTTAGTATTTGTTTCAGACTTTTTCATAAATTATTTCATAGAATAACATAATCTTACATAATCCGGTTGTAAGAAACCCAAATACTAGATATAATTAACCAATGATAAATAGAATATAAAGGAGAAAAAGCATGGCAGATGTTAATTTATGGCTCCTTGTTGGAATCGGTATTATTATTGTCGGTTTCGCAATGAAGCTTGATTCAATTGCAGTCGTTCTTGTCGCTGCAGTCGTAACTGCATTAATTGGTGGCATGAATTTTATGGAAATTCTCGAGACGCTTGGTTCTCAATTTGTGAGAAACCGCGGTATGAGTATTTTCATTCTCACCTTACCTGTTGTCGGTATGAGTGAGCGATACGGATTACGTGAGCAAGCAGTTGCTCTAATCCAACGCATGAGCGCACTAACCGCTGGACGTGTTATTTGGTTATACCAAGTTATTCGTCAAACAGCCGCAGCCTTATCGTTACGTTTAGGAGGGCATCCACAGTTCATTCGTCCATTAATTCATCCAATGGCTGAAGGGGCAGCAATCGCCGATCGGGGTGGCGTACCGCTCAATGATGTGGAAGCAGACACCGTTAAAGGTGCAGCAGCCGCAGCAGAAAACTATGGTAACTTCTTCGGGCAAAACTTATTCCCTGCAAGTAGTGGTGTTAACTTAATTGTTTCGACCCTTACAGATGCAGGTATTCACGGCGTATCCAATGCTGGAATTTCAGCATGGTCCATGCCAGTCTTCATAAGCGCAATTTTACTTGGTGGTGTTCAAATGGCGCTCCTTGATCGTAAAATTAAATCAGGAGGTAAGAAATAATGGATTTTTGGGCACTCTTTTTAGAAATGTGGTATATCCTTATTGGGTTTATACTCTTCGCTACAGCAATTAACGTATACCGTTCAACAGATGATGTTCGTCGTTACGGTGCATTTAGTTTCTGGACTATCTTAGCTGTTCTCTTTATTTTTGGACCTAAAATTCCAAATGCAATCAATGGAATTCTTGTCTTATCACTTGGTGTCTTCTCAATTACAAAATCTGTAAATGTTGGAGATATCGAACAAATTGCTCAATCATTTCGTGATGAACAATCTGGACGTATTGGTACTTTAATTTTCTTACCATCCGTAATGATTGCTGTTGGCGCCTTTGCACTGTCAACATTATTACCGATGATTGCACCAAGTACAGTATCCGCTGGTAACCTCGGCTATATCGCGATTGGTCTTTCAGCAGCCATCGGGTTGGCAACAGTCTTCATTATAACAAAAGCACCAATTAAGACTGCCGCAGCTGATGGAACACGCTTAATGCGTACCATGGGTTCGACAGCAATCCTTCCTCAACTCTTAGGTGCCCTTGGTGTTGTCTTTACATCAGCAGGTGTTGGGGATTTAATCGGAACACTTCTTGGTGGTGTCATTCCACAAGGAAATGCAT
Organism: Erysipelothrix anatis; assembly: GCF_009828745.1. Lineage (GTDB taxonomy): Bacteria > Bacillota_I > Bacilli_A > Erysipelotrichales > Erysipelotrichaceae > Erysipelothrix > Erysipelothrix anatis. Next base: position 126,906 of record NZ_WTSX01000004.1, read on the forward strand.
TTTTAGGCGTCATTGCATATTGTGTTGGGATGGCCCTCTTCACAATGATTATGGGAAATGCTTTCGCAGCATTTACAGTTATTACTGCTGGAATTGGAATTCCTTTCGTCTTTGCAGCTGGTGGTGATCCAATCATCGCAAGTGCAATTGCCATGACTGCTGGGTTCTGTGGAACACTCCTAACTCCAATGGCAGCAAACTTTAATATTCTTTCCGCAACACTGTTAGAAACAAAAAATGAGTATTCTGTTATCAAGTTCCAAGCACCATTTGCTATAATACTATTGGTAGTACATATTTTCCTTATGTATTTCTTAGCATTCTAGAGGAGGTAAACCAATGAAAGTACTTATTACTGGATTTGATCCATTTGGCGGAGAAGCCATGAACCCTGCATATGAAGCAGTTAAATTATTACCCGATACAATTGAAGGTGCCGAGGTTATTAAACTGGAAGTACCTACAGTTTTTGGGAAATCAATTGATGTTTTAGAAGCAGCAATTACAGAACACCAACCTGATTATGTTATTACAGTTGGACAAGCTGGTGGTCGCTTCGGCATTACACCAGAACGCGTCGCAATAAACGAAGATGATGCGCGAATTAAAGATAATGAAGGAAACCAACCTATTGACGAAGCAATTCGTGAAGATGGTGCACCGGCATACTTCGCATCGTTACCAATTAAAGCAATTGTTGACAACATTAAAAAGGCAGGATTGCCTGCAAGTGTTTCAAATACAGCAGGAACCTTTGTATGTAACCACTTAATGTATGGTCTTTTATATTTAATTCAAACGAAATTCCCAAATGTGCGCGGAGGATTTATTCATGTTCCATTCGCAACACAACAAGTTGTTGATAAACCAACAGCACCAGCTCTTTCAATCGAACAAATCTCTAAAGGATTGGAGATTGCAATTGCAACAACCGTTACAACTGCAGAAGACATTAAAGTCCAAGGTGGCGCAATTTCATAATGTCTGATGTCATGTTTGTTTATGGATCACTCATGAAGAACTTCCATAACTACGAAAAGTATTTACGTGGTCATGTGTTGGACATTCAACCTGCTACAGTTCAAGGAAAACTTTACGATATGCCTTATAAAGGCTATCCAGCAATCTTAGATGGTGACGATACCGTTCATGGTGAAGTTATTCATGTCAAAGACTTAGCTGCGATTCTTCCAGCCATTGATAAGATGGAGGGCTATAATCATCAAGCAGATGATGAGTATTCACGGATTCCTAAAACCATTACATTGGCAGATGGATCCACAACCGTCCTGGATGTTTACGTCTATACAAGTAAGCATTTGGACACACAGTTTGAAAAAGAGGCAATCTACCTTCCAGAAGGAAGTTGGCGTGCATTTAAGGAATCATTATAAAGAGCTTCGGCTCTTTTTTTGTGGTTCTCTGTGTTATAATTAAATTAATATTGGAGGTCGTTATGGATACTACACCTGAACACATCGCTCAAAACTTTATCAAAACAATTAAGAAACGGTTACTCATATCACTTGTTGTGATTATTCTTGGATTCTTATATTTAATCTATAATGTCGGACAACCTGGTTCTGTCTCAATTATTACCGTAATTTTTGCTTTTTTCTTAGCTGCAGCCACAATCGTTTTTAACTTACTCGCAGCCGAAATGGATCGGGAAAAACTATACCATGTCCTGTTTGAAGAAAAGGATGCTGACAAGGCACGTGAAGTCTTTCAGTATGTCATCGCTAATTTTCCAAGTGCTTTAAGACAATCATTTATTTCTACAGATTTCTATTATGCAACAGCTCTATCAATGTTGCTGACCGGTTCAAATAATCATGATATTCAGAATTATCTTGAAGGCGTCATGGGTGGAAGACTGCACGATAATGGACGTTTTAAGTTATTGTACCTTGCACACTTAAGTGCGTTGACGCATGACAAACAGTTTGTCGATGCAATTACACCTCTTGGTAAGGTCAATGGCCTCAATAAACAAATCATTGATTATGTAGATGCAGTTAACGCAGCACTAAATCACAACGATAAAGCACTTCAAAACGCTGTATCTCTCATTGAAGAAATGAACGTTTACCCGCTCATTACTGACTTTGCTCAAACACTCAAAGCATAAACAAAAGACATCCACGTGGATGTCTTTTTTACGTATTAAACTTTAGTAAGAAGATTGACCGCAGATTCAACTTTTGTTTGATCCGTCACATCCACATGTTCCATGAGATTTTGAATCGCAACTAAGCGCATCAAACGATCAATACTAGAACGAACGGCTGTAAGCTGTGTTAAGACATCTTCACAAGGACGTCCTTCTTCCATCATCTTCGCAATACCCCTTAGTTGCCCTTCTGCGCGACTAAGACGATTTAATAGGTTCTTATCACATTTCATCGTTATCACTCCTTAGAAACGGATTCTGGGTGCATCAGCGCCTGATACTTAAACGCTCCATCAAGATTCTTCGCCTTATACCCCGCTTGTTTTAAAACACGCATTGCTGAATAACTACGTTGACCACTATGGCATGCAACGATAACCTCAGCATCTTCAGGAATTTCATGCAAGCGGCAGCGAAGATAGTTTAACGGAATATTATGAAACCCGTCAAGTGCCCCCGCCTCTTTCACTTCCATAGCATCTCGAACATCTAGAAGGTATGCTCCTTGATTACGATACTGATCGACTTCATCCCATTGAATCGCTTCTGAATATCCTTCAACAATGTTTAGAGCTGCATAACCAGCAATGTTTACAACATCTTTTGCAGTACCAAATGGCGGTGCATATGTTAACTCTAATTCTGGAAGATCTTCAACGGTCATACCACCTTTAATCGCAGTAGCAATGACATCAATTCGTTTATCAACTCCGTCTTCACCTATAGCCTGTGCGCCATAGATTGCACCGGTCTGTGGGTTAAAGATTAATTTAAGGTTAATCGCAGTTGCATTGGGGAAGTATCCTGCATGGTTTTTCCCTGTAATATGAACAGATTCATATGGATACCCTAACGTTTGAAGTTGGCGTTCATTGAGACCCGTACTTCCAGCACCAATCGAGAAAGCACGAAGAATCGAAGTACCTAACGAACCACGATGTTTACGTGGAAGCCCCGACATCGTATCCGCAGCTTGTCGCCCTTGACGATTTGCCGGTGACGCAAGTGAAATAAGCGTCTCTTCTTGAGTAATCATATGTTTAACTAATACTGCATCACCTACAGCGTAGATATCCTGAACATTTGTTCTGAAGAACTCATCAATTCGAATGCCTCCTTTAAAACCAGTTTCAATACCTGCTTCTTGAGCAATCGCTGTATCTGGCATAACACCAATTGACAAAATCGTTAAATCAGACTCAATTTCGTCACCATCTGATAAAATAATCGTTTGGCCTTTATTCTTGAATTCCTGAGCACCCTTACCGACAAGTACTTGAATCCCATTGGATTCGAGTTCATCGCGCACAAATTGAGCCATTTCTGTATCTAAAGGCGCAAGAATTTGCGGCGCCATTTCGACAATTGTGACATCCAATCCACGATGTTTTAGTACTTCAGCCATCTCTAAACCAATAAACCCAGCACCAATTACAACTGCTTTTTGAGGCGCATTGTTGTCAATGTGACGCACAATTTTATCCATGTCAGGAAGATTACGAAGCGAAAAAACATTGTTAGACTCGGTCAACCCTGGAATTGGTGGAACAATCGGCTTCGCTCCTGGTGACAAAAGTAATTTATCATAACTTAGTTCAAACGTTTCTTCATCATTCACAACCGTTACTGTTTTAGTGTCTGGATGGATTGCCACAACTTCATGATTAGGACGAATATCTAGCTGAAATCGTGCTTTTAGTGTTTCTGGTGACACGACGATGAGATCATCACGATCCTCAATTTCACCACCAATATGATATGGTAGCCCACAGTTTGCAAATGAAACATAGGGTCCTTTATCTAAAACAATAATTTCTGCATTTTCGTTTAGTCTTCGAAAACGGGTTGCGAAGGACATTCCTCCGGCAACTCCTCCAACTACAACAACTCTCATTTTTAGACCTTACTTTCTAAGTACTCTTGTAATGCTTTTTTAGGTTGGAATCCTTGGATTTGTTCGACTGGTTTTCCATTTTCAAAAAGAATCATTGTTGGAATCGACATGATGCCAAACTCTTGTGCTATTTCCGGGTTTTCATCAATATTAACTTTTGCTACTTTAATTTTACCTTCGAATTCTGTTGATAGTTCATCAATTACAGGACCTAGCATACGGCATGGTCCGCACCATTCTGCCCAAAAATCAATAAATGTCAGTCCTTCTGCAATTTGTGTTTCAAAATCTTTGTTTGTAATGTGTATTGTCATACCATGACCTCCTGTATCTATTTTCATTATACCCCTATAGGTATATGTTGCAAGATATTTGCTTATAAAAAGAACCCGGTCGTTACCAGGTTTTACTTTGTCTTTATGCATCGGTACATGCTTGTGAAGGTTTATTTTAGCTTCACGAATATCTTAATTTAAACACTTTCAAGAATAGCGCGCAATTTTTGCACATCATAGGTCGTATATAGACGTAAACGAATTACAGTTGATAGCTTCTTATCTTTTACTTTAACGTATAAGCGTGTACCAAGGTCAGCAGCACTCACAGTTAACCGAACATGGTCAATCGCGGCATACGCAATATCATAGTTACTGTAAATCGTGTTTATGCGTACGTGTTCGTGGTCACATTGAACGGATGCTTTTCGAGCATATACGATTCCATATACCCACTGTAAAAGATACACAATCGTAACGGGAACAATAATCCATTGGAGTATCTTCTCACTGACTAAAAAATGTACGACATCAGACCAACCAATTTTCATTCCACCCATTATTAAAAAACTAAATCCAAGAATCACGAGTCCATGAAACGCGATACTAAGAATTCCAAATGGTATCAGACAACTTTTGGCAACGCTTGGTCGAAATGTTTTTTGTTCCATCATCACCACTCCCTTACTTTGAACTTATGTGTTTCTATTTTACGAAATCCTGTAACTTTCGTCCAGTTCACAAACCTTTACAGATATAAAAAAGTAATGATAGGCTAACTATCATTACTTGAATTATTATTTTTAGTTATTATCTTCCATGTCATTGAAGCGATCTAAATCTTTTTCTTCAACAAGTACGAAAAGTAGGTCACCATCTCGAATAATATAGTCTGGTGAAACATTAATAATAAATTCATTGTTCACGCAGCATTTGAGAGCAACGATGTTAAAGCCATACTCTTGACGTAAATTTAATGCCTGAATTGATTTATTCTCCCATTCTTTAAGGGGATGAATTTCGACTAAGTTGTATCGATCATCAATGCGCAAGGCATCAATTACAGAGTGACGTGCAAGTTCATTCCCAAGTCGTTTACCCATTTCAACTTCAGGTAATAAGACACGGTCTGCACCAACTTTTTTTAGAACATCGTGATAATCTCTATTTTTTGTTTTACAGATAACTTGAGGAACACCAATTTTTTTTAGGTTTAGAACACAAAGAATGGCTTCTTCCAATCGTTCACCAGAGGCAACTACCGCAATATCAGCTTGACCAATATCTGCTGCTTCTAGATGCTCTAGTTTTGTAAAATCACCTTGAATTGTATGTTCAACATGCATCGCAACTTCATCTACACGTTCCATTTTTTTATCCATTGCAATAACTTCCACATCATGACGTGCAAGTGTTTTTGCAACAGAGGCTCCAAACAACCCTAGTCCAAGGACTGCTACTGTTTTATTTGTCATAGTTTTCTCCTAACCCACTAATATATTTGCTTCTGGGTATTTTAAAGTTGGTTCTTTCATATCCGAATGGTTTCCGAATGATAAGAAGAATGTTAACAACCCGATACGGCCTGCGAACATTACAATAATTAATACGATTTTTCCAATACTTGTTAAGTTTGGTGTTAACCCCATGGTGAGTCCAACAGTTCCAAAGCATGAGAAGACTTCCATCAGGATATATTCAATACCAAATTCTGGCGGAATGGTTTCAGTGATGAATAGAATGAGTGATGCACTGACTACAATCGCAATCCCAATAAAGAGAATCATCAACGCTTTAATAACGCGATCCATTGGAATAGCTCTCGATTGAAAACGCGGTTGAGTATCACTGAAGACACCACGCATAAAGAGGAATAATGTTGCGAATGTTGTAACTTTGGCTCCACCACCTGTTGAACCGGATGAAGCACCGATAAACATCAGAATAATGGTTAAGAATATTCCCATTGGAGAAATAAACGCGTAGTTAACATTGGCATACCCTGCTGTACGAGGCGTAATCGCCATAAAGAGTGTATTTACAAGTTGATCCCACAGTGGCAATCCAGCAAATGTCCCATGTCTTGATTCACTTACCCAGAAAAGAACAAAACTGATAATTAAAATACCAATTGTCGTAATTAACGTAATTTTCGTATGTATAAGTAAACGTTTTTTTCGTTTAAACGTCAACAAATCGCGCCACACGATAAATCCAAGACCTCCAAAGAATATGAGACCTCCGATTGTGAGTAGTACTAGAGGTGTTTGTGTAAACCCTTCGAGACTGTTTCCAAACAAATCAAATCCAGCATTATTAAATGCGGAAATGGAGTGGAACATTGAGAAGTAGATTCCTTTTAGAAATCCAAATTTAGGAATAAAATCGATTGCTAATACCGCTGCCCCAAGTGCCTGTACTGACAATGAGAATTTAACGATATAGCGGATTAATTTTTGTGCGTCGGCAGCATTTTCAGCACCAACAGATTCTTGGAGTAAATGGCGTTGTCGTAATGTCATTTTCTTACCCATAAATAGGAAGAAATAAACAAAAACTGACATGAATCCAAGCCCACCAATTTCAATTAGGGAAATGATGACTGTGCTTCCAAAATAGTTCCAATGTGCAGCTGTATTTACTGTAGTTTGACCAGTAACACAAACCGCGGATGTTGCGACAAAGAGCGCATCCAGAAAATTGGTCCACGTCCCATCACGAGATGCGATAGGTAAAGAAAGCAAACAAGCACCAACAAAAATTGTTGATGCGAAGCCCATTGCGATATATTGAGGAATAGTGCGTTTCTTCAAGAATGATTTAATTGAACGTATCATTTTCTAAGTTTTAACCTCGTTAACGATCGTTTTAGCGCGAGTTCAGCACGCTTCATATCGTATAGTTGTTGATTGTTACTTTCTATGCGTTCCTCAGCACGTGCTTTTGCTTTAGCTGCACGTTCAAAATCAATATCTGATTCTGATTCAACTGAAGATACTAATAGTGTAGCAACGTTGTTTTCAAATGTAAAGAGTCCCTCTGAAACCACAAAATTTTCGATTTCAGAGTTTGTCTTTGTATACATAACACCAATATCAATTGGCATTACTGTTGCCATATGGTTAGCGAGCATGGTTCGCTGGCCATCCGTGGTTGGCAAAGTTACGGAATCTATCTCTAATGTTTTATAGAGCCCATTGGGTGTAAGCAGTTTAAAGGTAAACATGACGTTACATCATCCCTTCTGCTTTCTTGTACACTTCTTCAATTGTCGAGACAAAGAGGAATGCTTGTTCTGGTAAATGATCGACTTCACCGTCAAGGATTACTTTGAAACTTCGAACAGTATCAGCAATGGATACATAGGATCCTGATATTCCTGAGAACGTTTCTGCAACAAAGAATGGTTGTGACAAGAAATTACGAATTTTACGTGCACGGTTTACAATTTGCTTATCCGATTCACTCAGTTCGTCCATTCCAAGAATCGCAATAATATCTTGGAGTTCTTTATATCGTTGAAGTATTTTTTGAACTTCTGTTGCAACATAGACATGTTCTTCACCAACAACATCTTCGGACAACAGATTACTACTTGACTCTAATGGGTCAACCGCTGGGTAAATTCCAAGCGCCGCAATGTTTCGATCCAATACTGTTTTCGCATCCAAGTGCGTAAATGTAATCGCTGCAGCAGGGTCAGTTAGATCATCCGCTGGAACGTAAATCGCTTGAATGGATGTAATTGATCCATCTGTTGTAGATGTAATACGTTCTTGAAGTTGTCCCATTTCTGTAGCAAGTGTTGGTTGGTATCCAACAGCCGAAGGCATACGCCCTAACAATGCGGATACTTCAGATCCCGCTTGCGTGAAACGGAAAATATTATCGATGAATAAAAGAACATCCTGCTTATTGTTGTCACGGAAGTTTTCCGCCATAGTTAGCCCTGATAATGCAACACGCATACGGGCCCCTGGAGATTCGTTCATTTGTCCATAGACAAGAACTGTATTATTAAGAACATTTGCATCTTTCATTTCGTGATACAAATCATTTCCTTCACGTGTTCGCTCTCCAACACCAGCAACTACTGATAGTCCACTATGCTCAATTGCAATATTGTGAATAAGTTCTTGCATTAACACGGTTTTACCAACACCAGCCCCTCCAAAGAGACCAATTTTTCCACCTTGTGGATAAGGACAAAGTAAATCAATGACCTTAATCCCGGTTTCTAATACTGTATTGGTTGTTTTTTGATCTTTAAATAACGGTGCAGAACGGTGGATTTCATGGAATTCCACGCCTTCACTGTCAAATGGTTTTTCATCAATTGGTTCACCCAAGACATTAAACATACGTCCAAGAATAGCTTGGCCGACAGGAACTTTAATAGCTGCTCCTGTATCAACGACTTCAAGATTACGAGATAATCCATCAGTAGTTCCCATTGCAATACAACGGGCTAAATCATTACCAATATGTTGTGATACTTCAAGTGTTACTTTGAGTTCACCGTGTTCAACTACAAGCGCATTGTAGAGTTTCGGCATATGTTCACTATCAAAACGAACATCAACAACTGGTCCTACTATTTGTACAATTCTACCTTTCATCGTTAACCCTCCATTCCTGAAACAATTTCAGATATCTCTTGTGTAATCGCCTCTTGACGAATACGGTTATATTTTCGACCTAAATCTTCAATCATGTCTTCTGCACTGTCTGTTGCTTTTTCCATCGCAATACGGCGTGTCGTATGCTCACTTACTTTTGATGTCAGATATGTGTGACGCAACAACGCCATGAGTGCTTGTTGAATCATGATTGAGGCAACATCTTCAAAATTCGGTTCGTAAATTACTTGATCACGTGCTCCCGACACCACTGTAGGTAACGTATGGAGTTCGAATTCAAGATTCAGTGCATTAGCATAATCAGGGACAATCGTAACAATTTGGTGCGTTGCAAGATACGGCTTTAATAGTTTTACAGCATCAAGCAACTCAAAATGTTCACTCGATTGCATCGGGTTAACGATTGTAACTGACTTGTTTTTTAGTGATTCATAACTTTGTGTCCCAATAACAACTGCACTATCTTCAGGTTTATATACAGAAAGTAACTTTCGCATATTACCTTGAATATAAGCTGAGCACAATCCCAAATCAGGCATCACAACAAAATACAATTTTGGTTTATCATCCGTCGCCACTTCAAAATCTATAAACTGTATTGTCGCATGACTCACAGCATCGTAATAGGCTTCGAAGTGTCCTTTTCGATCACGATACCGTTGAAGTTTGCTCAACGAAACAAGCTTCATTGCTTTCGTGATTTTTTGTGTCGATTTGATGGACCGGATTCTTTTTTTTATGGCTTGTGTATTAGGCATTATTTCTTATCTTAAAGCGCTCTAATTCTTCGTTGATTACTGTTTTGAGCGTCTCAATTAGGGCATCATCAAGTGTAAAGTTCGCTTTTATTTGATCTAAAAGATCTTGATGTGATGAAACAAAGCGTTCATGTAAGAACTTTTCGAATGGTAAAACTTCTTTTACACTTAGCATATCGAGGAACCCGTATTTATTTAAGAACATACTTACAATCATCAATTCGTGAGGTGTCTTTGAAAGTGCTCCTTGTTTGAGCAATTCAGTAAGACGGTTCCCATGGTCAATAATTTTTTGGGTTGCTGGATCAATGTCAGTACTAAACTGAGCAAATGATAACAGCTCATGATATGTCGCTAATTCAAGTTTCAATGATGAGGCAACTTGTTTCATCGCTTTTGTTTGTGCGGCTGATCCAACCCGTGAAACTGACATTCCGCTATCGACAGCTGGTCTAAAACCACTATTGAATGAATCTGAGTTCAAGAATAATTGGCCATCTGTAATTGAAATAACGTTTGTTGGTATATATGCGGATATATCACCAGCTTGTGTTTCAATGATAGGTAACGCAGTCATTGATCCACCACCGTAGTTTTCGTTTAGTTTTGCACTTCGCTCAAGCAAACGTGAGTGAAGGTAGAAAACATCTCCGGGATAGGCTTCACGACCTGCAGGACGACGTAATAGTAATGAGATTGTTCGATATGCTACCGCATGTTTTGATAAGTCATCATAAACAATTAATACATCTTTACCATTATCCATCCAGTGTTCACCAATCGCTGCCCCTGTATACGGCGCGAGATACTGAAGTGGTGCAAGTTCACTGGCTGTACTTGATACGACAACGGTATAATCCATTGCACCATGTTCCTTTAGTTTCTCAACAACCATTGCAACGGTTGAAGCTTTTTGTCCGATAGCAACATAAATACAGTTAACATCTTGACCTTTTTGGTTGATGATTGCATTCAATGCAATACTTGTTTTACCTGTTTGACGATCACCGATAATTAATTCACGTTGACCTTTACCAATTGGAATCATAGAGTCGATGACTTTAAGTCCCGTATGTAAAGGTTGGTGTACTGACTGGCGTGTCATAACACCTGGAGCAACACGTTCAACAGGACGGTGTCCTTCATAGTTGATTTCTCCAAGACCATCAATAGGATGTCCTAATGCGTCAACGACACGTCCTAAAAGACCGTCACCAACACCCACTTCGATTATATGTTGGGTTCGATAGACGACGTCACCTTCTTTAACTAATGAGTCATCACCAAGTAGAACAACCCCGACTTGGTTCTCTTCAAGGTTTAGTGCGAGTCCATAAACCTCATCACTAAAACGTAGCATTTCCCCCGAGAGGACTTGGTCTAAACCACGAACAAACGCAATACCGTCACCTACTTTAAATACGCGACCAATATCCTCGCTCTTCGTGTCAAATTCAATTCCAGCAATTTGCTCTTTTAACATTTCGAGAATGTTTGCTGATTGATTGCTCATTGTTGTAATCCTCCTTGGTTAATAATACGATCCAGTTTACTTTTTACTGAGGTATCATAGATATCACTACGAACATGAACAATCATGCCTTGAAGCAAGTTTGCATCAATCTCATAGTGCATTTCTAAGTCGCCTTTATATTTTTCTTTCAACGTTTTTTGTAATGATATTTTTTCTTGATCACTCAATGCTATCGCGCTAACTACATCCACACGACTTAAGTATTCATGAATTTCTAATAAATCACGAAATGCTGCCATTACGCGCTCATAACTCTTCATCATGTTTGCTTGATAAAGAAGTTCTAAGAAATTGACAACTTGCTTTGAAAAGTGCGATCGCAACGTTTTCCACAACGGATCAAGAATTGTTTCGTCTTGATATGTTCGGGTAAAAATACGATTGATTTTTTCATCTTCAAGTATCAGCGAGACGGCTTGTAACTCCGCATAGACATCCATAACTACGTTTTGTTCCTGAGACACTTCAAATAGAGCTTGAGCGTATTGCTTAGTGCTTATGATCATAAGCTTCCATTTCCTTCTCTAGGTCTTGGAGCATTGAAGAGTGATCTAATTCACGCTCCGACAATACTTTGCGGTTTACCGCTACGGCTGTATCCAACATGTATGTAGATACTTCGCGGTAAAGTGCAGCTTTTTCATTTTTTAAGGCTTCTGCCATTTTGATTTTTTCATTTTCAATTTCTTCTTGAGCAGAATCAATAATTGCTTGTTTTTTATTTTCAGCATCGCGTAACATATCCGCTTCAACGATTTTTAGTTTATCCATTGATTCAGAATATGCTTCCTGTGCTTGAGCACTCATTGTTTTTGCTTCCAATCGGTACGCTTCTGCTTCTTTCATTTCTTCAGCCATACGTTCAGCACGCGCGTCCAAATATTTTTGTACAGGCTCGTGAAGGTACTTGCGATACATAATGTAGATTACAAAAGTGGCCGCAAGTTGTGCAGCCATCGTCCAAGGATCTGGCATTAGCTTTGCAGCAATATCTAAATTCATAATACCCTCCTTTGATTATTAGAATACAAAAATTAATAAGAATGCGATAAGCATACCGTAAATCGCAGCTGTTTCAGCAATACCCGCTCCAAGAATTAACATTGAACGAATTTTACTTTCTGCTTCTGGGTTTTTACCTACGGCTTCTACAGCTTTAGCGGCTGCATAACCTTGTCCTACTGTTGAGAAAATACCTGTCATAACTGCTAGTGCGGCAGCGATCGCTACCAATCCTTTTCCAATACTTACTGCTTCCATTAATAATATCCTCCTTAGTTTAGTCTTGATATTCAACAGCGATTAAGATCGATGTTAATGATATAAATATGAACGCCTGCAAAAATGCAGAGAACATATCGAAATATAAATGTAATACTGGAGCAACAATCACTCCGAAGAAGTTAAATCCACCGATACCGGGGATAAAACTGCTAATCCAACCCGTAAACGTATAGAGCAATGTCATAATAACCGTTCCTGAGAGTACATTTCCGAATAAACGGAGTGACAAACTGATCAGTGGTGCTACCGTTCCGAAAAAGTTCGGAATGACAAAGGGGAAAAACGGTTCAAAGAATCCTTTGACGTATCCCTTTACGCCATTTGCATCTATTTTTGCATGTTGAATTAAAAGGAATGTAATAATTGCAAGTACAAGTGTTACTGAATAATTACTTGTAGGTGCAGCTAATCCTGTTAGTCCGAACATGTTTGCAACTAGAATGTAAATAAATACACTTCCAATATACGCTGCCATTCGTCGCCCGTGTTTTTCACCCATGTTTTGAATTGTGAAATCAGAAATCGTCTTAACATAAAGTATTGCTTTTAAGACGCCTCCGCGAGGCTTTTCAGTAAGCGGCAAATTCTTAAGCCGCTTGCCTCCGACATAAAACGCGATGGAGAGACCAATTGTAATGATCAAAATCGAATAAACTTCAACTTGCAACATTTGCCTTCTCCTTTGTAAAAATTCCTGTCATAAAAAGTAGCAAACGGTCTAGCAAGTATGTTGCCGCTATCGCATAAGGATTAATCCATGCCGGGAACATAAATGCCAAGAGCAAGGGTAACCATAAAATCACAAATACAAAGATGATGTATCCAACGTACTTTTTGACTGTAAACTGTTGTTCATCGAGTATGATGTTATAGAACAAATTTCTGAAATGTTCGAGTGTCAGTAAACTAGTCCAACCAATCAACCAACCTAAGCCCAATCTCCAATCGATTATCGATAGAATGATTGCTCCAACAACGCAAATTGCAATTTTTATTTTCCGTGTCATCGTTGCCTCCTTTTCATGTCTGCATTGCTTCGTCTTTTCACTTGTTTTAGTTCGAGCATGCTAGGTAAATCGTACCACAAACATGCGTCTCAATCAAACAAGCTTCCTTACTATATTACGCTATTTAAGCCGAATATCAATAACTTACCAAAAATTAATTTTGGGATAACCACAAATTGTCCCCCACATTATTCACTATATAAATAGGAAGAGAAAAAACTATAAAAACAGACCAATATATTTTGATGAATCATCCACCATGAGACCACCTACTACTCACACACATACAAAAAAGAATAGGACTGGCCTATTCTTCGATAAAACTAAAATTAACGGTATTTTTGATGGTCGGTAACTGTTCTACTAATCCCTTATTGAGAGACCATGTCGCAATCGATTCGAGTTGATCATTTGAAACTGGTTTTGCTTTCTCAAATGGGGTCGTTTTTTGATCAATGTAGGCTCCCATTTGAGGTGGGAATGCATATTGTGTCAACACGGCTGCATAAGCTTCTGATTGATTCTTGTTAAGGTACTCAACCCCTTGATTATACGCACGGTAGAAGCGAGCAATAATTTCGGGATCTTTCTCAATCCGATCTTTCTTCGTTAGTAAACTTCCGCCCTTGATGCCATACTCACTGGAGCTTCCGAGTAAATGTGCACCTTGAGCAACTAGCATACCTGCTTGTGGTTCTGTAAACACTACTGCTTCGAATTGGTCTTGAAGTAGTCCCTCAAAACGCCCAGGAAAAGATGCCATCGCTAAAACTTGATAATCAAATGCGTCTTTTGCAGCAATCTCATCCATAACATACTCTAATAACAGACCTGGAATCAGTGCAACACGTTGATCTTGCAGATCTTTCATCGTTGTGATACCGGAATTAGGTGATGCAATAATTTTAAAATCTTCGTTAATATCTGAGGTTATAATATATGGAAATCCTTGTTCTTGAAACGCAAATGCTGTCATTGCGTCAGCAATCATCATGTCAATAGCACCACTTTGTGCTGCTGCATTTCGTTCTTGAGGATTGGCAAACGGAACAATTTCAACATTTATTCCTTCACTCTTAAAGAATCCTTCCTCATGTGCAATAATAATTGGCAATGCGGATTCAGCTGCAAGTGTTCCTACTTTTAAAGGTGTTTCTAAATCTGGTTTGGGTGTGTTTGAACATCCAGCAAGGACGAATAAACAGAGTAATAGTGTAATTATTTTCTTCATTTTATCTCTTTTCTAACAGTTCAACAAATGCCGAAAGCGGCATTTTATAAGGAATGATATTGCGTTTAAGCTCGAACCGTGGGGTACTTAAGGTGTTGACACCTGGCTTTGTTGTAAATGCGAATTCTATGTTAGCATTTTCCAAAGACGCAAATACCGAAGGATCATAAAATCCAAATGGATATGCAAATATTTTAGGTGCATCGACATATGTTGCACACTTTAGAATATCATCTACCACAGCTTGCTTGGGTTCTGTCTGAATAGAACCTTGAAGATGAGTACGTTGATGCATCCAATGGGTATGATTTGCGGTTGTAAGACAATCTGACATTGTCTCGAGATCTGTCCAAGACATTGTTTGAGCAACTGTAGCATCCCATGCTTTGCTCTTTTCATGCATCCAACCACTAACTACAAACATAGTAGCCGGAATTTTGTTTGCTTTAAGCAGCGGATAAGCAAGTTTTTTCATCGACTGATAAGCGTCATCAAATGTCAATAATATCGCTTTAGACGGCAACATCTTTCGATCTTTATAAAAAACTTCAACATCCTCTAGAGTTATGAAATTAAAGCCATTATTAATACAATACTGCATTTGTTCTTTAAAGTCTTGAATGTCCGTATACAACGCGATGGGTAAATTATCCTGGTATCCGTTCGCAACTTCAACGGGGATAGACTGTATTTCTGTATTTATTGGGGTATCTCGAAATTCGTGATAGCAAAGCGTAATAAAGTCCATGTGGTACCTCTTTCTTAGGTTATTTTAGACAGTTTTAGGTCGAAAGACAATATTGTGAAATCAAGTGCCTTTTAAACAAAAAAGAGGTTAGGCCTCTTTTTTTGAATGATAGACTTCTAGAATCAATGCTAGAATAAAACCTATTCTGAATACAAACTCCAATACTGAGACAAGCACCAGAATAATTGTGAATCCTTCAAGGAAGGTTCCGATGGAACCTACTAAAATCATCACTGTAAACGAAATGGCAAGAAATTGATAGAATCGCTTATAGAAATCATTATGCGCATTCTCTGACGCGTAAACCATTAGAAGGACATCTGCCATCCGAATTAGAACATACGTAATTAGCAAGAAATTGGATAAAATTGCGATCATTGTGAACATATCAGTTGTCATCATCGGAACAAATGTACCGCTCAAGAAGACAATCGCAAAACTTAGCATTAAGGACGCTAGACTCCAAATTAAATACTTGTTTTTGGTAATTGTGAATAACTTAAATGTTGCAAATATTTGAATCCCTAATCCAATTACCATGACAATAGGATATTGTTTCAATACTGTCGCAAGCATCGAGATGATCAATCCACTGATGAGGATCATTGTTTGCGTTATTTGGTCTTTCGTTTTCATATTTCCTCCGTCTTTAAAGATTTAGTGTTGAGATAAAGTTCTGTTAAAAGGGTTGCTACAAATCCCGCATAACCTGTAACTTCGAACACCGATACCATGACATCCAATATTGTAGGAATCGGAAAAGCAAATCCGAGTGTTCCAACGCTTACGAACATAACCATAACAAAGGATAATACTTGATAAATACGTGTCAAGAACGGATTACGCGAAAGTTTAGATACGTAAAGAATAACGAGTGCATCAGCAATTCCCATCAAAATGTAAGCTATTTGTAGTGCGAACGACTGGTTTCCAACTGTTCGAGCTATTTCTCCAGACTGAGCAAGAAGAAACGTTCCACTAATAAACGATACGCCAAAGCTTGCAATTTGCGCAATTAAACTTGCTAACAGCAACTTTGATCGCGATGGAATTAAAAGTTTCACCGTCACAAATAACTTCAAAATCAGTGATAGTGTCATGATGATTTCATTTCGCTGCATCACTAATGAGGTGATTGAGAGAACGTGACTGAGTGCTAAAACCACGTAAATTAGAACTAGTTTTTGATTTTTCATGAATGCTCCTACATTCTAGGTATCCGACATGATTTATTATGACGCATCCAAAGGTAGCATTGAAAGTTGAATTCGCTGTTTCTTGAGATCAACTTCAAGTACCCAGACTTGAACAATATCGCCAACTGAAACAACATCAGTTGGGTGTTTTACAAATTGTTTACTTAATTTAGAAATATGAACCAGACCATCTTGTTTAACTCCGACGTCAACAAAGGCACCGAAATCCACGACATTTCGAACAGTTCCTTGAAGTTCCATACCTGGTTTTAAATCTTCCATACTCAAGACATCTTTACGTAATAATGGCCCTGCCATTGATTCGCGCATGTCACGTCCTGGTTGTTTTAATGCAGCAAAAATATCTTCTAAAGTAACCTTCCCAATATCGTATAACGAAGCAAGCTCATTAATTGACATGCCTTCAATTTTGCCTTTCGTTGCTTCTGTTCCCAATTCCTCAGGTTTAATATTTGAGTGCTTTAAGATTTTTTCAGTAGTAGCATATGCTTCAGGGTGAATTGCTGTGTTATCGAGGATATACTCCCCGTTTGGAATTCGTAAGAATCCGATTGCTTGTTCATATGATTTAGGACCTAAACGCGGTACATCTTTAATCGCCTTACGATTCTTAAAAATGCCATGTTCTTCACGATAAGTCACAATGTTTTGTGCTGTTGTTTTTGTCAGCCCAGCAACGTATTCTAAGAGCTGTGGTGATGCTGTATTCACATCAACCCCAACCTGGTTAACTGCTGTTTCAACGACAAAATCAAGTGCAGTCGTTAACTCTTTTTGGGAAACATCATGTTGGTATTGACCGACACCAACAGATTTCGGATCGATTTTCACGAGTTCTGCCAGTGGATCTTGAAGGCGACGTCCAATACTTACAGCCGAACGTTGTTCAACTTGTAAATCTGGAAATTCTTTACGTGCAACATCAGAAGCAGAATATACAGATGCTCCTGCCTCATTCACAATAACGAAGGCAGTTTTACCACCAAGTTCACTTAAAGCTTTTGCAACGAAAGCTTCCGATTCACGAGACGCTGTCCCATTACCAATGGCAACGGTATCTACATCAAATTTTGTAATAAGATTTTTGAAAATTGTCGCAGCTTGAGCGCGCTTATGCTCAGGGGCCGGTTCATGTGGATAGATAACATCAATAGAACCTACTTTCCCCGTTGCGTCAACGATTGCTAACTTACAACCGGTACGATACGCTGGGTCAAATCCCATAACCGTTTGTCCTTTTAAAGGTGCTTGGAGCAGTAAATTTCTAAGATTTTCACCAAAAATATGAATTGCTTGTTTATCTGCTTTTTCTGTCATCATATTTCGAATTTCACGTTCAATGGCCGGCTTAATGAACCGTTTGTAACTATCTGTGTAACCATTTTGAACATATTCAACAGTTGCGGAGTTACTCTTGTTCCCAATTATGCGACGACGGAAGTACTCAAGAATACGAGCTTCATCAATCTCAATATCAACTTTTAAAACACCTTCTGTTTCTGCTCTGTTTAGTGCTAAAATTCGATGCGATGCAATTTTATCAACAGGCTGTGAAAACTCGTAATACATCTCATAGACTTCACGCTCATCTTTATCTGCATCTTTAACTTTACTGACTACAACCCCATGTTTTGAGGTCATATCACGAATCCATTCGCGATAACTTGGCTCATCCGAAACAACCTCCGCGATAATTTCGTGAACGCCCGCTAAAACATCCTCTCGGGTATTGAGTTCGAACTCTTCGTTTAGGTATGCGTCCAGCCCTTCCAGATTGAACGAATCTGGTAATGCCATAAACTCGATCGCTAACGGCTCTAAACCGCGCTCACGGGCGATTGTCGCTTTTGTGCGGCGTTTTTGTTTATACGGACGGTATAAATCCTCGACTTTTTGAAGAACCGACGCGTTTTGAATGTCTGCAAGTAACGTTTCCGTCAATTTCCCTTGCTCATCAATGAGACGAATAACTTCTTCTTTTCGTTTTTCAAGATTTGTAAGATACTCAAAACGGTCTGCAATTTCACGGATTTGTACCTCATCAAGACTTCCCGTAACTTCCTTACGATAACGTGCAATAAACGGAACAGTATTGCCATCTGCCATTAAATCCAAAACAGCATCAATTTGGTGTGCTTTGAATTGGTTTAATTCATTTTTTAGTAATTCATTGACATTAGTTTCCATATCTTTTCTGACCTCATTTACTACAGATAGTTTATCACAATTTATGAGTCTGTGTTGTATGCGATTTCATTTGAAGAAAAAAGAAAAGACGCATATGCGTCTTATGTTAATCCAATGACCGTACCATCATAGTCCATGTTTACAGCATTTGGTATTTTTGGTAATCCAGGCATTGTCATGATTGCTCCCAATAATACTACCAAAAATCCAGCACCCTTGGCTAAACGCACATCGCGAACATTGACGACAAAATCACGCGGGGCATTCAGTGCTTTAGGGTCATCACTAAAGGAATATTGTGTTTTAGCGATACACACTGGCAGTCCTTGCGGATAGGTTTCCAAAATCTTATCAATTTTCGCTTTCGCTATATCAGAATATTCTACCCGATTCGCACGGTATATTTCTGAAGTAACTGTCTCAATCGCTTTGTAAACATCGACAGATGCGTCATAAAGGTAATTGAAACGGTTATTTTTTTCGCACAAGGCAACAACGTGATCAGCAAGTTCGAGCGCACCCGAACCCCCTTGGCCATAAACATCGGTTAGAATGATTGAAACATTGAGCGTCGACGCTAATGTTTGAAGGTACTCAATTTCTGCTTTCGTATCACTTGGGAATCGGTTAATAGCGATCACGATGTTGTCACTATACTTCCGCATGTTCTCAAGATGCTGCTTAAGGTTAGCACTTCCAAGTGCCAACGCTTCAAGATTTTCTTCATTCAAGTCATGAACCGAAACGCCTCCGTTATACTTCAAGGCACGTATTGTCGCTACCAAAACTGTTGCATCTGGTTTAAATCCTCCAATACGACATTTGATATCGTAAAATTTTTCTGCACCCAAATCTGCACCGAATCCCGCTTCAGTTACAACGTAATCACCAAGCTTCATTGCCATCTCAGTCGCAAGAATTGAGTTGCAACCATGGGCAATATTTGCAAATGGTCCACCATGGATAATTGCCGGTGTATTTTCTAGTGTTTGCACAAGGTTAGGACGCATCGCATCTTTTAATAAGAGTAACATCGCCCCCACTGCTTCGAGGTCTTTCGCAAGGATTTCGTGACCTTCGATATCATAAGCAATGATAATATTTGACAGACGGTTTCGTAAATCATCCATATTTTTTGCTAAGCAGAAAATCGCCATAATTTCCGACGCTGCTGTAATATCAAAAAATGTTTGATGTGGTGTTTTTTTGCTTTCAATTTGAAGACGTCGTAAGGCACGATCATTCGTATCTAATGCACGTACCCAAACAATATTATTAAGATCGATTTTGAGTTCATTACCATGATAAATATGATTATCAATCATAGCTGCTAGTAAGTTATGTGCAGCCGTAATTGCATGAAAGTCACCATTGAAATGGAGGTTAATATCATCCATTGGAATAACCTGTGAATATCCTCCACCGGTTGCGCCACCTTTCATGCCAAACACTGGCCCCAAAGATGGTTCTCGAAGTGCTGTCACCGTCTTATAACCGCGTTGGTTCATCGCCATCGACAATCCAATATTAACCGTTGTTTTTCCCTCACCCGCTGGTGTTGGATTAATAGCTGTCACCAGAATTAGTTTTGCTTTTCGTGGGCGGTCTAACAGTGATAAATCAAGTTTTGCTTTGTAGTTACCATACACTTCATACTCGGTTTCTTCGAGACCAAGTTGGTCCGCAACGACACTAATTTTTTCATACTTTGCTTCTTGTGAAATTAATGCATCATTTTTCATACTATCACCCTTTCAATTACACCTAGTGTACCATAATAAAAATGGTCTATTATAGACCATTTATCAGTTTCTCACCAAATTTTTGGCGTTGTAACGCTGTGATGAGCGAACCGTTAATAATTATTTCTAGTGGGAGCATAATCGCTGACTTTAAAACACGAGGGCCAATGATTGCGGAAAAGGCTTTTCCACCCATCATATAGATCCAGGTCGAATTCAGCAACAAGCTTACAAACGCAAAATGAAAGAAAGAAATCCCAATGACCCAAAGCCACGGTTTATCCTTACCTTTCAACATTCCCCATGCTGCACCAGTTACTGCTGCAGAGACGGTAAACCCTGGAAAATAGGGCCCCGAAGGCAATAGTGTAGCTCCAATTAGATCGGCAATTATCGCGATAAGCATCGATTTTTTAACACCCATTAAATACCCAGTTACTGCTAAGGGTATAAACGTAAAGCTGATCTTTGTGATCGGAGTCGTCACACTCAATAAACGTGATACAACAATTTGTATTGCAACAAACATTGCCATCACTGCTATTTGTTTTGTTTTCATTTCAAATCCTCTTTTCTTTTCAAGCAAGTTAAAGAAAAGTTATGCAACGGAGGCAATAACACACTGCACTTTCGTTTCGTCCAGAGGCGACTTCCCATCCTTCTGGCACTTAACACATGTTATTTACTTTGCTTGATGTAACAAGAATACCAATAGCAAGGCACATATTCAAGCATTTACCCCTTTGAATTAACATTCCACATAATTCCTGATGTTTACGTTAATCCGAAGCGACAGGTACATGATTCCACACGATTTACTATATCTCGTTCAAACTCTGTGTTAGACTATTTGTAGGTGATTACATGAAAATTAAGAAAACAAACGCAATGCGTATTCTTGATCAAAAAAAATATGCATATAATATGTACGAATATAGCAAAGATGAGATAGAAAAAGGAATCGATGTGCCCACTCAAATCAATCAGCCAGCCCAAAAGGTATTTAAGACGATTGTCCTTGAAAGTGGTAACGATCATTTTGTAGCGGTTATTCCAATTTTTGATCATATCGATATGAAAAAAGCAGCCAAGGCACTTGGTGTAAAACGGGTCGAGCTTTTGCATTTAAATAAATTGTTTGATTTGACCGGATATGTACGGGGAGGATGCTCACCACTTGGCATGAAGAAACAGTTTCCAACAGTCATCGCTGACTCTGCGCAGTCGATGGATGAAATCATTGTATCAGCAGGTAAAATAGGCCAGCAGATGGGCCTTAATCCTCTTCAGCTCAAAGAAGTAACACGGGGATCATTTGCTGCCATTACAGTCGATGAAACACACACTTCAGACAGCGATATGAAAAGCGACTTTTAATAAGTCGCTTTTTTTATTGATAAGCTTGTTGCATCAACATCTCCATACGACGTTTGACTTCAAGACTTAATTCTGTTCCCTTCAATTTATTAAAAGTTTCCGGGAGCATGGGTTCGCCAAAGAACACCTCATAATTACGTGTGTTTTTCTTATAGCTATTTTTGATGTACATTGGGACAATTGGAACCGTACTCTTTCGAAGCACGGAAAACATGCCCGCTTTAAATTCAACCATTTCTTTCTGATGGGACCGAGTTCCTTCTGGAAATGCCAGTAAAGAATGCCCTTCAGTAGTATCTTCAAGTGCTTGTTTAAGTAGGGTCAATGATTGGCGTGGGTCTTCCCTATCTAACGGATACGAACGGGACATTTTCATAAATGACCCTGTTATAAAACTTGTAAACAATTCTTTTTTGGCAACAAAGCGGAATGGTGTTTCAACAATTCCTAGGGTAACGAAAATATCATTATGGGATTGATGGTTCGATAAGTAGATACAGGTACCTGGATCCACCGGTCGATTTACCGGAGTAATCGTTTTACCTCTGATACCAAAATAATGACGTGAATACATCTTCAACTCACGGTCAATTTGGTCATCTGAGCCATAACGGCGCAACCATTGCGAACGAATCCAATAATACGGCAACGCAATAAACGTTACTAACATATAAAAATTATCCATAAATAATCACCATTCCAATCGCATACGCTCCATCATGGCTGATTGAGACTGCGCCTTTATCGCTAATTGGAGCTCCTAAATCATTTTTCAAGACTTCAAAATCATGAAAATCAGTCACACCAATGCCAGTTCCCATAGCCTTTGAATATGCTTCTTTACACGCATATCGACCACAAAGAAACTCTAATCTTCGACGGGGTGTGGTAAGTTCTTCAAACAATACTATTTCCCGCTCTGTTAAGATACGTTGCAAAAAACGCGGATCAGTGACATGTTTCTCGAAACGAGGCATATGCACTAAATCGATTCCTGTTTTAATCGCCAATGGCGAATTTGATTGTTCCAAGGGCACAAACCTCCCCATTAACATACGCTTTTGCTTCTGCAATACCCATAATACTCTTGAGTTTTACGAGTTCAACATGAAGTTCTATTTGATCTCCAGGAATAACCTGTTTCTTAAATTTAAAGTTATCGATTCCAACAAAATAGGCTATTTTCCCTTTGAATTGCGGTTGCGACAACAATACAATCGCTCCAGCTTGTGCTAAAGCTTCTGTAATCAAGACGCCAGGCATCACATGTTTTTGAGGGAAATGACCCATGAATTGCATCTCATTTGCCGATACATTCTTAATCGCGACAATAGATGTTTCCGTCATCGTTTTCACCGCATCAACAAGTAAAAATGGGTATCGATGTGGAATAATCGCTTGAATATCATTTGAGTTCATTAACATAAGACTACACATCCTTTCTGAAGACAATCACAGCATTATGCCCACCAAATCCTAGGGAATTCGACATCACTGCATTAACTTCCATCTTGCGAGCGACATTGGGGACATAGTCTAAAGGACAGTCTTCGTCTGGTGTTTCATAATTTATAGTTGGTGGGACAATGCTTCGTTCCATTGCTTTAATAGACAAAACAGCTTCAATACCACCAGTTCCACCTAAAGCATGGCCATGCATAGATTTTGTTGAGGAGATTGCGACCTTAGATGCTTGATCTCCAAAAACTTCCATGATTGCTTGGGATTCAAATTTATCATTTAAAGGGGTGCTGGTTCCGTGCGCATTAATATATGAAATATCTTCTGGAACCATATTTGCATCACTTAAGGCCTGACGCATCGCATCCACAGCACCTTCTCCATTTGGAGCAGTAATATGAAAGGCATCACACGTTGAACCATATCCAACCATTTCTCCATAAATCTTTGCTCCGCGAGCCATTGCATGGTCATATGATTCTAAGACAAGGACACCTGATCCTTCACCTAAAACAAACCCGTTACGGTTTTTATCAAACGGGCGTGACGCACGTGACGGATCCTCTTCAGCACTTAATGCGGTTAAAGCATTAAATCCTGCAAGTGTATACGGTGAAACACCAGCTTCTGTTCCCCCAGCTAGCATAATGTCAGCATCGCCATATTGAATCATACGAAATGCGTCACCAATTGCATGTGTTGCGGCAGCGCAGGCTGTTGTAATACATGAAACATGACCCTTTGTATTCAGCGAAATCGCGACATTACCAGCTGCCATGTTGGGAATAATCATTGGAATAAACATTGGTGGAATTTTACCATACCCGCCTTCAAAGGCACGATTTAAGTCATTTGCAAAGGTCTGCATGCCACCCATGCCGGTTCCCATAATCACTCCAGTTCGCTTTGGATCGTGATTTTCATCATTGAGTCCAGCATCGCGATATGCTTCGTTTGCAGCATAGACCGCAAACTGACTAAAAAGATCTTGACGACGCGCATCTCGCTTGGTCAAATACTTTAGCCCATCAAAATCCTTAACCGGAGCTCCAATTTTTACTTTTAAATCTGTTGTATCAAAATGAGTTATGCGTTCAATACCACTGATACCATCAATAGCATTTTGAAACGCGGTTTCGACATCATTACCTAAAGGACTCACAATTCCGAGTCCCGTAATCACTACACGTTTTTTCATAGTTACCTCTAAATCACCATACCACCACACACATTGAGTGTTTGCCCAGTTATGTATTTTGCCTGGTCGCTCACTAAAAAGCTTACAGCGTGTGCAATGTCTTCGGGTTCCCCAAATTGTTTTAGTGCAATTGCATCCAAGATTGGTTTTCGGATGGCTTCGTCAAGAGACGCTGTCATCTCCGTTTCAATAAATCCTGGAGCAACACAGTTAACGCGAATACCGCGCGTCGCAAATTCTTTAGCAATGCTCTTAGAAAAGCCAATGAGACCTGCTTTACTTGCAGCATAGTTTGCTTGTCCAATATTGCCAACCACACCAATTACAGACGTAATATTGACGATTGCACCACTTTTTTGGCGCATCATTGGTTTCGTAATTGCTTTAACCATATTGAAAGGTCCGACCAAATTAACATCTATAACATCTGTAAAGTCAGTGGCTTGCATGCGCATCATTAAGTTGTCTTTAACGATGCCTGCATTATTGACAAGAACATCAATACGACCTTGTTCGGTCTGCACTTTTTTAATAAAAGCATCACAAGCTTCAAGGTTGCGTGCATCTACTTGATGTAATTTAAAAGTCGGTGTTTCAAGACGTGCAACATAGTCCGGTTCATAATCTCGAACATATGTTCCATATACAAGATAGCCGTCACTTTCTAACTGGCGGGCAATAGCCAGGCCAATCCCTTTTGTTGCGCCAGTTACGATTGCTATTTTATTGGTCATCAATAAGTCCTCCCAATGTTTCAGCAGAATAGACGTTATACGTTTTTACTGTATCGCCACATATCTCTTTTACAAATTTAGAAATTGACCCTTTAGGACCAATCTCTATTATTGTATCCACACCCATATCCACCATTTTTTGGATTGATGCCGCTAGTTCCGTTGGTTCGGAAATATGACGTGCTAATGTATCCACAAAATTATCTGATTGGACTTGCGCATGAATATTGTTGATGAATGAAATCTTAGGTGTTCTGAAGGGAACTGACTCAAGTACACCGCGTAACAATGCACTTGCGGGCTTGAGCAATGCCATATGGGATACCGTTGATACTTTCAAAGGTATCACCATTCGAACACCAGCTTCTTTGAGCGCTGGAATAACAGCTTCGAGCGCTTCTACATTTCCACCGATTACAATTTGTGACGGTGTATTAACATTACAAATCGCGACGTCATGTCCTTGAAGTACCGCTTCTACCGTATGACGATCAGTTTTGAGACATGCTGCCATGCCACTTGTGTACGGAGTGAGGGCATTATGCATAATTTCTGCTCGTTTTTGGATAAGCGCGAGTCCCGTTTCAAAGTCGATGACTCCTGCTTCGGTAATGGCATTGTATTCCCCTAATGACAAGCCACAAACGACATTTGCTGAAATGTTATTTGTTTCTAGTAATTGGGCAATAACTGTATGCAGTACATAGAGTGCAGGTTGGGTAAATCGTGTTTCACTAAGTTGTGATTCATCTAATTTTAAGACATCATATCCTAGTATTTGTGATGCTTGAGCGTATGTACGTGCCGCACTGGGGTACAACGCTACAAGATCTTCACCCATGGATACAAACTGCTGGCCCTGGCCTGCAAAAATATAACCAACTGTCATTACTGTTTCGATTCGATATATGCGACAATATCATTTACTGTTTTTAATGTCAGAATATCTTCAGTTGGGACTTCTACACCATATTCGCCTTCAAGTTCCATGACAATTTCCATCACAGCAATTGAATCTGCTCCTAAATCATCTAAGATTGATGCATCTTCCGCAATTGTTGCTACCTCAACATCTAAAATTTCTGCTACTATTTCTTTAATTTTTTCGTTCATAATTTTGCTCCTTTAATTTACTTTGATATTCAAACTATATAGATTTATCGTATATCTGTCAACTGAATTAGATGTCCAGCAGCGCAGTCCCGTAGGTCAGCCCACCGCCAAACGCTATCATAATTATTTTCATTCCGGGTTGAATTCGACCGTCTTTAACTGCTTCATCCAGTAATATAGGCACACTTCCCGCAGAGGTATTACCAATCCCTTTTACATTACTCAAAAATTTATCTGTGGGTACTTTGAGTGCACGTGCTGCACTATCAAGAATACGTTGATTGGCTTGGTGTGATACCACATAATCAATATCATCCATACTCAACTTATGTTTTTGAAGTATGGCATTAATTTCTGTTTCCATCGTTTTCACCGCAAATTTAAAGACATCCGAACCTTTCATTTTGAAATGTTCATGCGCAATTAAATCGCGAGGCAACAAAGGGTTGGGATGATCGGTTAAATTGGGTGCCGTAATACTTGCCAAAACATCTGTTTCGCCGCCAATGACACAATCAATCGTTCCTGAAGATGCCGCTTCCATCACAATCGCACCTGCACCATCACCAAATAAAATTGCAGTTGATCGGTCCGTAAAGTCTAGATAACGCGAGTTAAAATCAGCACCAATCACAAGCACTCGCTTGTATACTTCGGCCTTTATGAATGCATGAGCGTTTTGAAACGCATAGAGGAATCCCGAACATGCTGCATTGATATCGAACGAAGGAATGGATCGTTTAATCCCAAGGTTTGAGCGAACTTGGTTCGCAACCGTTGGAATGAAAGTATCTGGGGTATAGGTTGCCACAATAATACAATCAATGGTCTCAACATCCAAAGATGCGAGAGCTTCAAAAGCTGCTTCTGTTGCC
The DNA here is from genome assembly GCF_009828745.1 of Erysipelothrix anatis. Taxonomy (GTDB): domain Bacteria; phylum Bacillota_I; class Bacilli_A; order Erysipelotrichales; family Erysipelotrichaceae; genus Erysipelothrix; species Erysipelothrix anatis. The sequence continues at coordinate 154,354 of NZ_WTSX01000004.1, forward strand.
ATATAGGTTGTACTCTTATCACTAAAACGGCGGGCTTCAATTCCAGTTCTTTTTTGAATCCATTCATCGTTGGTATCCATGATTTTACTTAAGTCAGTATTGGTCACTTTAAAATCAGGCACATGTCTTCCTGTAGCAATAATTTTACTTGTTACCATGTTCTACCTCACCCATATTTCTAAATCGTTCATAACGGTGCTTTACAAGACTTGAACCACGCTTCTTCTTATACTTTGAAAGCGATTGATAAAGTTTATCACCGATTTGTTGTGCTAATTCTTGGTTATCATCATGTTCCACAATGATATCGTCAATGATTCCCAGGGTTAGAAGGGCATCACTCGTGATTTTCATATCATCAACAATTTCCTTTGCCTTCGATGCATCTTTATATAAAATCGAGGCGAAGCCTTCTGGCGAGAGTATGCTATAAATTGAATTTTCAAGCATCCATACTTCATTCGCAACAGCAAGTGCTAGTGCACCACCACTCCCTGCCTCACCAATAATAACCGCAATAATAGGAACTTCAAAGGTCATCATTTGCATCAGATTTTGAGCAATTGCTTCCCCTTGTCCGCGTTCTTCTGCACCAATACCAGGATACGCTCCTGGTGTATCAATAAACGTTATAATTGGTCGTTTAAACTTTTCAGCTTGTTTCATAAGACGAAGTGCTTTACGATACCCTTCCGGATGTACCATTCCAAAATTTGCTTTCAGGTTTTCCTCGGTATCACGCCCTTTAACAACACCAATCACAGTGACTGGCATATCTTTGAGCATGCCAATACCGCCTTTAATGGCTGAGTCATCACCAAAGTAGCGATCACCATGAAATTCCATAAAATCTGTAAGAATGGTATCGAAAATTGTTTGTGTGTTAATTCTATTCTTTGAACGCGCGCGTTCAACTTTTTCCCATGCAGTCGTCATGTTACTTACCGTGAATGCTTAGTATTTTTACGAGTTCTTGTTTCATATCATGACGTGATACGATTGCATCCACAAATCCCTTCTCTAATAAAAACTCAGATTTTTGAAACCCTTCTGGTAATGGTTGTTTCAATGTTTGTTCAATCACCCGCGGTCCTGCAAAACCAATAAGTGCTTTAGGTTCTGCAAGAATGATATCTGCAAGCATGGCAAAACTAGCAGTAACACCACCCGTAGTCGGGTCTGTTAAGACATTAATAAATAAGCCGCCATTATCTTGAAAACGGCCGACAGCTCCACTTGTTTTTGCCATTTGCATCAGACTGAGCATCCCTTCTTGCATCCGTGCGCCACCAGAGGCACTAAATACAATGACAGGTTTCTTTTGTTGCATACCGCGTTCAAAGGCACGTGTCACTTTTTCTCCAACAACAGTTCCCATTGATCCCATGAGAAAATTTGAATCCATAATGACTGCAATTACTTCATGATTGCCAAGGGTTGCTTCTCCGCAGACAACCGCATCATAGACTCCTTGTTTTGAATTTAAGTCGTCCAACTTAGAAGCGTATCCTGGAAAATTCAGAGGATCTTTTGATTTAACCCGATGGTTAAATACTCGAAAACTATCAAAGGTCATTTGCACGCGTGACGCTGCATGCATACGATAATGATGGTCGCACGCAGGACATACCCAACGATTATTCTGAATTACTTCTAGTAACTGAGTTTTTTCGCATTTAGGACATTTGTCATACATGCCATCCGGAACCTCGATTGACGCAGATAAATATTCAGGATTTTTTATTGCGTCTACTTTTGATTTTTTATCTTTTAAGTTTTTAAACATGTTTATCTCCCTTCAATAGTGTCTGAACTAATGTCGTATCATACACATTGTCTTGGAATTTTTGATTGAGAAGGATTTCGAGTTGGAAGTCCACATTAGTTTTAATGCCATCCAAGTCAATTTCCTCTAGGCAACGAATTGCTTTCTCCATTGCTTCATCACGATTGCTTCCGTGTACAATTACTTTCGCAATCATTGAATCGTAGAATGGAAGAATTTTATACCCTTGGTACACAAACGAGTCAATACGAACACCATTTCCACCTGGGAAATGAAGCCCATTCAACGTTCCTGCCATAGGTCTAAAGCCTTGATCAGGATCTTCTGCATTGACACGAATCTCAATAGCATGGCCGTTTGTCTTCAGGTCTGATTGCTTAAATGAGAGCGGCTTTCCTTCAGCAATTCGAATTTGTTCTTTTACAATATCCACGCCGGTTATTAATTCGGTAACTGGATGTTCCACTTGAATCCGGGTATTCATCTCAATAAAGTAAAAATTTTCGTCTTTATCCATAATAAATTCCAACGTTCCTGCAGAGACGTATTGAACTTGTTTCGCAGCCTTTGTAGCGACATCATACAGTTTTTTCCGGGTCTTAGATGATAGGTTTTGAACCGGTGCTTCTTCAATCATTTTTTGGTTGTTGCGTTGAACCGAACATTCACGTTCAAAAAGATGCACACTATTGCCATGCTTATCTCCTAGAATTTGAATTTCAATATGCCGGGGACCTTCTACAAATTTTTCGATATAGACGTCTGCATTATTGAATGCATTAAAAGCTTCTTGACGTGCTTGGTTAAAAGCATCTTCCAATAAAGAAGCATCATAACAAACACGCATGCCTTTACCACCACCACCAGCCGTTGCCTTGATTAACACTGGATAACCGATTTCTTGTGCAACCTGATAAGCCTGCGCTAAATCATGAATCAACCCTTTTGATCCAGGCACAATTGGTACTCCAGCAGCAATCATCGTTTCTCGGGCAGTTTGTTTATCGCCCATTTTGTCAATTAAGTCTGCACTGGGTCCGATAAAGGTAATTCCAACACGTTCACATGCACGGACAAAATCTGCATTTTCACTCAAAAAACCAAATCCAGGATGTATCGCCTGGACTTGAGTATTCACAGCAGCTTGTAGAATTGCGTTGTGATTTAAATATGAATTTTCAAGACGATGATCGCCAATACATATTGCCTCATCGGCTAACTTTACATGTAACGAATCACGGTCAACTGTTGCATAAACTGCCACTGTCTTGATGTTCAATTCGCGGCATGCACGAATAATTCGAACAGCAATTTCACCACGATTTGCGATTAAAACTTTTTGAATCATTGTCATTCAATTACAAATAACGGTTGATCAAAGTCTACCGTAGCGCCTTCTGATACATAAATTTCTTTTACGACACCTGCTTGTGTCGCTTTGATTTCATTCATTACTTTCATCGCTTCAATAATGCAAAGGATATCGCCAACCTTGACAGTTTGTCCTACTTTTACAAATTCAGGTGCATCTGGTGATGGTTTACTATAGTAAACACCGACTAACGGAGATGTCATCGCGTTGGTTGCAGATGTTGGTTCTGGATTAACTGGTGCAATCACTGCCGGAGCTGATGGCGATGGTATAAATGTATTTGTTACTGGTTTTTGTAATGCGATTTCAAAATCTTGATTTTTATAGGTTAAGGACTCAAGTCCTGATGTTTCTAAAATGTCTATTAATTGCTTGATATCATCAATGTTCATAATTTACCTCCAAACAAATAGTTTGATATTCAAACTAAATGATAATATAATGATTTTTGTAAGTCAACAAAGGAGAATCGTGTTTATGATGACAATCAAATCGTTAATTCGCGATAATATCGCACTCAACGCCCACCCAGAAGGGTGTTTCCAAAACATTAAAAATCAAATTAAAGAAGTTCAAAATCTTCCAAATATCACAGAAAAATCACTCAATGTTCTGATAATCGGTGGAAGTTCGGGCTATGGGTTAGCAACCCGTATAGCCTTAACATTCAATGCTCATGCCTATACTTACAACGTCAGTTTTGAGCGTGGCCCTAAAGGTCGTAGCACTGGAAGTGCTGGTTACTACAACAATACTGCTTTCGCTACATTGGCACAGGAAAATGGGTATGCGTCCGATGATTTGAACGCTGATGCGTTTAGCCATGAAACGAAACAAAAAGTTATTGCTGATTTTGTAGAAGCTGGTCGCAAAATTGATTTAGTCGTCTATTCAGTTGCTAGTGGTATTCGCATTCATCCCGATACCCAAGAGAAATTTGTATCAACATTAAAACCCATTGGTACGCCTTTTGAAGGATATTCAATCGATATTGCGAAAGAGACACTGTTCCAAGAATCATTACAGCCAGCAACATCTGAAGAGATCGAGAATACACGAGTTGTTATGGGTGGTGATGACTACGAACTTTGGATTGATGCGCTCCTAGAAGCCAATCTTCTAAACGACAACGCTAAAGTTGTAACCTACACATACGTCGGTTCTGAAGTCACGTATCCTATTTACAAGGATGGTACTATCGGAAACGCCAAACGAGACTTAGAACGCGCTAATGCTGCAATTAATAAAAAGCTTCAACCGATCCATGGTGAAGCTATTATTTCTGCATCGAAAACTGTTGTAACCAAGGCGTCTGTATTCATTCCAACTGTTGCCTTGTATGCAAGTGCATTGTTTAAAGTCATGAAAACAAAGCAAACACATGAGTCGATCACAATGCATAAATACCGTTTGTACAAAGATATGATTTATGGAAATCAAGCGATTGTTGATGCGGATGGGCTCTATCGTTTAGACGCGTATGAGCTAGACGCTGCAACCCAACTAGATGTACAGGCCATTTTAAATGACGTTACAGCAGAAAACTTTAAATCCATCACGGATTTCGAACAATTTAAGCATGATTTTTTAGCACTTAATGGCTTCGACCTTTCTGATGTTGACTACCAAAAATAAAAGGCTCCTTGCGGAGCCCTTTTTACTGTTTAAGATGAACTGTTTGTGTATTATATGGCATTGCGATGCCTTTTTCATCCAGCGCATTTTTTATATCTTTGCGCATACGGCGTTCAATCTCATAATTCTTGCCTGCTTCGGTTTTAACACTAACACGAACTTTAATAGCACTTTGAGCGAAGTCAACGATACCAATAACCTCAACCGGCGTAAGTGCACCCTCATAATTCATTGGAACTACAATGTCCTGTAAAGTTGAAATGATGGAATCTGTACTCATTTCATAAGGCATCGGAATATCAACATAAGCATTCATATACTCTTTTGAGTAATTAACGATAACTTTAATTTCACCGTTGGGAATGGTAATAACTTCACCTGTTAAACCATTACGCAAAATCGTCGACAATAGTGTTACTTCAACGACTTCTCCAACAGAATCTTCGATTTTTACTACATCGCCGATTACGTATTGATTTTCTGTAAGAATTAAGAATCCAGATATCGTATCACGTACAACCTCTTGTGCACCCAAACCAACTGCAACACCGACTGCAGAACCAATTGCGAGTAACGGAGCAATTGAGATGTTGAAAATTTCCAGCATGAATGTAAATGCAATGACATAGAGAATGTAGCGGATAATTTTCGCGATTAATTGGTAAATTGTGCGCTTGTTTATATCAATTCGACGTTCATTGGCAATGCGATCAATCGCACTTTCAATCGCCCGATTAATGACCCACACCCCAAAGAATAAGATTGCGGTCGCAATAACACGTTGTGCAAATGGCGACGAGATATATCCCCATAACGATGTAACATTATCAACTTCAGTTTTGAATTCTGGTGACATAACTACCTCCTAAAACTTAGTTAAGAATCGGATAAGGCGATTCTTTTCTGGCAATTCTGATTCATTGTCTCTAAAGACATAATTGATGCTATAACCAAAGAAAATAATCCAAGCAATAAACCATCCTGAGATTAATAAAATCATTATAGATGCTAGCGGACCATAAATGGTTTGATAATTCGTAAAGCGATTAATATAAACGAAGAATAGTTGCCCTAAAAGCAATAATATTAATGCTGCTATAATAGCGCCTGGAAGTACCTCCCGCCACTTTGTGTAGCGAAAAGACATCAGACGGTAAAAAACCATAAAGAAGCCAATGACCAATGGAATGACAAAAAGTTTGTATGAGAAGTCAAAGAATCCCATAACCAACCCCACACTTGCAACTCCAACTAAAATCAGCAAGAAATAAGCAACCGATAGCCCACGAAGTAACCATCCATTAACCGATACTTGATCTTGCTCACTGCTCAGAATTAGAAATGAGTAGATACTTTTGGACCCAACCCATACACTCGCCGCAAACAATGTAATTAAGAGTCCCAAATTATCAAAGTTAGAAGCTGAGATATAAAGTACAAACGGCTCAATTAAGTCTTTCGGTATATAACGTTGTAGAAATGAAATAAGTTGTTCTACTGGGACAACATATTTCCCAATAAAAACAACCGCTAAAATTAAAATGGGAGCGATCCCAACGATTAGTGAATAAGCAAATGCATATGTGAAGAGTGTTCCTTCATTTGATGACATCATTGTAAACAATGCCTTTAGATTTTTTCGATATTTTTTCATAAGAGTCCCTCATTCTTATCATAACAAAAAACGTGGCAATGTTTCCACTATGTGAGGGGATGATTCGTTACAGTTTTCTATAGACCCTATTATAAGTAAAAAAACCGCAATTATTTGAAGTTGCGGTTTTCTATTTATTTGTGACTATTAATGTTTTGGACGACGTTTCATCCGTGATGTGAGCATCATGGCAAAACCACCCACTATCAAGATCCATCCATAATTATTATCCGCCAATCCTGTTTCTGGTAACACCGGTTTAGGATTTAATGTATTTGTGATGTTGAAGCCTTCGATCCGTGTTATATAGCCTGCAACAGCATCCTCACGAACTGAATACTCAATACTTCGTTCTCCTGAAAATTTTGGTAAATTCGCAAATTCATAGTACCAAACATCACCGGCTTTAGACCACACAGGTTTAACATTTTGAACCTCTTTACCATCAGCATATAGGCGTACTGTAATAGCATGAGGACGTTGTCCTGATTGATTGGATTGATCAACCCATGTTTTCGTTCCTTGAATTGAAATCAATTCAAGCGGCGGTTTCACGAGCGTATTCGTAATATTGAAGTCTGTGATATTTGTTTCATAACCCGGTACCGTATCCTCGCTTACAGTATAGATAATTGTTTGAGTGCCATTCATTTTCGGAAGACCCTTAAACGTATAGCTCCACACATCACCTACTTTAACCCATGTCGGTGTAACATTTGTTACCTCAGTACCATCTGCATACAAGCGTACAGTAATTGCTTCAGGGCGTAGTGAACTTTGACCATCAACCCATGTTTTGGTTCCATTGATTGATACAAGTTCTATCGGTGGTTCAATTTTCGTGTTTGTAATATCGAGTCCTGTTTGTGTTGTTTGATAACCCGGTACCGCATCTTCTGTAACGGTATAGGTAATATTTTCACCTTCATGGGTTTTCGGAACATCCTTAAATGTATAAGTCCATACATCACCTGCTTTGGTCCAGATTGGTGTAACATTCGTTACCTCAGTTCCATCTGCAAACAAGCGTACAGTAATTGCTTCAGGGCGTAGCGGGCTTTCACCATCAACCCATGTCTTGGTACCACTAATTGAAATAAGCTCTACCGGTGGTACGATTTTCTCGTTCTCCACCGTCAATTCGAAGACACCATTAGCAATCAGTAAATCATTAGGTATCGCAATTGGGCTTTCCAGCAGTAGATAGCCATCTGGTGCAACGGTTTCTTCTAACGTATAATCATCCTTCAATAAGTCAGCAAACGATACGACACCATTCACATCCGATGTACTCGTTGCCATGATTTGATTGGTTCGGTTTCGTGTCAGTGTAAACGTTGCACCTTCAAGCGGGTTGCCTTGTGCATCAACTTTCAGTAGTTTGATTCCGTGGTTGTACCCATTTGCTCCACCACCTGCGGAATAATAAACAGTATTTCGAACCACTTCTTTAATGATGACATCTGTATCCTCAAGTTTGGCATAGTTTTCGAATTTTTCATCAGTCACAGGTTGATAAGAAATCGACGTAATATATTGAACCATGTATTCATCAGAATTCAATATTTTCCCAAAATCAATACTAAAGGAGCGGTTGTCATCGCCAAATTTGATCTCGAAATCTGCCGTCACATCAACACCATTATCCATACGCCATACACCTTGAGCATCGAGGATCCAATCACCTTTTAAGATCTTAAACGATGACAACTCATAGTCTAAGCCAGCTGTTCGTAATTCATCATAAACAACAGCAGCATTGAAAGTTCCACCTGATGGATTAATACGCAGAATGTTTTGGATTTGAGTACCTTCTTCGTTTAAGAACCAGTTATACTTCGAGAATTTTTCGTTTGGATCATCGCTATTATGTTCAATTTCGATTGTCCCTCCGGAAATAACCTCACCATTAATATCAATATCAATTTGAACTGTCTCCCCAACCTGAGTTGTGGTTGTATCAATCCGTGTGAAGAATTCCAATGATCCTGAGATGTTCGAATTTTTTTCGATGTAATCTGTATATACGAGCTCTGCTGTTTTTGTTAGTGGATTGACGGTAGCATACGCAACAATGTTCCCCAGGCTATCTTTCATTTCGAATTTATTATTTCCTTCAAACTTAAGAGCATCGGGTAGTTTAATGTTTGTATAGTCTCCTTTTTTTCCGATGTTATTAGGAATTTTAAAGTCCAACGCAAACTTAATAACTGTATACTGATTTGCTGAACCAATGGCTTCCCCTTTTTCATTGGTTACTTTTGCATTCAATATTTCTAACGCAATTTCTTTACGATCAACCGCCTCAATCGGTTGAATCACTGGTGCAAGTGACAGCATAATACTGACAACAATCACCATTACAATACTTAATTTTCGTTTCATGTTTTCAAGCTCCCCTCTGATTGATTATCCGTTTTACGGTAAACGGAAGACTCTCTCACTTAATACAACGAATCAGCCCTCCAAAAGTTTTAAAACTTTCAAAATATTATTCTAATCCATTCACCAGATATTTCCGTGTTGCACTCACAGATTCATTGACTTCATTTTGATAGGTTATGGTAATTTCGATAAACGAATTGTTACTCAGTTGTGTATTAGGATCAATACGCACTTGTGTTTCACTGCGTTCCTGATTAAAACAAGTACCTGTTTTAGCATATGCATGCCCATTTCCAGAGTGTCCAACAAACGAAACATCCAAACACGAGAAGAGTTCATCAGCTGAATTACCCGCTACTTCAGAAATAGGTGGATTGCTTGCAGTGCTTGTCGATTTAGGAAATGAATAAACCATACCCATGACAACCATTCCGACTCCTATCCCCCCTACAACGCGTCGTTGAATATGTTGTGATGAACCTTCTCGGTGCAACATTCGAATGAGAAGATATGAAGAGAAAATCGGAAAGACACTGAGAAGGCGCTTGCCGTCTTGAGTCTTTTCATGAAGGACTTGTGCTAATTTCTTCTTGCCGTAACGAAGATTACTCTTTACGGTATTCCGATTCAAATTCAATTCTTCGCCTATTTCCTTAATCGAAAGATCTTCAAAGTAGAATAGAACGATGCAAAGTTGCTGATCTTTTGGTAATTCTTGAATTGCACCATACAATAGATCGTTCCGTTCTTGTAACATCGCTAGTTTGTCAGGATGTTCAAACCGGCTTTGATTCGCGGTATCTTGACTTAACGATTGCAACACTTCAATCGATTCCACAGATATATCTCGCTGTTTCTTTAGCGAATCAATAGCACGATTCCGCGCAATGGTCGCCACCCATGGACGGAAATTTTCAAGTGTTGGTGCTTCAAGTGTGTCGATGCGAGCAAATGCACTCGAATACACATCCTGCACAATGTCATCCACATCATTTTGATTATTGGTAATTTTATAGACGATATTGTATACCAAATTTACCGTTTCATCATACATTTCTGCGAAAAATCCATCGTATTCTGTTTGCTTTAAATCATTGGTTCTCGTGTTTTCCATAACCTTAATCCCTTACTGAGCATACTATTACCATAACATCAATTGATTTGAAAGGTGTGAGAAATTTATGTGTGCTTCTTAAGATATCGCAAATAAAACAAAAAAAAGCGCCTAAGCGCTTTTAAGATTCTATTGATGGAGTTGCAACTGTTTGAGTCTCCCACCCTTTATGAAAGAGCGTTTCATCAACCATATCTAGTTCATGAGCGACACATAATGCACTCACGCCATCATCCATAACATTTGCCGCAGTAACAAGCATTTCGACCGGACGGTTGATTGCGAAAATAAAGCTATATGCTGCAAGTGCCTCTGGATTAACATAACCCATCCCACTAATAATTGTGAAGAGTAAGACTGCACCTGCGCCAGGTGCTGCTGGGGTACTTATCGACCCAATTACAACGAGTGCAATAATGGAAATCATTTGAACTACGCCAACTTCATAACCGCCTACTGACGCTATGAACAAGGTTGCAACAATTTGCATAATGGCCGTTCCAGTCATATTGATGGCAGATGCAAGTGGCACGATGAACGAAGCAATCGCTTCATCAACACCTAAATCATGCATTACCGTTTCTTGCGTTAAAGGTAAGGTTGCTGCAGACGAAGATGTGGAGAAACCAAACGCAATTACCTTATACATTTTCTTTAGGAAAATAACTGGAGATAACCCTGTACGTACCAACACTATTAATGGGAAGACTACAAACATCAAGACCAGTAAGGTTAAGGATGTCAATACCATGTAAACCATTGCTGGTTGCAGATAGTTTGTTCCATAAGATGCAAGCGTTCTAACCAATAAGGCAAAGATTGCGAATGGTCCAAACTTAACAATGACGATTTCAAGAAGTTTCATCGTAATAATGTAGACTTCGTTGATGAATTTACGTAGGATATCGATTTGATCGCGTACACTTTGCATGACAACACCAACGATAAGCGCAAAGACAACTACCGCAATGATGTTTCCGTTATTTGAAAGCATCGATACAAAGTTATTATTGAAGGCATTTAAGACAATCATCAAAGGATTAGTGTCGTTAACCGTTGTTTGAGCAAGCTCAATCGATTCAAGATTCGATAATTGGAACCAACCCATACTGTAACCAAAATAACCAACTGTTGTTCCAAGGATAACTGCAACAGTGAGGAGCAAAATAAAGTTCTTAATACCTTTGGTTGCCAGCTTGTTGAGTAAACTTGACTCACGAATATGATCAATTGCTTTAATAATTGAAGTAAAGATTAGAGGAACTAAAACAATTTGCAAGAGTCTCATAAAAATTTGACTTACTATGTAGAAGATTCCAACTGCATTTTTATTACCTGGTGCACTGATATCGGCAAACAACAATTTGTCTATTGATGTCCAAAGTGCTTGATGATTAGTTGATATTAAATACTCACGCAGAAAAATGAACCCAATTCCAACAATTAGGCCCAATGCGAGGGTGATGAGTATCTTACGTGTAAAATGATTCTTAGCCATGAAATGTACCTCCGTATGTATGATCTGACTTTTCGAATCAAATAAGAACGTGAAAAGATATACGGAAAACATGACTAGTTTCTTAGTGTGTATGTTTCCTTATAAACATCTCTGTGCTTACTTAAAGGATTCGTATGTATCTTACCAAAGTATCCTCTTTTATGCAATGATAATCCTCTAAAAAAAACACATCACGTGTGATGTGTTTTTATACATGAAACAATAAATCGCTATATGTTGGGAAAGGATACAATGAAGCATCCATATATGTCTCTAATTGATCCGCATCAACACGAATCGATGCCAACAGTTTAACAACTTCTCGATCAAGTACAAGGCATTGTGCATCAAGATCTTTATTAACCACACCTTGAACCAATCGTTCCATTGCTTGGATTTTTTCCACAATACGGTCACTAAGATTTATAATTTGAGCGTGACGCGTTGCTGCATAGTGCCCTGGTAGTATTGTACCGTTCGGTAACATGAATGCCTGAACTTGTTTCATCGCAGCCGGCAGTAATTGACGATTTATCATCTGAATCAAGGTTAATGCTTCTGTTCGCACGTCTTCCACATAGCGATGACGTGCAATTTCATAGCGCGCCTCCAATTCACGACGATTTAGGACGCGTGTTTTCTCAAACATATTTTGTGACTTGTCCAAGAGTAATGAGTGGGTCGACTCAAGATAGGTTGTAAGATTTGCAAGCCCTCTGTGGGACGCTTCTTCAATCCACGATTCATGATAACCGTCACCACTAAATAAGATCCGATGATGGGCTTGCACAATTTGTTGGCAAACTTCAAGCGCACGTTCGCGGCTTTCCTGAACATATTTGTATTGTTCCAATTCATCTGCAATTGATTCAAGTGACTCTGCCAGAATGGCACACAATACAGTATTTACGAAAGCACTACAGATTGCAGAACCCGGCATACGGAACTCAAATTTGTTACCAGTGAACGCAAATGGTGATGTTCGGTTGCGATCGGCACTATCTTTACGCGTAGCCGACAAAGATGCTAAAGGACTAAAGTACTGATCATCTTTATTAAGCGTTAATTCTTTCGTCTGCATCAATTGATTGAGAATCGACTCTAATGTCTGACCCACAAACATTGATATAATTGCAGGAGGCGCTTCACTTGCACCCAAGCGATAATCATTACCCGGAGTAGAGGCAGCAAATCGGAGTAATTCTGCGTGTGTATCTACAGCACGAATCATGGCACTTACAAAAATCAAGAAGCGAACATTTTCGTGAGGACGATCACCAGGATCGAAGAGATTGAGTCCAGTATCTGTGACAAGTGAAAAATTATTATGCTTTCCTGATCCATTAACCTTAGCGAATGGTTTTTCATGCAATAATGCATTCATATTATGTTTTAACGCTACACGCTCTAAGGTTTCCATTACGAGCATATTCTGATCAATCGCTATGTTCGCCTCAGCATAGATTACAACAATTTCAAACTGCGCAGGGGATACTTCATTATGCTCTACCTTTGCATGAATTCCTAATTTCCATAACTCCTCATTGACCGCTTCCATGTAATCAATAACTTTCGCTGGAATAGCTCCAAAGTAATGACCTACATGTTCTTGATCTTTCGGTATTTCATGACCGAGAAGGGTTCGTCCCGTAAATTTTAAATCGTCTCGTGCTTGAAACGTTTCACTATTTACGAGAAAGTACTCTTGTTCTAAACCGACCATTGCGCGGACCGAAGTGACGGACTTATCACCCAACGCATGAACGACTCGAGTTGCTTGTTCACTTAATGCATCCATCGCCTTAATTAATGGTGCTTTTTCATCCAGTGATTCTCCATGGTAAGCAATAAAAATTGAGGGAATGAAGAGAACATGGCCACGCAAGAATGCCGGTGAGGTCACATCCCAGTATGTATAACCACGAGCCTCGAATGTTTGCCGAAGGCCACCATTGGGAAAACTAGAACCATCAGTTTCACCTTTGATTAGATTTTTTCCTGAAAAGCGGGTAATTGTTTCACCACTTGGAGTGACTTCAATAAATGCATCATGTTTTTCTGCGCTAGAACCCGTCATTGGATGAAACCAGTGTGAGTAGTGAGTAGCACCATTTTCCATCGCCCAAACCTTCATCGCGTGCGCAATCGCGTCAGCAGTTTCCCGATCCATCGGTTCCTCTTGACTTACCGACCGTTCCCATTTCAAAAAGACTGGCCTTGGCATATATTTACGCATTTTTTCTGACGAAAATAGTTTTATTCCAAAATTATCCATGATATTTGTCATATTTTTCTCCTTGATTGCATTATTTTAAAAAAATATTGGAAATATGTAAATATTTTTGGAGTAATTACTGAAAAGTGCAAACATTCGTAAAAAAGTGGACCTTTTTCAGGTCCACTTAATTTTATTGAATATGTTTTTCGAGGAAAGCCGTTACTTTTGAAGGTGCAACATCGAGAAGTACATCGCCATCCGCAATTAACGCTGGTGTAGCCATAATATCATTATCTAATGCCAGCTTCATAAATGCCTCTGGATTGTTTTCTTTTTTTACAATTTCAATATCGTCCGCATACTTGTTGCGAAGACCGAGTTCTAGAAATTGTTTTAAAGTAACACATTTAGCACAGTTGTCCTGTGTCAACATTTTAATTTTGCTCATCGTTTAATTCTTGGAGCATCAAATGAGAAATCATCATCTTGAAGTGATTCTGATTTCATTTTTTGATACCCATTTCCTTTCATTGAGAAGTTATCCATTGTTTTTGTCTCGGTATTTAATCCATTCAAGACAACCGGGTTTACCTCTTCGTAGTCAAAATATGGATCAAACCCTAAGTTCATCATCGCTTTATTTGCATTATAGCGCACAAAAATCTTAACATCATGAGACAAGTCTACTGCATCGTAGATGGATTCAATTAATTCTACTTCTTCACCGTAGATTTCGTCAAGATAGGTTGTGAGCCATTGGTACAATTCAGCCTGCAGTGATTTATCAAACTTGTTGTAAATTTCCATTGCCAAGTTTCCAACATAGAGACCATGAATACTTTCATCACGAAGGATCAAGTTAATGATTTCCCCAGCTTGCATAAGTTTTCCTTGTCCATAGAAATAAAGTGGGTAATAGAAACCACTGTAGAATAAGCACGATTCTAAGAAGACGGATGCAACCATCGCTTTCCATTGTGCGACATCAAATTCTAACGAATCAACAGGCGTCCCTAAATCATCGTAGCGACGTTTATAAGTAAGACGGTCCAAATCTTCATAATAACCAACGATCAGCGCAAGAAGTCGCTGCATGTTCTTATTATTTTCTGTCCATGCAAACATTTCATCAATCTCATCATTTTGCAGGTATGTCATGAAAATATTTGAGTATGACTTCGCGTGAACCGCATTTTCCATGGCTGCCATAAAGTTTAAGACTGCTTTACGTTGGTGGAAACGATCATCAATTGAGCGTGACACAACAGGCATCCCAATATCTCCTTGATAGGTATCCAGGAATGTTAAAACAGCAAGGTTTTGTGAGTACGCTTTACGAACATCTTGAGGCAATGTTGCCCACAAGTTCAAATCTGGCTGAAGACTGATGTCTTCAGGTCTCCAGAATTGACTTAAATTTTGTTCATAAAACGTTTGTGTAAAGTTATCTTCATTTTCGTTCCAGTTTGCACCATCGTAATGGCGAACTGCACTTTTTGCTTCAATTTCTTTTAGTAACATATCAATCATTTCCCTCCCAAATTAAACTGCACATGCGATACATTCTTCGATGCTCAATTTATGTGTTCGTGTATAGTATAGTGTTTTAATTCCTTGGTAATGTGCATATAAGTAGTATTTTTGCAAACTACGTGTCGTTTCATCTGACGTAATGCATAGTTCAAATGAAATTCCTTGGTCCACGTGTTTTTGTGCCGTTGCAATAACATCAATAACTTTATATTTGTCCATTGTATATGCTGATTCATACATAAATCCCGCTACATCAGATGCTGGCATTGGGAAATATGTTTTTGAGTTTCCATAAGTACGCTCTTCTACAATTTGTTTAATCGGTGTTAATGATGGCGTTGCACTCATAACATATGCAATTGAACCATTTGGCGCAACTGCTAGTCGGTTAGAGTTATAGAGACCAAATGTCATTACATCATCTTTTAATTGTGTCCATTCTTCTTCTGTTGGAATATAAATATCCTTCATAATGTCTTTAACGACATCCGTTTGTGCATGAACAGGTCCACGATCATTGAAGTATGACCCATCAGCATATTTTGAACGCTCGAAACCATAGAAACGAAGTCCTGTTTCACGGGCTTTCGTCATTGAATGTTTTAAACTATAGAAGTTAACAAGACTGAAGAATACATCAATTAAATCGATATCTTCATCACTACCATAAGCAATATAGTTTTCCGCAATATAGCCATGGTGCCCCATAATTCCAAAACCAACAGAACGCATAATATTATTAGCACGAGCAACTGCTGGTACATGGGCGATATTCGTCTTTTCAGATACAGAGTTCATAATATCCATGGCAGCATATACTGTTTCTTCAATTGTATTGTTTTTAATCATATTTCCCATGTGTCCACTTGCAAGATTACATGAAATATCTAAACCAATTTGGTCTTTATCACGATTGTTGTAATCTGCATATGTTGAGACAACAGAAGGTTGCAGAATTTCTGTACATAAGTTTGAGAACTTAATTGGATCCGCGAGAGGGTTTTCCTTATTAACGTTATCAGCATACATGATATATGGGTATCCGGATTCCCCTTGTAATTGCGCAATCATATCGAAAAGCTTACGAGGGTTTATTTTACGCTTACGAACATTTGGATTTTCTACAAGTTTCTCATACCAGTTATCCATATCAATTGCGATATCTGAGAACGGAATTCCATATTCTTTATAAACAGTATGCGGATAGAAGACATACATATCTTTGTCTTCGCGTGCTAATTCAATCATCTTGTCAGGCATAACCACACCCATTGATAATGTCTTAACACGAACATCGTCATCAGCATTCAATTTTTTAGTTGAGAGGAAATCTTCAATGTCACTGTGGAATACGTTTAAGTAAACAGCACCTGCACCTTGACGTTGACCCATTTGATCAGCATAGCGGAACGCATTATCAAGAAGTTTCGCTACCCCTACGACACCTTTAGCGACTCCAGGAATGTCTTTAATGGTTTCACCTTTCGCACGAAGGTTGGTCAAGTTAATCGACACGCCACCACCCAGTTTTGAAAGTTGCATTGCAAACTCTTGAACACGTGCAATGTCATTTAAAGAATCATCTACTTCCAACAAGAAACATGAGACAAATTCACCACGTTTTTTCTTCCCAGTATTGAGTAGTGTTGGTGTTGCTGGCGTAAAGTCTTGAGCAATAAGTGATTTAATAAGACGACGCGCTGTCTTTACATCACCATCCGCATGGTAGAGCGCAATAATGGAAAGTCGATCTTCATAACGCTCCAAGAATACACGGCGTTCATCATTTGATTTCATTGCATAATCGTTATAGAACTTAAATGCACCCATGTATGTTGGGAATCTAAACTTCGCATTATAAGCAATATCATAGACAGATTCAATTTCTTCAAATGTATACTTATCCAAAAATTCTTTCTCATAATACTCATTTTCAATCATGTAATCGAGTTTTTCACGTAAAGAATGGAAAAACTGTGTATGTTTATTCACATAATTTAAAAAATAAGAACGAACCGCTTCTTTATCTTTATTGAGATCTTTAATATTTCCATCTCCATCAAGGATCTGATTATTAAGAATGACCCACTCAGGAATTTGATTTGTTTTTGTTTGCGCTGTCATAGACGTGCCTCCTTATATTCTTGAATCCATGTTTTTACATATTCAACATCTTTACTAAAGCCTGAACCTTCAAATTTCAATACGAGTTCAATGTTGTATTGATCACTAATTTTCTGTCCTGCTGCTCCAAAGTTTGTACCCCAATTACGATTGCCGCTTACTGCTAGGCCTACCACTTTATCTGCATATGTTTCAAGAAACTCTGCAGCTTCATCGGTAACTTTCCCAAAGTCCCATGAACGTGTTATCAAGAATAATTCACTACCCTCACCGTCATAGTCTAAGATATCTATAGTATTTTGTTCGAGTTTTGATGCAAATCTTGCACCTTGACCCGTCAAACTATCAAAAACGACTAACATACATTCACCACCCTTCAAATCTAATAGTATTAAAACACAGATTTTTTTTACATGTGAGTCCTTGACACAGATTTTCGTCTGTTTTTAAGAAATGAAAATCTGAAACATAAAATATTTAATGATTGTCGTTGTGTCGGAGTGTGTGAACGCCTTAACAACATAAATTTTCTTCATAAATTACATCCATAATATTAAACATAGTAGATTGCTAGGTCATTATTCTTGCACTCCTTTTTTTGATTCGTTATGATTGCATTATCAACAAGGCAGTACATGCCAGAAGGAGCACATTTATGAAAACTATATCAGGATGGCATCATATCACCAATATCGCAAGTGATGCACAGAAAAACTACGAATTCTATACAGAGGTTCTCGGAATGCGTTTATTAAAGAAAACCGTTAACCAAGATGATATTTCTGCATACCATACATTCTTTGGAGATGAGAACGCGTCTGCCGGAAATGATTTAACTTTCTTTGATTTCCCTGGAATCAGTAAAGCTGTCCGTGGGACCAACGCAGTAACCTCTGTTGGACTGCGTGTCCCAAGTGATGCAGCACTTGAATACTGGATGCAGCGTTTTGACGAAAAAGGCGTTAAACACGATGCTATTGATGAACTCTTTGGTGTTAAAGGGCTTCGTTTTGAAGATATTGACGGCCTCCGTTTACGTCTTGTCTCAGACCAAACTGGTGGTGGTTTCCCAGCTGGAAAACCAAACCAATGGAGTGATGTACCTAACGAATTCGCAATTGTTGGACTCGGAACTATTGAAATCACAGTCCGCCATATTGATACACAAGAACAATTCTTAGTTGATGCTCTAGGCTTCACAAAAGTTGGTATTGAGGATGGTGTAACACGATTTGAAACGGGCCCAGGTGGAAACTCATCATCCATTCATGTTCGCGTCGATCAATCTTCAGCAGACGAGTACCAAGGTTATGGTGCAGTTCACCACATTGCGCTTCGTGTTGAAACAACCGAAGACCTCAAAGAGCGTATTGACCAAATGACCCGTAACATGTATCCAAACTCTGGTTTCGTAAACCGTCACTACTTTGAATCTCTCTACACACGAGTTGGACGTATTCTTTATGAATTTGCTACCGATACCCCTGGATTCACAGTTGACGAACCAATTGAAACATTAGGAGAAAAACTAAGCCTTCCACCATTCCTCGAGCCACAACGTGACCGTATTGAAGCTGAAGTCCGTCCATTTGATACGAAACGAGTTAACTACCGAAAATAAGGGATTCTGTGTTAATACACACAGTCTTCAAAAACAGTGTGCTATACTTAACTTATGAAAAGGAGTATATTTATGGACAAATCATATGAGATTTTATCAACAAACAGCAATTATGCAGTAATTGGCATGACCGATGATCAGAAAAAATTTTCCTATAGAATTTACACTTTACTGAAAAACAAAGGCAAAATTACACGAGGCATTCACCACCGTCTTACCGAAGTTGAAGGCGAACGTATTTATAACTCAATTGAAGCGATTGAAGATCCAATTGATGTCGCAGTCTTTGTTGTTAATCCAACGATTGGGATCAACTATCTTGAACCCATCAAAGCAAAAGGCATTTCGACCATTTGGCTCCAACCTGGAACTGTTAGCGATGAACTCGTTGCCAAAGCACATGATTTAGGACTGAACGTTGTTGAAGATTGTGTTCTTGCAACCTATGCCCGAAACGAATCGAAATAATCATAAAAAAAAGCCAGTTCATCGAACTGGCTTTTCTTTTATCAAATCTCAACCGCACCACTATTCATTTTTAAAAATTCTATCTCATAAGCAGTTTTAAAGTCAAATATTTTACGCGGCATTGAGTTGATTTTAAAGGCAATGTCATCAAGATATTGTTGTCCAATGCTGTAAAGTGACTTTCCTTTCGGTATAAATCTTCTAACTATCGCATTGGCTCGTTCATTAGAACCACGCTGAAAAGAACAGTAAGGATCGCATTTATATAGTTTGACACCGAGTCGTTTTGCAGTAATTCCCATTGTATTAAACTCTAATCCATTATCAACGGTTATTGATTTCGTCACTATTTTGTTTTCTTCTATAAATTTTCTAATTAATGAGGATGTGTAATAGTCCAATCGATACTCAGCCTTGATCAGCCAATTCATTCTGGAAC
>NZ_WTSX01000028.1 GCF_009828745.1 Erysipelothrix anatis
AATAAATATCCACCAGCTTAGCTGGTGGTTTTTCAGATGCGGGCGTAGCCCTTTACTTCTAGTTGCGCTTTACAGCGCTAATGTAGTCTGCCATCTACATCTATTTCTTGCTACCCGTAAACGGGTCAATATCTTCAAGTGTGAGTTGTGATGCTAATTTATCTTCTTTTAATTGATTCGCTATATATTCTTTTATTTTCTTTGTATTCTTTCCTACCGTATCTACATAGTATCCGCGACACCAAAACTGGCGACTTCGATATTTGTATCGTGCATCTCCCCATCTATCATAAATCATTAGACTACTTTTACCTTTCAAAAACCCCATTACTCCTGATACACTCATTTTCGGTGGAATTTCAATCAACATATGGATATGATCTACACATACTTCAGCTTCAATTATATTGATTCCTTTCCAACGACATAATTCCCTTAATATTGTACCTATTTCAAGTCTTCTTGAACCATAAAACGCCTGTCTCCGATACTTTGGAGCAAATACAACATGATATTTGCAGCACCATGTTGTGTGTGATAAACTGTGTGTATCCTTCATAGGATCCTCCTTTGATAATTTTAGATAGTTTGCAGACTACACTTAAATATTATCAAATGGAGGTTTAAAACAGAATACATCGCTAAAGCTATAATCGAACCCCCAGACTATCTGGGGGTTTTAAAATGCACAA
>NZ_WTSX01000005.1 GCF_009828745.1 Erysipelothrix anatis
GACTATTTAAAATATTACAATGAAAATCGAATACAAGAAAAGCTAGGATATCAGTCTCCCGTTAATTATCGGTTGGCTTCATCCTAACTTGGTTTTTTCTTGAGTCCCAAGGAACTAGGTCAGTTCCGATTACCAGAAGGTTTTTAATTATAGATTTTGAACAAATAATTCACAAATGTTTGCGGAATTTGCACTGGCAATCGGTAAGTATTCATCGAAGGATATTTCATTTCCCTCAATAAATGTTACATCACTTAAGCTACGTAAAACAATAAACGGTGTTTTCGAACGTGCACATACTGCTGCAATCGCAGCCGCTTCCATCTCAACACAAATTGCGTGTGGAAATGTTTGTTGGATAACATTAAATTGTGGCTGATGCTTCGTAATGAATTGATCACCAGTAACAATTAAACCTTGATGGTATGGCATTTCTAATGTTTTAAGTGTTTCTGTAGCTTTCGTCATCAGTTTTTCATCTGAATAAAAGATAAATCGAGGATCTTCATGGGTTGTAGGCCCGATATCGAGATCATGATACTGAAGCTTTTCAGCTACAACAACATCCCCAATATTTTGACCTTTTTGCAATCCTCCGGCACTTCCGATGTTTATGACAACTTCAGGTTTTAAAGCATGAATAAGGACCGATGCAGTATACGCTGCATTAACCTTCCCTACACCACTCAAAGCAACGGTAACGGTTTGATCAGATAGCAACCCTTCCCATACATTAACCCCTTGCACTGTCTGTTCATGAACATTTTTCATTTTATGTGTCAGCGCCGACACTTCTTCAATCATTGCACCAATTATGAGAATCATAGTGTCTCCTTTGTTGCAACTAAGACAATTTTTTCACCTTCAGGTAAGAAACCTTCATGAATATAATCTGTGTACACAGTTACTTTATAACCACGTTTTTCGAATCCATCAATTAAGAGTTTTGGATCAAAAACCCATTGGTAAATAGCATCAAACGTTCCGTCCAAGAAATTGATGACATGAACCAAGTGTTCTTCATTGACTTCAATTTGGTATGCATAGTCAAATGTATCGGTTGAGCCTTCTTCATAATAATCATCCGCGAACTCATTAAGTCTATGGGGGTGATGACAATCAACGATTAAATGGTTTGAAGTATTACTCATTGTTTCAATAAATTGTTCGAGATCTTCTGGTGTTAGAATGTAGTTGGTACTATCGCCAATACAGAAAGCTGTATCGAAGGGTGCTTCAGGCGTGTAATCAAGGAAATCACCAACTGTGGTGACGTCCTTTAACTCAGGATATTTTTGGTGAGCAATTTCAATCATATCAGGATCTATATCGACACCCACAACTTCAAAATCAGGGCTTAACATCTTCATGATATCCCCAGTTCCACACGCAAACTCAATGACACGCGGTCCGACTGCATGCTTGTTTACAAAGTCGTAGTAGCGTTTTGCCCCTTCTGGATCATAGAAGAGTGCATCGTAGTAGCTTTTCATTTAATAAGATCCTGATATAGTTTCTCTAAATTATAGTGAGCACGATCTTCAGTTAAGAAAATATGTGCAACCACATCATATGCATCAATGAGAATCCATGATGATTCTCGCTCACTCTCAACCGTTTTAATTTTGTATCCTGCTTTTTCTATTGCATCGACAACATGGTCTGCAAGTGCCTTAATTTGGCGATGACTTGCTGCATCTGCTATAACAAAGTAATCTACCAATGGGTTTCCATTTTCAAAATCCACAACTTTTATATCGTTGGCTTTACGTTCATCTAACGTCGCCACAATTAAATCTTTTAATTCTTTCATTTTAAATTTCCTTTCGCTTGTTCAAATTCACGTTGATACTTTCGTAACGCTTTGAATCCTTTTCGTAAATCTTGTTTTGCGAGCTTAATAAAGGGTTCGCTGTCCCACGAACGACCACGCTCACACTTGTCTGCTATGTAGAGAATCATCCCCACTGGATTCGTACTATGACCATCAACATGACCTTCAATTGCCTGAAGAACATGCTTGTTTTTGATGTAGTACTTCCGTGTGAGTAGGTATTTTGCAGCAAATGCATGATAGAACGCTGGATGTAACACTTCGTGCTGCGGTGCTTTTGCTTGCATGGTCATTTTTAAATCTTCTTTATCTGTCTCTTTTTTTAAATCGTGTGCATACGCAGCTAAAGTAACTGCTTCATAATCAACGTTATGTGCACGCGCTAACTCTTGAGCTAAGGCGACAACTCGGAACACATGCTCTGCCCGATAGGGTGTGAGATTGGCTCTGTTTAGTGTTTGCATATACAAACTTTGTTCCGTCATGTATCGCAATATTGATGGTTTGGTAGCCATCGATTTCCCTTCACGAATCTCAGTCGAACTGTATGGAAAGACGCTCCCAGAGATTATTGGATAATCGGTTGTTAAATGTTCGGTTCCTCGATTGTATACAATAAATTGCACACTGTCTTTAAGCACATCAAATTGTTTCCATTCATGCATTCTTGGAAGTTGGTCTGAACCAATCAACCAATCAAACGTGTAATCAGGGAACTGCTTTCTTAATTCACTGACAGTATCAATCGAATATGAAGGTTCTGGCAACATCGATTCGACAGAATTTACGGACATTTTTTTATGTCCCGAAATCATCATCTCAATCATATGTTTCCTATCGTCAAACGATGTACTATCATTTTTAAACGGACTTCGTTTCGTTGGAATAAACCATAACTCATCGGCATTACGTGATACAAGAGCAGCTTTGGCTATCTCAAGATGACCATAGTGGATGGGATCAAAGCTCCCTCCAAATAAAATGACATGTTTCAAACTTTAATACGGCCTTTTACGCTATAGCGGTAGAAGACAACAACACGCCCTACTTTGCTGACAGTTGTTGCACCAAAACGATCTTCAATTTCTTCGATGAGTGCTTCTTTGGTAATGTCTGAGTTTTTTTGAATCGATACCTTAACAAGGTTGTGTGCAAGTAATGCGGATTCAAAACTTTCGAGAAGTGTTGGTGTCATACCATTCTTCCCTACGGATACGATTGCGTTTTCATTGTGTGATAAACGACGTAATTCTTTTAATTGATCTTTGTTTAACATTAAATCATTGCCTTTCTAATTGTGATTACAGCAGACTTATCAAAGTATGTCTCGACAGCCACTGTTTCGCCTTGAATGCTTACGAATCCAAGGTCATAGATTTCCATATCAATTTTGTCTTCAAGCTGAGGCCAGTTACGAAGACGATATTCTGGATTTTCAATCATGAACTCGTGTTCTAGAGCTAAGTTTGCATCCAAACGTTCTGGTTTAATTCGTTTTAAGGTTAGCGGTAAATAAGAAATGATGTTGACGGTTGACTTTGGCGTAATGGTGATTGCTCCCAAATTACCAAAGAGAATCGTTTGCTTTTCATAAATTTGGAAAACCGTTGGCTTAATCGTTTTTTGTGGGGACAATGACACTAAGGTATCATCAGAGATTTTATCGACAAGTTCTGTCTCATTACTTAATCCTGGTGTATCAATAACATCTCCAAGCCCTGTTTCGATGCGAACAACATCTGCGGTCGTAGATGCAACAGGAGATACCGATAAGTTCTGATTTCCAAGAAGTGCGTTGAGTAGTGATGATTTACCTGCATTCACACAACCCACAAACGCTGTTTCATCGTTTTCGATATATGGAAGCAGTGGTTCAAGTGTTTCTCGTTTAAGAGCAGAAACATAGACTATTTCCATAACTGATACAGGTTCGTCACGGAGTGCACGCATAATTGCATGCTCAATTTTAGTATTTGATACTGATTTTGGTAGTAAATCACGTTTATTCACGACAAGTACGACTTTTTTACCACGGAGTGAGCGCAATAATCCTGTATGAATACTTTGGTTCAGGTGCATGATATCCAACACCCAAAAAATATTACCTTTGAAGCCATCAATAAATTCGAGCGTTGCTCCATCATCAACACGTGCTTTAACTCGTTTAAAATCACGGTAGTGTTTCAGCCTAAAGCATGATTGACAATAGTCGTGATCCATCGACCGTGCATAACCACGTTGATCCGCATGTGCTATCTGTAGTTCGCTACCACATCCCATGCATTTTTTAATTTCCATTTATATTTACCCTTTCATATATTGTATCGACTTCGCGTAAGAAGTATGCGACATCGAAACATGATTCCAATGTTTGAAGATCCATGTAATCTAAAATTCTTTTATCCTCTAAGAGGACATTTTTGAAATGTTCAGATGAATTGAACGCGCGCATCGAGAGTGGCTGAATAAAATCATATGCCCCTTCTCGACTCATGCCTCCTGTTTCAATGAGAGTCGTCATCACACGTTGTGCAAAAATGACACCATGCGTTAGATGAATATTCTTCATCATCACTTCTTCATAGACAACAAGATTGCTAACGATACGGTTAAAGCGAACAAGCATGTAATCGAGTAACATTATTGCATCTGGGAAAATAATGCGTTCGGCACTTGAATGTGAAATATCACGCTCATGCCAAAGTGCAACATTTTCAAAGGCGGTTGTCATATAGCCACGAATTACGCGTGCACAGCCACTCATATTTTCGCTACCGATTGGGTTTCGTTTATGTGGCATTGCGGATGAACCCTTCTGACCTGGATTAAAATACTCTTCAGCCTCACGAACTTCTGTACGTTGTAAGTGGCGAATTTCGGTCGCCATCTTCTCGATGGATGTCGCAATAAGCGCAAGTGTTGACATGTAATAAGCGTGGCGATCACGTTGGAGCACCTGTGTCGAAATATGCGTTGACGTAATGCCAAGTTTTTCACACACATAATCTTGAACGAATGGTGGCGTATTGGCAAAATTTCCAACTGCGCCAGATATTTTCCCAGCTTCAATATCTTTTCGAGCATGGCGAAAGCGATCAAGTTGACGATTCATCTCGTCATACCATAATGCAAACTTAAGACCAAAACTCGTTATATCCGCATGGACGCCGTGGGTACGACCGATTGTTGGAACGTCTTTATATTTTATTGCTTGGAGTCTTAATGACTCAAGAAGTGTTACGATTCCTTGTTCAAGAATTTCATTCGCTTGCTTATAAATGTAACCATACGCTGTGTCGACAACATCAGTACTTGTTAACCCATAATGAATCCATCGTTTTTCAACACCGAGCGACTCACTAACGGCACGCGTAAATGCAACCACATCGTGTCGTGTTTCTTGTTCAATTTCGTAAATTCGGTTAATATCAAAGCGCGCTTGTTCACGCAGCACTTTCACATCGTCACGCGGAATAACTCCCATTTCAGAAAATGCTTCCGCAGCACATAGCTCAACTTCAAGCCATGCGTCGAAACGAGCCGAATCTTCAAATAAACGTCGCATTTCAGGTCTTGAATAACGATTGATCATAAAGCCTCCTTAAAAAGAAACATCTGGTGGATATTACCACCAGATGTTGGTTGTATTTGCTTGGTTATATCACCTAACAATTATACAGAATTATATATCAAACTTCAAAGGTTCAGTATGCGTTATTTCCGCATTTTGTGGGATTGCAACAACTGGAACGTGAATTCGTGGATGCAAGATTGTGAATCCTGCTTCTGAGGTTACGTTTGAGAATGTTGCATCAACACCCATTAGTGGAACATCTTTCACCAATACAATTGCGAGATGGTCGTTATAGATGAAAATATCATCTTGTAGTTTAGCAATTACAACATCTTGAACGTAATGAGGATTACTCTTAACAGTTTTCATAATACTTGAGCCAAGTGTTGCTCGATTATGAACTGGAATCTCATCTTGTTTCATACGTTTGAATTGACCGCGTTCAGACATGATCACAACTTCTGTTTCATCATGGAAAATCCCTGCAGCAACAGCACGATCCCCCACTCGAACTTTAATTCCAATCACACCTTTAGCTCGAACACCAATTGGATTTACATCAGCCAAATCAATGCGAATTAATTGACCCAATCGCGTTACAATCATGAGATGGTCATGTTCGTAGGCAATCGAAGTATCAATGAGAACATCATCTTTACCCAGCTTCATGATGTCATAAAGTCTATTAGTGCGCTTAACTTCCAAATCAGCGATTGCGGTTTTCTTAATCATACCTTGCGCACTCGTGGTTACAACAAACATGTGTGTGTCAAACGATTTAAGTGTAAATGCACTAATTATTTTCTCTTCAGGATCCAGTTTCATATATTGCGTCATATGTGATCCAATATCGCGCCAACGTGCTTCTTCAATTTCATGAACAAGAAGGATACCATATCGGCCCTTTGTTGTCGTATAAACAAGATAATCCGTTGTTTCAACTTCACTACTCAAGACGATACGATCATCTTCGTTAAGTGCAAAGATTTCTTTCTGGCTGGATCCATAAGAACGAAGTGAAACGCGTTTGAGATATCCATTTCGTGTAAGTGTGAGCATTACTTGTTCATTTGAAATCAAACTTAAATGGTCAACTTCCAGGTTAGAAATTTCATTTTCAATAACAGAACGGCGTGGCACTTCAAACGTGTCACGAACTTCTTGGAATTCTTTAATGATGAGGCTATTTAACATTTCTTTGTGTTTGATAACCGTCTCTAGATAATCCATTTCATTCGCAAGTTTCGCAAATTCATCGCGTAACGCATTGATATCAGTTGATGATAAACGGTAAAGTTGTAAATCAACGATTGCACTTGCTTGCTCATGAGTAAATCCAAACGCTTCCATAATGTTATCGCGTGACTCCCCACGGTTATTGGAAGCACGAATAATTGCGATAATTTCATCTAATATCGATGTCGCTTTCATGAGTCCTTCGAGAATATGGATTCGTTTTTCTTTTTGTGCATAGCGGTGCTTACTTCGATTCAGGACAATTTCTTGACGAAATTCTAGATACGCATCAAGAATTTCGAGTACACCACAGACTTGCGGACGTTGATCAACAATCGCAACCATATTCGCATTATAGTAAACTTGTAGTTCTGTCTGTTTGTAGAAGAGATTTAGAATGCTTTCAGCATCTGCGTCGCGTTTACAATCGATAACAATTCGCAAGCCATTTCGGTCTGATTCGTCACGAACATCCATAACGTCGCCAAATCCTTGATTTGCTTTCGTAAAACGAAGTTCATCTATCTTTTTAACGACATTGGACTTAATAACTTCATAAGGTAATTCCGTAATTACAATTTGCTTCATTGTCTTGTTTTCGACAATTTCTGTTTTTGCACGAACGACAACTCGACCGCGACCTTTAGTTAAAATATCACGAATGCCTTCTTTTCCTTGAATAATTGCTCCCGTCGGAAAGTCAGGTCCTTGGATAAATGTCATGATATCATCGACATTGCTTTCAGGATTGTGTAGACGGAAAATTGCTGCATCCATAACTTCTTTTAAATTGAATGGCGGAATATTCGTTGCATAACCCGCAGCAATTCCAGTAGATCCATTGATCAATAAGTTTGGATAACGAGCAGGTAATACGGACGGTTCCCATTCTGTATCATCAAAGTTCAATACAAACGGAACAACATCTTCATCAATATTCTCTAACAACGAATGAGATATTTTGCTCAGACGTGCTTCGGTATATCGCATCGCCGCTGCAGGGTCATCATCAATACTCCCGTTGTTTCCTTGCATATCGATCAAAGGCATGTTGTATTTCCAATCTTGCGACATCCGAACCATGGCATCATAGACCGATCTGTCACCATGAGGATGATAGTTACCAATTACGAGTCCAACTGTCTTCGCAGACTTACGGTATGCTTTGTCAAAATGGTTACGATCATGATGCATCGCATATAGTATTCGACGTTGAACTGGTTTTAATCCGTCACGAACATCTGGAAGTGCCCGTTCTTGAATAATATACTTGGAATAACGACCAAAACGTTCACCAACTATGTCTTCAATTGGTAATTGAATTATTGTATCATGCGACATTTTGTTCCTCCTCCAATGTAAACGCGACATTCTTTTCAATCCAGTCACGGCGTGGATCAACTTTATCTCCCATGAGGACTGACACACGTTTATCAGCAGCTAAAAAGTCGTCAATTTGAACTTGAATAAGTGATCGCGTCGAAGGATCCATTGTAGTTTCCCATAGTTGATCAGCGTTCATTTCACCAAGTCCTTTATAACGTTGAATTTCAATTTTGCCATATTTTTCACGGTAACTATCAAGTTCTTCATCACTATAGCAGTAATGGAGATTTTTTCCCGATTTTACACGATACAATGGCGGTTGAGCGATGTAAACATACCCTGCTTCAACAAGCGGACGCATATGTCTAAAGAAGAAAGTTAACAATAGCACCTGTATGTGCGCACCATCAGTATCCGCATCGGTCATAATAATGATTTTGCGGTAGTTGCTGTCATCAACATCAAATTCTTTCCCAACACCAGCACCAATTGTATGAATAATCGTGTTCAACTCTTCGTTTTTCAAAATATCATCAAACTTTGCTTTTTGTGTATTCAATACTTTACCACGTAACGGTAGAATTGCCTGAAACTTACTGTCACGACCTTGTTTAGCACTTCCACCAGCAGAGTCACCCTCTACAAGGAAAAGTTCGTTTTTATTCTTGTTTCGCGTTTGAGCATTCGCAAGTTTACCTGACAACAAGCGTTCGATACGGTTTTTCTTCCCTGAACGGGCTTGTTCTCGAGCTTTCCGCGCTGCCTGGCGGGCATGAGTCGCTTTTTGGATTTTTTGAATAATCTTCATGGCTTCTTCATGATGAGTATCTAAATAGTATGGCAGTTGTTCAGTTATAATTGAATCAACCACAACCCGTGCGACGGGCGTTCCTAGTTTCCCTTTTGTCTGGCCCTCGAATTGTAAAATATCTTCAGGAATTCCTACTGAAATAATCGTCGATAAACCTTCACGAATGTCTCCACCCTCAAAATTCTTATCTTTTTCTTTTAGAATATTGTGTTTACGCGCATATTCGTTAATAACCTTGGTAAAACCACTACGAAAACCTGCTACGTGAGTTCCACCATCATGAGTACGCACTAAGTTTACATAAGAGTATGTATCTTCGTTATAGCCTTCATTGTATTGTAATGCAATTTTCACATCGATGGATTCAGACTTTCCAGTCAATGTAATAACTTCACTTAAGACTTCAGTATCTTCATGAACATATGCCATGAATGCATTGAGTCCGTCTTCGTACTCAAAGTCACGCGTCTCATCGATGCGTTCATCGACAACGGTAAAACGAATGCCTTGCAAAAGAAACGCACTCTCTTGAACACGCTCGCAAATGGTGTCGAAATTAAACTTACTATTTTTAAAAATTAGTGGATCCGCTTTGAAACGTACGTAACTTCCAATTGGCCCGCGTTCAGAAATCTGTTCAAGTTCTGTTGCGGCTTTACCACCATTACTAAAATTCATTTTATAAGTACCATCTTTACGGTACACTTTGACTTCTACTTCTTCACTTAAGGCATTAACGACAGATGCTCCAACACCGTGAAGCCCTCCACTCGTTTTATAGCCTCCTTCAGCAGAAAATTTTCCACCTGCATGCAGCACAGTAAAAATAACCTGAAGTGCGCTAACTCCACTTTTATGGAGTTCTATTGGCATTCCACGTCCTTCATCACGTACTGAAAGTGTCATATCATCTTCAATCACTATTTTAATAGACTTACCATAACCGTTAAGCGCTTCGTCTATCGCATTATCCATAATTTCCCAAACTAAATGATGTAGACCACGTTGATCTGTAGATCCGATATACATCCCGGGACGCTTACGAACGGCTTCAAGCCCCTCAAGTATTTCAATACTTGATGCTGAATAATCTTGTTTACTCAAGTTACCCCAACTCCTTTTCAAGCGTAATTATAACACGCTTTTCAAAGAATTGAAGTTATCACTAATTCTTTTGCTTCAAAACTACCAAATAGTGTATAATTATTTGGTATTCAAACAATTTGAGGTGAACTTATGAATTATTTTATTGCATCCTTGATTGGTTATCTCTTAGGATCCATTCCATTTGCATTAGTTATTGGAAAAGTTTTCTATAAAACAGATATACGCCAACACGGATCCGGAAATCTTGGTGGGACCAATGCTGGTCGTACGTTAGGTAAAAAAGCTGGGATTTTCGTCATTATCTTCGATGTATTGAAAGCTGCAATAGCAATGGTGATTACGTATTTTATTGCTCCTGATGCAATGATTTTTGCAGGCTTCTTTGCAACAATCGGTCATTGTTTCCCTGTTTTCGCAAATTTCAAAGGTGGAAAAGCCGTTTCAACTGCTATGGGATTTTATTTAAGTGTTTCCATATTAATAACACATAATGTGTTATTGCACTTTGTATTACCACTCGCGATTTTTGTCTTATTACTTTATATTACAAAGATTGTTTCGCTCTCATCAATCATTGCAGTTCCTGCTGGAGCATTGATTATTGCATTAACACAACCTGATATTCGTGTAACGTTGGCTAGCGCCATTATTTCCGTCATTGTCGTTGTTAGACATCGCGAAAATATCAAGCGTATTATGAGCCATACTGAACGAAAAATAACATGGATGTAAGCAACGATTTCGTTGCTTTTTTTGTACTGTCGTGCTATTGTGTTAGTGTAGTCACACACTAAAAGGAGAAGTTTATGATTGCTATTCAAAATGTATCAAAGACTTACAGCGGAGATCACAAAGCCGTTGATGATTTAACATTAACAATCCAACCAGGGGAAATTGTTGGATTTATCGGACCAAATGGTGCTGGGAAAACAACAACCATTAAAATGCTTACAGGGATTCTTGCACCGGATTCAGGGAATATCGAGATCAATGGTTACAATATCTTCAGTGATCCCATCCATGCAAAACAACAATTTGGATATGTATCTGATGATCCAAATGCTTTCTTAAAATTGAAAGGCATTGAGTATTTAAACTTTGTCGCTGATATGTACGGAGTCGATACGCAGTTACGTCAAGAACGAATTCGCCATTATTCTGAATTATTAAAAATGGAGGAGGCACTCGGTGATCGGATTGATTCGTATTCACATGGAATGCGTCAAAAAATGATGGTTATGGGTGTCTTAATTCATGATCCATACCTGTTGATTTTAGATGAACCACTTACAGGACTCGACCCTCAATCTTCATATGTTCTCAAGCAATTAATGCGTGAGCGCGCTAATCAACAAAAATCAGTCTTCTTTTCGACACACGTCCTAGAGGTTGCAGAAAAACTATGTGATCGCATTGCAATCATTAATCATGGAAAAATCGTCTATACCGGTATTCTTGAAGACTTGAAAGCTCAGTATGATGAACTTTCACTTGAAGAAATCTTCTTGGAGCTTACCAAATGATAAGTCGCATCATCACCTTGACTCGAGTGCTCCTTAAAACATCTCGCGATCAGATTATGAAATCTGGCCTCAGTCAACGTAAAAAGAAGAAAAACAAGCGTATGTCCTCTGTAGGGCGTAAAGTCCTATTCGGAATTCTCTATCTGTATATCTTCGGAATTGTCGGATTCTTCTCATACCAATTAATTGCTGCACTCAATGCAGTCGGTCAACCTGGCCTTGCGATCCAAATGTTATTTATTGGAGTATCTGTTTATCTATTACTAATGGGAATTATCTTTACACCCACTGTATTCTATTTTTCTAAAGATATAGAGCGGCTACTCGTTATGCCGATACGACCACTTGAGATTGTAAGTGCGAAATTGCTGACAACGTTTGTCCTTATGGTTGAACAAATGGCAATGTTTACGATTCCATTTGGAATCGCATACTTTGTTGTTGTGAATCCGGGATGGTCCTTCATTCCATTTTACATCCTTGCGAATCTCTTCTTACCACTTTTACCGGTCGCATTGTCAGTCGGAATTATCATTATTCTCTTTACATTTATTCCTTTCTTTAAGAATAAAGATGTATTTACCTATATATCCATGTTCATTGGATTTGCGATGGTATTCTTCTTTATATTTGCAATTCAAATTGCTGATCCAGAGTCATCCTTCAATATCGAGCAAATGCTCCTATCGCTACAATCTGGTGATAACGCACTTATTAATCTCTTAAGTGGCATCTTCCCAAGCAGCGATTTCTTGGCAAGAGGTATCGTGAATACGTCTTTATTGTCAATTATAATAGGAATTGTTATTTCGATCGTAAGTACGATTGCAATTATTTTCTTAACACAATTTATGTATTTTAAAGGTGCTATCGGTATCAGTGAAGGTACAGCCAAAAAACGTAAAATGTCACATTCCGAAACCTACAGTGAAAGCATTTCAAAATCACAACGCCGAGCTATACTGGAATACGATTTTAAAAATATTTTACGAACACCAACATACATGATGAATTACTTCTTAATTGTATTAATCATGCCTCTCTTTATGTTCCTTCCAATATTGCTCAGTGGTGGGTTGGTGGAAATTATGGGTGGTTTACCAATGGTTGCAGACTTCTTCAAACAAGTTGACAGTATGCAACTCCTCATGATTTTCTTTATCGGAGGATTCTTAATCGCATTTTTCATGAGTGCGATGGGAACAATATCTTCCACCGCATTCTCTAGAGAAGGACGCTCAATGCTTAGCTTCTCAGTCATGCCGATACCGTTTGAAACGCTACTCCAAGCAAAAATATTACTTGGTACACTAACGATGGTTATCGTTCCACTTCTAATCGGGGTGGTCGGACTTATTATTGTTAGAGTCCCAGTCTTATCATTTATAGGTTATATGATTGCCGCAGTACTTGCTACTGTCTGTGAGAATACAATCGCAATGGTGACTGACGTATACGCACCAAAACTGAATTGGGAAAATGAACAACAAGCCGTTAAGAACAACTTTATGGCCGTTGTCCCAATGTTTGTCATGATGGGGCTATCGATTATTAGCGTCTTTATTATCTTAAATACTGAGCTTATTATATCTGCACCTTTAATAACGGTGATGATCGTTGTCTTTGCATTTGTATGCTATAAATGGATGATTCGTTTGGGACGCATACACTTCCCTAAAAAACTCGAAGAATTATAAGAAAAAAACTGTCAGTTCTCTGACAGTTTTATTTTTGAAAAGATGTCCTTGCGTTGAGCCACGCAATTGAATCCATGATTACAGTATCACCATCAGGCTCATCATAGAGGACATGGTGCATACCTTCGTACAACTTCCACGACTTGTCTTTCGACGAAATCGTATCATAAAAGTGTTTCCCAACACTTGGATGGACTGTTTTATCCAATGCGCCATGCATAATAAAGCATGGATAACGATAATCTTGAAGTACATCTAAAAGATAATTAGGCGCCGCAACAAATACCGTATTAACAAATCGCATCGTGTAGTATTTTCGTTGCAATGGATTTTTGCTCGTGAAAACAAAGTTATCCTCAAGGGTCTCTTTTTTGCGCGGGTCATTCAGACTTATTGTATCACCCTTAAATTCAACCCATAGATTTGGGGCAATTTTGCCACCTAAAGACGTTAAATATTTCAAATTCCCTTCGACTGCAGCAACATAACCAACTGCAGGACCTAGAAAGAGTTGCCCACTAAGAGTATTCGGATACTGAACGCCAAACATAGCCGAAACCAACCCTCCCATGCTAAACCCAAGTGTAAATAATGGTATGTGTAGGTTTTCTCTTAAAGCCATGCGAACCATGACATGTAAATCATTGATATACGTCTGATAGTGATCAAGATCTCCCAGTTCTGAAGATGTTTTTCCATGACCACGCATATCATAACTGTACACTGAATAGTTCTCGGCATTTAGCATTTTGATATAATGTTCATAATCTCCACTATGATTTGTAAATCCGTGACACATCACAATAGTCCCACGTGGATTTGGAACCAAGTGCTTCATGTAAAATAGCGAAACATTATCTGAAACATTTAGATAGTCAAACATCGCAATCCCTCCGTTTTCTTTATCATATCATACACCGATTTCATTTACACACCCACACATAAAAAAACGCCTGATGGCGTTTTTTATTTATTAAACTTTTCTTTGATGTCTTCAACGACATCTTCAGCTTTGTCTTTTAGATTTTCAGCAGTTTTTCCAGCTTTATCGGCTAGTTCATCTGCTTTTTCTTTAAGATCTTCAGCTACATCACTGGCTTTATCTTTAAGTTCGTCGGTGGTTTCGCTTGCTTGATCTTTTGTTTTTTCTAAAAGTTCTTTTGCTTTATCTACAATATTTTCCATATGTATACCCCCTTTTCATATTTAAATTATAAGGGGTTTGTTAAGAAGTCTCAAGTATGGTGATTATTTACCACACAATTTTCATCTTAAAGTTGCGCATTATGGAAGACATTTTGAACATCTTCAACTTCATCAAGCATATTAATGAGTTTTTCAAAATTGGCTTGATCTTCTTCATCAACCGCTACATATTCATGTGGTAAGAATGTGATTTCAAGAAAATCAAACGTCACGTCTGGTAATAATGTTTCGATTGCTTCTTTTGCTTTATGTAGGCTAGCAGTATCTACTGTTACTGTAATAGAGCCTTCTTCCAGTTCGATATCTTGAAGATCAACATCATTTTCGAGTAAGACTTCCATAATCGCTTCGTCGTTATCGTATTCAAATGAAAGAATGCCGACATGGTCATAACCATGCATTACACTACCACTGACGCCCATTTTACCTTTGGATTTTGTGAAGCAGTTTCGCACCTCACTGACAGTACGGTTATCGTTATCCGTCAAACATTCAACAATAAAGGTTGAAGCTCCAGGTCCAAATCCTTCATACGTTACTGCATGATAGCTTTCTTCTGATCCACCTTTAGCTTTTTCAATAGCACGTTTAATGACATCAGCAGGAACTTGTTTTGCACGGGCTTCATCAATAATACGTTTCAAGCCAACGTTCATTTCCGGGTCAGGAACCCCTGCCTTCGCAGCCATATAAATCTCTTTTCCATAGCGTGAATAAACTTTTGTTTTAGCTGCGTTCGTTTTCGCCATGGATGCTTTTCGAACTTCAAATGCGCGTCCCATAAATTTTCCTCCTCTAGTGTCTATGTTAACGAATTTCTACATTATATTTTGATACAAGTTCTTGCGTAATGGCATCCATTACTTCTTGAACTTCTTCAACCGATAAAGTACGGTTTTGACCCATTGATAATTTAAATGCAATGGATTGCTTGTCACCAAGTTTTTCAGATGTAAACACATCAAATACATTTAATCCAACAAGGTAACGACGAGATGCTTTCTCAATTGATGCACTCAAGTCGCTAACTTTAACAGACTTCTCACATAAGATTGCAAGATCTCGGGTAACAATTGGATATTTCGCAACAGGTGCGGCTTTAATTTGACCACGCTTTTGATTGAGCAGGAAGTCCAAATCAATTTCAACATACATAACATCTTTGAGGTCATGTTCAGCTGCAAGTGTTGGATGCACCTGACCGATCACACCAAGATGTTGTCGGTTCAAGGTAATTTCCGCAGATTTGTAAGGATGTAAAACAGATGTATCCACAGTATCTGTATTAAAGCCGATACGTTTTTCGCTAAAGCCGAGTTTATCAAGTAACGACATCAACATTCCTTTTACGTTAAAGAAGTCAATATCCACTGACGACTTTGTCCAGTTTTCACTGAACACTTTTCCTTGCCCAATTATTGCAAGTCGGTATGATGTTTTATCTTTTGCTGTAATTGCACTATGTTCGAAATAAAGACCATCAGACACTTTATGTGCATTGTTATAAGCAACTACTTCCAGCATTGATGGGAATAATTGGGTTCGCAGATATGCACGTTTATCACTCATTGGACTCATAAGACCAACAGGTTCACCAAGACTTTCGAACCCCTCAGTCATCGCTTTTTCAACTAAAGTATAGGTGTTGGTTTGATAGGCTCCAAACCCTAACATCACTGATTCAATTAATCGAATATTTCTTTGGAATGGTGTCAAGTTACCCAATGTTAAATCCATAAGCGGTAATGTCTCTTCAAGAACATCGTATCCAACAACGCGGATGACTTCTTCGATTAAGTCTACTTCAATTTCGATATCGTTTCTAAATGAAGGTGCAGTACATGTAATAACACCATCCGTAACCGTCGGTGCGAAATAGAGACGTTCAAATACATCCATCACAACATCTTCCGTTAAATGCGTTCCAAGGTAAGCATTGATCCGGTCAACTGTAATGGATACTTGTTTTGGTTCGTAGGAAATAGATCCATATTGAACTGTTGCTTCAATTTCGGTTGCACTAGCATATTCAATTAAGAGTTGAACTGCGCGGTCCATTGCTTGGTGTGCTGATAAAGGATCCATTGCTTTCGTGAAACGTGCTGAAGCGTCTGTGTTTACACCAATTCGAGTTGCCGTTTTTCGTACTGAAACATGATTAAAACGAGCTGCTTCAATCACAATCCTTCGTGAGTTATCCTGAATCATTGAATTTCCAAGTCCCATGATGCCGGCAATTCCAACTGGTGTATCGCCATTCATAATTACGAGGTCACCTTTGTTCAATGTGTAGGTTTTATCGTCAAGGGCTTCGTAACTTCCTTCAATATCATCACGAACGGATAAATCTTGATTCGCTAAGAAATCAATGTCATAGAAATGAAGTGGTTGACCTGTTTCTAACATAACAAGGTTTGAAATATCAACAACGTTATTGATTGGCTTAATGCCAGAACCAATCAGTGCTTCACGAATCCAGTCTGGAGATTGGCCTATTGTGACGCTATTGATAACTTTACCCAAAAATAATGGACTTTTCTCTGTGTATGATGTGATTTTTAGATTTGTTGGTGCACCATCGGATGCAGCATTTTCAAAAGTTGGTAATGTCAATGGACGTTTAAAGAGTGCACTCACTTCGTGTGCTATCGCAAACATAGATAAGAAATCTGAGCGATTTGGTGTTTGTGAGACATCCATAATCTCATCGTCCAAGCCCAATGCTACTGCTGGGTTACTCCCTGGTTTTGCTTCTGGTAAAACAACGATGCCTTCTTTTTGTTCGTCTGTGAGGAATTTTTCTGCAACGCCTAACTCAGTTAAAGAACAAATCATTCCTTTTGATTCGACGCCGCGAATTTTAGTTTCTTTGATTGTCAAATCTTTAAGCTCTGCGCCCACTGTCGCAACAACAACGTATTGCCCTTTCGCAATATTCGATGCACCACAGACAATTTGCTCGACATGAGTCCCTAAATCAACTTGAGTGACGTTCAAATGGTCACTGTCTGGATGTGGTTCACACTCAAGAACATGACCCACCACAAGTTTTGTTCCTTGCAGTAAACTATCGACGCCTTCAACTTCTAATCCAGCATTTGTTAAGGTATCTGCAATTTCTTGAGTTGTAATTCCTTTAATATCTACATATCTTCCTAATAATTTTCGACTAACTAACATAGACTCCTCCTACTCGTATCGCTTAAACTGCTCGATAAAGCGCTTATCGTTAATATAGAATGACCGAATATCTTCGATTCCATACTTGAGCATGGCAATACGTTCAACACCAGCACCAAATGCAAATCCTGTAAGGGTTTCATCGGTGTAACCAGCATCTTTCAATACTTGGGGGTGAACCATCCCAGCACCTAAAATTTCAATCCAACCCGTTTGCTTGCAGACATTGCAACCTTTACCATCACAAATGTGACAAGATACGTCAACTTCGACTGAAGGTTCAGTAAACTGGAAGTATGACGGACGGAAACGAATCACACGTGACTCCCCAAACATACGCTTAGCAAATAGTGATAAAGTTCCTTTTAAGTCACTCAGTGTAATACCATGACCGACAACAAGTCCTTCAATTTGAACAAATTGGTGGGAGTGTGTTGCGTCATCATCATCACGTCGGTAAACTTTTCCAGGACAAATTACTTTCAATGGAACATGAGGTGCATATGCTTCCAAGGTGCGTGTTTGAATGGCTGTGGTATGCGTACGAAGTAACGTATGTTCATCAATGTAAAAAGTGTCTTGCATCTCACGAGCTGGGTGATCTTGAGGAATATTGGCACGTTCGAAGTTGTAGAGATCCAATTCAACCTCATCCCCTTCAACGACTTGATACCCCATCTCACGGAATAGCTCTTCAATTTCTCGTTGAATTGAAATGATTGGATTCTGTGTTCCAATATTAAAGAGCGTTCCGGGCATCGTGACGTCAATTGCATCAGCTTTCATTTTTTCGTCTAATCGGACTGATTCCAATTGTTGTTGTTTCGCTTTAAGCGCTGAATCAATCGCTTCTTTAGCTTCATTGACACGCTTTCCAAATAGTGGTTTCTCATCATTTGAGAGATCCTTCATTGTTCCCATTACTTTGGTTAGATGGCCTTTTTTGCTTAAATATTCGATACGTACATCATTCAATGCTTCTAATGAATGTGCATGCCCGATTGCTGCAAGACCTTTTTCCATAATTTCTTTTAAGTCCATAACTTCCTCCTAAAATATAAAAAAGTACCACACGTCCAGGAACGTCAAGCGCGGTACCATCCTGATTTATACTAATGTATACATCTCTAAAGTTTTTAACGCAAACAACACGGAAGTGATTAGCTTCTCTTCAAGGTGAATTCATAACAGTTTAATTCCTAGGTCTCATCATCCTAAGTTTCTGTAAATTAAAGGGTGTTATTACTATTCCTCTTCAACGATTTATATCGAATCAATTATACCTAATTCACTGGTATTAATCAAGGATGTTTCCTTGTTTACCATTTATCTACCGCATTAGAAATAATGTCTTAAATTGCTACGACCTTAGTCATCCCCTCAACAGGTACAGGAATTAAATCATAATCGTACATAACCCGTGCATGATTCCTTTTTAGTAATTCTCTTTTTAATTGAATTCCTGTAGTTTTATCATTCATGACCCGGTAAATTTCATTATTTCGGTAAACAACCCCATCATTCATAACAAAGACTTCATTTTCACATCGGACGTGATATTTCATTGGGAGCGGATTTGAACAGTAGATTTCACCGTTTAAATACGTATCATCACACCATACGCATAATTGATAGGTGTTTTCTGTTTCGTTTTTAAAACAATAATCAAGGTAATTGTAGTAAATAGATGTTCCTATTCCAAATGGAACTTGGCGTTTATAATCCGGAAACAAATCAAATCGATCATGAGAATGATATTCAGTAACTGTTAAAGGTGTGTGCAAGACAATCCAGTGTAATAAATTGGTGAATTGACACATGCCGCCGCCATAGTCCTGAGATATCCGATCGTTTGATATGGTCACACCCTCAAGATACCCTCTTCGCGAAGATTGTGGTCCCACAAGACTCCAAAAAGAAAAGGTTTCTTGAGGGCGAATTAGAATATTCGTGATTTTTGGTGCAGCGATGCCAAGGTTGACTTTTTTATTAGCTTGGAGCTGCAGGTTTGTATTTCCTAGCTTTCTCATTATTAATGACTTATGACTATAGATTTTATAAGGTAACGTTTCATCGGAAAATGTTTTAGCATAACGATTAGAGTCCAAAAAATTGCGAGCATGTCGCTTAAAGATATGACCTTTCACAGCAATCTTGAATGTAATCGGTGAAATACTTGAGAATCTCATGATAACCTCCTAATAAAAAAAGTGTAAATCATATTGTAATTTACACTTATATTTATAGTATATCATAGTCATTATGACTTAAGTCGATCCTTTACAGCTGTTGGAATGATGACTGCAAGTAAAATCAGAATCCCAGCCATAACGATGGTTCCTCCAGGTGCAATATCGAATGTGTACGATGCAGCAAGACCACCCCAAACTGACATAAGCGAGAATAGAATTGCATAGTACATTGTTTGACGATAGCTCTTTCCAACTTGCATTGCTGTTGCAGTCGGAATTACCATCAGAGAGGAAACAATTAAAGCCCCAACAATTCTAGAGGCGACAGATACTGTTAATGCAGTTAGAATTAAGAAGATTATGTTTGTCCTTTTGACATTAATTCCCGAAAAATGTGCAGAAGTTTCGTCAAAAGCGATAAAGAAGAATTGACGGTAAAAATAAATGGATGCAATTATCAGTACAATTGATAGAATGATAGCCAAAATGTTATCACTTCCGCCTATCGCCACGATACTTCCAAAAAGGAAACTGTTGAAATTGGCCGGATTGTCTACAAATCCCATCAAAATTGCTGATAATCCAATCCCAAAAGACATGATCACTGCAATCGCTAACTCAGTATACTTCCCAAAACGATTTTGAATGATTTGGATACTTAATGTCGCAATCAGCGCCATCACAATCGCACCTATTAATGGATTAACATTTAGAATAAGTCCTAACGCAATACCGCTCAAAGACACATGGGACAATGCATCCCCAATCATCGACATGTGTTTAAATACAATCACGACCCCAATTAAAGGAATAGCAACTGCCAAAATCCCACCAATAATAAAGGCATTTCTCATAAATTCATACTGAAACATTCTATATCTCCTTCACATCATAATCGGATACTGTCAGTACACGATTAATGGGTAAGTTCTCTTGATCCAATTGATGCGTAACCATTACTATAGTTATATTGTGCTTTTCGTTAATATGTTGGAGCAATTCGAAAAGAGTCGCAATCGATTGACTATCCAATCCACTTGTAGGTTCATCAAGAAACATAATTTCCGGATTCATCATGAGTTCACGTGCAATAAGAACACGTTGCAATTGCCCCCCTGAAAGATTTGAAATTAAATCATTCGCTTTTGATTCAAGTCCAACGTGACGTAATGCATCCATCGCCTGTTTTTTTCGTTTTTTGTTTGAAAAATTGAAAAAATTACCACCCTTGATTCGTAATAATACAACCTCCAAAGCAGTTGCTGGAAAGTTAGAAACGGTACCCAGGCCACCTTGTGGTACATATCCGATTGACGCAAAATTTTTGAGGTTCAAAATATTGGATCCAAATATTTCAACCGAACCTTGTTGGGGTGTTAGAAGACCCAACATAAGTTTCATCAATGTTGACTTACCTGATCCATTTGCGCCAACAAGCGCCAAGAAATCTCCTTGATTGATATCAAAACTAACATCTTTTAATACGGACCGTTTATCATACGAAAATGATAAGTCACGCACCTTTATTACTGATCTATTTTCCATAAGATAATCCGTCCTTTAATGAATCTAAGTTTTTATACATAATGGTTGTATAGTTCTCTCCTTCCGCAATCTGTGCTCGGGTCAAACTTTCTAAGGTATAGAGTTCCAAAATGTGAGAACCCGTTTCTTTTTGAATAACATCAAGCGTTTTGGAAGAGCCAGAAGGCGTCGCATATAATACAGAAATATTATTTTCCTTAATATAGTCAATTGATTGCTGCAGACGTCGAGGTGTCGGTTCTTCACTAAGAAGTCCATTTATAACGCCACGTTGTTCTAATCCATATGCGTGTGCTAAGTAACCAAAAGCTTCATGCTCAACAACAATAGTATTCCCCTCATACGGACCTAATGCAGTTCGGTAGGCATTGTCTAAGTCTTCCAGTTCTTTTTTCAGTATCTCAAAATTATCTGTGTAATCCGAAGCATGCACTGGATCAAGAGCGATAAAAGTATCCTTGATTGCCTCAACCTGACGGAGTGCATTAAGCGGATCTAACCAAGTGTGAGGATCCATCGGACCATGATCGTGGTCATGGTCATGGTCATGACTTTCATGTCCCGTTTCACCTTCATCATTGTGAATCTCTTCACGTTCGATGACTTCACTATACATACCGCTTGTTAATACGTGCGTATTTTTCACAATCGAACTTTTGAGTACTGAATCTGTCCAAGCTTCAAATCCAAGACCATGAACTATAAATACATCTGCTTCTGAGATTTTTTTCATATCTTTGGGTGTTGGTTCAAAACTGTGAGCATCTGCACCACTCGGCAGAATATTATAGACGTTTACATGCTCTCCACCCACTCGTGTAGCGAAATCTGCAAGTGGGTAGAAACTTGTAACGACATTCAAAGAGGCTCTTTGTTGTGCCGCTGAACACCCTGCTAACATAAGCATTGTGCTTATGATGATCAGTATTTTTTTCATATTCCCTCCAGTTGCAAATCTTTTGCAACTACAATTATAGATTTGCTTGTTATTTTTGTCAACGATTTTCACTACTTTTCACTTTTAAAGTATATCTTCTCTCAAATTGCTCACGTATAATTGGAAAGTACATATAGGAGGTTTATGTATGAAAGTAGTAGTAATCGGATGTACACACGCGGGTACATCAGCAGTTAAAGCAATTTTGAAAGAAGCACCACAAGCAGAAGTTAAAGTCTTCGAAAGAAATGATAACGTATCATTCCTATCATGTGGTATCGCTCTCTATGTTGGAGGCGTTGTTAAAAAAGCGGAAGAACTTTTTTACTCAAATCCAGAAGAATTAAAAGGTCTTGGCGCAGACGTACATATGGAACACAATGTCACCAACATTGATGTTGACACAAAAACTGTAAGTGTAACTAATATGCTTACAAATGAATCATTTACTGAGTCATATGACAAATTGGTGCTAACAACAGGATCATGGCCAATCACGCCACCAATCCCTGGTATCCAATCTGAAAATATCTTGTTATGTAAAAACTACAACCAAGCTCAAGAAATCATCGCTCGCAAAGAAGATGCTGAACGAATCGTTGTTGTCGGTGGTGGATACATCGGAATCGAACTCGTTGAAGCTTTTGTTGAATCAGGAAAACAAGTAACACTTGTAGATGGTCTTGATCGTATTTTAAATAAATATCTTGATCCTGAGTTTACAGACGTTTTAGAAGCAGACCTTACAGAACGTGGCGTAAACATAGCATTGAATCAAGTTGTTCAAGAATTCAAAGCTGATGAAAACGGTAAAGTTAATAAAGTCGTTACATCAGAAGGCGAATTTGAAGCAGACATGGTCATTCTTTGCGTTGGATTCCGTCCAAGTAATGAATTAATCCAAGGTAAAGTAGATACATTACCAAATGGTGCTGTTATTGTTAACGAATACATGCAAACAAGCCGCCCAGAAATTTTTGCAGCTGGTGACAATGTTGCTGTTCATTACAATCCTAATGGACAAAATGCATACATTCCCCTTGCAACAAATGCGGTACGTATGGGATCACTTGTAGGTCGTAACATCGTCGAGAATAAAGTAAAATACCGAGGCACACAAGGAACTTCTGGTCTTTACTTATTTGGTTACAACATTGGATCAACTGGAGTCACTGTAAACTCAGCACCACACTTCGGTCTTGAAGTTGATTCTGTAGTTGTTAAAGATAACTACCGTCCTGAGTTTATGCCTACAACTGAAGAAGTTATGATGAAACTTGTTTGGGAAAAAGGAACTGGACGTATTGTTGGTGGTCAAGTTATTTCAAAATATGACGTAACACAATCAG
Source organism: Erysipelothrix anatis (assembly GCF_009828745.1). Taxonomy (GTDB): domain Bacteria; phylum Bacillota_I; class Bacilli_A; order Erysipelotrichales; family Erysipelotrichaceae; genus Erysipelothrix; species Erysipelothrix anatis. The sequence goes on from NZ_WTSX01000005.1 coordinate 23,518, forward strand.
CAAACACATTATCCTTGGCAGTTCAAAATAAAATGACGATTGAAGATCTTGCATATGTTGATTTCTTCTTCCAACCACATTTTGACCGCCCTTGGAACTATTTAAACATTCTTGCTCAAGCCGCACTTGATAAAGAAAATGCTTAATAAAAGCTCAGCTTCGGCTGAGTTTTTATTTTACCAATTTTTGGAGCTCATCTTTAAACTCTTTTTGATTCCATAAGATAAGTTGGTTTATGCTATCATTCGATACATAGCGATATTTCTTCTCGATTGGGAGAACTAAAATTGTTCTAGTAACACTATGATTATCAAAACGATACTTTATTTCTTGTTTGCCAGGTCTACGCGTATTAACTGATGATTGACTTGGCTTCACTTGATACGTTACTGATTCTTTATCATAGCCCTTAGCAGTTACATTGTGCATTACATCAATGGTTTCATACTGCGATACCGTTAAATCCGGAGCCATGATTACCGGATCACTTTTAAGTGAAACAACACTCAATGTTAAGCCTTTATCTTGAGGATACGATACAAAATTGCTTTGTACGAAAGCTATATTTTCATCACCTTCTACAACCCGATTACGCAAACCATCACAGCTATCCAAACGAACACCCAGTTCGATTGCTTTTACCAGCCCGTTCGACCGGATACTCTTGATCTTCTTAAAAGAGGTATTGTGCATGTAAAAACTATCTCTTCCATAGTTTTGTGAGCATTTTCCATACTGAACAGTTGGTGTTTGAAAATTCAAATATGGTTTAGCTCTAGCAACTACTGTGGGATGTATGATTTTAATATTTTGAAATCGAAAATTACTATTTAGTGTATATGATAACATTTTAGATTTGTGCGCTATGTCACTCTCGTTTAGATAGTTGAGTCGACTCGAAAAACTTTCGTCTGTACTTGCTACATTCATATGAATTCGTATTGAGTAATTGTCAATTTTTAGTTTTGAAAGTGGAACTTCAAATTTGAACCCAACATTTTCATAGTCGTAATTGCAATCCGTTTTATACTTGTCGAAAAAGTTACATTTAGGATATCCACGATATTCCATCAAATCCGTAAGTGAAATATTTTTAACGGTACCCGTTTCCCAGATTGAATGCATATTCCCTCTTAATTCCAATTTGAATGCATGTGTTTTTTCATTCAATAAGTGAGTACGATTTCGCACTAATGCCCACCCTTCTATCACTAACCCTGTTTCATTCAATTGGATATTCGATACTTCATGCATAAAACTCTGACGTTCCGCTACAACTCTTATCGAAATACAATGAATAAAAATGCAACAAACTAGCATGATAAAGATACTGTAGAATCGTTTCATCACATCACCTCTATCTTAAATATGCTATCTACTCGCCTAATCATAAAAAAACTAGCATGTTTATGCTAGTCTTTTCTGCTATTAAAAATTGCGATGTATCTTAGCACCGACATTAATGTCGCTACTAAAGCTGCAACATATGTTAATGCGGCTGCTGATAGCATTTTACGAGCTCCTGGAAGCTCATTTTGGGTCAAAATTGCTTGTTGATCTAAAATTTTCAAGGCTCTTGCAGAAGCATTGAACTCAACTGGCAGTGTAACCAACTGGAATGCAGCCATCAGTAATAATGCTCCAATTCCGACATAGAAAATCGTAGTATCTTGCGCAAAAATCCCAATCATGATTGCTATCATAGAAATACTGTTACCTGTAATTGCCAGAGGCAATAACTTGTTTCTCATTCCGATAAAAGCGTATGCTTCCGCATGTTGAATAGCATGCCCGACTTCATGGGCTGCAACTGACACTGAAGCAATTGAATTATTTTTATATACATCTGGTGAAAGGGCTACAATTTTCTTAGTAGGATCATAATGGTCACTTAAGACCCCTCCTTTTGATTGAACCACTTCAACATCTGTAATATTATTCAATTCGAGAATACGGCGTGCTACATCAGCACCTGTCATTGATCCCATAGTTTTGACTTTACTATATTTGCTATAGTTAGATTTTACAAACATTTGTGCAACTAATGATAAAATTGCGGCAACTAGAATAAAACCCATACCTACGGGATTAAAATAAAGATATGGCATCATAAATTAATCTCCAAATTTCTATTAATAAAAGAGGAGCATCGCTCCTCAATTAATTATTATTTAACTGCGTCTTTTAATGCTTTTGCAGGTTTGAACCCTACACTGTATGAAGCTTCGATACGGATCTTTTCTTTTGTTTGTGGATTGAAACCATCACGTGCTGCGCGGTGACGAACTTCAAATTTACCGAACCCTGCAAGATCAACTGTACCTTTTTCTTCTAAGACTTTTTTGACTTCATCTAAGAATGCATCAATAAACTCATTAGCTTGTTTCTTACTTACGTCTAGGTTTGTTGCAATTGCTTCCCCTAATAACTTTTTGTTGTATGTTTCACTCATATTGAAACCTCCATTTCATATTGAAATAATATCATTATACTGCTTAAAACACAAGTTAAAGCTACTCTGCTTTTAAATCGCGTTGCATTAATTCACGAATTGCGGTGACTGGTTCTTTGCCTTCAAAGACGACTTTATAGACCTCTTCTGTGATTGGCATCGATACATTCATTGATTTCGCCATATTATGGACAACTTTAGCCGCAAAAACACCCTCAACGGTCTTGTCATTTGTGTCAAAAAATGCTTGGGCTGAGTTGTTTTTTCCAATCATAAACCCTGCTTGAAAATTTCGTGAATGTTGACTTGTAGCTGTTACAATCAAATCTCCAACCCCGCAAAGTCCTAAAAATGTCTCTGCTTCTCCACCCAATGCAACTCCAAAACGTGTCATTTCTGCAAGACCACGGGTCATTAATGCAGCACGAGCATTATCCCCATAGTCTAATCCTTGCAAGCATCCACTTGCGATCGCAATGATATTTTTGATTGCCACACCAACCTGTGCACCAATCACATCATTATTAGTATAGACACGGAAATAATCATTTGAAAAAAGATTCTGTACAAGCTCTGCAGCATCTTGATTTAAAGATACCGCATTAATTGTTGTCAAATCACGTAATACAACTTCCTCAGCATGGGAAGGCCCAATCAGACTCACAACCCCAAGACGCTTTTCAGCATCAACCACTCGCTCAATAACATCAATTAAGAGCTCGTGAGTCTCGGGATGAAACCCTTTGGCAACATTAATGATTGTTACTGGTCTTGTTAATGTTTCATTCAAACGCTTCGAGACTTCTTCAACAGCACCTGTCGGTACTGCAAGTAATACGACATCGGCATTTACTACTTCTTCAAAATCTTGTGTTGCATCCAAAGATTCATTCAATTTAATACCTGGAAAATATGTTTCATTTTGGCTGTACAAATGTATATCAACAACTTCATCCAGCTTACGCCCCCAGATGAGAACTTCATGTTGATTATCAGCAAGAACTTGTCCTAATGCGGTTCCCCAACTTCCTGAACCAATAATCCCAATTTTCATTACGCTCCTCGCTTCCTGACTAAAATACGAATCGGCGTACCATCAAAGTTAAACGCACGACGTAAAGCATTTTCTAGATAACGTTTGTATGAGAAATGTAATAACTCTGGATCGTTTACAAACACGACAAACGTTGGTGGTGCTGTAGCAACCTGTGATGTATATAGAATTTTTAAACGTTTTCCATGGTGTGATGGAGGTGGCGTTAAACGAATTGCATCTTGAATAACTTCATTAAGAACGCTTGTTCCTATACGGCGTTTACTATTTTCATACGCTTGATCAATAAGGGGAAGCAAAGTATGAACACGCTTTTTGGTTAGAGCCGATACGAACGCAATCGGCGCATATGAAAGATACAAGAATTCACCAGCAACTTGCTTACGCACATCATCCATCAATGTTTCTTCTTTATCAACTGTATCCCATTTGTTATAAACGATAATGATAGGTTTTCCTGCATCGTGCGCAAAACCAACAACGTGCTTATCTTGAGCACGAATTCCTTGCTCTCCATCCAACACAAATAAAACCACATCTGATCGTTCAATGGCACTCATCGCACGTAAGACTGAATACTTTTCAACGTCTTCGTATACTTTACCACGCTTACGAATTCCTGCTGTATCAATAACGACATAATCTTTATCGTGAAATCTAAACGGTGTATCAACTGCATCACGAGTTGTTCCTTCAATATTAGAAACAATTACACGTTCTTGATTAAGCATTGCATTCACAAGTGAACTCTTCCCTACATTCGGACGACCAATGATTGAAAATTTCAATTCATCTTCATACATTGTCAGACCCTTTTCAGGGAGTTTTCGAATAATCGTATCAAGTAAGTCCCCAACACCAATTCCATGCAAACTACTTACTGCCATTGGCTCATCATAGCCAAGTGCATAGAATTCATAAATATCTGCTTGAAATTGAATATCATCAACTTTATTGACCGCTACAATAACAGGTTTATTCGTTTCACGTAATAGGCGGGCAATATGCTGGTCATCATTAGTCAGACCTTCCATTCCACTAACAACAAAAACAATTACATCTGCTTCATCAATAGCGATATCGACTTGCATTTGAATTTCATCCGCGAATGCTTGTCCCTCGATTTGAATTCCACCTGTATCAATAAATCTTAAATCTTTAGTTAACCATGTTGCTTTTCCGTATAAGCGGTCACGTGTGACTCCTGCTTCATCGTGAACGATTGATAATCGCTCACCCATGATACGGTTGAACAATGAGGATTTCCCTACATTTGGGCGACCAACGATCGCAACAACTCCATCTATCATTTTTACTACCTACTCTCTATATATTTCTTAATTAACGCTACAATTTCATCAACACTGAGATAGGTTGTATCAATTTCAATTGCATCTTCAACTTTGATTAATGGTGATTCTTCTCGATTCATATCACGATAATCTCGATCCACTAATTCTTTGTATAAGGTATCGAATTCTACATCGAATCCTTTTTTGGTTAATTCTTCAAATCGACGCTGAGCACGTACAGTAACATCCGCAGTTTGAAAAATTTTAATCTCAGCATCTGGAAGTACAACGGAGGTTATATCTCGACCATCCATCACAAACCCCTTCTTTTCAGCCATTTTACGTTGTTTTGCAACGAGCAGCTCACGTATTCTTGCAAATTTTGATACTTTTGAAGCACCTTGAGATACTTCATCAGTACGAATATTATTGCTTACGTCCTCGCCATTCACAAAGATAGAACCTTCTGGCGAAAGTTCTATTTCTGTTTTCATAGCAACCTCAAAGCAAGCTACTTCATCCTCGAGATCCACGTTTTGTCTAATACACTCATATGCTACTGCACGATACATCGCACCAGTGTCAATATGTGTATATCCTAAATCTTTTGCTAACCGCTTTGCGATCGTACTTTTTCCCGATGCACTCGGCCCATCAATTGCTATATTAATCACTTTTTCACCTCTAATTATACTTTTTGAATCAATATTAAAATAATAACAACAAAAATAGCTAAGACAAGAAGTGAAATAACGACATTCATCATACGATTCGTTTTAACCATTGTATCACTGATTTCCTCAATATGACGTTCTTGATCTATAATTTTGTGTTGTAACGTTTGTGTTTGGTCTAATAATTCTCGTTTGAATTTTTCTGAGTCAAAATTAAATGATCCAACCTCATCTAAGTTCTCTTCATATTTATCGTCTAACATATCGATATCCAATTCAACAACTTCATCAATTGGTGCAACATCAACATAATCATCTTGAGATACTTCGACAGCAGGCTCCGCTTCAGTTTCTTGAGTTTGTGTTTTAGCCACTTGAGTATCCGCAGGAGTATCAACATCTTGCGCCATCTCATGAACGGCCATTGAAATTGTTTTTTCTAAATCTGGAACACTATGTTCGTCTTGAAGCGAATCAACACGGAAAACACGAGTTTCTTCAAGTATGTTAGCATCCGCTTTTAGACTTGGATCAATTTCATTGATAACCGATTGCATAATGTCTGGGTTGATTTTTTGAATTGTTTCAGCATCAATATCAAGTTCTTTAAAGATATTGGACTGTGTATTGCCTTCATCACGATACCCTTTTTTAACATTGTACTCTTTAACTTCATTCAAAAACTCTTTTAAATATGTATTCTCAAATGTGTCAAATGTGTTGGGTTCAACTGGTTCACTTTGTGATGGAATATGTTGGCGCGCCCGAGTTGGTTCATGGTCGACTTTGGGTTCGTTTTCATCCATTTTTCTAAACTGATCATCAATTTGATTTAATCGATTAGCAAATTGTGAAAGATTTGAATTTTCGATTCCACTCTCTGCATTTGAAGACAATGCCTCATGTAGTGCTTGATTTTTTTGAACGCGAGATTTCATGACAATATCACTCCTTTGATAAATTATAGCATATTAAAAGTCACTAATGATTGGATTAGTTACATAAGTTATTTTAATTGCTTCATGACCTTTATCTATTATAACAAATTTTTCCTTGCATTCATAAAAAAAAGGACCGGAGTCCTATTGAATTCTTTTTAGTGTTGGTTTAATAAGCATAAATAAGACCATAAGTATGGTACCTTTAACGATATTGAATGGTAAGTAAACGGCATTTAGTATGTCCCATGCATTCGATTGGTCTAACCCATACAAAGGAAATGTTACGTAATAGTTGAACACGTTCATTATTAGAGAAACGCCGACGACAGAAACAATCGTGAGTATCCCATTCTTGAATTTACGATCGGTTTTAATGAACACTACTGGAAGCATGAGTAATACCGAAAATCCAAAGTTTGCAAGTTCTCCAGCAATATTGCCATCACTTGAAATTGTTAGAAAGTGAACTAAATTTTTCAATAGCGCAATCATAAAACCTGCAAGTGGTCCCATTAACCACGCGCCAATTAAGACCGGTACATCGCTCAAATCAACTTTTAATGGCGATCCAGGTATAACCCTAAATTCAAAATAGTAAAATATCACCGACATTGCTGTAAGTATTGATATCTTCACCATAATTCGAGTGCTTAATTTTTTCATTTTTGTCCTCCTTGTGAAAAAATAAGACTCAAGGCGACATGAAAAAACAACTTCTTTCATCCAGACTATACTGTCGCCATTGGAATTTCACCAATTCAACCATCATTGATGGGTCGCGGGGTCTACCGCCGGTCGGGAATTTCACCCTGCCCTGAAGTACATTGTAATTATATGAACTCAGTACTTATTTGTCTACACTTATACTCTTTCTGACGTTATGATTTGTGATAATTATTTACAAATATAAAAAAAGACCTTTATCTATGTGTAATAAAGGTCTTTTTTAATTAATTATGCACGTCCTGAGTATTTTCCGTCAGAAGTATTTACAACAACAACTTCACCTTCGCTAATGAATAAAGGAACACGGATTTCATATCCTGTTTCAAGTACTGCATTTTTTTGCGCGTTTGTAGCTGTATCGCCTTTAACCGCTGGTTCTGCTTGTGTAATTGTAAGCGCAATTTTTTCTGGAAGTGTAACTCCTAGAATTTCACTTTCATAAACTACAACTGTTACTTCTGAATTTTCTTTCATAAAATTCAATTCCCACTCAAGACGAGCTTTATCGATTTCTATTTGTTCATATGTTTCATTGTCCATGAACACGATCATCTCACCAGCATCGTACAGATATTGCATTGGTCGTTTTTCAACGTGAGCTTGCTCAATCTTGTCTCCTCCGATGAAGCTGAGTTCAGTTACTGAACCTGTACGCATATTACGTACTTTTGCTTTAATAATCATTTGACGTTGTGCTGTTTTATTGTGTGATGTATCAATAACTACATAAAGATTGCCTTCATGTAAAATTGACATTCCAGAACGTAAGTCGTTTGATGAAATCATAATTATTCCTCCGTTATGTAAAGTTTGAAACTTTCGTCTTTCATTATAGCATACTCTAATCTATATGGGATAACTCCATTTATATTTATATAGATTTTATCTTCAATTTTTTCAGCAGAAACCTGGTTTCCACTATCCTCATATGCGGTACTTTCGGGATTTTTTCTAAAATAATTAAAGACTGTTCTTTCTATATTTAGACGTTTTTCAATCTTTTCCATATAGCTTACAGTTTCATAATACTCTTTGGATATAGAAACTTCCCGTTTAATCCAGAAACAAATAACTGTCAAAAATATAAGACTATGTATTAAAATCATGCCACGTTGATATCGCTTCACATTTATCTTTTGTACATACATTCATAAGACTCCTATCAATTTGACATGTTGTTACTTCATCAATTAAAATTTCATATCCCGGTTCTTTGACTACCCGTGAATCCTTGCATGAAATACCAAATTGTTTCTCATCAAAAGAAAAAAATATGGTGCCATTCTCGGTATTAACATTGGCTGCACGGTTTAAAAGTTGCGTAAGCTGTAGTTTAAATACTGAAATCGGGTAAATTGTTGGACGGTGAATTTTCACCATTAATATGAGGATTTGATGAATCAATATGGTAATAAGTCCCCACACTGTAAAACTTATCATGCACTCAACTAACGTGAAACCAGCTTGAAAACATCGACGACTAACTTGAATGCACCTCCAACTATCAAAATTGCCAAAAGAAGCTCCACCATTAAGTATCCTTTATACACAACGATAACGTCCAAAACCTAGTTGTATCGTACATTTTTTGTTGTTGTAATCAAAATCCCTTGCATGATTTACATTTCCGTTAGCATTAAACCACACATCTGCAGTAACATACTTGCGTCTCAGTTTATACATCGCTTCAACTTGAAGTGTGATAATCCCTTTGTTAGCATACGGTAATTCCTTGAAAATCTGATGGTGACTGACCATCGTTGTAACAAAGATAACAAAACTAAGTACAATTAATAGTTCGATCATCGTGAAGCCATTACTGTATTGTCGCTTGACCGTGAACAATTTCAATATTTTTTCCATCAGAACATCGTGTCTGCCTTTCTGTTATAAACTCATCTGTAACGAGATTTTGAATGGATACAGGAACTCCATCGTGCTTTAGTTGCCACTGTAAAATAGCAGCATCGATTATTTTTAGTTGTGCATCGCATCCTTTTTCATTAATTACATTCAATGTTCGTTGAATATTCGGCATTGTTAGCAACAACAATACAACAATCACCGCCATAACCAAGACCATTTCTATCAATGTAAATCCTTTTTTCATAGTCCCTCCATCAAATTGATTGGAATCAACATTACTTGATAGTATCCATACACAGTTAATATCACAAAACCATATACAAGCAGTTTGTAAATCATGATTACACGCCCGAAATATCTACTAAGTTTCTTTGTAGCGTGACGTATGTATGAATCGAGCCCTTCTTTTTGCTTTAAAACATTTTGTTTGAATACGTAATATCTACCTAAATCCTTGTCAAAAATATCATGCGAAAATATTTCTTGTATGCTTTTCCCAGTTTCTAAATTGTCTAGAACGTGATATCCATACCATTTTAGGATCTCACAATTCGAGGTTTTTAGTAATGAAAACGTATCATGAAATGAGATTGCAAAAAGTGTACTATTGCTATAGAGATTAATAATCCGTATTGTGCCCATGAGTCGATATATCCGCGAAAATTTGTTAATTATGATTAAACTTAGTGTTGGATAAACACGCAGACTAAAACAGCAACATGCAATTATTCCAACTACGATGCAATGTATTGCTAAAATGATTGCAAATAGATTGGATACAGTTTCAATACTAGTACTACTCAATGCACTATCTTCCAAAAGAACACTTATCTGGTACCTTATCTGATTAGAATAAATGCTAATCATCACGATACACACTACATGAAGAAGAATTGGATAAGCTATTTTCTGTGCAATTTCGCTGTATATTTTTTGCTTGAGTTTAATCCAAAATACATAAGATTTTAAACTAACAAAGGGATTTATAACAATACCCTCACCTTTTGCGTCCAAGCACTCATAGAGTCTCTCCAGTGAAGTAAAGTCACAACCGTACTGTGTATTGATATCTTGAATATTCATACCGTTTTTTAAAGACTCTAGGATTTCTTCGCTTTGCATCTTCAATCGACGTTGTTCATAGATTTTCTCTAATTTTTTCCTTATCAAACATTTCAAAAAAAACCTTCACCTCTCCATTAACATCCATCTTCATTTCCTGAAGTACAACGCCTTCCAGTAATTCGCGTAAATCTTCCACACTTGCCCCCAATTCAGCGAGCCTTCGTAATGCCTGTTGTAACGTTGATGCGTGCATTGTTGCGACAATCATATGCCCACTGAGTCCTGCACGTATTAACTCAGATATATCTAGAACGGTTCTTAGTTCTCCAAGTACAATAATATCCGGATCATGGCGCAATAGTTGCGTTAGATGAGTACCAACACATTCTGTATCGATTTGAATCCACCGTTCGTTGATCCGTTCGACCGGATTCTCTAAAGTATAAATTTGCTTGGTCTTGAGTTGTGATAGTGCATAAAACATACTTGTTGATTTTCCGCTTCCAGTTCGACCAACAAATAAAAGAATTCCACAATTACTTTGTATGATTTCATGAATTTTGCTACGAATCGTTTTAAATGGGCATAAATCAGCCCAAAGATTACTATCATTAATGTTTAAAACTCGAGCAACACCACTGTATTTATTTGAATTGTGGATGCCCGCAAACCGTATTTGAAGGTCTTGTTCAGCAATATAGTAATGGAATACCTTCGTCTGCGGATTTGGATTTGTAATGTCAAAACCCGCGATAAACTTCAAATAGATAAATAACGCTTTCGGATCAATGTCATCTACTTTCATTACCATATGCTTATGCTTACGTAAAACTATCTCTTGTTGTGATTCCGACCCATAAATATGAATATCACTGATTCGATGTTGAACACACTGTTTAATAAGTTGGTCGAATTGTATCTCTATTTTAGTCATACTTCTAAATACACTTGTTTTTTAATTTAACCTAAAATAAAAAAATAGCCTTTAGGCTATTTTAGTTTTTGAATAAATGGGTTAGTTAATTTCTCGGTATCTAAATCCGTAATATCGCCATGTCCGGGATAAAGATTTAATTGCTCATCCTCAAACATTTCAATAAACATCTTTAAAGAGTTATTCATCGTTGCCATACTTCCCGTAGGTAAATCAGTACGTCCAATGGTTCCTTTAAATATAAAATCACCAACAATGGCATCCTCTTCAAAAATAAAGCTCACTGAACCACTTGTATGGCCTGGAGTTTTGATGACATCAAAACTAAACGGTCCGACTGTTTGTGGTTCCTCAAAAAATGTCTCAAAATCCGAAGTCAGAACAACAGATTCAGGCATTTGATTTGAGAGATTAACATTGGGGTTCGTTAAATAGTGTGCTTCTTCATGAAATACAAAGACTGGACACTTATATATTTCAGTAATTGTATCAACACCAGATATATGGTCAAAGTGTCCATGGGTAAGGTAAATTGCAATGACTTCTTTACCTTCTAGTGGTTTTAATAAACGTTGAGCGTTATTTTTCGGGTCCATACATGGATCAATTACAACTACCTTATTATCAATTTCAAGATAGTATGTATTGGTCTCAACATACCCCATTACTTGTTTCGTTATTTTCATAATAGAAAAAAAGTCGATTTACGACTTATTTTTTCTCTTTATGTAAAGTGTGTTTACGATCACGTGGGCAATATTTATTGATTTCCATACGCTCTAATTGGACTTTTTTGTTACGTGATGTGTAGTAGTTTTCTTCGCCACACTCTGTGCATTTTAAAATAGCTTGTGCTCTCATAATTACCTCCATTTACTCATAGCCTAGACATTATACCATACTTTATTTGCAATGCCTATACTAAATTATTGTGATTTACGTGCCATATAGTAATCCATAACAGCATGCGTTGCATACCCGCATTCGTTAGCGATTGTTTGTCGCGTCGCTTGTGCTTCAGTTACAGATTTCGGTGCAATACAGCTGACTGCGATTTCTGGTTGTTCATACGGAGCATATCCGATATACGTACTATTTCGTAATTCGATGCCGTCAGAACTAATTTGAGCCGTTCCAGACTTACCGGCTGATTTGTAATTTTCTTTTCCAGATGCATACCCTTCTCCAGAGGAAATATAAAGTCTCATCCCCTCTTGAACAACACGCAACGATTCAAGATCATCAAGCGTACTCAATGCTTGAGGCGTGTTTTCACTGACCATCGCTTTAGTATCTTGGTTGAACGTCCCTGTTGCGAGACGTGGTTTCATTCTCGTTCCATTATTTGCTATAGTTGCAACAAATTGATTCAATTCCATGACGTTATAGGTATCATATTGACCAATAGCAAGTTCGAGTAATTTACTATCAGCTTCACGAGATCCAATGTATCCAATTTCTTCACGTGGGAAGTCAACATTAGTTGGAACCCCTAAACCAAATTGTGAATAGTATGAACGCATTAAGTCATATGTTGCTGGTCCATCTGGGAAAATCAGTGAACTTCCAGGTACGTAAGTTGCATTACCAAGGCGAATTGCAACATTGAACATATAGATGTTACTTGACATCTGAAGCGCCGAACGCGCATCAACATTGCCAATTCCATCTTTCCATGAATGTCGAATGAGTCCTCCGATATTCATCGGTGCATCAAGAATTAATTCATTCGGTTGAATTACATCTTCGGATAGACCCATATATACCGTTGCCGGTTTGACAGTCGAACCGACAGCAAACGTTCCGTTTGAAAGCATTGTACTTTGAATATCATTCCAATACTTCATTTCACCACTTGAATTATTTTCCTTCATAGCAGCAATTGCAAGAATATCTCCTGTCCGTGGATCCGAAACAATCATATGCATTTGATCCATAGCTGTACGTTGCGGATCTTTATTAACATCCGTAATTCTTTTGGTAAGCTCTGCTTCTACAAACTTCTGTAGATCCGTATCCAAGGCAAGTTTTAAACCATAACCTTTACGTCCTTCAGAACGCAATTGTTTTGTTCCTGACTGATACTCATATTGTGTGTCAATACCCGATAATTCATTTTCATATTGATACTCAAGTCCCGAAACACCAACTTCATCATCTGCTTGATATCCCTTGGCAATGTAGGTATCAAGTTTTTGTTCGGGAATATCTCCAAGTGATCCGTATAAATTTTTAATATCAACCGTTTCGTTATAAACACGTTCCCACTCTGTATCATAGCTAAACCCTGGAAAATCATTTGAATGTTCAGCAAGATATGAAATCTGTTCGTTGGTTGCATTTTCATATACGATAGACGACTGACCCAGTTGACCATTATTCATCTTTACTTGGATTTCAAATGTGGCCTTGTCTTCTTCTGTAAGTGTATTCAAATGATCTGGAGTAATACGTGATTTTATAAGTTCATCATACTCCTCCTTCGTCATATTGCCTTTTGTATACGACTTGTATTCTTCTTCAGTAACTAAATCTTCGCCATAGTCATTTAGTCTTAGCCATAGTACCTTGTTGTCATCTTCATTCAATGAATGTTGGATATTAAAAGTTTTGGCAAACAATTTTGCAACATCCCATTGATCAGCTGCAGATGTATTCCTTGGTCGGTCATAAACAATAACTTTTTTAGCTTGATTTGACACTAAGTTAACACCATTACGGTCCACCATTTCGCCGCGCATTGTTTGAGAGTAAAGTGGTGGTGTTTGGTATTTCTCATATAGGTTTGCATAATGATCTGCTTGAACAATTTGAATCGTATAAAGACGATAAATCAAACCTCCGGCAATTGCCGCCAACAAAATCATAAATATCTGCAAACGGACATCGATGACTTTTTTGATATTGAGATCTTTTTTCAAATGTTCACTACTACCACTGTAGTTTTTGACTTTATCTTTTTGTCTTCGACGATCCATAACTACCTCCTATGAATTTTCGTAAGTCTCACGTTCACGTTGGCGTTCTTTAGCACGTTCTTTCTTTTGCTCACGAATCTCATTTCGAATCATATCTCTACGTTTCTTTTGCATTAGTGATTCAATTTCACGTTTTCGTTTTTTCTTATAACCTGGTTTAACTTTAACGTTTTTACGGTTTAGAATTTGAACAACTTCAGGATCAAGTTGTTTTGTACGTTTTTGAATATTATACCAAGGACGGACATCATCCAATTGACCATCACGAATTCGTTTATATTCAAAGTTCACACCAGTTTTCATCAAACGTGTAACCGAACTTTGATCTTTAGGTCCAACGATACTTATCGCAAACCCTTCACGACCACTTCGTCCTGTACGTCCTGTACGGTGTGTGTAGAAGTCCAAATCGTGGGTTGGCAATCCTGCATTAATAACATGGCTAATCTCGGGTAAATCGATACCACGAGCCGCTAAATCAGTTGCAACGATGTAACGAACTTTCTTGCTATGAATTCGGCTAATAACTTGTTTACGTCCACGGTCACTCACATCACCATGAATTTCAACACAATCAATACCATAATCACGTAAATATGCAGCAATCTCAGTTGCCTGTGTTTTTGTATTTGTAAATACAATGGCAAGTAATGGATTAATACTTCCAAGAACATCCAGAACCGCCTCGTTCATATCACGATGACGTTGATTAATCAAAATATGTTCAATTCGAGGTTTTAAAACTTCTTCCTCTGAAACGATTTCAATTGGGTTTTTCAAATATTTTTTAATGAATGCACGCAATCCTTGTGGAATTGTCGCACTAAACAACATAAATAGTGCATCATCTTTAATTCGTGACGCAATAGTATTTACTTCTTCGATAAATCCATAGTCAAGCATCATATCGGCTTCATCAACAATAAATGCTTTGATGTAGTCCATACGAATAACATTCCAAGATAGTATATCTAAAAGTTTTCCTGGAGTTGTAATTAAAATGTGGGGCTGTTTTTCAAGTTTACTGCGTAAACGTGAGTTGTCCATCCCTCCAATGGCTAAATCGATGCTATATCGATTATCGATTTCCATGATATCTTTCGAAAACTCGAAAATTTGCATTGCTAGTTCGCGTGTTGGCGCGAGTATTACTGCTTGTGTTTGTTCTAAATCTACTTCAATAAGTTCTAAAATCGCAAATAGAAAGGCATGTGTTTTCCCTGTACCCGTGTCCGATTTTACAATCAAGTCACGTTTTTTTGAGATTTGGTCGAGCACCTTTTCTTGAACTGATGTTAATGATTTAAAACCATTTTTCTTAATTAGTGCTTTATTGATATTATTCATACTAACACTCCTTTCTATACAATTTTATTTAATAATTGAAACTCTTCTTCAAGTGTCGCATCGTGTTGCTTGATGCGATCCAGATGTTCTTTACGTCCTATCAGATATTTTGTGTAGTCAGTATCCAGATTCTTCATAAGAATTGGACCAAGAGTTATCTCTTCATAACTTAGTTTGACGGCAATTCCGGTCTTTTGTAGCTTCATCATAAAGACTGGGATATCGCGTTCCATTAGAAACGCTTCGTCGACAATCGTAAACCCCGATTGTGACACAATATCCCGAAACCATGCATTTTTAGTATTAGACTGTATCAAAATTACATCATTGTCTTTAAATTGGTATTCTTTGATAATTTCCCAAATAGTTTCCGCTCCCATACCAGCAGCGACATAACAATTTGCAAGCCCATTAAATGATTTAAGACCATCGCTTAAAACAAGCTCCGTCACATCTTCATAACCATGCTTCACGACGTTTTGACGTGCTGCATCCAAAGGCATCGGGGCAATATCAAGTCCATAGGCAAAGTCACAAATGCCATCTTCAAGGCATTTGATCATTAGTAAACCATGATCGGTCCCAATATCTGCCATTCGAGCCCCTTTAGGAACCATATCTAATAGTCTTTGTAATCGTTGCGATAACTTCATAAATTATCGTTTGTCAACAAAGTCACGAAGACGTTTTGAACGTGTTGGATGTTTCAATTTACGAAGCGCTTTTGCCTCAATTTGACGAATCCGTTCGCGTGTAACATTAAATTCTTTACCAACTTCTTCAAGTGTACGAGTACGGCCATCTTCAAGACCAAAACGAAGACGTAGAACTTTTTCTTCACGTTCAGTAAGACCCTCTAAGACCATATTGATTTCTTCTTTTAAAAGTTGATTATTTGCATAGTCATCTGGTGACATCGCATCTTTATCCTCAATGAAATCACCAAGATGTGAATCATCTTCTTCACCAATTGGGGTTTCGAGTGATACCGGATCAAGTGCAATTTTTTGAATCTCGCGTACTTTATCAGGTGTCATATTTTCCATTTCAGCAGCAATTTCTTCTGCTGTTGGCTCGCGCCCTAATGTTTGAACTAATGAACGTTGAATACGTGTTAATTTATTGATAGTCTCGACCATATGAACTGGAATACGAATCGTACGCGCTTGGTCAGCGATCGCACGTGTGATTGCTTGGCGAATCCACCATGTTGCATATGTTGAGAACTTAAAGCCTTTAGTATAGTCAAATTTTTCAACAGCCTTAACAAGCCCCATGTTTCCTTCTTGAATTAAGTCAAGGAACAACATACCACGACCAACGTATTTTTTAGCAATTGATACGACAAGACGTAAGTTTGCTGAAATCAAAATACGGCGTGCTTCAAGCCCGTCATAATAGGTAGTTTCACAGTTTTCGATATAAGCAAGGTTTGCTTCATCATCAACAAAATGTTCTTTCAAGATTTCAAATATTTCTTCAATTTTAATCGTCGTTAATAATTCATCAAATTCTTCATCGGTTACATCTGGTGCATAGCGTTCGCGATAAATATTTATAATGAGAACCCGTGCTTCTTCCCCTTCTTGGAGTCGACGTGCAATTTCTGGCTCATCTTTCGCATCGAGTAAGTTAACGCGGCCTATCTCTTTGAGATACATTTTAACTGGATCATTAATACGAACCATGTTTGCACTTGTTAATTCATTTTCATAGGAGCTGAGGTCAACTTTGTTCATTGAATCGTCAAATGGCCCTTCGCCATCTTCACCATCTTCACCAAGATATTCTTCAGCAATTTCATCATCGTCTTCGATCATCTCTTCAGAAATTTCTGCTTCGCCGATTTCATCTACTAAACGAATATCGTTATCGCTAAACCATTGGAATAATTCCTCGTTATCTTCGTCACTTAGTGATAAATGACTTGTCGATTTTTCAACAACAGCATTCAGTAAGGCACCTTGCTTTTCATTTTCTTTAATAAAAAACTCTTTTACTTCATCAAGTGTTTTCATTTTTTTACGTGTCATACTAATTCTCTCCTCCTTGATTATTATTCTCTCTTTTTAATCGTATTGCAGCTTCAAGAAGCCTTTGTTGCTCATCAAGTTGAAGTTGCTTCCGTCCTTCATCTTTTAGCCCTCGAATCCCAAGGCGACTCAATTCAGTGCGAATTAGTGCTATGTTTTGTTCAAGACTGCGAACATCATAGTCACCAACAACATCACTCGAATCGATTTCTATTGCAAATTGTCTCATATTTTCTTGAATATCATGTGATAAAATATCAGCGATTTCAATTGCATCGTTTTTACGATACAAATCAAGAATAATTAATGCAAAATCAGTTGCGATATCATTGACCAAAAATCCAAGTTGGTCACGGTATTGGTATGCTGCTTCCTTCGACTCCAACATTTGCTTTAAGATAGCACGCTCAGGTATCAGTACTTTATAGTCTTTACTCTGAACAACTATGGGTGTCTGTCGATGGATTGGTGCTTGAACTTTTGCTTGTAATTGTTGATTTAAAACACTTACTTCAAAATTCGTCATATCTGCAATTTTCTTCGTGTAGTAACTTTGGGTCAATTCATCTTCGGTTCGTAAATGTTCGAGCATAAATTCTACGATACGTTTACGATTTTCAAAGGATTCAAGACCATAATTTCCGATTGCATAACTAATTAGAAAATCAAGCCAACCAATGCGGTCTACCAGACCGCTTTTCACTTTTTCTGGACCGAGATTTCGTATCGCATCATCTGGATCCATACCTGTATCATTATACCATATTGACACTGTACATTGCGCGTCTCTTAACTTCTGTCCAATTGCAAATGTCGCTTCAAGACCGGCACGGTCCCCATCGAACGCTAACACGATGTCATTAGTTGCTTGTTTCAAGATTCTAATCTGCTGTGGAGTACAAGCTACCCCTAATAGGGACACGACATTCTCAACACCTATGGTGCTAAATGAAATCGCATCTGTTACCCCTTCAGTAATGATTAAATATCCTTCTTTTCGCGCATATTCCTTCGCATTATGAAAGTTATAGACCATATTTCCCTTGGTGTACACTTCAGTTTCGGACGTATTGATGTATTTGACGGAATTTGAATCATGTAAGGCCCGGGCACTAAACCCAATTGCTTTCCCGTATGGATCGTGTAAAGGGAACATAATCCGATTATAAAAAACATCTCTGAAGCCATCGTCTGTCATTCGAATAAGGTCTGCTTTAATCAATAATTCATCATCAAACCCTTTAGCGGACAGATAATTATATATTTGATTATTACCAAGTGCTACACCAATGCCAAAGCGGTCAATCGTAGCTTGAGTATATCCTCTTTGTTGCAGCTTTTCGTGTGCTTCTTTACCATCTTTAGTTGATAATTGTAATGCAGTAAATTGTTGCGCCTCTTTGAGTGCTTCATAAATTTTTTCTTTTTCGGGGTCCTTGGGCACAACATTGACCGTTTGGTACTCCGAGACGTCTATGTTAAGGCGACTCGCGGCCCGTGTGACTGATTCAATAAAGGTAATATGTTCAAAATTCTCTATAAATGAAAATACGTTACCTGCCGCACCACATACAAAGCATTTATATATTTGACGATCGGGCGAAACCGACATCGACGGATCGTGGTCATCATGAAAAGGACAAACTCCCCAATAGTTTTTGCCCTTTTTCGTCAGCGTCATATACTGTGAAATTGTATCAACGATATCGCTCTTTGAGCGAATATCGTTGATGAGTTCTTCTGGCATTCGCCGCATTTACATCACCCGTAAATTTCTTGTTTCATGATTGATTTAGCTTCATCAATCGTAACACGTTTTTGTTCCATTGAATCGCGGAAACGAATTGTAACTTGGTTATCTTCTAAAGAGTCAAAGTCAACTGTAATACAGTAAGGTGTTCCGACTGCATCCTGACGGCGGTAGCGTTTTCCGATGCTTCCAGTTTCGTCATAATCACATGCGAAATCACCAATTAATTCGTGCATCACTTCAGTCGCTTTTTCGCCTAATTTTTTTGAAAGTGGCAATACTGTTACTTGAGTTGGTGCAACTTTAGGATGGAAATGCATAACAATACGTGTATCGTCATTTTCAAGTGTTTCTTCATCGTATGCTTCACACATAAGTGCAAGCATTAAGCGTTCCACTCCCAATGATGGCTCAACAGTATAAGGAATATATTTTTCGTTAGTTTCAGGATCATGATACTCCATGCTTACTTTTGAATGTTCTTGGTGTTGTTTAAGATCAAAGTCAGTTCTATCAGCAATACCCCAAAGTTCATCAAAGCCCCATGGATAGCGGTATTCGATATCTGAAGTTGCTACTGAGTAATGTGACAATTCTTCAGCATCATGCTCGCGAATTCGTAAATTATCACGATCAATACCAAGACTTACTAACCAATCCATTGCAAATTTTTGCCAGTGCTCATACCATTTAATGTCTTCACCAGGTTTAACAAAGAATTCAAGTTCCATTTGTTCAAACTCACGTGTACGGAAAATGAACTGCCCTGGTGTGATCTCATTTCTAAAAGATTTACCAATTTGAGCAATACCAAATGGTAATTTTTTACGCATTGAGCGTTGAACATTACGATAGTTTACAAACATTCCTTGTGCAGTTTCCGGACGCAAGTAGATAGCATTTGAACTGTCCTCGATAACTCCTTGAAATGTTTTAAACATTAAGTTAAATTGGCGAATCTTTGTGAAATCGTGTCCACCACATTTTGGACATGGAACTTTATGTGCTTCGATATAGTTTTCCATTTCTTCCAATGTCATAACTCCCGCATTAATTTCCACATCACTAAACTCTTCGATAAGTTTATCAGCACGGTGACGTGTATTACAAATACGACAATCCATGAGTGGATCATTAAATGTATCTAAGTGCCCACTTGCTTTCCAAACCTGCGGATTCATTAGAATCGCAGATTGGATTCCAACGTTATAGGGATTACGTGAAACAAAAGATTCCCACCATAATTTCTTTACATTTTCTTTGAGTTCAACTCCTAATGGTCCAAAGTCCCATGTATTTGCTAAACCACCATAAATTTCACTTCCTTGGAAAACAAATCCAGAAGTTCGTACATGGTTAACGACTGTTTCAAAATTTTTATTCTTCATAATATCACCTTTCAATATTTAAACATTCAACATGAGTTGCCAACTATTTAATGTCATATCAGAATGATATTCTAAATAGCGCACAAGTCTCTCTAATAGTGGCGTAGTATCAAATGAGTTGAGATATGCTTCAACATTTTGATTATCAAACAGACCTTTTAATGCAACCAATACCATTTTTGAATCTTTATGTGTCGACGGGCTGTGCTTAGCACACAGAAAACCACCGTACTCAATGGAGAATGTATTAATTCCCGTATTCCCACATCGGACACACGCATCGACATTGGGAGAAACTCCCTGGAGCCTAATTATTTCAGTGATAGCCAGAATTATTTGTGTCTGTGTCGCATCACTTCCCATAATTTTATCCATTCTCGCATAGAAAATGTCATGATGACTTGGATCATAGGTCCGAATGATTATCTCACAAATCAATGACATTTGCAGTAACCACTTGAAATTTTGTCGTAATTGGTGATGACTCTCTAAGAGTTCTCCCGTTCTGACTCGAATTAAACTGTTTTCTTTAAAGTTAAAACGATAGTTTACTTTCGAAAATTCTAACCCCAAACTTCCTTGTTTTGAAGTGGGTTTATAGTATCCTGGAACAACAAGTCTGATCAGACCGGACTTTTCTCCAAGAAAATGCACCATACAGTCAAATTCTCTATATGGTGTCGTACTTAATACAAAACCAATATCACTTGATTGGTTATTCATACTCAGTTTCGATATAACCTAATTGATTTAGCATTCGACTGCGGTTGCGCCAGTTTTTTTCAACACGAACAAATGTCTCTAAATAAACACTTTCACCGATAATTGTTTCTAATTCTTCACGGGCACGCAATCCAATTTCTTTAATCATTGACCCTTGTTTACCAATGATTATTCCTTTTTGAGACATTCGATCAACAAGAATTACCGCATTAATAAGTGTCGAATTCTTTTTCTTTACAATCCGTTCAATCGTTACAGCAACTGAATGAGGAATTTCTTCTTCAGTTAATTGCAAGATTTTTTCACGTATAATTTCTGCGTAAATAAATTGTTCAGGATAGGCACTTACTTGGTCTTTAGGGTAATACATAACCCCTTCTTCCGTATAATCAAGTGTTACTTCTAAGAGTTTGTCGACATTATTGTTTTCTTTCGCAGAAATCGGAATAATTTCAGTGAACCCAAACTCAGAAAATTGGTTGATTTTCGCAATCAAGTCATTTTCGCTCATCGCATCAACTTTGTTGATGATGAGGAATTTCGGAAGTTTAACCGTCGCTAATTTATCCATAACGAACTGATCACCTTTACCAAAAGGCTCTGTCCCATCAATGATATAGTAAATCACATCAACACCTTTAAAGTGAGCGTATGATGCACGATTCATACGTGACCCTAATTCATGCTTTGGTTTATGAATTCCGGGTGTATCAATAAATACAAGTTGATACTCCTCTTCTGTTAAAACCCCGATAATTGCATCGCGAGTCGTTTGCGCTTTCTCGGAAACAATTGCAATTTTTTGTTTTACGAGTTGATTAATTAATGTGGATTTCCCTGCATTAGGTCGTCCAATAATAGATATAAATCCTGATTTAAAACTCACTATTTAAGGTCCTTCTTTCCAAACATCATTGGCAATAAATTCTGCATATTCGTTGTCTGTGTTTCTTTGCGATTCGATAGATAGATTGGCGTATCTTCATGAAGAAGTTCCGAAAGCACTTGACGACAAATCCCGCATGGTCCTGCAAGAATATCGCCATCTGTTACAATCGCAATCCCTACAATATCATCCGCACGATACCCGTGTGAGTAGCATGCAAATACGGCAGATCGCTCACCACAGTTAGTTGCTCCATACGAAGCATTTTCAATATTTGCGCCAATGAATGTTTGTCCATCACGTGTACGTATGCATGATCCAACATGGTAGTTGGAATATGGTGCATATGCATTTTCCATTGCACCAAATGCTAATTCAATCAATTCTTCTTTCATAAGATTCTCCCCGCCAGAATAACACTGGCCACTATAATTGCGTATATTGCCGCTAGAAGCACTGCCGCCGCTGCAATATCTTTTATTTCTTTTACATGTAAATTGTAACTTTGAATGAGTAAGTCACATAAATCTTCCACTGCAGAATTTAAAAATTCTGTGATTAAGACAATGAAAATCGCACTGATCACAAACAACCACTCTACTGTACTTATATCAAGTAGTGCAAAAACAATGACTGTAATTACACCAAGAACAACTTGAAGCAGTATGCTTCGATCGTATAAAAGTCCAGCTTTTATTCCAGCGAATGCTGCACCGAATTTTGATGCCCCGCGCTTAATCGTTTTTTGGAGCGATGTCATTGAGTATCTCCTTTTGAAGCCCAAACATTTCTTTCTCTTCCTCAGGAGTATGGTGGTCATATCCCAGCAAATGAAGATAGCCATGTGCGACTAAAAAACAGAACTCTCTTTTGAGTGTGTGTTCATAGTCTTTTGCTTGGCGTCGAATTGCATCAACACTAATGATAATATCTCCCATTTGGAAAATTCCGTCTTCAGTTTCTCCATCTTCAAAACTAAGTACATCGGTTGGTCTATCAATATCACGGAAATCCTTGTTGTATGTATGAATCTCAGGATCGTCAACCAACACGACGTTGACACTTACGTGCTCTTGGTTACCTGTTAAGCGTAACGTTTCTTTCAGAATTGGTTTCAAATATTTCTGATAGGCACGCCATGACGCTTCCGAACTGTTATTAATATAGTTAATTTGCATAATTATCACATCCTAATCTATTATATCACAGGCTAAAACACATTGAAACAAGATAACCTCCACTTAGAATGCCTGTTTTTCACTCTGAGATGTTATCTTTCACAATTGTTTTTAGTATGTTCATTATATAAAAAACCAGTAGCAAATGCTACTGGTTAAGTGGTTTAATTGTTGACCTGCATTTCAGCATAACACAGATATCTCCACATTTCTTATAATTTGCGATTTTGCTGTTTACGACGGATCAAGCTTGCATGTAAAATTAACACACTTAATCCACCTACCAATAACATCATACCACCATTTCGTTGTGATACTCCCGTTTGTGGTAAGGTTACCGGTTGTCCTGTTTCCGGTGTTGTTGTTTCCGGTCCGATCGGTTTTACCGGATTAACAGGTACTGTCGGATCAACTGGATCGATAAACTCAGCAACTTTGGCCCACTTAGCGAATAATGTAATATTTTCGGTCACAGCATGCGATGAAAACTCCCAGCGATTATTGAGTGTCGCATCTTGATACCAACCACCGAACACAAATCCTTTTCGGATTGGTGCGACAGGTTCTTCGACAAAAGCACCCTTTTCGATATCAATGTATGATGCTACTGCTGTACCACCTTGTGAATCAAAATGAACGGTGAACGTCTCAGTCATCACCTTTTCCCATGACGCATACAATGTTGTATCCGCATTGATACGATGTTCCACAAAATTCCATGGGGTAGTCAATTCGGGATTAACAAACCAACCTTTAAACACATATCCTTCTCTGGTTGGATTTAACGGAGAAGCAATTAACGATCCCGCTTGAATATCCTTAAGCGACGTTATTTTAGATCCTCCATTGCTTTCAAATGTGACAATGTACGTTCTAATTTTTTCAAATTTCCCATAAAGTTCATGGTGTGTTTCGGTTTGCGCTTCACCTTCAAAATTCCAAAGTGAATCGGAACCATCAAACCATCCTATGAAGCGGAATCCTGATGCAGTTGGCATTAATGGTGTTTGTGTCTTTTCTCCTACAACAGAATGAATATACTGGAACGATTCGAAGTTATCCGCAATATCATTATCATCAAGAAATTCAAAGTATGTAAATCCACTGTATGGGTAGTAGACATCGTCATTATTTAATGCATTGGAGTATGCACTCATAAATGAGTTTCGACCAGTACTTGGCGTCACATCTTTGAAGTTCGACGTATAATAGGCACTTAAACCTGATGTCCCTTCTTTGTACTGCCAATATGTTGGTGCTTGAGACACATTGTTTTCGAACTGGACATTTTCCAACCTTAGCAGTGAGGGATAGTTTTCGATATCTGCATAATAAATAGCACCGCCATCACCACCCTCATTGTATCCAGAATCTTCGTGATGTCCCAAAACTGTACTGTTAGCAATACGACTATTCTTAATAATATACAAATCGTCTGATGTCATGTCATTGTTGTTATTAAAGTTTAATGTACCACCAGTATAGTCTGCAGTGTTACCATCAAATTCCACATTATCTATCCGGACTTGGGTCGTTGCTCCATGTTCATTGTCCAAGTAGAATGCACCACCAGTTGTTGCTTCATTATTTGCAAATTGACTGTTTGTGATTGCAACATGACTAGAATTTCTGAGTTGCGTTATCGAAATAGCGCCTCCATCACTCAATTCACCTACTGATTCACCTGTCTCTGGATTATAGACGATGCGCGACGCTTTGTTATTTGTGAAGCTTGAATTATCAATCGTCAGTGCGCCACCATCTGAATCGATATCTGCATAAATAGCACCACCACCTCGGTTTGAAGTATTACTTTCAAAATTACTGTTTAATATTTGCACATTCGCGGCGCCCTCTAAATCAAACGAAATGGCACCGCCTTTATATCCGTGATGGATATTATTCTCAAAGCGCGAATCGTCAATCGTTAAATTTGAATTTGAAGATCCAGAATAGGCAATCCCTGCGGATCGACCATGACTTAAATTATCCAAAAACGAAACACGCTCAAATGTGTAATTCCCATTGTTATTGAAAACTTGCAACGGTTCGCCATCTTGATTCGCTGTTACATTCTTTGAGAATACAACATCGGACACCGTGACATCTGTTTTTACCGTGTCAAGAATTACAATTCCTGATCCTTTTCCATCCGTCCATGCTTTAAATGTATTGCCATCAAAAAGTGCATTCTCCAAACGGAAAGAGCCACCATTTCCAGCTACTTTAATAAAACCGTCATACCAATCCGTCTTCAAAACATTATTACGCACAACAAGTCCCGACAGAACGTGATTATCATTTTTAACATTATAGGTTATTCCACCTTTTGTAGCTGAGTTATCTCCCGACAACACAATATTATTAAAATGAATGGAGGAATGATTTGTTCCCATTACTTCCACATGTCGATGGTTGGACGTACTTAATAAAGTAACTGCAGCATCCCCACTGGATTTGAAGGAGATATCCGAAAGTGAACCAGTATTGATTTTCAAGCTCTGGTCTAAAGTGATAACCGCCCCTTCTTGAATTGTGATAGTATCACCATTTTGGGCAATAGCGAGTGCATCAACCAATTGCATATAGGTGGAAACGATAGTCTCAGGATCATCAGCTAAAACCACTCCTTCTTGTTGTTCCATTAATGCGGGTTCATTTGTGTTTCCATCTGCAATCAACGCTTCTGATTCATAGTTTTCAAGAGTTGATGCATCAACAACACCCTCCATTTCACGATCTTTAAGATTTACAGTACCTATTTCTTCTGCATGCATAGGTACTGTAAAACTGTTCATAACTAAAAAAACTGCAAGTAAACTTGCTGTATACTTTTTCATAATTACCCCCCCTAGATAATAAGAATATGTTAACGCTTCTATATGAAACACACAAATCGTAAATTAATAGACTTGTTCAAAATATAATTATCTCTTAATATTCGTGAATTTATAATTGAGTCTTTCTCGGCCCACCTAGTAAAAAAAACTACCGAATGGTAGTTTTTATCCAAAATCAACGTGTTGACCTTTGGCGATATAGATTATCTGCTCACAGATATTCTTAGCATGGTCACCGGCACGTTCAATATTCCTTAGAATTCCTGTCGTCTCAATTGGAAAGCGGCCTTCTTTTTCCGCAATATCAACGAATTTCATCATAACTTTTGCGAATGCTTCGTCAAGGTTATCATCTAACTCTGCAGCTGCATACGCTTGTTTTACATTAAGTGCTTTCAAGGCTTCAATAACACTATCGAAATTTTCAAGGAAAATATTTCCTAATTCTGTAATTTCTTCATTAAGAAATTCTTTATCAACATTGCTTTTAATCACAAATCGACCTATATTTTTCGCATAATCACCGATGCGTTCAAGATCAGTCGCAATTTTAATACCCCCTACAAGCAAGCGTAGATCGCGTGCGACCGGTTGCATTAACGATAATGTTTGGATTGCTGAGTCATTGATGCTTTCGTCGTAGTAGTTGACTTGATCATCACGCTCAATAACATGTAATGCAAGTTCTTTATCATGCGTATTTAGAGCTTCTATGGCTTGTGACATTGATTTACGGACGCGTGATGCCATTTCTAGCAATTCGCTTTCGAAATCAATCATTTTGTCTTCAATTCTCATTGTGGACCTCCCTATCCGAATCGACCTGTAATATAGTCTTCCGTACGTTTATCCTTAGGCGTATGGAATAATTTCTTCGTTTCATCATACTCTACAATTTCCCCTAACAAGAAGAATGCTGTCATATCACTAATACGCGCCGCTTGTTGCATTGAGTGCGTAACGATGACAATGGTAAAGTCTTTCTTTAATTCTACTATAAGTTCTTCGATTTTTGCAGTAGCAATTGGATCTAATGCTGATGTTGGCTCATCCATCAAAATAACTTCAGGTTTGAGAGCAATCGCACGAGCAATACAAAGACGCTGTTGTTGACCACCAGATAAACGAAGTGCTGATTGATTTAAACGATCTTTAACTTCATCGTAAAGTGCAGCTTTTTGCAAGGATTCCTTAACAACTTCGTCAAGAATTTTACGATCTTTAATCCCTTGAACCCGTAAGCCGTATGCGACATTATCATAGATACTCATTGGGAACGGGTTTGGATGTTGGAAAACCATCCCAACCTTTGTTCGCAATTCAACAACATCTGTTTTCGGCGCATAAATGTTAACCCCATCAAATTCGATGATCCCTTCAATGCGTGCATTGGGAATTAGATCGTTCATACGGTTAAATGTACGTAGGAACGTTGATTTCCCACAACCTGATGGTCCAATAAATGCGGTTACCTTTTGTTTTTTAATATCAATACTTAGACTCTTGAGGGCTTGATTATCGCCATAAAACAAATCAAGGTCTGTTACGTGAAAACTATTCATCTTAAGCTCCTAACTTCTTATTGAGTCGACGACTCATAAGTTTTACTGATAAATTTAAAACGAGTACTAAAGCAAGAATAATAATAGAGATGGCACTTGCTAATTCAAAATTCGGTTGTTCGTGACTCATTACGGACCAAATGTGGACTGCTAGGGTCGTAGCACCTTCACCCACACGTGGTGCATCATTAATAAATGTACCCATAGTATAAATAAGTGCGGCGGATTCTCCAATAATACGACTTACAGCAAGTAAAATTGCCGAGAGAATTCCAGGCAGTGCCGATGGCAAAATAACTCTAAAGATCGTTTGCGTTTGGCTTGCGCCTAGGGATAGTGAAGCAGAGCGATAATCTCGCGGTACAACTATGAGCGATTCTTGAACCGATCGAATAATGACCGGCAAAAGCATTACAGACATCGTCATACCACCAAGTAGGATACTTAAACCACTAATATTAAAAAATGCAGTAATCGGGTACAAGACAACAATTCCCATTAACCCAAAAATGATACTTGGAACACCTGCTAGCATTTCAATACAACGTTCAATAAAACTGTTGAATTTGGAAGGCTGGGCAATTTCCGTCAAATAGATTGCTGCAAAAATTCCAATTGGAAGTGCAAAAAGCAATGAAATACCAATGAGCATTAAGGTTGCGATGAGTGATCCCCAAATTCCGCCACCAGGTGTTTTATAGTATAGCGATGTAAGCGTCTCAGTAGAATCAAGTTTCATAACCATCGATTCAGCTTTATCCGCAAAGGTTGTTCCCATTAGAATTGTGGTTCCTGTTGCGTTAACACCTTCAATTTTTTCGATTTGATCACCAATGGATACTGTCAGACTCTCACCATAACTCGGACCTTTGGTTGCGTTGACCGATTGATTAAACACAGAATTATCATCGATGTATGATACGCGAATCAGGCGTTGTTTTTCATGATTGATCTCATTCGTAAAACCAATACCATATTTCGTACTATAAACGACATCGTCACCCAAATGATCGGGTTTTATAAATGTTTGTTGTGTTTGGTCTGTCCATTCTACAAGGTAGTTTTGTGACCAATAATCATTCCGTAACATTTCCATGCTCAGCGTATCTTTACCAGTTGCAATAACAAAGGCAAAGATTGCAATAAGAATTAAGAATGTTGCAGATGATGCAAGATAAGTAAAGAAATTAGCAATACCATCTTTAATTTTACGCGATTGTGTCATTGTCCTTCTGCCCCCACTTTCTTCTTAACGATATGAATGATGAGGTTTGACAGAAGAATCGTAACCATTAGCACAATTCCGACTGAAAAGCGAATATCATAATCAACACCCGTCGTTTCTTTTAAACCTGAGAGCATAGTTGATGTTAGTGTACGTGTAATATCAAATGGATTCCATGTTGGTCCCATGGCTTTATTACCCGCAACCATGGATACCGCTGTCGCCTCTCCAAATGCGCGCGCTAGTCCTAAAATGAGACCTGCAAAAATACCGGATTTAGCGCTTGTAAGAACTACTTTAAAGTTTGTTTGTGTTTTAGAAGCGCCAAGTGCAAGCGAACCTAATTCAAGTTCCGGTTTAACAGCTTTAATTGCAACTATTGAAAGAGATGTCATTGTTGGGATAACCATAATCGCTAGCAAAATAACAACAGCAAGCATTGAGCGACCACCAAATGTTGAATATCCGAACACTTGCGCGACATTGTCAACCCAAGAAACGATAACCCCGGACGCGAAAACCCCGTAAACTACCGACGGAATTGCGGCCAATAGCTCAATAACAGTTGTTAGAATCGATCCCAATGCTTTGGGAGCAATTTTTACAATAAAGAGCGCTGTTAAGACTGATACTGGGAATGCTATCAGCATCGCAAAGAATGCTGTTATGAGCGTATTGATAACGATAAACAAGACACCATAGATTTGTTTATCATTACGCCATGTAAAGCCTGATATAAATGACCAAAAATTAACCTGTGAATCGCCGTAAGTTGGCAAGAACACAGAAATCCCTTTTTGGAAAATAAAGATGAAAATAAAAACAATCATCGATGCAGCTAAAATTCCTGCAATTTTAAATAATGAACGGAATATCAAATCGATTATCTTTTTTCGTTTTTGATATGATTCGGACCACTGAGTATTCATAATCTAACCCTTCTTTTCTTTTACATTTCAATTACTGACAAAAAGCTTAGCGATTGCTAAGCTTACTTAATGTCTGCCCATGTTTTAGCGTTTCCACTAAAAATTTCCACGAGCTGAGCTGCTGTAAGATCTTTGATTGCATCGTTCTTTACTGGAACAACAACAACGACTGCATCTTTTGCATATTCTCCAGACATTAAGCCTGATGCTACTGTTTCTTCGGATTTAAATGCACGGGATGCGAAACCAATATCGATTGCGTTTGCACCGTCTTTTTCACCGCCGAGTGTACGTTTGAAGCCATCTCCTGAACCTGTATGGTTTGGCTCAAATTTGAAATTACCTGCCATCGGAATGAATGATTGAACTGCAGCAGTGATTGTTTTATCAACTGATGTTGATCCCCCTGTTTTAAGAGTGATGCCACTGTTATCTTGATCAACAATTGGATGGTTTGCTTTGAGTTCAGACCAAGGTTTACCAGCTCCGACATCAACAATTCCACCAGCTGCAAGCACGACTTGTCGTCCTTCTGTTGAATTTACAAGGTAGTCAAGGAATGCAGCAACAAGTTGCTCTTTATCTTGTGAACCAAAATCACCAGCAGCACGTGTTACAAAACTAAATGGACGTGCTAACTTATAAGTTCCGTTGTTAACCGTTTCAACAGTTGGATTAACGCCTTCATATGAAACCGGTGTTAATTCATTGGCTTCAAAGTCAGTTGTTAATGAAACATAACCAATTCCGGCTGGACTAGAACTTACTTGTTTCGCCATATCTCCATTTGAAGTTGTTTCAGCACTATTGCTTGTAAGTGATTCAAGTCCAATAATACTTTCAAAGGCTTCTCGAGTTCCTGATGATCCATCACGAGTATAAACTTTTATTGATTCTGATGATTTTGAGCCTTGTGCTCCACATCCTACTAATACTAATAAAGCTAATGCACTAACTAATAGCTTTTTCATGGTGTCCTCCTGCAGTATCAACCTGCTACGTGTATATTACCCCCTATTCATGAAAATAAAGTTGTCGTTTTGTTAATTGTGCGTTAATTAATACGAAGAATTGTTAAATACATAAGAAAAGGAACTCAGATGAGTTCCTAGATATTGATTGTGAAGGTTGTTCCTTTTCCTTTTTGACTTGTGACACTCAGTTGGCCACGGTGTGCTTCAATTATTGATTTGGATATCGCTAGCCCCAAGCCACTTCCGCCGGTATCTCGGGTACGAGAATCTTCACCACGGTAGAAGCGTTCAAAGATATGCGGCAGCAAATTCTCGCTGATACCGTCACCATCATCTGAGAAATCAATCTTTACACGACGGCCTTCGGCAGTACAGACAATACGAATGCATCCGCCATGAGCATAGTTAATGGCATTATTGAAGAGGTTCAAGAATACCTGGCTCATTCGGAACTGATCAGCGAATATCTCTAAATCAGATGGACAATTGAGCTGTACTTCTATATTGTGTTGATGCAACGCTTGGCGACGATCATAAATCAAACCTTCAAAAAACTGTTTCAAATTGAAATGTGTTTTCTCAAGATATACTTGATTGGCACGCAGACGGGATTGTAACAACAAGTCTTCAACGATACGGTCAAGACGCTCTACTTCTTTTTTTGTTTGGTCCAAAAACTCAGTTCGTGTTTGATCATCATCAAAGTCAGGTCGTGTCATAATCTCGACCATCCCCTTAATCGACGTAATGGGAGTGCGAAGTTCATGCGAAGCATCTGCAATAAATCGTTTTTGCATCTTCTCACCTTCAACGACACGGGTAACATCTTGAAATATTAGCATACACCCATGATAACGTCGCGTTTCAGTCAAAAGTGGAATT
This sequence comes from Erysipelothrix anatis, assembly GCF_009828745.1. Taxonomy (GTDB): domain Bacteria; phylum Bacillota_I; class Bacilli_A; order Erysipelotrichales; family Erysipelotrichaceae; genus Erysipelothrix; species Erysipelothrix anatis. The sequence continues at coordinate 55,217 of NZ_WTSX01000005.1, forward strand.
GACAAGACTTGATAATCGATGTCCTTATAGCTGAATTGACGCACAAATTGTTGTTCATTGAGAAAGGCATCAAGAAGCGTTTGACGGATTGGCGAATCAATATTCACATCATAAACATTTTGTGCTTGTGATACGAGCATTTGATCGAAGTATTGATTGCTAACCTCAAAATCACCACGTTGGTTGATATAGACCAATGGCGATGGGATTGCATTAATCAGCTTAACAAGCTTATCTGTAGCATCATCTGCACGATAATGTGCTTCTTTTTTTTCTTTTTCTGCGTGCTTACGAATACTATGGACAGCATCACTTTGCTTAAGGCTGTTCACAGCAAGCATACATATTGCCGCAATAATGAGGACAATTATCGAAATCAAGTTCTGATAATAAAGGGTTATCCCTGCAATAAACAGGAAAATAATAACATTAATTCGATTCACGTTTCGCAACGTATCCAACCCCTCTCAATGAATTTATTTTAACATCCGATGCTTCTAGTTTTGATCGCAACTTAAACACGTGGACATCAACAATACGGGTGTCACCATCATAATCATAATTCCATATTTCTGATAGAATTTGATCTCGCGATAGGACAATATTCTCATTTTGCAAGAGATAGATTAATAAATCAAACTCTTTCTTCGTAAGTTCGATAATATCTTCGTTGACTTTTACAGTATGTTGATCTAACAGAACCGTTATATTTCCAACTTCAATGGTATGGCTCTTTGACGACGTTGTTGCTCTACGCAGATGTGCTTTGATTCGAGCAGTTAGTTCGCGTGGCGAAAATGGCTTTGTCAGATAATCATCCACACCAGCCTCAAATGCATCTAATATATCACTCTCTTCATCTTTCGCTGTTAACATGATGAGAATGGAATCCATCCCAAGTTTACGAAACTCTGTAACTAATTCAACACCAGAGTGATATGGAAGCATCCAATCCACTATAATGACGTCATAGTTGGTTTCCTTTGCCATCTGTAAGCCTTCACGACCATCTCGCGCAGATTCTACTTCAAAATCCATTTGACGTAAATCATACCGTAATAGTCGGCGAATGCCCTCCTCATCTTCGATTATTAGAATTTTCCGATTCATTGCGATCTCCTTCCGCAAACTTCTTAAGTATTTTTATGACAAGTGGATGTCGCACAACATCCGTATGCGATAAATTAACAAATGCTATTTCTGGGATATCACTCAAGTACGCTTTCGCAACTTTTAATCCCGACTGAGCGTTACGCGGCAAATCGATTTGATCAATATCACCAGTAATGATCATTTTCGAATTACGACCAAGTCGTGACAAGAACATCATCATCTGAGCTTTGGTAGTATTTTGGGCTTCATCAAGAATGACCACCGCATCATCCAATGTCCGACCACGCATATACGCGAGCGGCGCAATTTCGATGATACCTTTATCTATGTAACGTTGTGTTCGCTCAGCTGAAAACATATCATCCAAAGCATCATACAATGGACGAAGGTAAGGATCTACTTTCTCTTTTAAGTCACCTGGAAGGAATCCAAGATTCTCTCCAGCTTCTACGGCCGGACGCGTTAGAATAATTTTTTGAATTTCATTCTTTTTAAGAAGCTCCGCTGCATATGCAACTGCCAAGTATGTTTTACCAGTTCCAGCAGGACCAATTGCGAACGTCATATCCCTTTTCTTCATGCCATCTATCAATTGTTTTTGACCAAGTGTTTTCGCACGAATGGGTTTACCAGCAAACGTACGAGTCAAGACATCGTCCATAACCTCAATAAAACGATCAGATTGACGATTATCAACAAGTACAAACAAATAGTCCAAGTCTTGAGCATCAATACGCTTATAGTGTTTAATGACCTCAGAAGCAAGTTCAAAAAAACGAACTGCTTGCTCCACATCATCTTCAACCCCTGAAATTTCTAAGGCATTATTTCGTTCGTTAATCCGTACTTTATAATGGTTTTCAACCGCTTGTACCGTTTTACTTTCAACGCCTACCAAATCCTGTAGGCTAATACTACTATCCGATAAATCAAAATTTCGAGTTGTCAAAAGAAATCCTCCTTGTTATTTACATCATATCATAAAAAAAACTTGTATCACTATTCGGATACAAGTTAATTAATTATTTACGTTTTTTACGACGCGCTTTACGAGCCGCTTCTGATTTTAGTTTACGACGGACGCCTGGTTTTACATAAAACTCTCTTTTACGAGCCTCAGCAAGGGTTCCATTACGAGATACTTGACGTTTAAATCTGCGCAATGCATCATCCAAACCTTCGTTCTCTTTAACTACTATTCTCGACATGACTAACCTCCCTTCTGATGCAAGCTGACACGGTTACAAATAAGTTTTTATCTGTAGGAATGAGATAGATTGATGAATATAATAATATGCATTAATTTAGCACTTTCCTGTGACTGCTCAATCATTTTAACATAATAAATCATAGAATGAAACGCTTTTCTTAAGGTATTTCACTTTTTTTACCATTTTTTAAGGGTTTTTCTTGTTTCTTGCCTAATGGTCAATTTATAAGCCAATTTCTATCCAAATAATACATATATTACGATGTTCAATTTGCATACTAAATGAAGATTTTTCTACAAATCAATCCTTTTTTTAGAGTAACAAAATTTGCATAGCAACAAAAAATAGGACGGCTGTCCTATCTTTTATTATTAGTAGTCACTATCTGATTTTAGACCTTCCATAATTGCAACTCCTGAGGATGATCCGATACGAGATGCTCCTGCTTCAATCATTGCATTCATTTCTTCAAGTGAACGAACGCCACCAGAAGCTTTGACTCCTGCTTTATCTTTGACGGTCTCACGCATAATGCGTACTGCATTTACTGTTGCTCCTTCTTTATTAAAGCCTGTTGATGTCTTAACAAAATCTGCGCCTTCATTAACAACAAGTTGTGACACCGTTGCAATTTCGTCGTCAGTTAATAGGCATGATTCAACGATTACTTTTAAAACTTTGTCGCCAACAATTTTCTTTAGTTCCCGAATTTCATTTTCTACGAAATCAAGACGTCCTTCTTTTAACGCACCGATGTTAATGACCATATCAACTTCTGTTGCACCATCTTCTAGGACAGCCTTTGCTTCGAACGCTTTAACAGCTAGTGGTGTTGCCCCCAATGGGAAACCAACAACTGTACATACGTCAACATCCGTTCCTGCAAGTTCTTTAGCAGCAAGCGCTACATTAACAGGGTTTACACATACACTCATAAAGTTGTAGTGTTTTGCTTCTTCGCACAATGCAATAATTTGTGCTTGTGTTGCTTCTGGTTTTAGAAGCGTGTGATCGATATATTGATTGAGTTCCATGGTTATTCCTCCTCTTTCATTTTCCTCAAAATTTCTGATGCAGCGACTTCGTCACCCATCCATTTTTCTTTACCGAATGCTCGATAAATGAATTTCTCTTCACCTTTTCCAATGAGAACAACTGAATCATGTGGTTTTGCCATTCTCAATGCCTTCTCAATAGCATCATATCGGATTGGCACAAACTCATAATTATCATTTGGCATCCCTGAAATAATATCTTGTGTAATGTCAACCACTTCCTCATTGCGGTTGTCATGCTCTGTTATTATAACATGGTCCGTTAAAGTTGAGCTTACTTTTCCCATTATTGGGCGTTTTAGATGATCACGTGCACCTGCAGCTCCAAAAACTGTAATAATTTTATTACCAGGAGGTGTCACGGTACGTACAAATTCATAGACATTCTTCATACTGTCTGGCGCATGACCAAAGTCAACAAAGACTTTAAAGTCTTGACCTTCATCGACAATTGTCTGGCGACCATCAACATGTTCGATGTCCTTTAATTCTGGAATAATCGTTTCAATCGAATAACCCCGTTGATTTAAAATTGCAATGACGCCAAGCATATTGTAGACATTGAAAATTGCAACAAAACTTGTCTCGACAGGATACTCTACATCTTGGTGCACCAAGGTAAAGCGCGTATAACGGTCAAATAATTCAATATCTTTGGCCATATAATCCGCTGGATTCTCAATGCCATACGTCACCGTGTGCGGGTAATTCATTGCAATCAAACGTTGGCTATAATCGTCATCAGTATTAAATACGTTAAACGTTTCTGGACCCATACTATCGAACAACATTTTTTTGGCTTGGAAATAGTCTTCCATGGTCTTGTGGTAATCTAAATGATCATGTGTAAGGTTTGTAAACGATGCATTGTTGAATTTTATGGATTCAATGCGGCGTAAAGCGAGACCCTGACTGGATACTTCCAAACACAATTCTGTAACACCCTCATCAACCATGTCACGAAGATATGATTGCAACTCTACGATATCTGGAGTGGTTAAACTAGGTGAGAACTTGTGGTCACCATATTCCACTGAAATGGTACCAATGTAACCGGCTTTTACACCAAATCGGTCCAGAATATTACGCACCGTTTTCATCGTCGTACTTTTTCCATTAGTACCTGTAATACCATAGATATAGAGTTTTTCGGATGGATTATCATAGAAAAGCGACGTTATTTTATGCAATGCTGTCATTACATCAGGAACTTGTATGTAATCTATGCCTGCAATACGTTCAAGTGGTTTTGAATGTACAATGGCAACATTACCATTTGCAATAGCCCCTTCAACATAGTCATGTCCATCTACCGTCAATCCTTCTAGACAAAAAAACATTCCGTTATTAACAACGTCTCGCGAATCAAGCACCAGCTTTTCAATCATTCGATCACTTTTTATATTTGTGAGTTCGCTGAGTTTTTTCATAGCACTATTTCCTTGTCCTTCTTTTTCAATTTTTCAATCTTTTTAACACATCGTTTTGAAATCATTTCATGTTGGATTAACAAATCCAAAAATTTGCCTGTGTCCGATTGGTCAAGCAAAGCATGTCCAAGTGTTTCCAACAGTTCGCGTTCAACTGGTATTCCTTGCAGTATTGGGTACTGTTTGAATGCATCATCAGAGATTTTGTAAAAAACTCCCTGCTTTTTATCATAAAGTACGATTGTAGTTGCATCACTGGCAATACAATGAGCACACGACATATTCGCTTTATAAGGTTCAAAACCATATAAATCTAATTGAATTCGTGCGTTAAAATCATTGTACAGTTTAAAATACTGGGGTAATTCTAAAATTGCTGTTTCACGATCATACAGCGTATTGAGTAACTTGTCGAAAAATGGGATGTAGATTGCTTGTTCTTCGAAAATGAACTTCTTCATTTTTGCCTTCTGAGTTGCGTTGTCGCATTTAACAATAAAATTACGTTCATTAAAAGAAAGGTTCTCCCACATATCTAGATTCTTTGAACGAATTGCTTCGAATGTCTGTTCAATCGTAGTCTTATTTGCTAACGCTGTTTCAAACAACGATAATTTCAGATAATCGTATGGTTCTTTAGCCTTCAAATTTAAGGCATATTGTTTAGACAATGAATCATATTTTCGAATCATCATTTTGACTGGTTTTTGTTTATGATATTTTTGAAGTAGTCCCATTAAATCACCTCCGCAGCAGAAAGCATATTCGCAATATAGAGACTCGCTGTTTCTGCACGCAACACATTATGTCCCAAGCTCACTTCCTTAAATCCTATATCTTTAAAATAATCGCGCTCTTTTAGTGAAAAGCCACCTTCAGGGCCCACGATTGCAGTAACGGACGAAACCTCATCTGTTAATACTGTTAACAAGTGCGGTTGATCACCGATATCTGCAAAGACATTTAAATCTGATAAATACTCTTTTATTTCCGGTTTTCCGATTAGATTTACAACTTTTATAGCATGTTGTCGATACGATTGTTCTGATGCTTCTTTAGCAATCAGATTCAAGCGTTCTAACTTTCGGTCAGCGCGTTTACCAAAATCACGAACAACACCATGATCTGCACTATAAAGAACAATTTCGTCGACGCCACATTCACATGCTTTTTGAATCATCCATTCCAATCGCTCGCTTCGTATTAATGATGCAATAAGTCTAAGTGTACGTTTCTTTGGTTTCCATTCGAGTGATTCAACTTCAACAATTTCGGTCAGGTCATCGTTGTTGAACTCAGCAAGAATACCACGTCCATTATTGTCGACAATCCGAATTTGATCCCCTTTTCGCATTCTCAATACTTTTTTGCATTGATTCCATTGGTCTTGCGAAAGGTATGGCGCACTCAACGCTTCAACAAAAAATTGCTGCATTAAATCTCACCCTTTGCTGTTAATAATAGTTTTTTGACTTCGAATGGTCGTAATTCTCGATACATTCCAATTTTCATATCTTCAAGTTCTAACGTTCCAATTGCGTAACGGTGTAATTTTAAGACTGGAATTTTAAAATGAGCAAACATTTTACGAATTTGACGGTTCTTTCCTTCATGCAAAGTAACGGTAAACTGACTGCGATTTTTCTTTAAATCATACGTTACCATTTCGAACTCAATTCCTTTATACTCAACGCCGTCAATCATAACTCCAGATTCAAGCTGACTTGATATTGCTCGTGTGAGTTTTCCATCAACACTTACCCGGTACTTTTTAGGCATGTCGTAGCGAGGATGTGTCATAAAATTCGCAAATTCACCATCATTAGTTAGTATCAATGCACCGGTTGTCTCACGGTCTAAACGACCAACAGGGAAAACACGTTGATGATCTGGTACAAAGTCGGTAACATTCGTACGGTTTTTTTCATCTTTTGCCGTTGACACAATCCCTTTTGGTTTGTTTAAGAGATAGTAAACCTTTTGAGCCTCTGAGCCGATTAATTTGCCGTTAACACGGACTTCATCGCCAGGAACAACATGGATTCCCATTTCAGTAACTTTTTTGCCATTAAGGCTAACCCTGCCCTGTGCGATCAATTCTTCGGCTTTGCGACGTGATGCAACACCAGCTTGGGCGATAAATTTTTGTAATCTAATTGCTTGATTTGAAGAGTTCATGAGTTTCATCCAACATTTCTAGTTTTATTTCTGGTAGTTCTTTTAGGGATGTAAGCTTAAAGACATCCATAAATGAGTCTGTAATTTCATAGAGAATCGGTCTTCCCGGCGTCTCCGCGCGGCCCGATTCTTTCACGAGATCAAGGGCTTCTAAACGACGCATCATCATATCCGAATTAACGCCGCGAATTTCTTCGATTTCAACTCGTGTAATCGGCTGTTTATAGGCGACGATTGCCAAGGTTTCAAGAGCTGCTTGTGATAATTGGCGATTCTTCTTGAATTCCAACATATCCGTAATCACTTCATGAAGTGCTTCTTTGGTAACAAGTTTTAGCAATCCACCAAATTCGACAAGTTCAAGGCCACGTGATTGAGCATCTAAGCTTTGTTTATAATTTTGAATTAATTGTTCGAGTTGTTCTGCATCAAGGTTCATCGCAAGCATTAATTGTTCTCGATCTACACCTTCGTCACCAAATGCAAAAAGTATTCCCTCGATTATTCCGAGATTTTCCATTTATATTCCTCCCCTTAAAAAGACATCATCACCTTGGAAGTTTACTCTGAGTTCTCCCATGCGCAGCATATCTAATACCGCTAAAAAACTTACGAGTAAATGTTGAAGTGAATATGACTCTTGTAAGAGTGTTTCCAATTTGTACACTTTATCGTTTGTAAATTTACGACGTAAATCCTCAATCACATCATCTACCGAGAGTTCTACTCTCTCAATTGAAACATCTTGTGGATTTGCAATTTTAAACCGTTCCAAGACTTTTGTCATTGCACTCATTAAGTCATACGGTGTCTGTTCGTAAGTAATGGTGTCGTTGAGTTCTTGACGCAACTGCTTGAAGAGACCTGCAGAAACAGGTTTAGAGAATTGCTTCGATCGTTCTTCATATCGTTGTGCCAGTTCAATACTGACATCTTTATAACGTTGATATTCGACTAATCGGCGCACTAAATCGGTTTCTGCATCGTCTACAGCATTTGTATCCAACTCTGATTTGTCACGAGGCAACAGTCGCTTACTTTTGTATTCGATAAGCCCCGCTAACTCACTCATGTACTCGCTCGCCACTTCAAGTTTTTGTTCTTGCGCTTGGTTAATAAACGTGATGTATTGATTGGCAAGTTCAAGGATATTTAAATCAAAAAGGTCAAGTTTCTTATCCTTGATCAAGTATAGCATGAGGTCCAAAGGACCGTTGAATTGTTCGAGTGTAACTTCAAAGTTCATGAGTGACTCCGTTTCATTATTGTTTCGTTGTTATAAGATTGCAGCGATTAATTCTGGTTTTTCGATTGTATCGTTATTGATTTCAAAACATGCTACTGCATCCTGTACATGTGATTCAAGAATTTCTTGGTCACTGTAAAGTGTTGCAAGAACATCCCCGACTTCAATTTTATTCCCTACTTCTTGTGAAAGCATAATTCCAGCTTTGTAGTCAATTGTGTCTTCTTTCGTTTGACGACCCGCACCAAGATGCATGGATACAAGTCCAAGTTCCATAGCTTTCAGATCATGGAGATATCCTTCTTTGTTTGCAATGACTTCTTTTGAATAGGTTGCATGTGTGAAGGTATCAAGATCTTCAAAGACTGAAATATCGCCACCTTGAGCAGCAATCCAACTTAAGAATACCTCGTAAGCTTTGCCACTTCGCAGTGTTTCCAAAGCCATATCGTACCCTTTTTCAGGTGAATCTACAAATTGTGCTTGAAATAACATGTATCCGGCTGCGACGAGGCAAAGCTCTTCAAGGTCTTTAGGACCATTGTTTTTCAGTGTTTCAACGGCTTCGCGAACTTCCAATGCATTACCAATTGCATTTCCAAGTGGCTGATTCATGTTCGTCAGCATCGCATTTACTTCACGGCCTAAGTTTTGACCAATTTGAATCATTGTTTCAGCAAGTTTACGTGCATCTTCAACAGTTTTCATAAAGGCGCCTTCGCCATACTTAACATCAAGAAGAATACAATCCGCACCTCCAGCTAATTTCTTTGACATAATTGATGATGCAATTAATGGTAACGCATTAACTGTTCCGGTTACGTCACGTAAGCTATAAAGCACTTTGTCTGCATAGACTAGATTTCCAGTTTGACCCACAACCGCAACATTAATGTCATTTACTTGTTTTATAAATGCGTCTGATGTTAAAGAGATGTTGTATCCTGGGATAGCTTCAAGTTTATCAAGCGTACCCCCAGTATGACCTAAACCACGTCCACTCATTTTCGCAACTTTAGCGCCTGCAGCAGCAACTAAAGGGCTCAAAATAATCGTAGTTTTATCCCCTACACCGCCGGTTGAATGTTTGTCTACTTTTTTTCCAGCAATTGCTGTTAAGTCAATAATATCGCCACTGTGGAGCATCGCTTCGGTAAGTACAGTTGTTTCTTCAACATTCATTCCTTTAAGAACAATTGCCATTAACAAGGCACTTGTTTGATATTCTGGTATTGTATTATTTGTAACACCTTCAATCCAAAATTTGATTTCTTCTTGCGTTAGCGTTAAGCCATCTCGTTTCTTTTCAATGATATCGACCATTCTCATAATTATTGTTTCCTCTCGTATATATTTAATTCAAAAGTATCAAAATGTTTTGTTTCAGTTAGGGCAAACATTTCTAAGTCAATCGCTGGAAAAAAGGTATCGCCTTCAACTTCATTATCAATTTTAGAAATGATTAATTTATCTGCAAATTCCATACTTTGTAGATAAATTTCACCACCACCTGCAATAAAATAAGTTTCTTTGTCTTCTTGATGAGCTTTCAAGAAACTTTGCAAATCATGAATCGCGTTCGGATAGGTTGTGTCACGAGTCACGACGTAAATATCACGTTTATCGAGTTTCTTAGGTAGTCCTTCATATGTTTTGCGGCCCATAATAAGTTTTTGATGTAACGTCGTATTTCTGAAATGTTGCAAATCTTCTTTATTATGCCACGGCATGCTACCATCTAACCCCAGCGTATTTTTATGATTGACGGCAGCGATAATAATGTACATTAAACGCTGACCTTCGCTTTTATCAGTGGATGCGGATCGTAACCTACTAGCTCGAAATCTTCATAGGAGAAGTCATCGATTGATGATTGATTGCCATGAATCACTAATTGCGGTAGCGTCCGAACGTCTCTTGCCAATTGGGTTTCTACAGCATCAAAATGATCGGCATAGATATGTGCATCTCCAAACGAGTGAACAAATTCACCAACTTGGAGATCACACACCTTCGCAATCATATGTACTAATAATGCATAGGATGCAATGTTAAATGGAACACCTAAAAAGATATCTGCACTTCGTTGATACAATTGAAGTGACAACTTTTTGTCTTCAGAAACATAAAATTGTAGAAATGCATGACACGGTGGCAACGCCATCTCTTCAATAAATTCAGGATTCCATGCACTTAAAATGATGCGTCGTGAATTGGGATTGTGTTTGATTTGTTCAATAACATTATTCAATTGATCAACCCCATTAAAATCGCGCCATTGTTTACCATAGACTGGTCCCAAATCACCAAACTGTTTTGCAAAAGCATCATCAGTTTTAATTCGTTCAATGAATTCAGCCATGGTTTCACCAGTATAAAACTCAGACGCTACGAATTTCTGATAAGGCCATTCATTCCAAATTCGTACATTGTTTTTAACAAGCCACTGAATATTCGTGTCACCACTAATAAACCAAAGCAACTCTTTCGCAACAGAAGCAAAGTGAACTTTCTTCGTTGTGAGGAGCGGAAATCCTTCTTGTAAATCAAAGCGCATTTGATAGCCAAAAACACTACGTGTTCCCGTTCCGGTACGATCACCGCGGTCTTGCCCATGATCTCGAACAAAACGCATCATTTCTAAATAGTTTTTCATTTTATCACCTATACATTATTATACAAAAAAAACCTTCGTAAAGATACTACTTGGGATGTAAGTACTCGATATGTTCGGCAATTATCATCATTTCACCATTGATGAATTCAAGCCGTCCTTTCACAGACATGATATCGTTGATTTTCGCATGATCTAGAATTTCAAGACATCCACCCTTCCAAATTCTCATTGGAAGGATTGTGTTTAAAAACGTTCCATCAGATTGTCGGAAATTCGAAGTCACTTCGAGTTCAAAGTCTGCATAATTTTGTACTGTATGGTTTACTGCTTTTTCGGGGAGTCGGTGTAAATACCCGACTGTTTGGACAACATTCATATGTCACCTCCTTTTCGCTTAGACTAAAGAAATCATTTTTGATTTGCAAACACCAAAAAAGCAGTGAAATTCACTGCTTTTAATCCAATGGCACTGCCATCTTTATTGATTTTGGGACATCAACAAGAAACTTGAATTGTCAGTTTTGACCTTAGCTTTTATTTCGAGAATATCCTCAAAGGTAAGTGCTTGAACCATGCTTAAGAAGCCAAAATAGTGCATTTCTTGGAAATGTTCTCTGGCCACATTAACGGCTAAATAATCTGCATTTGATAGCGACATAACCATCTCACCATAGTATCTTTTTTTGAGCTGATCGAACTGTTCTTGATCTGCAATAAGGTGGACCATTTGGTCATTAATTATTTCTTCAAAACGTGCGTATTCGGTACCTTCGTTAAAAAAAGTAATCAAAACAAAGGTTTTTTGAACCTCAGTTCCATACGCAAATGAGTGTGATATTGCACCTTCGTCGAGCCATGTTTGATAATGTGGGTTTAATTCTGAAAAATTCATTTCTAAGAGCATGTCGAATAGAAACTCTTCTTTTTGAAGACTCGTCCCTGTATACGGAAGCTTAAACGATAAACTCATTTTAGGTGTTTCTACATTTTCGAAAATTTCGCGACGTGTGTGTTTTACCTCAAGTGGTTCATCAGGGTAAACATCTTCAACCTGACTTTCTACTTTAATATGGTTCTTAGTTTTTCGTTCAACAATTTCTTTGACGACCTCAGGATCTTCTGGGGTAACAATAGCCAGAACCATTCGACTATCGTTATAGTTCAGGTCATAAGCCTTACAAAGATCTTCTAGAGTGGTTGCATTAATACTTTCTTCCGTTCCAACGATGTCATAGATAAATGGAAATTGATGTAATGCATTCCGATAGGTTTCATTGATAAGGCGTGTTATTGGTCGTTGTTCATACATTTTCATTTCTTCAACGATAATTCCTTTTTCCTTTTCGACACTGTCTGCAGTCACCGTAAATGAGCTTACGAAGTCTAACAGCAAGGAAAGTGGCGCTTCTATCGCACCATTATGACCAAAGTAATAAAATGTTTGTTCATAGGATGTAAATGCATTTCCACTTGCTCCCATCGCTGCAAATTGAGACAGAATGTCTCCAGCTTCATCTTCAAACAACTTATGTTCCAAGAAATGTTGGACACCTTTCTTGTGTTCTATTATTTCGCCATCTTTACGTTGTTGTATATTTAGTGCTCCAAAAGGTGTACCATATACAGCCGCAGAGCGTTTAAATCCAGGATGATGAATAATATAGGTATACAATCCACTTTCTGTTACGAATGTCGAAACTGATTCATTAAAGCTGTTGTCAATTTTATTCATGGTTATTGTCTCCTTCCCCTTGTGCACGATACGCATAAGTAAATGGCGCACCCAGGTGACCAATAACTTCTTTCACCTGTTCTACTGTTACATTTGTTATTTTCTCTTGTAGTGCTTCAATACTTTCGTCAACACCTAATAACTCATTTCTAAATTGACGGTCAGCAATCCGTTTAAGATTTTCTGTAGTACCTTCTAAACCTAAATTAAGGTATTGAATCGCAGGTTCGATATCCAGTGATTCCTGCTTCATAATTTCAAATTGCTCCTGAATCAGAGTTAGTGTCTTGTCAAGATTACGATCGTTGATACCTGTCGCAATAATCATGACACCGTCAAAAAGCTGACGTGACGCATAAATTGAATACGCCAAACTATGCTTCTCCCGTATATTTTGGAACAGCAGTGATGACGGCAATTGTCCAAGATACGCAACAAATACTAAATACGCAGCATAGAGATCATGGTATGGGTCAATGTCTGTAGCATATAACGAGACGATTTCTGTTTGTCCACCTGCATGATGCTGTGTCATCATTTTTTCCGTGATTTCGGGATAGATAAGTGGGGTTTCTATATTGTTTGAAAATCCCTGATTAAAACGCGAGACATCAATGTCGTGAAGATCTCCAACAATATAAATGGACTTAAACGCTTCCTCAACGAGTGTTTGGTGAAAGTCTTTCACCATCTCTACTGTGACCGTTTCGATTGCTTCAAGCGTCCCAAATGAGTTAACCGAAAATAGCGAATCGGGTGCAGCGTTCAAAAATGCTTGTTGTTGCGCATAATGAGCGCTGCTTTCCTTGATGCGAGCATGATGCAAACGCAGACCATCCTTGGCTTCGTTTACCGTCTCTTCATTGATAAGCACTTCATAAAACATATCTGCTAAAAGGTCAACTTGTGCTTGTTGTACAGGTTCATCTGTAAACTTCGCATGAATACTTTTAACGGCAATGTCGATGACTTGATACTTACCAGCAGTATATGTATTGCTACTTGTTTTTGTGCCATACATAAAGTCCAAACGTTTTTGTAACTGTTCTTTCGTAGGCGTTGCAGTAGTGCGGTCGTTCATCATTCTACTTAAAATGTTTGCGACGGTGTTTTGTTGATCATTTAATTCGAAAACAACTTTCAAATTGATCAGTACTTCTTTAAATTTTGGTTCATAAATCTTAGTGATGTGAATATTATTTGCCAGATTAGTGTGTTCAATCATGTTATACGCTCCTAAAAATGATACAATAATGCTATAATTGTACATCAATCACAATTAAATAGAAAGCATGGTGACATCATGATTCAACCTAAAGATTCTGTTTTCTTAACAGACCTCTACGAGTTTTCAATGGCGTATACATATTTTAAAGAACAACGTCATGAGGAAATTGTCTATTTTGACATGTTCACACGAAAAATCCCCAACAAAGGAGGATATTTGATTTTCAATGGTTTATCGAAACTCATTGAAGCTATCAACAATTTTAAATTCCAACAAGAACATATCGATTATTTAAAAACACAAGGATTTGATGATCCGGAATTCTTGGATTACTTACTTAATATGGACCTTAACATCGATGTTTGGGCCGTCGAGGACGGTACTGTCGTCTTCCAAAACGAACCACTTGTAACAGTTCGTGGTACAGTCATCGAAGCTCAACTCATTGAAACGATATTGTTACTTTCAATAAACTATTCAACCTTGGTCACGACGAAGGCAAGCCGTATTGTTAATGCGGCTCGTGGGCGCACGGTTCTCGAATTTGGTGCGCGTCGCGCTCATGGATTTGACGCCTCACTTGATGGTGCACGTGCAGCAATTATTGCGGGGGCAGTGGGAACATCACATACGCTAGCCGGTCATAAATATGGGGCATATGTTGCAGGAACAATGGCCCATTCTTTTATCCAACTTCATGATAATGAACTGGATGCATTTATGACATATGCTCGCAACAATCCCGACAACTCTGTCTTCTTAGTCGATACCTATGACACCTTGAAATCTGGTATTCCAAATGCAATCAAAGTTGCTAAAGAATATCTAGAACCAAACGGATACCGCCTTAAGGCAATTCGTCTTGACTCTGGAGACTTAGCGTATTTATCAAAGGAAGCACGCCGCATGCTCGATGCAAGTGGACTTCAGGATTGTAAGATTATGGCTTCGAATTCACTCGATGAATACTTAATTGATGACTTAATTTATCAAGGTGCAGCAATTGATCAATTCGGAGTTGGCGAAAACTTAATTACCTCCAAATCTGAACCAGTCCTTGGTGGTGTCTATAAACTTGTAGCACAGGAGCGTGATGGGGCAATCATTCCTAAAATTAAAGTTTCGGAAAATATTGAAAAAATCACGAACCCAGGTCACAAACGACTATACCGTTTTTATGACAATACAAGCGAAAAAGCCCTTGCCGACTATATCGCTCTTGCCGATGAGATCATCCCTACAGATGAAATAACAATCTTCGATCCTGCAGCACCTTGGAAGAAGAAGACCTTAACGAATTACCAAGTACGCGAACTTCAAGTTCCAATCTTCGTGAATGGTAAGTGTGTTTATGCACTCCCTCACTTGGATGATATTGCTATCTACTCGAAACGAGAACTAGAAACAATGTGGGATGAAGTGAAGCGTCTGCATTATCCACACCAGTATTATGTGGATTTATCGCAAAAACTTTATGATTTAAAATTGTCCTTACTCCACGACATTAACGAAAACAAATAAAAGGAAATACCCAATCACATTCAGATTGGGTATTTTTAATGATAATAACAAGCATGTTGTGAAAAAAGCACTTTGTGTTTGCATCGTGAAAGCGTATACTTATTTTAGGAGGATTGACCAATGACCCACACATCGCTTATGAATCATATTAATACGATTCACTTACGTTCTATTCATCATTCAAAATTTGATGCCGATTGGCATTCAACACTACACTCCCATGCTTTCACCGAACTATTTTACGTAATTCGTGGAACTGGTCGTTTCATATTTCAAGATAACACTACAATTAATGTTCGCGAGGATGATCTCGTCCTTGTTAACCCCAATATCCTACATACTGAATTTTCGGATTCTCATGATCCCTTAGAATATATTGTTGTGGCCATTGATGGAATCGAGTTTGTTTCCGAGTATGAAAATGACGGTTTTTCTGTCCATAACTATTACGAATACAAACACGAAGTTCTCTACTTTCTAAAATCTTTAGTCACAGAAACTCGGCTTAAAGAACCTTATCACGAAATGATCGTGGATCTTCACCTCAAAAGTCTCATTATAAGTATTGTACGTCGAACCATCTTGAACCTCACGGTTGTTGTCAATCGTGAAGATGTCAACAACGATTGTATCTTCATCGAAAATTACATCAATAAGAATTTTAGAGATTCAATCACACTGGATAAACTCGCTGAACTAACGTTTCTAAATAAGTACTATATCTCACATATCTTCAAAAAACATTCGGGGATGTCACCCATCGATTTTGTCCTTAACAAACGGATCACAGAAGCAAAACGCTTGCTTGAGAGCACTGATTATTCAATATCACAAATTTCGGCAATTGTCGGATTCTCGAGTCCGTCCTACTTCTCGCAGTTTTTTAAGAAAGAAATTGGTATGAGCCCTAGAAAGTATAAAGATACTTTTCAACCAAAATAATTACCCAAAACAAGTAAAAAAAACGCTTCAGAAGAAGCGTTTTTTTAATTAGGGATTAGAACGTCGTTTAAATTTAGTGAAGCAAAGCACGATACCTATTACACTCATCATGCTTCCAAATATAACTATCATTGAATTTACAGCAACACCTGTCGAAGGAAGGTTCGAGTTTCCATTATCTGAAGATCCTTCTGGCTTCACTCCCGGATCGGATGGATCCATCGGATTTACGGGTTCTAGAGGATCGACAGGGGTGACGGAATCTCGAAGTTCAAGGTTTTCAAAACCACGTTCAATTTCCATAATAATACTGTCAATTTCACTTTGTGAAGGCTTATCCAATAATGCTCTTTCATCAATTTTCGCTAATAGTGCAACACCCTGTTTAACACTTGTTTCTAAATGTGTGTACGAGTCTACTGTATAGTTGTTCACCTCAAGTGCTTCAAATTGTGCAATGAGTGTACGTAAGCGCTCGATACTTAAATCTGTTAGTGGTGGAGTTATATTAGTTTGATTTACTATAGATATATTATCTAGAATGAAATCATTATACCCGCGGAAGTTGATGTCTTTATTTGATGCATCTTCGACATCTGCCTTCGTAGCTGTCGAGTAAATAGCAAACCATGTCTGGCCCGTCTCAGATCCCGTAATCTCAAATTCCATTCTTTGAGGCCCTTCTTGGTCTCTGGTTGATACCATTTCAAGCATCTGTTCATTATTACTTAAGTGTCCATCACCTATCATCACTGCATAAGTATAATCTGAACCCATCTCGTAGTCGAACGATACCATGTATTTTTGTCCGGGTTCGAAACGCACCATTTGTGGAATCGTTTGATACACGCGTCTTTGACGCCCGGTCAGTCCATTTGTTTTAAGTGACCAATCTCCATCGATTACATCGCTAATTCGTTTATTATTCCAACCTCGTTGTGTGTACGGATCATGCTTTTCGGATAAATGAGTTCGGTTATCTTCTACCCCCTCTATATCACCGACGACAAATGGGTAAATGCCCTGAGCATTATTCTCAAAATCATTGAAAAAGTTACCCGTTTCATCGATTGGATTTCCTGCATTTTCCGTTATTCGTACACCGTCAAAGTACGTCGCACCACTTCCCGGTTCACGGGTCAATTGAAGCGTTACGTCGCCAGTTTGAGGTGCTTTAAAGAAGACAAACATATTTTGAAAGTAACTTGTATCATCCACAGTTGATGATTTCGTATTATGCTCATAGGCCTTGACATAGTTCTCCGCAATGGAGCGATTTGTGTACGCTTCTTTTCGTTCTTCATCCGTAACAATTGAAAGTGTTGCTTTCGCATCGCTACGGTTATCCACGCCAACATAAGCCACGTAATCTGCACCAGGGGTAAGATCGGTGAGAACTTGTGATACAGATGAAAGTGAATCATTATCCCGCATCACAAGCATATCATTCGAAGCTTGTGATTTTTCGATTGTAATCGAATCAGTATCACCTTTTTGTGTCCATGCATCCAGGTTTTGTGTATTGAACCCAGGGTCAACGATATGTGCTCCTTCACCGTAAGTCATTTCAGCTTGCTTCTGAGTACCACGATAAACGGAATACGGCATATCAGCCTCTGCATTCAGTGTTATCTTTCCGTCAACTACCGGAATTTCAGAAACCAGTTCTTTACCCGTTTCTGTGAGTTTGTAGTACATCACAGAACTCACATTCCAATCTGAAGGGAGTTCCCACTCAGTTTTTCCACCTATTTTATTGAAGTGATACAGTTTTTCTTCTGCATTAGAAAGCGTCTTGCCCGTTGCATCCCATGACCAAGGAATTAGGTACGTTTCACCATCTAATACGATTTTATCATTCAACGTCATTGTACGATGTGTATAACCATCGTAATCATTTTTAAAATCATTTGAACCCCGTTTGATTTTTAGTGTATTGTTCATCTCGTCGATGAGTGTTACTTCCATTTCCGGAGTCCATTCATAGGACAATCCATCTTGATTCGTCATCGTAACCACTTCACCATTGACCCATTGATTTACTGTAAAATGTTGAACAAACTTAGTCGGGACATTGTTCTCAAATAGATTAACGATGTATCCGTTGTAATCATTTCGCCCTTGCCATCCTTCGAAGTCTTTCATATCGTAACCCCCAAGAAGTGGCGCAATCGCTGCTCCGGTATAAGCTGGATAATCAGCAACCCATACATCTTTTTGATGATTATAAATAAATCGCGCAACATTACTATTGATACCTTTTAATTTGTAGCCGCCATAGGTCAAATCAGCAGCCCAATGTGAGAATGTCGTATCTGGTTCAAAGGCATATCCCCATTCACCACCAAGACGCCATCCTTGATCATTAATTTCCTTCGCTAACTGATGGCTTGCCCAGGCACCATTATCACCAGATTGTCCATTACCCCATACATCAACATAAATGAAATCTAAATTGTTGTTGGGCCCTAAGACATTCCCTAATTCTTCAAATCGTTCACGCCGGCCACCTGCAAGATCTTTAGCAGCATCAATGTTAATCCCTTGATCAATCCAATTCCAACCATAATTGTATGAACCGTCCGCATTTTTTCTCAGCAACGTTTCAGAAAAGTATTTAGATTCTGGGTACGTCTCACTAGCGTTCACGTGTATCCCAATACGTGCTCCATAGTCTACGGATCGATCAAGTAATTTTCTAAACTCCGTGACACCACCAATTCTACTTCCAATATTCGCATAATCTAAGTGACCAGAATCATGACCCTCACTACCGTATCCTTTGAGCAGAATAGATTGACCCAGACCATCTGTGTGAAGTCCGATTTTTTTGATACCATCCAGTGTCGTTAAAAATGGATTTTGTGCGTGTGAACCAAAATTCATTGCAATGCGATATGCAACTAAATCTGGTACATCTTCAGCTCCTTTAGCAACATACATGATATCCCGATAGGCGATTGCAGCATCTTGCCAATTTACTGTTTGATCATTATTTCGATCTTCACTGAGTACTACCTTAACAACTGGCAACTCTAGAGTATCATCGTCATACATCACATCACGATGATAATACCATGGTGAACTTTGCAGCCCCATTGAGTTAAAACTCAGATATTCTTGAACACGTGCATTTACGCGAGTAAAGTCATTGGAACCACCACCCGCTGAATATTGTGAGTTTGAGTAGATTCCGGCAGCGACTTCACCATTAGAAATAAACCCATACATAAGTGGCTGATTATATCTGCGTAATTGTGAATCTACAGGTACAAGCGTATCGCCCGAAACAGTAGTATCAGTAGACATTCGTGTCGCCATGAGCTGTGAATCTGCTTCACTGCTACGAACAGAAACTAAACTATGATTCGGGATTTCAATCGTCCGTACTGTTGTCTCGTTAGTGTACGGTGTCGGATTGTTGTTTTGAATTTTTGTTACTTCAAACGTAACACTTTCCCCGTCCACCCTAAGTATCGCAGTAAGATCGACATTTAGCATGTGAGCTTCATCCCGTACCTTCATGAGATACTCAACTTGATTTTCAGCCAAACGTGTCATAGAAACCTCAGGAATTACATCAATCCCGTTAAGTACCAATGTATTTAAAATGCTAGGTTGTCCATGCATTATGGTTCCATTATTAAGTTCATACTTAACAATACGTGGAAATGTTTCGTCTATGGTGACTGTCATTGCATCAGACTTTATTGTTGTGAGTGTACCACCTTCAATTGGATCTGTAGGACGTTGTTGCGGAATATGACGAATCACAACATTATCGAGCAACACTTCCAGTGTTCCACGGTCTTTAAAGATTCCAATTTCCGCAGCATTAGGATGAAGACTTCCCATGATATTTGAGAACACTTCTTCCCCGTCAACAGAGAGAGCCAACGTTGAATCAGACACTTTAGCAGTCATTTTAAATGTTTTTCCTTGTTCGATACGTGGGCCTTCGGCCATGCTAGAATAACTCGACTTCGTCCCGAAATGCTCACTGAAAAAGAGATTCGTTTCATCTCCTGTTGAGACAGTTGCAAACGTTTTAGAATCTACAGCACGCATCGCAAAACCAAACCGATTTGCTTTTCCTTTAACAGTCACATCAGCTTCAATTGTGTAATTATCCATAAGTGCGACTCGCTCGAAAGTTGCAATTTGTTTTCCCGATGCGCTATCAAAATTAACCTTTAGTGCTTGGCCTGATTCCGTGGTAACGATTTCTTGTTTAACATCGCCAAGCATTGGAAAGAGGACCTTCGTATCGCCTAGAGATTCTGATTCGAAGTCCAATTTAAATTCATAATCATCATATATATCCACAGTTTCGCGTGGTTCACGAATAATTTCTTTAGGAATATCTGTTTGATCGGTCGATTTGATCATAATACTCGAAGACTCACTACCAAATTGACCCAATCTAATCGCAATATCTTGATATGGAGCTAAAGCATCGACTATTCCTGGGTCAAACATATGATCACTAATTACAGTTTGCTCGCCTTCAGATTGAGCTCCTTTCAAAATAAACTTATTATCTTTAAATGTAACATCAAGGCTGTAAGATTCATTTTGAAGTGGTAATGTTCCGCCGAGGGCACCATACGTTCCTTGACCATCGACTGCATATTGCCAAAACCATCCACTTGCATTGTATCCAATAGAAATGTAATTATTGAAGTCTTTAAAAAACAACATAATATTTAGTCGTGTTTTTTGTGGGTTGGATAACGGAATAAAAGTCAGTGAAGTTCCAACTTCTTTTCCATTCATTTTCCATCCGTTCTTTTTGGTGAAAAAAGCAGACTTATCACTATTATTGTTTGCTTCGTGAGATGACAATTGAATATAACGCGTTTCATCTTCAATTCTCTCCTCTATTGTTCCTTGTGGACTTAACAAACTTATCCAATCTGGATTGGTATCAGTAGTAGCACTAACTATTTGTGGGTTAACAGCACATAACGTTAAAACTAATACCAATGACCACAGACCAATCATTAATTTTTTCATATTTCCTCCATCTAGAGCCTTTGCCCAAATTAATGATAGCACTTACATTGTGGTGTGTGTTTAGTTAAATTGTGATAGAAGTTATATATGTTGAGGTTTAAATAAAACAAACATACAATAAAAAAACGCTTCTTTCGAAGCGTTTAACGTTTTCCTTGGTCGTATGGATCCCCAAGAGCTTTTGGAGCTGCTTGTGTTTTCGAAGAGAACCATAAGACAATTAAGGTTGCAATATACGGGAACATCTTGAAGAATTGTTCTGGTATATTTAAATTTGTAAAGAATGGAATTGCAGAGTATACATTTGAGATTGTAAGGGTTAATGCAAAGAAAATTGATGAAATGAATACCGGTATCGGTTTCCATTGTCCAAAAATTAAAATCGCAAGCGCTAAGAATCCGTAGCCACTCACAGTTCCCGAGAATGATGTACTTACTGGAATCATAATCGCAAATCCACCAAGTCCACCCAGTGCACCAGAGATTAATACAGCAGCCCATCGAATTTTGTAGACATTTACTCCGGCCGCATCAAGTGCATTAGGGTTTTCACCCGCCGCACGCAAACGTAATCCAAAACGTGTTTTGTACATTACGAATACAACAACAATCAGAATAATGAATCCGAGGTACGTTGTAATATACGCATTTTTAAAGAATAAGTCACCAATGACAGGTATGTCCCCTAACAATGGAACTTTTCGAATTAAGAATACATTTTTGAATGGAATTTCTTTAACAGAGTAAACCAATCGGGCCATAACAACCGCAAAAGCAGGTGCGAACATATTGATCGCAGTACCCGAAATAGTTTGATCCGCCTTCATGTTGATAGATGCAAATGCGTGTACTGCGGCAATTGCCATTCCTGCTAGAATCGCTGCGATCATTCCAATTACAAACAGAAGTTGCGGCGCAAACATTCCTTGTAACATGAATAGTGTTAGGATTCCAAAGAAGGCACCAAATACCATAATTCCTTCCAAGGCAATATTTACAACACCACTGCGTTCAGAAAAGAGTCCACCAAGTGAAACCATGAGTAATGGAATCGCTACATAGAGCATTTGTTGAAATACAAAGTATGCCATTGTCATGATTCTTTACCTCCTGATTTTTTATCTCGTGTTAGTTTACCAATAACACCTCGCAAGAATACAGTTAATGCAGAAATATAGATAATTGCGGATGTGATGACTTGGATGATCTCGGGCTCTAGACGGAATAATTGTAAGTTATTACCACCATATGTAATTTGAGAGATAAAGAGACCTGAGAAGATTATACCTATTGGATTGTTTTGACCCAACAAGGCAACAGCAATTCCATCAAATCCTTCTTTGAGTAATCCATATAAGGTAGTCATGTATATTCCAACATCAGATAGATACATCAACGCTCCACCTAGTCCAGCAAGACCTCCAGCAATCATCATTGATAAGATGATACTACGTGTCTCATTAATTCCAGCATAACGGCTTGCATGTCGGTTAAATCCAACAGCGCGAAGTTCATACCCAAATGTAGTTTTCTCGAGCACGATATACAGAACTATAGCACTAATTATTGCAATAATGATACCAATATTCAATGATGAATTCGGGAAGATTGTATCCAATCCCATTCTTGGCAAGTATGCATTTTTAGGCGGTAGTGTACGACTGTATTGCGCATCAAATGCTGTACGCATAATCAAGAAGTTAACCAGATAAACTGCAATATAGTTCATCATAATTGACGAAATAACTTCGTTAACATTTCGATAGGCTTTTAAAGCACCAACTACTAGTCCCCAAATAGCTCCTGCAAGAGCACCTAAAACAATACCTACAATCCAGCCAAATCCAGGAGGCAAGAATGTCCAGTTAACACCAACATAAATTGCGGTGAAGGCACCAACAGTAAATTGTCCCGTTACCCCGATATTAAACAGTCCAGTTCTAAATGCAAATCCAACAGATAAACCCGTCATGATAATTGGTGTTGCATTAAAGAGCACGTTACCAATTCCACGTAGTCCATCATGTAAACCACCCTTTAGGATTAACGCAAATGCGCTTAAGACAAATTGTGGTTTAATCGCTAAAATAACGATAAATCCAAAAACGAGTCCAATTGCTACTGCTAATAATGAAGCAATTAAGTTGTGGGATTGTTCGTTTTTAAAATAGTTTTTGATTTTACTCATCAGTATTTCCTCGTTTCGCTCCAGCCATGTAAAGTCCTAATTCTTGCTGTGTTACGGAATCTGGAGTAAATTCTCCTACTAATTCACCATTATGCATTACAAGAATTCGATCACTTACATTCATTATTTCAGATAGCTCATAGGATACAAGAAGTACGGATTTTCCTGCATCACGCTGTGCAACAAGTTGTCTATGAATATATTCAATCGCACCAACATCAAGACCCCGTGTTGGTTGTACTGCCATTAATACATCACTACCCATATCAATTTCACGGGCTAAGATAGCTTTTTGTTGATTACCACCTGACATGCTACGAACAATTGTATGAGGCCCTTTTGAACTTCGAATATCAAATTTCTCGATCATTTCTTTTGAATATACATCAATGGCATCATACTTCATAAAACCATTTTTTGAGAAACGGTCTTCAAAATAAGACTTTAATACGATATTGTCTGCCAGATTGTATTCCAAGACAAGACCATCACGGTGGCGATCTTCTGGGATATGTGAAAGCCCATGAGTGTTACGATAACGAATCGATTTATTTGTAATATCATTATCACCAAGCGCAATGACACCCGACTTAATTGGCAACAAGCCTGCTAACGCATATACAAGCTCATGCTGGCCATTTCCTTCAATCCCTGCAATACTTACAACTTCACCACGTCGTAAATCAAAGCTAATATTTTTGATTGCGTCATGACCTCCATGCGTGGAATCAATGGATAACCCATTAACAGATAGTACAACATCGCCAAGTTTTGCAGGTGCTTTGTCAATCGTAAGATCAACTTTACGTCCAACCATCATTTCTGACATTTCTTCAATTGAAACATCTTTAACATCTACAGTTCCAATATACTTACCTTTACGTAAAACAGTACAACGGTTTGCTACTTTTTTTATCTCGCCTAATTTATGTGTAATGAAAACTAGTGACTTACCTTCTTTCTGAAGTTGTAACATAATTTGCATCAGCTCATCAATTTCTTGAGGTGTTAGTACCGCTGTCGGTTCATCAAATATCATGACATCACTTTCGCGATAAAGCAGTTTGAGAATTTCAACACGTTGTTGCATTCCCACAGAAATATCTCTAATTTTTGCATCAGGATTTACATTCAGTCCATAACGTTCACTAAGCTCAACAATTGCTTGGCGGGCTTCTTTTTTATCTACGACACCTTTTGATGTTTGTTCAACACCAAGGATAATATTTTCAGTAACTGTAAACGTATCAACAAGTTTGAAGTGTTGATGCACCATCCCTATTTTAAGTGCCGTTGCTTCATGCGGATTTGAAATTTTCGTAGGAACTCCACGAACAATAATCTCTCCGCCATCTGGTTGATACATACCAAAAAGGATTGACATCAACGTTGATTTTCCCGCACCATTTTCCCCTAGTAGTGCGTGAATTTCACCTTCGCGAATATTTAATGTAACTTGATCATTCGCAATGATGCCAGGAAATACTTTAGTTATTTCTTTCATTTCGACGATATGATTCATCGGTTTCACTCCTTCAATGAATTTTAAACAGAAAAAGCCCCAACGAAGGGGCTTTTCTAATTACTAGTTGGTTTAGACAATTTTAACTTTTTCTAATTTCAAGTCGCTGAAATCATTAGCATGTGTTGTTGGAATTGATGAACGTATTCCATCTTTGTCTGCTTTGAAATCTGCGTAGATTTTATCATAATCTGCTTTTGTGAATGTCTCGAAACGATCAAATTTGTCTGGCAATCCTACTGAATCATTTGCGATTCCATAAGTTGTTGCCTTACCACCTTCGAATTTACCTTCGTAGTGATTTTTCAATGCTGCGTGAACAGATCCTTGTAACTGCTTGACTGCTGATGTAATGATTGTTTCACTGTCAGCGCTTTGATCTTTGTCAACACCAATAGATTTCTTGTTTGCTGCTTGTGCGGCTGCAAAGACTGAGTTTCCTGCACCACCCGCTGATGCGAAGATTACTTCAGTACCCGCTGCATACCATCCAGCTGCAAGTGTTTGAACTTCTGGTTTTGGCTCAAATGTATTTGCGTAGTTGTAACGGACTTCAACGTCAACGCCTAACTCTTTAGCTGCTGCATCTGCTCCATATAGATAACCAATACCATATTTTTCAACTGCTGGTACTCGGTATCCACCAATAAATCCAAGTTTAGTCATGCCATCTTTAACTGCTGCATATCCTGCAAAGAATCCTGACTCATGTTCATCATATAGCAATGAGTTTGTATTGCTTCCAATAACTGGCTCAGAGTCACCATTTTCTTGAGGTAAGCTATCCACAAAGATAAAGTTTACATCAGGGAAATCTTTCTGTGCTCTAAATACTGCATTATTAAATAGGAATCCAGGTGTTACAATAACTTTAGCTTTTCCATCTTTGATAGCTTTACTAATTGTATTGTAGTACTCATCATCATTAGCTGTTGATGGTCGGTAATAAGTTGCTGAGATTTGTTTGTCCTTGTTTGCTTCGTTATGTTCTTTAACATACGATTGAACACCTTCCCATGATCCTTGGTTGAATGATCCGTCATCGATCGTTCCAACGTCTGTGATTAAAGCAATTTCACCACCGGTACCTTCTTTGCCTGTTTCTTGCTCCTTTTCAGGTGAAGCACAAGCTGTCAGTCCAAATACCATTAATGCGACTAATGCTATAGTCCAGAATTTCTTCATTGTTATCCTCCGTACAAGTTCTCCTTGTAAGACAATAATAAGCAATATTATGTCTAAAATCAAGTCAAACAAACGCACTCTAGAGTGCGTTGAAATCGCTATCATTGATTGTTGTGGTAATTTGATTTAGAACATTGTATAATGAAATGTTACTAGGGTATTTTTTATTTTTCATCATGTGATATTTATATGAAGTTCAGCAATCATAAATATGTACTATTTAAAGGTTTTTTCCTACAATTCTTAAATTTCACTTTCTACCCTTCATACATATTATTTCTATGTTTATTAGGTATGTGTGGCAACGAAAAAAATTTCACATATTATTCAAATAAAAAGAATCCCTGCCTAAGCAGGGATTCTTTTACGCTTCCTTGTTAATTGTATGAATGTATTTTGATTTTACTTCTTCGTTAACAAGAGCAACAAAGTCTTCAAGACTGAATGGATTCTGAGCACGTTCACCAAAACGTCGAACGTTGACAGAGCGTTCCTCGATTTCTTTATCACCAATAATTACTTGCATTGGAATTTTATGCATTTGAGCTTCACGCAAGCGATAGCCCAGTTTTTCGTTACGTCCATCAACCGAAACACGAATGCCTTGTGCTTCTAAGATTTCTTTGACTTCATTTGCATATTCCATGTGGAATTCTGTATTCACAGGAATAATTTCAACTTGTTTTGGTGCTAACCATAATGGAAATGCTCCAGCAAAGTGTTCAATAAGAATTCCAATAAAACGCTCGATTGAACCAAATATAGCACGGTGAAGCATGATTGGTCGTTGTTTTGAACCATCCTCCGCAACATATGTTAGATCAAAGCGTTCTGGTAGATTTGTATCCAACTGAACGGTTCCACATTGCCAAATACGGTTTAACGAGTCACGGACTTTAAAGTCAAGTTTAGGTCCGTAGAATGCCCCATCGCCAGGATTGATTTTGAATTCTTTACCAGCCGCAATACATGCTTCCTCAAGAATCTTCTCAGAACGATCCCAATCCTCGATTGATCCAATATATTTATCTTCTGGACGTGTCGAGAGTTCAATGGAATATGTTAATCCAAAGACAGAATAGATTTCTTCAATAAAGTCTAAGATTTCAATAATTTCGTCTTGTAACTGTGCAGGCGTCATAAACAAGTGAGCATCATCTTGCGTAAACATACGAACGCGGAATAAACCATTAAGGGCTCCACTCGCCTCATGACGGTGTACAGTACCCATTTCCGCAAGGCGAATTGGAAGATCACGGTATGAATGTAAGTCATTTTTATAAACTAACATACCGCCTGGACAGTTCATTGGCTTGATTGCGAAATCACGATCATCAATTGACGAAGTGTACATGTTTTCACGGTAATTTTGCCAGTGTCCAGAAACTTCCCATAGGTCCTTATTTAACATCGTAGGTGTTTGTGTAAAGACATAACCACGACGTGTATGAGCTTGTTGGTAATAAGCATCAAGGGCTTGTCGTAACTTCATTCCATTTGGCAACCAGAATGGGAATCCAGGACCATACTCACTCATCATGAATAGTCCAAGTTCTTTCCCAAGTTTTTTATGATCTCTAAGTTTTGCTTCTTCAAGCCAGTTTAGGTAATTGTCGAGATCTTCTTGTGTTTCAAATGTAATTCCATAAACACGTTGCAACATTTTATTATTTGCATCGCCTTTCCAGTATGCTCCGGATACCTTGAGAAGTTTAAAATATTTCATTTTTTTCGTTGTCTCAACATGAGGTCCGCGACAAAGATCGATAAATTCTGCTTGACGGTATGCTGAAATTGTTTCGTTTTCATCTAAATTTGAAATGATATCAAGTTTATAGGAATCATCTTTGAATTCTTCCATTGCTTCTGCTTTTGAAAGTTCAATACGTGTTATTCGTTTGTCTTCTTTGGCAATTTTACGCATCATCGCCTCAATTTTTGGCAAATCGTCTTCTGTTAATTTGACGTCACCCAAATCCATGTCGTAGTAAAAACCATCTTCAATTACTGGACCTACCCAAAATTTTGCTTCTGGATAAAGGCGTTTCACGGCATGCGCAAGTAAGTGTGCGGATGAGTGATTCAGAACATTTAATTCTGGATTTTCTTTAATATTAATCATTCTTCTTTCCTTCTCTTTCTAATAAAAAAGTACCACGATAACAAACCCTAAAAGGACGTGTTAACGCGGTACCACCTTCATTCACTGTAATAGTGCACTTTATCTGTTAACGCCAGCAACGGAATTTTTTCGAAAATTCACTCAAAGGTTGTAAATGTAAATGTCTACGAGAAGTTTTCAGCGACCACTTCACTCTCTAGTTCAACGTTTTTACATTCATGTCCTTATCATCGATTTATAGTATTATTATACTCGACTCTTTTTAAATTACAAGCCTAAAGACTACAGAACAATATTTCCCTCTTTAATGATTGTAACGGTATTTCCATCAAATGTTGTACCTTCTGCATGCATATCCTCACTCCCAAACATAAAGTCCACGTGAATGAGGGATTGATTAATACCTCGTTCTAAAAGTTCATCATGATTCATGCTTCCACCATTCTCTATTAGAGGATATCCTTTTCCAAGAGCAATATGGCACGATGCATTTTCATCAAACAGAGTATTGTAGAACAATGTTTTTAGATTTGAAATTGGTGAATCAAACGACACCAATGCAATTTCACCAATACGTCGACTATTTTCATCTGTATTGAGAAGACCTTCGAGTGCCTCTTTTCCTTGTTCGGCATCAAAATCAACGACGACACCATCTTCAAATTTTAACCAGAATTTGTCGATGAGTCGACCATTATTGTTTAGCGGCAACGTATTGTAGACGATTCCATTTACATTCATACGATCTGGAGTCGTAAATGACTCTTCAGTTGGAATATTAGCGTTAAATGGAATTCCTTTTTGTGATGGACTATTACCACCCGACCAGATGTGTCCTTTAACAAGACCAATTGTAATGTCTGTTCCCAAACCATTTTTAAAATGAACTGACTCGAAATTGTATGCGTTTAGAGCACTATTTTGCTTATGAAGTTGGGCATTATGTTTCTCCCACTCTTGTTTTGGATCATTATCTTCGGTTACGCGAGTAGCATATAGAATGTACTCATAAAGCTTATCATAAGCTTTTTGCGCTTCTAATTCAGGAAACACTGCCTTAGCCCAGTTATATGTAGGGTAAGCTGCAACCAGCCATTGTCCTTGATTACTCATGGAGTAGTTTGCAAATGCTTGTAATGCTTTTCCTCTAACTTGAGATACGGCCATAACTTTCGAAGCATCGACATCATTCATGAGTCCAGGATTCGGACTACGTAATGCTAGTTTAACTAGGTCTTCTTTAAGGTACTCGTCGTGTTCAAGAATTAATGATTCTGGGATATGTGTTAGTGTTTCTTCACTTTGATAAAGATAGTGAAGTCTTGAAATTTGCTCACTTGTAAACTTGACGATAACTTGTTTTGCTTTTAATTTGTATGCTTCTTCGGTTAGAAGAGCAACAAATTCATGGTGTTCTGGTCCTGCATTAATAATCAACGTCTGATTCGGTTGTACATTAAGAGCCGTTTCAACCAACAAATTTGCATATTTTCTATCGATATTTTTCATAAGTACCTCTTTCTTTAACTAAAAGCGTGGTTTCCCACGCTTAGATTACAAAGTTTCCAGCTTCAAATACAACAACTTCAGTGTCATCTTGCGTTACTCCAATAACACTCATATCTTCACTTCCAAACATGAAATCTTCATGGTTAATTGAATCGTTTGAGTTATGAGCGAGTAATTCCTCTTGTGACATTGATGTACCGTTTTTGATGTTCATAGGATAAGCACGTCCAAGAGCCATGTGGCATGAAGCGTTCTCATCAAATAATGTATTGTAGAACAAAATATTTAGGTCGGAAATTGGTGATTTGTGCGAGATAAGGGCAATTTCACCGATGTGACGGCTTCCTTCATCAGTATCAAGAAGTTGACGTAATGTCTCTTTTTCTTGTTTTGCATCAAAATCAACAACTTTACCATCGACAAAGTCTAACCAGAACTCATCGATGAGTTTTCCGCTATAGTTCAATGGTTTTGTACTGTAAACACGTCCATTTACATTAAGACGATCTGGCATCGTAAATGATTCTTCAGTTGGCATATTCGGATTGAACTTATGTCCACCTTCAGATGTTTCTTCTCCACCTGCCCACACATGATCTTTTACAAGACCAACTGTGATGTCGGTTCCTTTACTATTTTTGAAGTGTAAAGATTTGAAGTTATAGTCATTAAGAACCGTATTTTGATGTGCTAAGACAGCGTTGTGTTCAGCCCATGCAACAACTGGATCTTTGTCTTCAGTGACGCGAGACGCATAAAGAATTGCTTCAAGTAATTTTTCATAAGCCTCTTCCACTGGTAACTCTGGGAATACTACATGTGCCCATTCATTTGTTGGTAAAGAAATTAATGACCATTGTCCACGATTTGCCATCGTATACTCACGCATTGCTTTTAAAGCTTCACCTTGAGCTTTTGCTGCAGCAGCGAGTTTATCGCCATCTACATCCGCAAATAAGCCTGGAGATGGAGCATAAACTGACAAGCGACATAAGTCTTGTGTTAAGTAATCATCATTCTCGTCAACAATCCATTGAGGCACACGTGTATATGTTTCTAAATCTTGATGTAATGCGTGTTCTTTTCCAATAATGTCGTCGCTGAACTTAACGACAACTTTTTTAGCACCAACTGCATAAGCTTCTTTTACGAGAAGTCTTGCAAACTCATAGTGCTCTGCTTTTACGTTAATAAGTAGTGTTTGTCCTGGTTGAACATTAACACCGACTCTAACGGCTAATTGTGCATATTTTTCAATTAATGTCATACATTTTTCTCCTGTGAGTAGCATAACATCGCCGCTCCAATAACTCCTGGTTCTTCTAATGACGCAAGCACAAATTCACGATCACGCATTGTAGGATGAACCAATGATTTGTACGCTTCAATCATCTTGTCCCAATATAAATGGCGAGAGAATGTGACTCCTCCACCTAGGACAAAGATATGAGGATCTGTAACATGTGAAATGATTGATAAAAGCATTCCTACGTCGTAAGACATTTCTTCAACAAGTTGAACTGCCTTAGGATCATTTGATTCGTACAATTTAAATATTTGAGAAGCAGATGTTATTTCTGGGTCAATTGATTCTTGAGCTTTGCGAACCATTGCTGATCCACTCGCTTCATTTTCAACCGCACCAGCATTCAATGTGTTTACGTCATCGCGTTGTTTGCGATGTCTGTCAATTACAATATTTCCAATTTCACCAGCATATCCGTGAATTCCGGATACAAGTCTTCCGTCAACTACGAGCGCACCACCAATTCCTGTTGAATGCGTAACATAGTAAACTATTTTCTTGCCTTTTCCTGAACCAACTAAAGCTTCAGCTAAACCAGCAACATTTGCATCATTATCCATGTAAATGGGTAAATCAAAATGTTTTTTTAAGTAATCAACTACTGGAAAACCAGTAAATCCAGCAAGATTTGTCGATAGAGTTACCGACCCTTTTTCTGTATCTACTGGTCCAGGAATTCCGATTCCAATTCCAGCACATTGATCACAGTTTTCTAAACTGTTGATCATGTCAACGATATTGTTTAGAACAGTTTCTGGTCCTTGAGATGCTAAAGACGGACGCTTGATTTCTTCAACAATGTCACCAAGTTCGGTAACAATTGCAACACGAACATTCGTACCACCTAAATCAACACCAATATACTGTTTCATAATTTTACCTACTATTTAACTTCAATAATTTTCATTAAGTTAGTGTTACCTGTTCCTGTTGGATATCCAGCAGCAATGATAACTTTTTTACCAGGTTCAATACCAAATGTTTTCGCAAAAGTTGATGCAATTTCATCATCATTTGTCATATCATTACGGACGTCTGAGTAAACTGGAATGACACCCCATGATGATTGAAGGCTACGTTGAACTGCTTTATCAAATGTAACTGCAATAACAGGAACATTTGGACGGTATTTTGAAATACGACGTGCTGTTGAACCTGATTGTGTAAAGGCAACAATTGCTTCTACATCATTCATGTTCAATGCTGTTTCAGCAACTGACATACCAATTGAATCTTGCATTGTACGTTTTGAAGTACTGATTGCGTGTGATAAGCGTTCACGGTAAGGAATAATTTCTTCCATTGCTAATGCGATTTCACGCATAACACGAACTGCTTCGATTGGATATGCTCCAACAGCTGATTCTCCTGAAAGCATGATTGCATCAGTTCCATCAAGAACTGCATTTGCAACATCACTTGCTTCGGCACGTGTAGGACGTGGGTTTTGTTGCATTGATTCTAACATATGAGTTGCAGTAACAACTGGTTTACCCATACGGTTAGCTAATGCGATCATACGTTTTTGGTAAATTGGAACTAAGTGTGTACTTACTTCAACACCTAAGTCTCCACGGGCAACCATGACACCATCAGCAAGTTCTAAAATGCTTTCTAAGTTATCGAAACCTTCTTGGTTTTCAATTTTTACGATGATTTGAACATCTGGACGTCCTGCTGCTTCTAAAACATCACGAATGTCTTGAACATCTTGAACACGACGAACAAATGATGCAGCAACAAAGTCAATTCCGTTGTTAGCACCAAAAGTAATATCATTACGGTCTTTTTCTGACATAAATGGCATACTTAGTACTACGTTAGGAATATTCACACCTTTACGTGTTTTGATGAATCCTGGGTTTTCAACACGGCAAATTAGGTCTTTGTCATCTTTATCGATAACTGTTAACTTCATTTTTCCATCGTCGATGAGTAGGTAATTTCCGACTTGAACGTCAGCATGTACTTCAGGTACTAAAAGTGTGAAACGTTCTTTAGTTCCCATGAAATCTGCATCAAATCCAACGCGAACGACATCACCTGTCTCAAAAGCGATTGCGCCATCAGTCATGTCACCACAACGGATTTCAGGTCCTTTTGTATCAAGTAAGATTGCCAAGTTGATACCAATTCGGTCGCTAACTTCACGAACAACGTTCATGCGTCGTAAGTGGTTTTCTTGGACGTCATGTGAGAAGTTGAAACGAACAATATTCATTCCCTCTTTTGCCAATGCCTCAAGCATTTCTGGTGACTCTGAAGCTGGTCCAATCGTACAAATAACTTTTGTTTTTTTCATTTCTTGCATTAAATAATGTCTCTCTTTCTTATACCAATCGATCGTGTAACTCAAATAAAGGTTTTCTGGATTTCTTAGGTGTACGTAGCGCTTCAGTAATATCGATTGTCATTACTTTTTCGCTTACGATTCCAACACAACGGCCACCTTCGCCCGACATTAATGCCTGCACTGCTTTATCCCCAAACTGTGTCGCAAGAATACGGTCACGCGCAGTAGGTGAACCACCACGTTGAATATGACCTAAAATTGTTGCACGTCCGGAGAATCCAGTATGTTGTGATATTTTTTGCGCTAATAAGTGTACATCAGTAATTTTCTCACTGATGATAAGGATCGCATGACGCTTTCCTTTCACTTGTTCAAAGTAATTGAGTCGCTCAAGAACTTCAGCTTCATCATAGCCGGTTTCTTTTGTAACGATAACTTCTGCACCAGTGGTAATTCCTGCGTAAATTGCAAGGTCACCACAACGGTTCCCCATTACCTCAACTACTGAACAGCGGTGATGTGAACTTGATGTATCACGTAATTTATCAACGTTTTCGATAACAGTGTTTAGTGCTGTATCAAAACCAATTGTGTAATCTGTTGAATCGATATCATTATCGATTGTCCCAGGAATACCAATACAGTTTATTCCCATTTCCGTTAGAGCAAGTGCCCCGCGATAACTTCCGTCACCACCAATGACTACTAGTCCTTCAATACCATGTTTTGCGAGATTTGCGACTGCCTTTTCACGAACCTCAACGAGCTTGAATTCTTCTAATCGGGCGCTACCTAAGATCGTTCCACCTTGAATGATAATATCACTCACGTCGCCACGATCTAATTTACGAATGTTGTCATTGACTAATCCTTCATAGCCATTAAATACACCATAAACTTCAAGGCCTGCACTTATTCCAGAACGCACAACTGCTCGAATTGCAGCGTTCATTCCTGGCGCATCACCACCAGATGTCAAAATGCCAATTTTTTTCATAATCCACCTCTTGAGTAATCATACCACTTTTCGCCAATTATTTCGCCTTTAAATATCTATTTTTGTGCAATTCGACGGTTTTTACCCGTCATTTCTAATGGGCTTGTTAACGCATGGATTCTATCCACTAGTCTTCGTGCTCTGATTTCATCTGAAACTCCTCTGGTATCCAGTTTATAGAGCCCTACCAAAAGTTCCGGACGGTAGTTACTTGTGATAATTGTCTTCCGTTTATTCTCAAGTCTATCATTGAGAATAGACAGTAATATTTCATCACGACTCCACGACGTAATCGGCTCGGCACCGAGATCATCAAGTACAAGTACTTTAACGGACCTAAGTTTCCGTAAAATTCGATCCAACTCGTATGAGTTATTAAAATTTTGCTTTAACAGGCTAAGTAATGATGGGACATGAACAAATGCTACTGAATGGTTTTTCTTTGCAAATTCATTCGTTACAGCCGCACTTATATAGCTTTTTCCAATTCCTAAATCACCAAAAATAAAGTAACCTAGCGAATTGTCTTCAACGAATTTTACCAACGTACCCATCACAGATTTAAAATGAGCACTTTCATTTTGATAGTCAATCTTATCGAAGTGTGCTTCACGTAAATTTAAGGGTAACGGCATCACTTGGTATTTATTCAAATATGAATATTCATTTTCAATTTCATCGAGAATCGGAAGTTCTGTCACGAATTCATCAATGATTCCTGTATGCTTATCGTAAGCTAAATCTACAAAGCTGGCTAACTCCGGATTAGCAACAACTTCATGTTTTGCATATGAGTGTGCTTTACGTTTTGATTGAACCCATCGTTTGAATTTGGATGCATTCTCGACGATAACCTGTTCAGGACAGTCATACTTTTCAATAAATAATTGAATTTCAGGTAACTCAAGTAATTTCTTACCCAATTCATCACGTGCTTTAATCTGATCAGGTGTTAGTTCAAATGACATATTTCTAAAACTCATGATTGTCCTCCTTTAAGATATGCTTCGATAATTCTCGTGTTTTCATCATCCGACTCTTGGGTTACTTCAATTGCTTCTGTATAATCAGGAGATTGAATTTCTACACGAGCCTTAGGTTGACTTTGCACTTTAGTTATTGGTCTTGATACTTCATCTTGAGCTTGCTTAGCCGTTTCAATTCCTTTACGTTTCCACGTTGCCGCAATTTTTTCTACATAGTTTTTATTCAAGTTTTTATTATTATTGTCTAGGATGTATTCTATTAGAATATTAACAACCTCATCATTGAATTTAAAGTTACTCTGTAGCGACTTAATAAGATTTTTATCTGCATCCACAACATAATCATTTTCTTGTTTATATGCAATAAAACTGATGGGATCAAGTTCATAAGCATTTGAAACAGTATTAACATTTTGAATTCCATGGTCTCGATCAACAAGAACCTGAAACTTCCGTTTATCAAAAATCATTGTTTCAAAATTAGTTGCCGCTAGGAGCTTAGACTTCATGTCAGCATAGCTTATTTTATAGTTGCTTCCAAACTCTTCAACAACATCAATAACTTCCCGGGTTCTAAGCTGCATTGGAAAAATCATTGGATTTAAGGTCTTAAAGAAAGAACTTGCGTCAAAACGTCTTTTTCGTGATGTCTCGGCAACCGGCCTTGTAATGAATGCTGATTCAGATTGTTCGTCCCAAGTGGACAATCTTGCAATATCAAACGGCGCAGTAATTTCTTCAGCTGTATCCGGGATTATCGGAACCTGAACATGTTCACATGCTTCGATATACTTTTCGCGACCCATCACAATAGCATACAGACGACCAAATGTACTGTGTTCCATAAAATCAACGGGACGAAGCGGCTCTAGCAACTCCAAGGAAAGTGACTTATCAAGTTCAAATGTACGTATTAATCCAAAGCGCTCGAGCTCTTTCCGATTTGCTTCGAATTCGCGTACATCAACTTGAAGAATTCGTAGTAATTCTCTTATTTCAACACTAGAATCTAATGTAGAAAATTCGTAAAGCGTCAAATAGAGCGATGCTGCGGGATACGAAAAAAGTGGTTGATAGTACACCAATAAACTATGCAATTGGTCGGGTGCAAGATCATATTTTTTGTTTACATGAATCACTACTTTCGCCACTATTGTTCTCCTCTCAATTTATGAATAACTGCATCAATACAGTCGTGTAATTCAGCTAACGAACCGTCGTTATTGATTACAAAATTCGATTTTTCAATTTTGGAAGCCTCATCAAGATGACGTTTCGACCGGCGATTCACTTCAGCCTCATCAAGCCCCCGTTGAGCTAGTCTTTGAATACGTGTCGAATATGGTGCAGTTATCATCATTACTTTATCAAAAGCCTTTTCGGAATGTGATTCAAACAAGAGCGGCACTTCAAAGAATATAATTTGATTCTGGGCATTTACACGATTTACATCTTGTTGAATGTGTGGGAAGACTAAATTTTCCAGGGCATCAAGTTTTTCATAATCATTGAACACAATCGACGCTATTTTACTGCGATCAATGTCGCCAGTTGACGTAAGAATATCATGACCAAACATTGTTATTAGAGCGTCATAAAGGCGCCCGTTCTTTTCATAATAATCATGGACCATTTTATCGGTATCATAGACTTCATATCCAAGAGCACGTAGATACTCACTTGCCTGAGATTTACCGCCACCGATTGTTCCTGTAATCGCAATTTTCATCGTTTCACCTTCTGACATTTTGGACAAAATACACTTGACCTTCCACCAATAACAATTCGATCCATCGTTGTCCCACATCGAGGACACGGCTTACCGCCTTGTCCATAGGCCGCAAGTTGAATTTGAAATCGACCATGAACGTTGAGTCCAGATGTATAAGATCTAATTGTGGTTCCGCCTGCTTGAATCGCATTTTCCAAAATGCGACGCGCAGACAAAATAAGCTGTGACAATTTGACCGTCGAAATCATCTTCGCAGGGGTTAATGGATGAACGCGAATATCATGAAGTATTTCATCTGCATATATATTTCCGACCCCCACAAAAATAGCTTGATCAAGCAATACTAGCTTGATTGGACGACCAATTGTACTGTATTTCTTCTTTAAATATTCTGGAGTAAGTTCGTTGTCCCATGGTTCATACCCCAATCGCTTACTCTCAAAGAATTGCTCCGGATGCTTTGTAACCACCATTCTCGAAAACTTTCTTGTATCCAAGTAATGAACGTAATGGTTAGCTGTATTGAATGTAAGATGCGTATGTGCGTTAGGTCGTTGTTGCGAGTCATAAAGATGGAATTTGCCTTCCATTCGCAAATGAATAATCCAATTATATCCATTGGTAAGCTCAAACCAAACATATTTTCCGCGACGTTTGAAATCAACAAACGATTCACCTACGAGCACATCAATTGGATACTCTGAACCAGTTTCCAATAATGGTTGGTATCGAAGGTTAATGGCTTTAATCTGTTCATTTAGTAGCGAGACACCCATTGTTTTAACAATAGTCTCTACCTCTGGCAATTCTGGCATTCGTTACTCTCCTAACCAATTTGATCCGATATCAACTGAGACTTTTAATGGAATTGGCCAATCAACGATACTCTCCATTACTGATGTCATCAGTGAAATCACTTGATCCACTTCTTCATCTATTACATCAAAAACAAGCTCATCATGAACTTGTAGAATCATGACTGATTTTAAATTTGCTTCTTTCAATGCACGATGTGCTTTAACCATTGCAATTTTTATTATATCTGCTGCAGTTCCTTGGATTGGTGCATTCATTGCTGCACGTTTTCCAAATTCTTTGACTGCACGATTCTTATCGAAAATTTCTGGAATATAGCGTCGTCTTCCAAAATACGTTGTAACAAAACCATCTACCTCACATTTTGCAATGACCGAATCCATATATTTTTGAATATTTGGGTAAGCTTCATTGTACTTATCGATAAATGCACTTGCCTCCGCAATCGAAATATCAAGTTGTTTTGATAAACCAAATCCTGAGATACCATACACGATTCCGAAGTTTACAGATTTCGCTTGGCGACGCATAGCTCCATCAGCTGAAGAAACACCAAAAATTTCATTTGCAGTGGCCGTGTGAATATCAACATCATGCTTAAATGCATCCATCATTTTTTCTTCATGTGCTAAGTAGGATAAGACCCGTAACTCGATTTGAGAATAGTCAATACTTACAAGCTTATGTCCTGGACTCGCAATGAATGCTCCGCGGATTGCACGTGTCTCCTCGTCACGAACCGAAATATTTTGTAAATTGGGATCACTTGATGACAAACGGCCTGTTTGTGTTGCATGTTGATTAAACGACGTATGGATACGATTATCTGCACCAATAAATTTTGTGAGTCCAACTGCATACGTGCTATAGAGCTTAGCGTACTTGCGGTATTCCAAGATCGGCTTGATTATTGGGTGCACACCCTCAAGTGATTCTAAAACGGACACTGCCGTAGAGCGCTTTTTACCACTAGGAAGTTGAAGATGATCGAATAGTACTTCGGAAAGTTGTTTCGGAGAATTAATGTTAAACTCCTCGCCTGCTTCGTCATAAATTAATTGAGTCAGCATATCAATCTTTGACTTGGTTTTTTCGGCAACATCATCAAGTATGCTACGATCCACATTAATTCCTAAGAATTCACATTCCGCAAGCACCATAACTAGCGGTAATTCGATGTCATCATAAATAGCAATGAGATCATCTTTCAAAGCCTTTTCTTTCAACTCTGAATATAATGTGTGCATTCTTTTAATTGTCGCAAAATTTTGCTCTAGACCTTCATAATTTAAATACCACGCATTGTATTCGTCTTTTAACTTTTCAAATGTCGTCACAGACGGATTAATTATAAATGCGAGTAAGAGAATATCTTCAATGCCCGCCTGAATCGCTATATCATGCTCTAATGCGAAACGATAAAGGGCTTTGGAAGAAACTGCAAACAACTGTTTCTCACGACCAAGTAACCCGTGGAATACACTGTCTAGAATCATTTCTGGAAGTGTCAGATAGGCAAAAGCTACATCATTAGCATTGTATATGGTAATCCCTTGAAGTACATCTTTCTTGTCATAATCTAACATCAATGTCACATCGTCTGCCAACCACGATTCTTCGAGATCAGCCATTTTAAAGTTTTCTTTAACTGTATCAGTGATTTCAACATCTTCTGTTATTAAGGAATTCATATCATATTTTCGATAAAATGCATTCAAAGTATTGTCAGGAAGGGCATATCGAAGCGTATCCAAGGTTATGGAATTGGGTACTTCGACATCAATTTTAGCAAGCTCGTAGGACAAACGCGCTTGAGCTTCATAATTACGAACATTCTCACCCATTTTCCCTTTAATTTCATCTTTATGAGCATACAAGCTCTCAAATGAGCCATACTGTTGAATTAATTTAAGTGCTGTTTTCTCACCAACTGAAGGAACTCCGGGAATATTATCACTTGTATCACCTTGAAGTGCTTTAACATCCACGATTTGTGATGGTGTAATGTTCATTTCCGTCTCAAGATTTTGAAGGTTCATCGTTTTAATGTCGGTAATTCCCTTTTTCATGAGAAGAACTTCAACGTTTGTATCAATTAACTGTAGTAAGTCACGATCACTGGATAATATTTCCACCTTTACATTGTTATATTGCTTTGACAAGGTTCCAATAATATCATCCGCTTCATAACCACTGATTTCTAATCGAGGAATTGGGTATGCATCAATGAATTCTCGTACAAGAGCGAATTGGGAAACTAACTCATTATCAACTTCTTTTCGGGTCCCTTTATATTCGCCAAACATCTCATGTCTAAATGTTTTATCCTTAGTATCAAAAGCGACAAGGATATAGTCCGGTTTTGTAAGTTCAATGGCTTTCGTAAGCATTGTCGAAAAGCCATAAACAGCATTGGTCACAACACCTGTTGAAGACATCATATGTCCTCGTGATAATGTTCCATAATATGCTCGAAACAACATCGAGTTTCCATCTATTAATAGTAATTTTTCCATAATTTCCTCCATTTAAAGAAAGGAAACCCTTAGGTTTATCGACTTATCGATTTAAGGGTTTCCAAGTTTTGATACATGATTCGAATGTAATCATACTGTTCCGCAACATCCTTTTCAGATAATGAATAAACATTGCTTAATTGTATCTCAGTTAGCGATAGTTCTGTTTTTAACTGATTGTATAGTGCTGTTTGTTCTTCCGTCATACCTTCTTCAAAGGCAATATGTTTTACATTATTTGTTTGAATAGATGTACGAATATCGTTGAGCATCGCTTCCGTTGGAAGAGCACCGAACTTAGAAATGGTTACCGGATATACTTCGACCCCAAAACTCTTTTGCCAGTTTCCAAATGTCGGCGTCATCGTGACAATTTTAATGGGAACTGCTGGTGTTTTGATTTGTTGGAAATCGGCTTGCAAACTCGTTAATTCAATTTCTAGTTTAGAAAATCTATCTTCAAATTTTGCAGCATCATCAGGATATGTCGCAACTAACCAATCTTTAATGGTTCGAGCCATCGAAGTCATCGCTAGCGGATCCATCCAAATGAACGGATCTTTATCATAAACATCTACCCGCTCAAAGTTTGGAGTATCATAATACGGTGATTCGACTACGTGTGTCGAATTCGCAGCTGTTACTGTTGTAAAGCGAGCAAAGTTGTAAAGTGATGAGCGTTCCGCCATATCTATAACTTCAATCTTATTGTTAGAGATGATATCATCACGATAAATTTCCCAGTAAGGTTGAATTTCATTGATATAAAACATCGTATCCGCTTTTTCGAGAACTTCTTTGTAATCATCTCTAATTTGAGCAGTTTGAGGCGTTGACCCAACATCAAGTCGTTCGACATTTACGCGGTCTCCTGCCAATGTTGTTACGAGGTATTCTAAAGGATAACTTGTAACTACTACATTCTTATTTTTTGGAACGCAGCCCGTCAACATCAGTGTAAACATTACTACAACCAATGTACTTTTAATTAATCTTTTCATAAATACCCCTCTTTCAAATTACGCTTCTACTTTTGATTCTAATTCCCAATTATTTTTCTTCAACGCATAAATTGCACGCAATGAGAAGTAAATTGGCATTGAAAGTAAAATACCGATAAATCCAAACATGACACTCGATGCAAAGAACACAAAGAGAGAAGACACCGGATCAATTTTATCTCGTTTTGAATATACAAATGGTGAGATGACATAGTTGTCTAAGTTTGAAAGGATAAACAAGCCAATTGCTAATGCAATAATGCGCGGTACTGGAAGCATTAGTGAAGTTAAAACAGCAAGGACTTGAACTGTGATTGGACCAATGTATGGTATTAGCAATGCAAATGCAGCCATAACACCTAATACTAATGCATAGTTATGCCCAACCAACGAATAGAGAATCGTATATTCAACAAACGTTATTGTCATGATGACAATAAGTGTTTGAAGATATTGTAACACAGCGCGGTTCACGACAATGAGTGAATTCGCA
This sequence comes from Erysipelothrix anatis, assembly GCF_009828745.1. Lineage (GTDB taxonomy): Bacteria > Bacillota_I > Bacilli_A > Erysipelotrichales > Erysipelotrichaceae > Erysipelothrix > Erysipelothrix anatis. Next base: position 97,172 of record NZ_WTSX01000005.1, read on the forward strand.
ACTTTTGGAGAAACTTTATACGCACAATTCAATACTTTTCGCGTTACATCTTCATAATCGAAAATGAGATAAAGACCAATAACTAATGAGAAGAGCGCAGTCGTCAAGAAATTAATCAGTTGACCGACAAATTGTGATGCAAATGTTGGAATTGTTGGTACGCTTTTAATAAGGCCCTCCAAGATTTTAACACCTTCATTTACAAGATTTGTAACCCATGGTTCTGGTTTCCCTTGTTGGAAATCTGTGTAGTACTTTAGCAGTTGTTGAATACCATCAACACTTGAATTGATTATAGTCATCATATCAGTAATGAGCTTTGGTAGTATTGATGAAATCAATAAGACAACGAGTGCTACAAAAACGATGAGTGTTAGTGGCACAACAATTTGTCGCTTGATTCCAAATTTTTCAAAATACTTCGTGATTGGATGTAGGATATAAGCAATTCCGAATCCAATGATGAATGGCATCAAGATTGATTGAAGTTTTCCAAATGCGTAAATCCAGAATCCTTCTGTAAGCATTAGCAAATATAATGTAACTAATGACATAATAACGATTAACAGTCGATTGAGTGTTAAGTTTTTATTTATAAACGTCTTAACTTTTTCCTGTGTGTTCATAAGTCCCCCTTTATCTCATATAGAGATTTTGTGCTTTTTTTAGGATATACTGGTGCATTTTACTGTAACCAAATCTGACAATTGGAATCAACATTAAATTACCAAGTAATACCCAGAAGCTGCGATAAGCTAGAAAAGCCATAAACTCTTGGTTATACCCCTTGCTATACCAAGCCATGATGTAAGTTATTATTTCTTTGATAAATAAACTTACGATAATTAACAGAATAAACTCTGATACAGAGTAACCGATATGTCGATCGAATAGTCGCACGATCAACATTGTAAGTGCAAACGATACAAAGAAGATTGGAAAGCTATCCATATAGTTGAATTCCAACCAAATGCCCAGTATCATCGCTTTGATGATGGACTCTTCTCTACTATCATTTTGGCTCAACATGATTAAACCCATAAATGCCATATTGCTTACAAATGTAAATTGTGGAATCAGAAATTGACGCCCGAGCGCATTTAGAACTCCATCTAAAAACAAGAGTATGACAATATAGACAAAATGCATTAGTCGAATTGTTCTCATGGTCGTTTAACCACCGATATAAATCGAAGATCATCAAAGTCAACATTCGACTTCACATAAACGACAACACCAATTCCGTCCGCAATATTTCGTTGTGAATGAACATTTCCAATAAGTAATCCTGCTGGATAGACACCACCAATTCCTGCGGTGGATACAACCATATCCGGCGATATTGACGAATTCGTCTCTAGCAAATTAATTGAGAACAGATTGGTTTCATGATTATAGGAATCTAAAATTCCCTGAACATATTCACCTGGTGCCGTTTCGATACGGACAGATACTTTTGAATTATCATCATTTGCAGTTAAAATTGAGACTTCGGATTGATTTTCACTCACGTGTTTAACACGACCGATGACTCCTTGCGGAGCAATAACACCGTCACCAACACTAACACCATCTGCGGCGCCAATGTCTATTGTAATTGTGCTATCCCAACTCTCACTGGAGTGATACTTCACGGTTCCATTAATTTGAACTAACTCTGTATAAACACTTTTTAATTCATTTTGTGCTTTTAGCTGACTAATTTCTTCTTCAAGAGCTTTTACGCGTGTCTGCCAATGTGCCGCATTTTCCAATTCATGGCGTAACAAGTCATTTTCGTATCTTACGTCCCACATTGTCGCTACATCCGTCATAAAGCCACTTGCTGTTTCAATTGGATAGTCAATTAATCCATATTTCATCATAGAAAAGAAGCTGAAGAAATTACGGTCTACATTTTGATAAAATTTTGATCCCTTTATCATTCCTGTTCCCATAATTGCTACGACTATGATTAGTATGAGCGTCTTCATCACGCTATTGAAAGTACTTTTTCTTTTCATTGAATCACCTATTTTATTATACTTAAGAATGACTGTCTTTACAAATAAAAGCGTGATTCTTCACACACTATTCTATAAACAATTCCGGTAATTGAAATCTAAGTGAGATGTAGTTTGACTGCGAGACAATTAAATGGTCATAAACTTCCACACCTACAAGGCGACACGCCCTTATCAACACAGTCGTCGCTTCGATATCACTACGACTTGGTGCCATCGTCCCACTCGGATGATTATGTACAAATACCACTTTCATCGCTCCGACGATACTCGCTTCACGAATGATGTCTCGAGGATGTATTAGACTTCGATCTACAGTTCCCACAAACAAAACTTGATGATTTAGAATACAACGATTTTGATTTAGGTATATTACTAGAAATTGCTCTTGTTTTGCATATCCTATTTTTATGAATAACCATTTAATAATTGATGCAGTATCATAAATTTCGACAATTTGACCACAATGTGGCTCAACCATTCGTTTGGCAATCTCGATGATTGCCAATACTTCAATTGCCTTCACTTTTTTAATCCCATTAATTTTAATTAGTTCATGTAATGTCATTTTTGGCAATCCCGTAATGTTACCACATCGTTCAAAAATTAAATCCGCAATCTCAAGCACGGATTGGTACTTGGTTCCAGAACGTAATACAATCGCCAGCAATTCCCGATCGGATAATACTTCAATCCCTAAATGCTCAGCACGCTCTCGTGGACGCAAAGAAGGATGCATATCATGGATTTTCATGTCATCATCTCCATTAATAAATATGCATCCTTCTGTTTAATACTTAAATTATTTCAAGACACTTGTAACCGCTGGCGCAAATTGAGCATCAATGTAATCTTTCACACGTTGATCTTCAAATGCTTTAATAATAGCTTTGGTCTTTGGACTATCTTCATTTCCTTCTTTAACTGCAACGACATTAACAATGTCTGCAATTGTTTCTGGAGAGATCGTTTCCGTTTGAAGTACACGATCAACTACTTTCGCAGTGATTGCGTAGTTTCCGTTTAACACAACATACTCTGCATCATTTATGAGTGGTGCAATTCCATCACTTTGAACTTCTTTAATGGTGATTTCTTGGTTAAATTTAACGATATCTTTAACAGTTGCGGTATCACGATTATCCCCAAGCTCAATCCAACCGATTTCTTCAAGAACCTTCAGTGCTCTTGGTAAATTTGTTGCATCATCTGGCACAAGTACAGTATCACCTTTAGCAACATCAGCTAAAGAAGACTTCTTCCCTGCATAGATCCCAATTGGTTCATAATGAACTTTTAATACGTCCACTAAATGCGTTCCATTATCCTTATTGAAGTTTTTGAGGTAAGGAATGTGTTGGAAGTAGTTTGCGTCCAAACCACCTGATTCAACTTCAGTGTTCGGAATTTTGTAGTCGTCAAACTTTTTAACCGTTAACTCAAAGCCTTGCTCTTTGAGTGGTTCGCGAAGTTGCTCTAAAATATCTCCATGTGGAAACGGTGTTCCACCAATTACGATAGTTTTATCATCGCCACTTTTCGAAGCACCACAACCAGCCAATACCAATAATGCTGCTAATACAACGAGTAATTTCTTCATATGTTCTCCTCCTTATTGTTTCTACATATAAAAAACGCCCATCCCTAAGGATGAGCGTGCTCATGTTACCACCTTAATTTAATTATCTTTCACAAGATAATCCTTATCGAGTACTATCATACTCTGTCGCGTTAACGGGCGAACCCGGTCTTACCTAAATACACTATCTCAGTAAAACTGCTCCAAGGCCATTTTCATTTAACTGCCACTATCTGCTCTCACCCTACACAGACTCTCTGAAAGTTTTCATTAAACTACTTTCCTTTTCATCGCTTTTACATATTATGAGTTACATTTTCAGATATGTCAACACATATTTAATAAATCTTGTTTATCATGTTCTATTTTTAATGAACATGATGCTAAGACGTCCCCTAGACATCTGTTTGTTAAAGATTGCTGTTTTTGCATTAACCCAACGTTCATTAAGCTATTTCTAAGTACCATTCACAAATTATCCGACTTCACATCATTGCATCTCAATATTATTTTCGGTAAACAGTGTTATAATTTCCTTAGGAGTGATAACTATGAACCTTTTTGATAAAACTAAGATTAAAAACTACGAGTTGAAAAATCGCCTCGTTATGGAACCTATGTGCATGTATTCAGTATTTAAGCATGATGGTATCCCCACATACTTCCATTTTGCGCATTATGTCTCGCGCGCAATCGGCCAAGTTGGGATGATCATCATCGAATCAACAGGCGTTGCACCAGAAGGACGCATCACTGACGATTGCCTAGGATTATACAACGACGACCAAATTGCACCATTCAAAAATATTGTTGATGCTGTCCACGAGGAAGGATCCATTATCGGCGTTCAATTGAATCATGCGGGCCGTAAGTCAACTGCAAGTGATGGAATTGACACCATCTACGGACCTAGCGCAATAGCTTATTCTGATGATTCACGCACACCCGTAGCCCTCACAACCGACGAGATAAAACGTATCATCAAAGATTTTCAAGAAGCTGCTGTTCGTGCCGATAAGGCAGGGTTTGATGCAATTGAAATTCACGGTGCACACGGATATCTTATTTCTGAATTTATGAGCCCTGCTTCAAATCATAGGACTGACAAGTACAAAGATGGATCCGTGTTCTTACAAGAATTAACAGCTGCGGTTACCCAAGTTTGGCCAAAACATAAGATATTGTCACTACGTGTTAGTGCAACTGATTATGAACCCAATGGACAGACTGTGGACGATACAATTCGTATGCTCGAACCTGTTGCGGCTTCATATGACTTCATTAATGTTTCATCTGGCGGAATTACAATTAATCCACCAACTAAAATATATCCTGGATATCAAGTTCCGTTTGCACATAAGATTAAGAAGGCTTTCCCCAACAACAATATTATTGCTTGTGGTATGCTAGGGAATCCCGATCTTGCGGCCTATGTCATTGAATCAGAACAAGCTGACTACATCGGACTAGCGCGGCCTCTTCTCTCAAATGCTAACTGGGTGCTTCACGCAGCCCATGCTCGACGTAAAAACGATCTCATTACCCAACAATATAAACGTGCTTTTAAATAGAAGAAAAGGTTGTGATGAATTATACATCACAACCTTTTTTATGCTTTAAGTTTATTCGCAAGTTCGAAGAGCACAGGTTCTGCACCGACACCAGTTCTTAATGATGTACCATCAATGACTTCAATATGTTCATTTGCATCGTCATATGTAACCATTGAGACCGCTACAGCTTCATTTTCGGTTACACGTTCAAACAATTCTGGCGTTGTCGCTTCAATTGTTGCTTCAACATCCATCATACGCAAGTACTCATCAATTTTATTGATTATTTTCGGATTGTATGATGCTTCGTTACGAAAAATTACAAATACTTTTTTCATATAAACTCCTCATAGTGTGCAAACTGCACACCGTATTAACGTGTTCTAAAAAATTCAGGAATATCGTTATTAGTTGTTTCTGTACGTTCGTTTTGTGATGATTGTGATCCTGAACGTTCTACTTGAGCGACTGTTTCTTGAACATCACGAACTGAATCATCAAAACCTGTGGCAATCACAGTCACAATAATTGCATCCCCAATATTTTCATTAATGGCAACTCCAAAAATAATGTCGATATCATTTCCAGCCGCTTCACGAATGTATTCAACAGCTTCACTCGCATCTTGAATCGAAATTGAATCTCCACCAGTAACGTTCACAATCGCGTTACGAGCGCCATCAATTTGCGCTTCTAGTAATGGTGACGTAATTGCTTTTTGTGCAGCTTCGATTGATTTGTTCTCGCCTTGAGCCATACCAATTCCGATTAGAGCGCTACCTTGTCCTTGCATAACAGAACGAACATCAGCAAAGTCCAAGTTAATCATTGCAGGAACAGCAATTAAGTCTGTAATTGTTTGAACACCTTGACGTAATACATTATCTGCTTCTTTAAATGCTTCTTGGAAAGGAATACGGCCAATTACTTCAAGCAATTGATTGTTACTTACGATAATTAGAGAGTCTACATATTGTTTTAGCTCATCGAGGCCTGAAGACGCTTGTTCGCGACGGCGACGTCCTTCGAAAGTAAATGGTTTTGTAACGATCCCAACGACCAATGCTCCTTCTTCTTGAGCAATCTTGGCAACAAGTGGCGATGCTCCTGTTCCCGTTCCACCACCAAGACCAGCAGTAACAAAGACCATATCTGCATCTTTAACTGCAGCACGGATTTCATTTTCACTTTCGACTGCAGCTTTGCGTCCCATTTCTGGATTAGCACCAGCTCCAAGCCCTTTGGTTACTTCACGTCCTAATTCAATACGATTCACGACTGGTGAAACATTAAGCACTTGTAGATCAGTATTGGCTACATAAAACTCTACACCCTTCATGCCTTCATCAACCATTCGGTTAACGGCATTATTTCCGGCCCCACCGACGCCAATAACTTTAATTCTTGCTACACTATGTTGAAAATTTGTACTCATTTTGTTCACTCCTCCAATTTATCGTTCAAAGAACATGTTTTTAAGTTTTTGAGTAATCGAATCATCTTTTATATCTGTTTCAATATTCAATACCGTATTCATAAAGTCAATTTCATCAACGCTTGCCATCGTCATTTCTCGATAGACATGTTGATCTTTATAGTAGTAAAACGAACCGAGCACAGCTGTTAAGCCTGGCTCCTTCGCTCCAAACGTTGTCGACCGATACGTTGTTACTTCAGAATTACTTTCATTCGCAATCACGGTCTCGAGTCCCGCTATGACGCTAGCCTCACCGGTCACGACAAATTTTGGTGATCCTAATTCAAATATTGGTTCACATCGCATTACCAAATCTTTTAAAAACATTTTGATATCATCCGCAACAATTGCCATTAGTTCTTCTTGTGTCAACACATGTGTTGTTGATTTTGTTGACCACATGAAGATTGGGTCATTGCTTGGGTTCTCTAAATCTAAATCTACATTGTAATACATCAATCGGTGTACCACATCACTGGGCACTTTTAATGTTGTTTCTATTTGTTTTAAAAATCTCTCGAATCCCGTTTCAAGGTAGTCACTGGATAGCAGAACCCCTTTATGAAACAAGGATAACCGTGTCATTTTTTCATGGAGCGTTATCGCAATTATAGGCTTATCGATTGACGCTTCAAATAGAGATGCTTCTTTACCAAATCCGATATCATCAGAAATGATATCCAAGATTTTCAATCCCGATTTCTCTACGACACTTACATAAGGGAATATTACTGATTGTTTTCCATAGTAACACTCTGCTTCTATTGTAAGTGCGTCGCTTTTTTCGTTTAATGGGAGCTTGCGTGTTGAGCTTCCATTAACAAAAAATTTACTCATTAATATGTTTGTTAAGATATATCCTTCAGGATATTGTGTTTTCGCTAATTCATTATATGCGCGCCGGACATCCGACTCCGAGATACGTCCTGTAATTGGGACCCTTAACTGACGGTTTATGCGCTTGGTATGTACTCCAGGTACAACCAATAATATGCGCTTTACAACTACCCCCAAGTTGCGAGATGCATTCTCAACAGCTTTTTTAATTGAATCTACAACATGTGTTTCACTCATAATCGTATATCCTGAGATACCCAGATGGGGAACACGTTCTACTTTTAAAATATTTAATCTACCATTGAAAAATTGTCCAACTAATAAGCGTACTTCGTGATCCGCAATTTCTAATGCTGCAATGATTTGTTTTTCCATTTGCGAACCTCCTTCATGCTTAGTATAATAATATCATAATCAAAGCTAAGATTAAAGGCATTAGGGCTTGACTTCAACAGAAATTTCACAATCATATTTTGTCTATTTTTTTTAGGAAACCTACTTGATTAAACATATTGCGTATGGTATAGTTACTAAGCGTTAAAGAATAGACAAGAAAGGGGGTTACGGTATGCCTAGAGTATGTTCAGTAACTGGAAAGAAAACCATGTCTGGAAACAAACGCTCACATTCACTTCGTGCAACACGTCGTAAATGGAATGTTAATCTTCAGAAAGCGACAATTATGGTCGATGGAAAGCCAACTAAGGTCCGTATTTCCGCCCGTGCATTAAAAACTATCAAAGCACAACAAGCTCGATAATAAAAATAACGGTGGATCACCGTTTTTTTATTATTGATTTGCTTGTATTATAAGTGCAGGCCCACCTTGAAGCGTCACAACCCCTATATCATCTAGAATCTCATTTGATGTTAGATAAGTATCACCAAATTTAACATCACGTTGATTAAGCGGATATTTGAATCCTTCAAGTGTAATCGTAATCGGCTCAAAAACAAGCACAGATAAATAGTAATAATCATTTTTAGCGATATGGTGAGTACCCTCATCATATCTTTTTATTTTGTTTTGACCATCGTACAAGGTGATCCGCGAATCAAGCATTGCTGTTATCACATTGCTGTATTCGTGATCACGGCGTCGACCCAATCCCCCATAGACTATAATTTCATCATAATCCCCTGCTTGTTTGTACGCGAACAGAAAATCAGTATCATCTTTCATTGGGTTGAGTCGGATTGTTGTTTCGGCATAGTTTTTAATTCGCTGGAAATCATCTTCACTAACAGAATCAAAATCTCCACATGCCAACATAACAGGAATGCCCTTGTTTAAACAAACAAGGGCTCCATAGTCAACACCGATAACATCACCTTCAACGGTTCCTTCAAAGTCCCCTAGAACGAGTGTGACGGTTCTCATAATAAAGAAATAACTGCCTTTTCAATATCATCACTGAAAACATAACTTCCAGCAACTAAAATATCTGCGCCTGCTGAACGTGCACGAATACCAGTTTCGTCATTAATGCCACCGTCAACAGAAATGAGATACTCGTAGTTATTTGATTGTCTGAACGCGTCAACTTCTTTGATACGCTCCAACATTTCAGGCATGAATGCTTGGCCTCCAAACCCTGGTTCAACACTCATGACAAGAACAATATCTACATGTTTAAGATATGGAACAATAAGCGAAATATCTGTGCCTGGCTTTAATGTGATTCCAGCTTTTACACCACGTTTTTTTAAATCCTTAACAGCGGCAATTCCATCCATGACATCATCAAAACATTCAGCATGAATCGTGATGGCATCAGCACCTGCATCGATAAATGCATCAAAATACTGAACAGGGTCACTGATCATCAAATGGACATCCATCAATAAATCCGATACATGATCAACTTGTTTGAGAATGCCAGGACCAAAACTAATATTTGGCACAAAGTGACCATCCATAACATCAAAGTGTAACCACTTAGCCCCCGCTACTTCAACACGTTTAAGCTGTGTCTTCATTTCTGAAAAATCTAAAGATAATACTGATGGCGATACTATTTTCATCCCCGTGTGTCCTCCTTGATTAGTTTTACTACATCCACATAATTTGTGTATCGAATTTTTGATACAGCATCATTTTCTACTGCTTCTTTGATTTTACAACCTGGTTCTTTTAAATGCAAACAATTACGATATTTGCATTGCCCAATGTAAGGCGCGAAATCTGGGATCGATTCAGCTAACATTTGAACATCAACTTGTGAAAAATCAAGTGATGAGAATCCTGGTGTATCAGCAATCCATCCTCCAGCAATTTCATAAAGTTGGTTATGACGGGTTGTATGGCGTCCTCGACCGAGTGCTTTAGAAATCGCTTGCGTATTTAACTGTAATTCTCCATTAATGCGATTTAAAATACTTGATTTTCCAACACCACTTTGGCCTGCAAGCACCGATAGTTTATCTTTTAGGATATTCTCTAAAGGGTCCGTTGGTAAATTTTGGCCCGTAAGAACCACTTGATAACCACGCGTTTGGTATTCTTGAATGATTTCATTTTGCGCCTCTTTTGTAATCAAATCAGCTTTAGATATGACAATGACGGATTTAATACCTTCAAGTGAAATCAAAAATATAAGGCGATCTACAAGTGTGTATGAAAAATCTGGTTCTTTCGCCGACATTACGATTAAGGTTTGATCTATGTTAGCAACCAGTGGGCGTATGAGATGATTCTCCCGTTCAAGAACTTCCTGAATCACCCATTGTTCCTCAAGAAACTCGACATGAACATTGTCCCCTACAATGGGTTTTTGTCCCAGTCGAAGCTTTCCCATTGCCTTCGCAACATGAAATTCGCCGTCCATATAAATCGTGTAATGATTCGAAACGATTCGCGTAATTCTTGCTTTTTTCATACTTTACCTCATACCTCTATTTTAGCAATTTTCTCAGTGCGTGCAGTTTTATGCACTTAGTTTACATTACTCCGATCCTGGTTTGTTTGATCCTGAATTTCCAGATTCAGGTTTTCCATTATCAGGGTTGCCGGTATCTGGTTTTTCTGGTTCCGGTTTTGTTTCAGGCTCCGGATTGGTCATCTTTTCATAATAATAAAGCGTTACAGAACTTCCCTCATCTTGAACATAATAGCTTCCTGCTAATGGATTAGTACGTTTGACAACATTGTACTCAAGTTCTTTAATTTCAGCGAGGCTAAGCCCTGCCTGTGGCAATAATTCTGTTCGCGTTACGATCCCCAACGCTTCAAGTTCTTGTTTGGCTGCCGCAACTGATTTACCTGTAACATCTGGAATTAAAAGTTGCATCTTTGAACTTACTGTCAGCGTCAATTCACGTCGTTGGTTCGGGACAATTTTATCACCTGGATTTAACCCTGATTGACTAATTACAATTCCTGGAGCCATATCTTTTCGCGGCTCAGTTACTGTCTTAATTTCAACATTAACATCTTTAAGCGCTTGTGTCACGGCTTCCACCGTCATACCCGTATAATCTCCTACTTCGAACATCTTTCCATGGGATACCGTTAATTTAATCTGGTCTCCTTTAGCAACAGTTGCTCCTTCACCAGGCTTTGTTGCCATAACAATGCCGGATTCGTATTCGTCTGAGTAACTGTAACTCACAGAAGCATTTACATTTAATCCTAATTGTTCAAGTGCTACTTTCGCTTCTTCAACTGTCATACCGGTAACTTTCGGAACTTGAATATCAACTTTAGGTTTTGGTCTGAATAGAAACCATGCAAAGAGTCCCACCACAACAACAGCGGCAACACTTCCCCCAATTATCATCATTTTTTTACGTTTTTTCTTTTTGGCCTCGAGTTCAGCTTCTTCTTCAGTTAATGTTCCGAGTACACGTGTCCCTTGGTCATCTTCAGGTGTTTCAAACTCCCACAAGGGTTCATCGGCACGAGAAGGGTCCAAAATATCTGACAAATCCTCGATAAATTCATCGATATTACGGTAACGGTAGTTTCGATTTTTGACTGTTGCTTTAGCAATAACATTTACGATTGAATTGGGCAAACTCGGATTGAATTTTTGAACCGAGGGAAACGGGTCACGCATATGTTTCATCGCAATTTCGACAGGATTTTCCCCACGATACGGAATTTCACCCGTTAAGAGTTCATAAAATACGACGCCCAGTGCATAGATATCTGATTGCTTCGTTGCACCTTCTCCACGCGAAAGTTCTGGAGCCATATAATGGACCGACCCTAATACCGAATCATGACGTGTTAATTGGATTGCGTCGCCTGCAAGGGCGATACCAAAGTCAGTTAGTTTTACAGTTCCATCATCTTTGATGAGCACATTTTGTGGTTTGATGTCACGGTGAATTACTTGATTCGCATGTGCAACTTGTAGTGCTTGTGCAAGCTGTTTGATAATCGCAACAGCTTCAAACTTATCCAAAGCGCCACGTCGATGAATCAACTCTTTTAATGTTGTACCTCTCACCACTTCCATTACAATATAGTGTTGCCCATTGTCTTCACCGACATCGTAGACTTCTACAATTCCTTGATGACTAAGGCGACTCGCAGCAGTTGCTTCACGCTGAAAACGAAGCAGTGATACTGGGTCTGTAGACATTTCGCCACGCAGCCGCTTTAATGCAACCTCACGGTCTAAAACTGTGTCTTTCGCAAGAAAAACATCGGCCATTCCGCCATTTCCGATTCTACGAATGAGTATGTATCGATTCCCTATGATTTCCGTCATTTTTTGTCACCCTCCAACAATATTATCGAGATGTTATCATAGCCCCCAGAACGGTACGCCATTTCCATAAGTCGATGTCTTTTTTCTAGTATATTTCCTTCATTCATTATTTGTGTGATCATTGAGTACGGAACATAGCCGTGAAGACCATCACTGGATAAGAGAAGATAATCCCACCCTTTTTCAATGGTAATTGTTTCAAATGAGATTCTTTCATCGATTCCAACTGCATTCATGAGTACATTTCGTTTTGGATGTTTATCAATTTCTTCTTTAGAGATTTGATTACGACGGTACATCTCGTACGCATACGTTTGATCTTCTGATAGTTGTGTTAAGTTTTGATTCTCAAAACGATAAATGCGACTATCTCCAATATTAAAGGCAATTGCACCATCTGATAAAATAATGCAAGCAATCATAGTTGTACCCATCCCTTGGAATTCAGGGACCACTAACGATTCATGATATACAGCTCTATTTACTTCAGTAATCGCTTTATTAAACCAGGTAGTTACCTCATCTAGCGTCGTAAAGTATTTATGGTCTACAAACGATTCCGCTAACATACGTGCGGCCATTTCACTTGCAACTGAGCCAGCATTAGCACCACCTATACCATCACATACCATCGCTAAAAGGGCATTATGATTTTCTACAACTGCGACATTATCTTGGTTTTCTTTTCGTAATAATCCTATTTCGCTAATGCTTGTATATTTCACGGTTAGACCTCTCATTTCTTCTTGTCTATCTTAATATTTACGTTGTAACTTGGCAATATAGAATCCATCACCCATGGTTTCCATCGGGTTCATGGTTTCATCGTGAAGCAACGTAAAGTTGTCATGATTCTCTAAAAACTCTTTAATTTGTTTTTCATTCTCTTTTCGATTCAGTGTACAGGTTGAATACATCAAGATACCTGATTCTTTTACCATCGGTGCAATGTGACTGAGCATGTCTTTTTGAAGAGTCACTAGCGTATCTAAATCTTGTGGATAAATATGATATCGTAAATCATGTTTGTGCGAAAGAACGCCCAATCCTGAGCATGGTGCATCAATAAGAATACGATCGTATTGTTCCTTCGATTGATACTCAAGTACATCTTGCGTGTGAATTGTCGCAATTTGTACATTTGTTCGTTCCATCAATTGACGTGTGGATGTTGCTCGCGATTCATATAATTCTACGCCATCAATAACACCATTATTTTCCATAAGTGCGGCAATTTGGGTTGTTTTTGTTCCTGGACCACAGCAGCAATCAAGAACGCGCATACCTGGCTCCAACGCCATCTGTTTCACAACCTCTTGAGAATTAACATCTTGAATTAAGAGGTATCCCTCATCAAGATAGTTTGTCTTAAATAATTCAGCTTTCGCAATCGTATGCCCCCCAAGTGTATCAAATACTGAAGGATCCAAAGTATCGGTTGGTTTTAGTGTATTTAAGCGAACATATGCAGGCTTGATTTGTTGGCAGTAAATTGCGTAATCCAGTGCAAATGCTTCCGAGTATTGTTTGCTTAAAAGTTTTAAAATCCATAATGGCATGCTGTACTGAATTGATGCTACTTGAAGTGTATCGCCTTCAATAGGTCGTTCGCCTCGCTTCATAACATTTTTCAAAACAGCATTAACGACACCCGCATAGCGGAATTTTTTTATTTTCTTTGCTAGATCCACTGACTCATTTACGATGGCATAATCGGGTATTTTATCCATTTTGAAAAACTGTGCCAGTCCCATTTTAATTATTAACTGAATCTCTTTCGGGAGTTTCTTATCAATTAAATCTTCGAATTGATAATCAAGATACAAACTATGTTGCAACGTTGTGTACACAAGTGCACTTACAAACGCTTGATCTTCAGGTTTTAAATCTAATTCTTTTAACACAAGGTGAGCATGTCTATCTTTGAAGTAAACTTCAGATAGAACTTTGTAGGTTTCGGTTCTTCTCATCTTTATTCGAGCGTTAATGGATTAACATCAACACTCACTCCTGTTCTATTTATTTTCTTATACAACTCTAATGCTTGATGCGTTTTAGCGATCATAACATCGAGATCTTTTCCTTTTAATATTATACGGCTTCTGTGCCTACGATTCAAACGTCGTAACATGACTGGACCGATTTGTTGAATTTGTGGGTCTTCGACAAACGGAACGAACCCGTTTGCAGCTGCGAATGCTTTGTCTGCATCTTCATCACTAAATATTATAGAAATAAGGTAGCGATACGGTGGATAATTTGCGATTTGACGGTAGTTCATTTCAAATTTGAAAAAGTGCTTATATTTTTGGTGAATCGCTGTTTGAATCGCGTAGTGATCTGGATTGGCCGTTTGAATCATGACTTCCCCTGGATATTGGCCGCGCCCTGCACGCCCAGATGCTTGGAGTAGCATTTCAAATGAAAGCTCTACAGCACGGTAATCTGTGTGAGCCAATGCAGTATCGGCATTAATAATCCCTACTAATGTCACATTCTCAATATCGAGACCTTTCGCGATCATTTGGGTTCCAACAAGAATATCTGTTTCGTGATTCATGAAGGCATTTAGAATTTTTTCGTGAGCATTTTTTTGACGGGTAGAATCTGCATCCATACGACCAATTCGAGCCTGTGGAAACAATACTTGTAAATGCTCTTCCAAACGTTGTGTTCCAACGCCACTACCAACTATGTTTTGATTTCCCTTCGCGTTCGCATTGTGATGTGCTGCGTATCCACACACATGACATTTCAAACTTGCTTCATCTTTATGATAGTTTAATGAGACATCGCAATTCGGGCATTGAATTACCTCATTATTGACATCTTTAAGCAAGGTCATATACCCACGCCGATTCAGCAACAACATAACCTGTTGTTTTTTTTGTAGGCGATCATAGATTCCGTCGAGTAACGTCGGTGTCAGCAAATGAGATGCACGGTTTTTAAGTGCCTGACGCGTATCGATTACGGTTACTTTGGGAAAGGTCTGATTGACACGTTCTGGTAGTTCCAAAAGTGTATAGACTCCTTTTAGAGCTCTTGCATAAGTCTCTAATGCTGGTGAAGCGCTCCCTAAGACCAAAGGACATTTATGATACTTGCTTCGGTGAATCGCAACATCACGAGTGTGGTAGAATGGTGTATTTTCTTGCTTATAACTACTGTCATGTTCTTCATCCATTACGATTAATCCTAAATTTTGAAATGGCATAAAGGCCGCGGATCGTGTGCCAACGACAATATTGACCTCACCCCGTTTAACCCGCATGTACTGTTCATATTTTTCTTGGTCATTTAATGCAGAGTGATAAATCGCGACGTCTTCACCAAAGCGCGTAGAAACACGATCAATCATCTGTGGTGTTAGTGAAATTTCAGGAACTAGAATTAATACTTGCTGCCCCTGACTCACAACATCATGTGCCAACTGTAAGTATACCTCAGTTTTTCCACTACCTGTTACACCATGTAACAAGTAAGTGTGTGCACTGTTAAAGTGTACCCGCTTCAGGATATCTGATTGCGCATCTGTTAATGCGTACTTTGCATCCTGCTGAACTATTGGCTTACTTTCGTAGATAACCTCTTGATCTTCGAGTGCAAGGATTCCCTTATCGATAAGACTACGGAAACCAGAGTACATTTTTTGTGCTTCTTTTACAGGTAATGTTGTATCCGTGCGAAATGCATCTAGAAATTGTTTTTGAGTCGGTGTCAGTCCTTGGATATTCCCATGCAATCGGCGAACTACCCGTTGTGTTTTAATACGCTTGGTATTCGATTTAGGTCGTAATTTATTGGGCAAAATTGTTTGAAGACAACGGATCATTGGAGCTATCGTTTGGTCTTTCATCCATTCTGCCAATTCAAAAAGTTCTTTATTTATTACCGGTTCGTCATCCAAAACTTCTATAATTTCAGCAATCTCATAATCCATAGGAATTGGGGGATATACTTGATTCACGAAGCCAATAAGCTCACGGTTATTCATCAAAACCTTAACACGCATACCCGCTTTTACATCATGACTACCGCTTTGGTAAGTCAGTGTTTTGTTTCCTAAAAAACTATTTTCTATATAGACATCAAGATACATGCTCATCCTCCTATAAAGACTTAAAACAACTCCTAAAGAGTTGTTTCAATGTTTCGCTTAATAATTAGTGCAACAGAGTCTGCTGCGAGTTGTGGGTTCTCATTACAAATAACGTATCGGTAGTGGTTCATTAGTTCCATTTCTTTACGTGCCTTATCCAATCGTTCTTGGATAACATCTTGTGACTCTGTTTGACGTCCTTCAATCCGTCGTTTTAACTCTTCCATACTTGGTGGTACTAAAAAGATACTCAAGGAATCTGGTACTTTATCAATAACTTGCCGTGCACCTTGTACTTCAATTTCTAAGAGTACATTTTTCCCAAGATCGCGTAAGCGGTCCACTTCCGCCATCAATGTACCATAGTAATTGCCAACAAACTCTGCATATTCCAACATTTCATCATTTTCAATTGCTTCTTTAAAACGTTCTTGACTCACAAAATAGTAGTCTTTTCCGTCAATTTCACCATTTCGCGGTTTACGCGTCGTCATTGAAATTGAAAATGCAAGATTCAGTTCTTCCTTTTCAAAAAAAATCTTTCGTACAGTTCCTTTACCGACACCGCTTGGACCCGAAAGAATAATGAGTAATCCTCGTTTCATAAACACCATCCTCTTAAATATTTTTATTATTATACCACAGCTTCTCTTAAAATGCTTTTAAACTCGTGTATTTTACAGTGATTCTGCGACAATTTAACACATTAAATTTCATACATTTGAATGATACTCCAATTCTACAGTTATTCTGTGCTTTGCTTTCGAGACGCATACCGGTATGATATAATACTATCACTTGAGAGGTTGATACTATGGCTATAGATGGCGTTTTACTACATCGCATTGTTACTTTAATGGACGAATCGAGTCCAATCAAAATTAATCGCATTACCCAACCGTCAAACCACGAGTTTTTAATTCATGGTTTTGCTGGTAAAAAAATGAATTTAATGATTTCAACACATCCGGTATTTAGTCGCGTTCAATGGACCCGATCAAAACCTACAACGAACATTGACCAAACACACATGCTCACCTTGATGCGTAAGCATTTAGATGGTGGTATTATTACAAAAATTGAACAATATGGTTTTGACCGAATCATTGAAATACATGTTGAACATCGCGATGATATGGGCGTGATTCGCCCGTATCGATTAATTGTCGAGCTTCTTGGGAAGTACGCAAACGTTATTATTGTGGATGATAATGGCATTATTGTGGACGCCCTCAAACGAATTTCTCCCTTTGAAAATACGTCACGCGCAATTGTAAGCGGAAGCACCTATGATTACCCACCACAATTTGATAAAAAGTCATTCATGGACTTAGCGACATATGATCCTGAGAGTGCATTACGAAATCAATTTAATGGTATTTCACCTTTACTTGAACGTGAGTTGACACATCGTCTAAAAACCGAAGATGCCGATACCATCGTTCAAGAACTGATGACATCCACAACTCTTTATGTTTATGATAATGACTTTCATATCATCCCGTTAACGCACCTCAATAAACCACATCAAGAATTTCCAATCATGGAAGGATTGGATGCTTTCTTCCACGATTTACAAGAACAAGACCGGATTAAAGCACAAACAGGAGATTTGGTTAAACTCATTCGACGGGAACTTAAACGCAGCAAACAAAAGTTACCACGATTGTACGAAGATGTAGAAAAGGCATTAGACAGTGATCATCTACGTGAATATGGAGACCTTCTCTTCGCCTTCGCTAGCACACTTCCAAATGGGCAAAACGAGATTACGCTTGAAGACTTTAGTGGCAATCCAGTCACGATTCCGTTGGACCCTCGTTACTCTGGAAAAGACAACGCGCGACTTTATTTCAAAAAGTACCAAAAAGCGAAAACATCGATTCGTTATTTAGAAGAACAAATCGATAAAACTGAAGCCCGGATTCATTATTTTGAAGGGTTGCAAGTTCAAGTCGAACAAGCATCCGTTGAAGATGCACAGGAAATTCAAGAAGAATTAGTATCACAAGGGATCGTTCATCAACGACGACTTAAACGACGTCAAACACAACAAAAGAAGAAAAAACCAAATTACACAACGATTGTGTATGACGATGAAACAACTATCTTTGTTGGTAAAAACAATATTCAAAATGATGCAATCACCTTTAAGCTTGCACGAAAAGATGACATGTGGTTTCATGCTGCATACGACTTTGGCGCCCATGTCTTAATCAAAACGCCCGAATTGGACGAACAAAAGATTAGATTATGTGCTCACCTTGCAGCTTATTTTTCTAAGAGCAGACTCGGTAGTTCCGTTGAAGTACACTATACCCAAGCCCGTAATATCAAAAAAATTCCAGGTGGTCAGTTAGGTCTCGTAAGTTTATCCACTCACAAAAGTATCTTTATAGATCCTGATAAAGAACTCATCGACCACTATATCGGCAATTAATAACCATTACATAGCAAACAACACCATGCTATACTATCTATAGAGCAAGTAAAATAAAGGAGGCATTGTACATGACACCATTTTTAGCTATTCTTCTTCCTGTATTCTCGGTCATCTTTATGTATTTCGTAATCAAACATCTCTATATCATGCGTTGTGATGTTTGAGAAATGAAAGTGATGATGCAAGAAGCATTTGATAAGCAACACCGCCCCCATAATGATTTTGATGCACACACGCAAGAAAAAGAGTCGGAATAATCCGACTCTTTTTTATGTTTGAGAAATTACACCTATAACTGGAAAATGATCCGAATTATAACGCCCTTTTTCGTTTACGGCGACTACAATATCACTAGCATGAATTGTCCATGAATCGTCCAAGAAAATATAATCAATTCGTTCCATATCCATGACATCCTGTTGAGTATCAAAATCATTAAACGTTCCAAACTTTGAATCTTTCGCAACACTTTGGTACTTTGCTTCTAAAAGTTGAATCGGGGCTGCATCGGGTGTCAAGTTAAAATCACCAGTGATGATCACAGGTAAGTTTTTGTCCATCAATGTCGTTAAAACATATATTTGTTTTGCTTGTGCATCCGTTACAATATGGTCAATGTGACATGAAGCAAATTGAAAGACAACATCTGATTTCTTAATTCGAAATGTCGCAATCGTTGCGACACGATTGCATGCTGAATTCTCAAATTTACTTGGCACATCAGGTGTATCGGACAACCAATACGTTTTATCCTCAAGGCATTCCAATGTCTGTTCATTAAAAAGAATGGGAGATGCTTCACCTGAGCCATCAACTTCACGGGCCTGTCCAACAAGCCGATATCCGGGAATCTGTGCCAAATCATGGTATTGCTTTGGTGTTACTTCTTGTAAACCAATCACATCATAAGCATCCTTTTCCAAGGATTCTATTAAGTACTGTGACCGATATTTCCAAGAATCAACACCATCATTGGCTAATAAACGAATGTTATATGTTCCAACTTTCAACATTATAGTCTCCTAACGCCCCTTGCGTTCTTTAATTACATATTTATAGTCTGGCATTTGTTTTTCAATAATTGCATAGAAAGCAGCACTATGATTAAATTCTAAAATATGTGCACATTCATGCAACACGACATACTCAATGAAACGGTGATTTTCATGAAAGAGGTACGTGTTAAAGGCTAACTCACCACCACGGTTACAGCGACCATAGATTCGCTTGTACTTTCTGATTTTATACTTTGGTACTTGGATTCCCAGCGCCAAAGCATAGTGCGTCACCAAAGCGTCAAGCTGTTTATCCAACAAATCTTTAAGGTGAAGAAGCACCGTACGTTCTAATCGATCCACACTCCATGATGTCGGATACCTTAATATTACCGTATCCTTTTCTAGTTGAATCTCAAATTTAGCACTGGCATAATACGTGATTGGGTATGTCGTACCAAATATCTTTAACGACGGTTGTTCCCACGTAAATCCTGCCGGTTCATACGCATCTAGATGCTTCATAATCCAATGTTCTTTTTCTTTCACAAATGAATCAATCAATGGTTTTGGAGTTTGATGTGGTGCCCGTACGAATACTTCCCCATCTCTAACATGTAATGCTAGTGTTTTCCTGTTTGAATATATAATTTCTATTTTCATAGACAT
This sequence comes from Erysipelothrix anatis, assembly GCF_009828745.1. Lineage (GTDB taxonomy): Bacteria > Bacillota_I > Bacilli_A > Erysipelotrichales > Erysipelotrichaceae > Erysipelothrix > Erysipelothrix anatis. The sequence goes on from NZ_WTSX01000005.1 coordinate 117,548, forward strand.
ATCATATCATGTTCGTTATGAATTATTAACGAAATTAATAAGTCCAACTTTTTCGTTGCATAAACGTGGTATAATACGTTAGGTGATAAAAATGAAAAATTCAGAGATATTTTATTTTGACGTAGATGGGACACTCTTAGACAATAAGAGTCATACAATTCCCGAATCTACAATTGAAGCTTTAAAGCAATTAAAAGCCACTGGTTACAAAATAGCTTTATGTACAGGACGTAGCCTTTCTGGCGCATATGAGGTTGGTGTCGTTGATATGATGCCATGGGATGGATTTGTTCTCGCAAATGGTTCACAAATCTTAGATGCTTCTTTAAATACTATTAAAGAAACACCACTTCCTGTAGCATGGCTTCATGACTTACTTAAAGTCCATGATGGTCCATTTTTAATGGAAGGTGATACCCTCTTTTTAAGTAGCGAACCCAATCAACGTCTTGTTGATTCATTTGCACATTTTCACATTGATACTTACTACCCAGTTCAAGCGTACAATGATGAAAAAATCTTCAATTTAATGTCGTATGCTTTTGACACAATTCCTGAAGCACTTCGTGAGGAAATGTTTAAAGATACGATAACCGTTCTTGATCAACTTGGAAATACAGAAATTATGAGCATTGAATCCGGAAAGCACAATGGAATTCAACATCTAAATAGACATTTAAAGACAACACGTTACACAATGTTTGGAGATGGCGAAAATGATATGGATGCGCTCGCAGGTGCAACCTATTCTGTTGCTATGGGAAATGCAGTTGCTCACGTCCAAGAAAAAGCAAAATATGTGACCAAGCCAGTAAATGAAGATGGAATCTACCATGCCCTTAAAGCGCATGATGTTATTTAGGAGATACTATGAGTAAGAAAAAAAATGGATTAAGTGAACTCGAAGAGTTATACCAATTTGGTATTATCAAAGATAAGAGACGCCGATTGATTTTAGTGATTCCCAACAAGCAAGAAGGCTATCACCTTCAAGCAGGAGATATGACTAAAGTTCGTTTGCTTGATGGACAATATATTTGGGCGGCTTTACTCTTTGTTTTAGGGATTGGACTTTTAAAACTTCCATTAATTGCCGTGACTGTATTTGCCGTTGCCGTAATTGTTGGATTTGAAGTGTTCAAACGGTTTGTCTTCCTGAAAGACAAGCAAATCATCAAAATATCAGATACTGATTATGCAAAACTTGAATCCGAAGAAGCACTCCGTGCACTCAAGTCAGATCGCTTCATGGATTTCATTTTGCCAATTTTCGTTGCTCTTGTCTTAATTTCAAGACAATTCGAAATTGGTGGCTACCAAGGTATTGAAGCTACAGTCTTTAGTCTCCTCATCGCATTATCAGCAGGATTCTTTGCTTACAACTTCTTTAACTGGTTGAAGATTCTCAAAAAACTTAAAGCATTCAAAAAGAAATAATCATAAAGCACATCTCTCGATGTGCTTTTTTTAATAAAAAGCGATATCGAGCAGGATATCGCTTTTCGTCGTTCAGCGTAATCAGAAAGTGAGGACTGATTACTGGTTTATTCTACAGTTACTGATTTTGCAAGATTTCGAGGTTTATCAACATCAAGACCTTTCAAGTCACTGATCATATAGGCAATGACTTGCAATGGAATGATTGCCACAAAAGGTGCGACCAACGCCGGAACATTTGGAATAGTAATAATTGAATCCTCTGGATCCAATCGATACGCCACCTTTTCCATAATAACACAGAGAATTTGACCATCTCGTGCCTTTATCTCTTGAATGTTACTGATTGTTTTTTCGATTAAATGTGATTGCGTTGCAACTGCAACCGTTAATATTTGGTCATCTATGAGGGCAAGGCTGCCGTGTTTGAGTTCGCCCGCTGCATAAGCCTCACTATGAATATATGTAATCTCTTTAAGTTTCAAAGACCCTTCGACTGCTAAGGCACTATCCAAACCTCTACCCACATAGAACGCACTGTTCAAATTTATATACGGCTGGACGATTGCCTCAATATCGTTTCTATGTTGAATCATTGTGTCCATAGCATCTAACATTGTATTCACATCTGTCATGTTGATCGACGTTTGGGATAATTTGTGTGCAAGTAAATAGAAACATGTTATCTGACTCATATATGCTTTGGTACTCGCGACTGAGCGTTCAATCCCTGCTTTTGTTAATATCAATGCATCGACATCACGCGCAATTGATGAACCATCGACATTAACGATTCCCAGTGTTCTAATACTTTTAGATTTAGCTAAACTTAAACATGCTAGTGTATCCGCAGTTTCTCCCGATTGACTTACAACGATTACTAAGTCTTGGGGATTTAGAATTGGATTGCGATAACGAAATTCACTTGCAACGTCAACATTTACTGATTTACGAGCAAGCGTCTCAATCCAGTGCTTACCAACTAAACCTGCATGCATTGCAGTACCACAAGCAACAATATGAATCGTCTCAATGTCTTCAAAGAATAGGTCGTCAATTCCATCTGCCTCAAAACTTGCGAATCCATCTTGAATACGATTTTGCAGGGACCGCCTCACAACACTTGGCTGTTCAATAATTTCTTTCATCATATAGAATTTTTCGCCTTGCAGGCCGACTTCATCAATATTCCATGATGCATGTTGTACATCAAATTGCATTTCTTCACCACTGCCAGCATCAAAGATTTCGAGCTTATTTGATGATATCATCGCAATACTCGATTCATCCAATAAAACAAAATCTCGAGTATAGTCCAAAATTGGTGTCATATCAGATGCAATGAAATACTCTTGATTACCAATTCCAATGAGGAGCGGACTCCCCTTTCTGATAGCATAAATTGTATTCGGTACATCTACAAACATCACTGCAATTGCATATGAACCCTCGATGCGCTTAAGAAACGCTTGAATCGTCTGTAATGGATGTTTGATCGTCGAATACATACTATCTAGCAGCTTAGCTGCTACTTCTGTATCTGTTTCAGATTCAAATTGATACCCTTCGCTTATTAATTCCTGTTTAATTGATTGGTAGTTTTCGATAATTCCGTTATGAACCAATGTCACCAATTTACCACGGTGTGGATGCGCATTTTGCTGCGTTGGTTTTCCATGAGTTGCCCACCGCGTATGCGCAATTCCTACACAGGGTTGAAGCGATTGAACCGATCGACTGGGTTCAATAATGTTTGCTACACGACCCAATACTTTGACCGTGCTAAAATCTGTATCCGTTGCAACAGCAAGACCTACAGAATCGTAACCACGATACTCCAGATGAGACAAGCCCGCAATTAAAACATCGACTGCATTTCGTGCGCCGACATATCCTACAATTCCACACATAAAAAATCTCCTTCGATTATGATTATATTTAAGTTTTAATGTCGTTGATCGTATTATTATGATTGAATCAACATTGTAATGGTTAATAAGGGTTTTGTGTCTTTGTCCTTATCTAACGGTCCATTAACCGAAGAGGCATCCGCCGATATTCGATACTCCTCTTTCCTCGTCACTCTTCTTTGAGCCGGGCGCTATAATTATCGTCTTTTTTATCTCCTTTCATTAGGGTAAAAGAATATCACATGCACTTTCAAAGCACAATAAATTGGTATAAGTTTTCAATATTTTTCAAAATTATGTCCCTATTTAGTGGCGCATCGCTATGGCATTTTTATTTTTTATTGACTGAATGTATCGTTTTAAATATTTTTTTCAAAAAAAAAGACCGACGTGTGTCGGTCTTTCGATGTTCTTAATTTAGTAATTCAGCTGCGTTGACTACGGATAATACAAACTTACCGTCTTCAACATCAACAACTATGGTTGCGTGTGGTGCAACATCTTGTTCAATTAGTAAATAAGCGATACGTGTTTCGATTTCACGTTGAATAAAACGTTTCATTGGTCGCGCACCGTAAGTTACATCACTTCCTTGTTCAACGATAGCATTGATAGCTTCCGAAGTTACGTCTAAATTAATATCACGATGTTGAATACGAAGTGCCAACTCGTGAACAAACTTAATTGCAATATCACGTAAGACCGCATCATTCAATGCATTAAAGACAATGATCTCGTCAATACGGTTGATGAACTCTGGTTTGAAGTGACTTTGAACTGCTTGCATGTAATTGTTGTTGCGGATTGATGTATCCTTTTCAAATGCAAACTGGCTTCCTAAGTTTGAGGTCATAATAATAATTGTGTTTTTAAAATCCACTGTTACACCTTTACTATCTGTGATCCGACCATCATCAAGAATTTGTAATAAGACATTGAATACGTCTGGATGAGCCTTTTCAATTTCATCCAATAGCACGATTGAGTAAGGATGACGACGGACTTGCTCCGTTAATTGTCCCCCTTGTTCATAGCCAACATATCCTGGAGGCGCACCAATTAAACGCGCCACACTGTGTTTTTCCATGTACTCACTCATGTCAATCCGTATGATTTGATTTCGGTCATCAAACAACTGTTCAGCAAGGACGCGGGCAACTTCAGTTTTACCAACACCTGTTGGTCCCAAGAACATAAAGGATCCTAACGGACGGTTCTCGTCTTGGATTTGTGCTTTCGAACGCAGTATCGCATCCGTTACGATTTGTAATGCGTCATCTTGACCCTTAACAGATTTTTGAAGCTCAGCTTTAAGATTCAAGAGTTTTTCTCGTTCTGATGCTACAAGTTTGGTAATGTTGATACCCGTCCATTTCGAAATAATTTCAGCAATTAATTCTTCAGTAACGACCTCTTGGATCATACCACCTTCTTTTTCAAGCTCACTGTCCGCTTGGATTTGTTTCTCCAATGCCGGAATCGTTTCATACTGAAGTCGAGCAGCATCTTCATACCGTGCTTCATTTTGAGCACGCTCGTAATCTAATTTTGCTTTCTCGAGTTCTTCTTTAGCATCCTTCATACCGTCGACAGCTTGTTTTTCTTTTTCCCATTGTGCGAATAGAATATCATGTTCTTCTTTTAGATTACTGAGCTCTTCGACTATTTCATCTAAGCGGTCAAGTGCCCGATCATCCGTTTCATCTTTCAATGAAATTTCTTCAATCTCAAGCTGACGGATACGACGTGTTAACTCATCCAACGCCTCAGGCATTGACTCCATCTCAACTCGAATCGAAGCACTCGCTTCGTCAATCAAGTCAATTGCTTTATCCGGTAAGAATCGGTCAGTGATATATCGATCTGATAATTTCGCTGCGGCGACAATCGCTTCGTCCAATATGGTAACACCATGGTGAGATTCAAAACGATCTTTAAGTCCACGTAGGATGGAAATGGTGTCGTCTACAGTTGGCTCTAAAACTGTAACACGTTGGAAACGACGCTCTAGTGCTGCATCTTTTTCAATATTTTGACGGTATTCATTAAATGTGGTTGCTCCAATCAAATGAAGTTCACCACGCGCAAGCATCGGTTTTAGTAAATTTGCAGCATCCATGGATCCTTCTGTTTTACCTGCACCAACAAGATTATGAATCTCATCAATAAAGAGGATGATATTTCCGTCTGCTTTCTCAACTTCTTCAAGCACCGCTTTGAGCCGCTCTTCAAACTCACCGCGATATTTTGCACCTGCTATTAGAGATCCCATATCCAGCTCAATAAGCTGTTTGTTTTTCAAACTGTACGGAACATCACCACGCATAATACGCCATGCTAGACCTTCCGCAATTGCTGTTTTACCAACCCCAGGTTCACCAATTAAAATTGGATTATTCTTTGTTTTTCGACTCAATATTTGGATAACACGACGAATTTCATCATCACGACCAATGATTGGATCGACTTTACCGTCACGAACATCTTTAACGAGATCGCGACCATATTTTAAGAGTGCATCGATGTTATTTTCTGCTTGCGGTGAATCAATAGTTCGACCTCCGCGATGCTCAAGCATAACTTTCTCTACTTCATTGTAAGGCAGTAAATTTTTATAGATTGATTCTAACTCCACAATGGCTAAGAAAATTGCATACAAGGATACATAGACATCCCCTTGTTTCTTTGACCATTCCGTTGCTTTCATCATCATCTGACCAAATTCATTGCTTGCACCAAGCTGAGCTCCTTGAACCTTAGGCAAACGCGATAATGCCTCTTCGGTTATATTGGATAACGCAGCTTTCTCGACATTGCTCTCCATAAGAATAATGTCGAGGTCATTGGTGTTTAAGATTGCTTTCATCACATGAAGTGGTGTCAGCGAACTATGACCCATTGCGGTTGCGTAGTTTACAGCCTCCATAATGGCTTGTTGGGATTTTTCAGTTAAGTTATCGTTGTTCATTGCTTTACCTCCTTTATGTTTTAGCAATTAAACTCTATGAGTGCTAATTGATAGTTTAAAGAAAAGTGATTTGCATCACTTGAACGCGTTTTTAAAACGGTCAAAGACGCTCTCACCTTTTTCTTCTCTTAGTGTTTCATAAGTTTCACGTTCTTGACGTGAAAGTTTTGTTGGGACTTCCAATTTAACTTCTACGAATTGGTCTCCCATACGTGAGGAACGTAAATCTTTAATTCCTTTATCACGCATTCTAAATTTCGTGTTTGGTTGGGTACCAGCAGGAATTGTGAGAGTCACATCTCCATGAACTGTAGGAACATCAATTTCAGTTCCCAGTGCTGCATCAACTACAGAAAGCGGAACTTGAATATGAATGTTGTTTCCATCACGTTTGAAGTGTTTATGCGGTTTCACACCAATCTCTACGAAGAGATCACCATTAGGACCACCATTTAAACCACGTTCCCCTTTGCCAGAGACGCGAAGTTGTTGTCCTGATGCAATACCTGCAGGAATTTTAATATCAACGTTTACACGTTTGCTATTGAATCCTTTACCACCACATTCTTTACAGAATTTCGTGATTGTTTTACCCGTTCCACCACAATCTGGACATGTTGTCGCAGTTTGGAATGTACCAAACGGTGTACGTTGTTGTGTTACAGTTTGACCGGTTCCACTACAACGGGAACATGTTTTAATATCTTCTTTTGAATGGGCGCCTGTTCCGTGACATACATGACATTGTTCATCAACGTTTAAAGTAACTGTTTTCTCAACTCCGAAAACAGATTCCATAAAGTCAATGTTCATACTCATGAAGCGATCTTGACCTTTTTGTGGCGCATTTGGATCGGCACGGCGTGTACCGCCGCCACCGAATCCGCCACCAAAGAAGGAACTAAAGATATCGCCAAAGTCATCGAAGCCTGCAGCACCACCGCCACCATATCCAGCATTTTGATCAAATGCAGCATGACCGAATTGGTCATAATTCGCACGTTTAGAACTATCAGAAAGAATATCATATGCTTCCTGAACCTCTTTAAATTGCGCTTCTGCTCCATCTTCTTTATTAACATCTGGATGATACTTTTTCGCAAGCTGACGATAGGCCTTTTTAATTTCTTGATCAGATGCACCTTTCGATACACCTAAGACTTCATAATAATCGCGTTTAGCCATATCTAACCTCCGTATTCAAATTCATTAATTCTTTTCTTCAAATTCTGCGTCAACAACTGTTTCATCAGTTTCAGGTTGTGCTTCACCTGCTTGTTGTGCTTGTTGCTCATACATTGCTTGTGACATCGCTTGAGCAGCTTGTTCAAGCGCATCAAGTTTTTCACGCAATGTATCCATATCATTTTCATCTAATGCTGATTGTAATTCATCACGTAGTTTCTTAACTTCTTCTTTTTGTGCCTCATCAACGTTTGCATCTTCATTTTCTAATGTTTGATCAATTTGGTTGATAAATTGTTCTGCACGGTTTTTGAGCTCAGCTTCTTCACGAAGTTTAGCATCTGCTTCAGCATTTTCTTCAGCTTCACGAACCATACGATCGATTTCTTCATCGCTTAATCCTGAACTGTTTGAAATTGTGATTGATTGTTTTTGGTTAGTACCTTTATCAAGTGCTGACACGTTAACAATACCGTTAACATCGATATCAAATGTAACTTCGATTTGAGGAACACCGCGACGTGCTGGTGCAATACCATCAAGTTTAAATAAACCAAGAGATTTATTATCTTTCGCCATTGGACGTTCACCTTGTAAGACATTAATATCTACCGCTGGTTGATTATCCGCATAGGTTGAGAAGACTTGTGATTTCGATGTTGGAATCGTTGTGTTACGTTCGATCATTGCAGTCATAACGCCACCTGCAGTTTCGATACCTAATGATAATGGCGTTACGTCTAATAGTAAGACGTCTTTAACATCACCTGAGATAACACCACCTTGAATAGCTGCTCCCATAGCAACAACTTCATCAGGGTTTACAGATTTGTTTGGTTCTTTACCAAGTTCTGATTTTACAGCTTCAACGACAGCTGGAATACGTGTTGATCCACCAACCAAGAGAACTTGATGAATGTCATTTCGTGTTAAGCCTGCATCTTTCAATGCTTGGCGTACAGGAATCATTGTGCGTTCCACTAAGTGTTTTGTCATTTCTTCAAATTTAGCACGTGATAATGTTGTTTCTAAATGGAGTGGTCCTGCTTCACCAGCTGAGATAAATGGTAATGAAATTTGTGCATTTACAGTTGATGATAAGTCTTTTTTCGCTTTTTCAGCAGCTTCTTTGAGACGTTGCATCGCCATTTTATCATTTGCTAAATCAATGCCATTTTCTTTTTTGAAAAGTGCTACTAAATGATCAACGATAATGTGGTCAAAATCATCTCCACCAAGTTTGTTATCACCTGCAGTTGATAATACTTCGAAAGTTCCATCTGCTAATTCTAAGATTGAAACGTCAAAGGTACCACCACCTAAGTCAAAGACTAATACTTTTTGTTCGATATCTGTTTTATCGATACCAAAAGCTAATGCTGCAGCTGTTGGTTCGTTAATAATACGTTCTACTTCTAAGCCTGCAATACGTCCCGCATCTTTTGTTGCTTGACGTTGAGCATCGTTGAAGTATGCTGGTACTGTAATAACAGCTTTTGTTACTTTTTCTCCAAGATAATCTTCCGCATATGATTTAATGTATGACAAAATCATTGCCGAGATTTCTTCAGGTGTATAGTCTTTATCTTCAAGATGTACTTTTTCACCTGTACCGATTAAACGTTTAACGGATACTGCTGAGTTTGGGTTCGTTACAACTTGACGTTTTGCGGCATCCCCAACGATACGCTCTCCGTTTTTAAAACTTACGACTGAAGGCGTTGTACGATTTCCTTCTGGGTTTGTAATAACTTTAGCTTCGCCGCCTTCCATGACAGCGACAGCTGAGTTTGTTGTTCCTAAGTCAATTCCAATTACTTTACTCATAATTTATATTCTCCTTTACTGACTCACTTTTACAAGACTCGCACGTAAAATGCGATCTTTTAACATATAACCTTTTTGTAATTCCATAACGACGGTGTTCGGTTCTACACCTTCGACTTCTTCCATCATCATCGCTTGATGAATATTTGGATCAAAGGGTTGGTTCAATGCTTCGATTGGTTCAACACCCTCTGCTTGCAATGAAGCCATGAGCTGATCATAAATCATTTTTACACCTTCACGGAAGGCTTCATCACTTGTATCTTGACTTAAAGCGCGCTCCAAGTTATCAATCACTGGGAGGACACTCAATGCAAAACTTTGAATACGATACTTACGTGTTTGTTCATGTTCGCGTTGTAATCGTTTCTTCAAGTTTTCTGTATCTGCAAACGTTTTAAGATAATCATTTTTTAATGTTTCAATTTCAAGCAATAATGCTTCATTGATTTCTTCTAACGTTGGCTCTTCAGTTGCCTCTTCTACTTTTTCAGCAACTACAGCTTCTGTTTCTAAATTTTCTTCATTTGTTGTTTCATTCTTCGTTTCGTTCATTTGGACCACCTTTCCCATACACTTCATTTACCAATTCTGAGACGTAATCAATGAGCGACACGACTCTGCCGTATTCCATACGGTTTGGACCAACTACCATCAACTGGTGTTCAGAATCATCACCAAGTTTTAAGGTGCTTGATACAACCGCCATATCATCGACCCACATTAATTCACTATGCGTTCCTTTTTGGAGTCGAATATTCTCATGATTAATTGAGAGTTCTTGCCACATTTGGCTGTTTTCCAACATGGCCATGAGCTGTCTCAATTTCTCAATATTTGAGAACTCTGGTTGATAGAGCATATTATGTTCACCACTTAAGTAAACTTCACTTTGGGCAAACTTCACAAATGCACCTACAAAGGCCTCAAACAGCACCTCATATTGGTGTAACTTCGCAGCTAGCAAAGGACGAATGCTTTCCATTTTTTCAACGACATCACCCAAACGCGAACCTTTTAAACGCTCGTTAAGGATAATTGTGCATTGTTCGATATCTTCAATACTAACTTGTTGTTCAAAATTAAAGATTCGATTCTCTGCATGTCCAGTCTCTGTAACAAAGACTGCCATCGCTGATAATTCATTTAATGGAATCAGCTGAACACTTTTCAGAATTTCAGCTTCTGCACTAGGACCTAACACAACAGCTGTTAAGTTGGTCATATGTGAGATAATATCACTACTTTGACGAATGGCTTCATCGATATCTAAACGACGGTCAGAAAAGACTTGGGCAATCGCATGCTCAACGCTGGCATTCTCTTGATCTTCCATGAGATGCTCAACGTAGAAACGATAACCTTTTGTCGAAGGAACCCTTCCAGACGATGTATGTGTCTTTTCAATAAGTCCCATTTTTTCTAGATCTGACATTTCATTGCGTATCGTCGCAGACGAGTACGGTAAGTTAAATTTATCAATCAGTGTATTCGAACCAATTGGTTCCGCTGAGTTAATAAATTCCGTAACAATCGCTTTAAATATTTCTACTTTACGCGGTGTTAGCATATTATTTCTCGCCTCCTAAACACACATTTCTGTGCCTGTTATTATTATAGTACACGAGTTTAGCAGTGTCAACGCCAAAGTGCTAAAACTTCCTTTTTTTGTTTGAAATCATCGTAAAAAAAATTATTGTGAGCAAGTTAGTTGAAAAGTGGACTATTTTTGAATTACACTACTAGCATAGTTCGTGATACAAAAACTAACAGGAGGTACACACTATGAATATCGGAGTTATTTTAGGAAGCGTTCGCGAAGGACGCAATGGCCAAGCCGTAGGAAAATGGGTAATGGATTATGCAGCGACTCGTTCTGACGAGAATGTTACATATGAACTCGTTGACCTTAAAGATTATGACCTACCACTTTTAGGAACACAACCCACAGAAGCTCAAGGACAAGCAATCCAAAATTGGTCATCAAAGATCGCTTCATTCGACGGATATGTTATTATTACTGCAGAATACAATCGTGCAGTTCCTGGAGCATTAAAAAATGCACTTGACTATTTACATCCAGAAGTACACAATAAACCAGTCGGATATGTTGCTTATGGCGGACTCGGCGGTTTATCTGCAATTCAAACAATACGCTTAGTCGCAGCTGAACAAGAAATGGCTTCAGTACGAACAATGGTAACATTCTCATTAATGGCAGATTTTGAAAACATGTCAGTGTTTAAACCACATGACTACCATACCGTTAATGCTGAGAAAATGTTCGATCAAGTCCTTCTTTGGGCTAAAGCATTTAAAACAATTCGTTAATTATAAAAAAAGGGGGTAATTATGGACACCAACGATCTTTCTATTATTTATGATAAATTACTAGTCATTCACCAAATGATGAATAACAACTTAAACGAACAAGCAAGATTATTGGGCTACAATACCTCAGAGTACCTTGTGCTGATGGATCTTGCAGTTCATCCTGATACAGATTTAACCAGTCTCTACAGTCGCTTAGGCATGAAGAAAAGTGCTGTTTCCAAAATTGTACAAAATCTTGTAGAACGGGATATAATCACACGCCAGGAAGATCTTGACGATAAACGCAAAGTTCATCTCGCATTATCTGAGAGTATCGCAAATACAATTTGCAAACACAGTGCGGTCAAACAAGCTTTTGCTGGAATTGAACAAAAACCATGTGACCTTGCAAATATTCAAAATGCACTGGATGATGTCATTGCGATGCTAGACTCGAAAAATCAAACACTTTAAACCTCTTCTCACCAAGAGGTTTTTTTATATACAAAAAAGCACTATGTTGGGGACACAGTGCTTTTTTCATATTTTTGGGGAAAGAATATGTGTATGCTTGTTATTTCTGATAGGAGAAGAAATATTCATACTTAGTAAGATGTATTATCTCTTACACCTACGAGTATACACATTTATTGTGTTAGTAAAACGATAGCACAATGTTAGATTATGTGAGTGGCAATTGTTTCATTGCCGCATCATACGCTTCACGAATTTTTTGAATCGATACATGAGTATAAATCTGAGTTGTACTCAATGATTCATGTCCGAGTAGTTCTTGTACAACCCGCAGGCTTGCACCATTATCCAATAAGTGGGTCGCGAAACTATGTCTTAGCATATGGGGGTGGACTTTTTTCCGTAGGCCTGCTTTCTCCCCTTGTTTTTCGAGAATGTACTGTATACCCCGAGGTGTTAAAGGTTTCCCCGAATTATTTACAAAGAGTTGTTCAACATTCTCATGAACTAAAGACGATCTATAAAACTCGATATATCGTCTTAGCTTTGGCACAAGTTCTGGATAGATAAACAAGAGACGCTCTTTGTTACCTTTTCCGATAACACGAATTGTTCGTGCCCCTAAATCAAGATCTGAGATGCGAAGATCGACCGCTTCACTGACACGTAATCCAGCTGCATACATAACTTCAATAATCATTTGATTTCGGACACCCAAACTATTGTTCTCGCAACTCAAAAGTAATTTTTCAATTTCATCATACATCAGAAAGTCTGGTAACTTACGACTTCTTGATTTAACTTTAATAAGTGTAAACGGATTGTTTAAAGCACCATAGTTAAGTTGTAAGAATTTTAAAAATGAACGTAGGCTTGAAACCTTTCGCGCAACACTTGCTGATGAAAGTCTGCCTTCGTACAATTCACTCAGAAATCCATACGCTACTTCTTGGGGTAAATTTAGAACATCGTAATCTGAACCGATAAACTCTAAAAATTGAGACACATCACGGTGATAGGCATCCGTCGTATGATCCGAAGATGTGTTTGTCAGCGCAATGTGTCTCAAGAATTCATCAAGATAATTGTTCAAGTAAATGATTAATATGTTCCTGACTACGAATTGCCATCGCTTCACGATCTTTAAGTCGGTTCCCTAAAAGACCAAAGTTAGCATTCATAGGTTGGAAATGATTGGGATTCGCATTCGCAATATACTGTGCCATCGAACCCATAACAGTTTCAGTAGATAAATCAATAAGCTCTTTTCCTTCAAGATAGTGAATCATATTCAAAGCAGCAAACAATCCGCTTGCGGCCGATTCTACATACCCTTCGACACCACTAATTTGTCCTGCGAAGAACAAGGAGTCACGCTTCAGCGTTTGAAAGTGCTTATTAAGAATTAGTGGTGATTTAATGAATGTATTTCGGTGCATTACACCATAACGTACAATCTCAGCATTTTCAAGCCCGGGAATCATTTGGATGATTCTTTTTTGATCACTCCACTTAAGGCGTGTTTGGAATCCTACTAAGTTGTAAAGAGAACCCGCAGCATTATCCTGACGCAATTGAACCACGGCATAAGGACGTGTCCCATCAGGTTTCTCAAGACCAACTGGTTTAAGTGGACCAAATAGCATCGTTTTGATGCCACGACGAGCCATAACTTCAACTGGCATACACCCTTCAAATACTTTAATGTCTTCAAAATCACGGGCTGCTGCTTCTTCTGACTCAAGAATTGCACGATAAAATGCATCAAACTCATCACGCGTCATCGGACAGTTAATATAATCTTGCCCATCACCTTTGTCATATCGTGATTTCCGATATGCAATATCAAAGTTAATGCCTTCTACCGATACAATAGGTGCTATTGCATCATAAAAGTGCAATTCACTTTGTCCCAAATAGTTCATTAAGTATTCCGAAAATGAATCAGAGGTTAGAGGACCAGTAGCTACAATTGTTGGAATATCATCGAGTTCTACAACTTCTTGATTTATGATTTGGATATTTTCCATTGCTCGAATTGCCTCAGATACTGCTTCACTGAATCCAACACGGTCAACGGCGAGGGCACTTCCCGCAGGAAGTTTATGCTGTTCACCCATGCGCATAATCAAGCTATCAAGCATTCTCATTTCTTGTTTTAATAATCCCACCGCATTCGTAATGTCGTCGGAGCGAAATGAGTTTGAGCATACAAGCTCCGCAAAGTTTTGAGTAACGTGCGCAGGTGTCATTTTAACAGGTCGCATTTCAACGAGTTCAACATGATATCCACGCTTAGCTAATTGATATGCTGCTTCACTACCCGCTAACCCTGCTCCAATAACTCTAACTTGCGTTTGTTTCATCTTCTGCCTCTTTTTTCTTTGCTTTTTTCTTACTGTTTTCATTGGGTTGAATGTAACGACATTTAGGGAATGATGAACATCCTACAAACCAAGTTCCATAACGACTCTTACGTTTCACTAAATCACTACCACATTCTGGACATTGTTCACCCGTTTTTTCTGGTTCCGGACGACTTTCTTGCTCTAAAGCACGATTATAGCGACATTCTGGGAAATTCGCACAAGCAATAAACTTGCCATAACGTCCGAAACGGTAGACAAGCTCTCCACCATCTAGAGGACATACTTCGCCAACTTTTTCGACTTCAACTTTTTCCATTTTTTCATCAGCTTCAGCAAGCAATGGATAGAATTTATCAACAAATCGTTGAAGTGCTTCGATATTATTCATATCTCCATCTGCGATTTGATCTAACTCACTTTCCATTTCCGCTGTATAGTGAACATTAATCACTTCAGAGAAATGTGACTGAAGGCTATCATTAGTTAAAACACCCTGTTCTGTAGGTTTGAATACTTTCGTACGCGATGTATCAGAAACCGCACCAAATGTCGCATAAGCTCGATAAACGATAGTATCAAGAATCATTGAGTAAGTACTTGGACGGCCAATGCCTAATTCCTCAAGTTCTTTAATGAGACGGGCTTCAGTGTAACGAGATGGTGGCTGTGTAAAGTGTTGGTTTTGTTCGATATTACGAGCTTTATAGGCTTTCGCTTCATCAAGTTCACCGAGCATTTTATCGGTACTCTTCTCGTAATCATAAACTTTGAGGTAACCGTCAAATTTCAACGTGGATCCACTACCATTAAAGTCGTAATCATTTTGACTGAAAACAACACTTACCGCATCATATTTCGCAGCCGACATGAGTGATGCAACAGCACGATAATAGATAAAGCGATATAATTTATACTCGTCAGGTGTTAGATATTGTTTTACGGATTCTGGTGTACGATCAATGCTTGTTGGGCGGATTGCCTCATGGGCATCTTGTGCATTATCATTCTTTTTACCTTCACGGTATTTACCAACGTATTCTTTGCCATGTGTTTTTAAGATATATGCTTTCGCATCCGAAACAAATGAGTCACTAAGACGGGTTGAGTCGGTACGCATATAAGTAATCAAACCTTCTGCTTCTGACCCCATTTGAATACCCTCATAGAGTTTTTGTGCAACACGCATCGTTTTCTTCGCTGCAAAACCAAGTCGCGTTGAAGCTTCTTGTTGTAGCGTTGATGTAATAAATGGTAATTTCGAATCTTTCTTACGTTCTTTTTTCTCAAGTTTTGTAATCGTAAATTCGCCTTGAACCGCATCATATACGACTTGAGCCGCTTCAGCATTTTTTATTTCGAGTTTTTTTCCTTTATAACGTTCAGCACTTGTTTCAATAAGGTATTCTTGATTCTCAAAGAACGCCAAGACTGACCAGTACTCTTCAGGAATAAATGCATCGATTTCTTTTTCACGATCGACAATCAGTTTTAAAGCAACGGACTGAACACGACCAGCACTTTTACTCTTAATTTTTGATTGAAGTAATTTCGAAAGTTTAAAACCGATAATTCGGTCAAGAATACGACGTGTTTCCTGTGATTTGACTAAGTCCATATCGATTTTACGTGGCTTTTCAAAAGCACTTAGAACTGCATCTTTTGTAATTTCATTAAAAACAACACGATTGGTTAAATCCGTGTCAATTCCCAATTCATCTGCCAAATGCCATGAAATGGCTTCCCCTTCACGATCGGGGTCAGTTGCAAGATAAACATTATCTACTTTTTTAACTTTCGCTTTTAATTCTTTTACGACATCTTTTTTGTCTTTACTAATTTTGTATGTTGGTTCAAACTCATTTTCAAAATCGACACCTAAACCATCTTTACCACGTGTGGCAAGATCACGAATATGGCCTTTGGATGAAACGACTTCAAAGTCACTTCCCAAATATTTTTCTATCGTTTTTGATTTTGATGGTGACTCAACAATTACCAGATTTTTCATAGTTGTCACTCCTTATTTATATATTGGATAATTCTTTAATATTTGTCAATACCGTCGCACCTTCTTGAATGAGTTGGTTACAACCGCATCCAGATTCATCATGAATTGGATGTGGAAGGACGACAATTTCGCGATTTAATGATAACGCAATGTCAACAGTACCCATTGTACCACTTTTTTGACGCGCACTCATAATGTATATACATTTACTTAAACTTGCGATGATACGATTCCGAAACGGAAAATGATACCGCTCAGGATTCACACCTCTAGGATATTCCGAAATAATGAGATGATCCTTCCCTAGTTGATTGAAGATATCACGGTGAGCAACTGGATAACATATATCCAAACCACATGCTACTACCGCAATTGTATGATGATGTATTGCACTCAGATGGGCACATACATCAATGCCATACGCTAAACCCGAAACTATTGTGTAGCGTTCTCGTAGTACCGCAACCGCTTCATACGTTGCTTGAACGGCATATGAAGAGGGCTTACGGCTACCAACAACACCAACACACGAACTGTTCAGTAAACTCACATCACCTTGATAAAACAAAATGAATGGTGGTTGGTCTAACTCCAACAGACGTTTTGGATAGGATGGATCCACAATTGTCACAAACGTGTCTACACACGAATAATTGGCTACAGACTTCTTTTCAAGGAGATGCCGGTGCATTTTAGCATAATCACCTTTGTACAAAATTGCAACATTTTTTATATAATTTCTCATAACTATCACCCATAACAAATAGTTATAAAAAAAGATAAGTCCTAAATATCTAGTGATATTTGTTCCTCATCTTTAAATTTAAATGTTTTACGATGGTGTTTCGTACGACCATATTTTAAGATGGCTTCACGATGTGCCTTCGTACCATAGCCCTTGTGCTTAGCAAAGCCATATTCTGGATACATCCGGTCAAGTTCAACCATTAATGCATCTCGATACGTTTTAGCAAGGACACTAGCGGCAGCAATTGACATAGAACGCGCGTCTCCTTTGACAATAGACTCGAATGGTTGTCGAGAATCCAAAAGGGGCATTGCATCAGTCAAGATATAGCTTGCCGGTGCAAAGTTCGCAATTTCTTCCATTGCCATTTGTGTTGCTCGATAAATATTGTGCAAATCAATCTGATCAACATCAACCACTACAACTTTGTACCACAAAGCATGTTCTTTAATTAATGAGACGAGTTCATCACGCTTCTTAGGCGATAATTTTTTTGAATCATTAATGTCTGCATGATAATAGTTCTTTGGAAATATGACTCCAGCAACTACGCAAGGACCCGCCATCGGACCACGTCCAGCTTCATCAATTCCACACACACTATGATTTTCTTGCCACAGTATGTTTTCAAACTCGTCTATAAGCGATCCCATGTTATCCGTCCCAGTTTTCCATTTTGAATATCACTCAAGAACGTGCTACGAGTTCGATCTAATTCTACATCGCCACCTTCTTTGATATATCCACGATGAATTCCAATTTGAGGATAGAATGTCATAATATCAAAATCTTTCATATTGTATCGCTCAATTAATACCTCACGATTTTCTTGCAAGAAGTAATCGCGCGCATAATTTGTAACGAGTTCAATTGGATATCCTGTTTCTTTAATTGATCCAATGAGTGCACAATGAATACCCATTGTCTCAGACTCAAATTTCGGCCATAAAACACCTGGAGTATCGACCAACTCGAGTTGTTCGGTTACTTTAATGAGTTTTAGTGCTTGAGTCACACCCGGACGATTTTCAACACCCGCGGCTTTTCGTGACGCAATTTTATTAATGATACTGGATTTTCCAACATTTGGGACACCTACGATTAATGCTCGTGCTGGGCGAGGACGAATGCCACGACGCTCATCTCGTTGACGTTTTTCTGCCATCACGATATCTGTTTTTTCAACCATGAGTTTTTTTACGTCATCTTGAAGCACATTGACCACCAATACCTCATGGCCTTCATCTTCAAGATGCTTTACCCATTTTTCAGTTTCTCGGGGCTCAGCTAAATCTTTCTTAGTTAAAACAATGAGACGTTTCTTTTGTCCAATTGAGTATGATAGAGCTGGATTTCGGGTTGACATAGGCGCTCGTGCATCACGACACTCAATGACAAAATCAACCACTTTTAATTGTTCTTCGATAAGACGCATGGCTTTTGCCATATGTCCTGGATACCAATGAACTTGTGACATATTATCTACCTTCCTACTGGGCGTAGTTTATTTAAGGGCAAGAATACAAACACACCCTTACTAATGATTTCTTCATACGCAAACGCACCATACTGACGTGAATCAGACGAGTTACGGCGGTTATCTCCGAGCACAAAGTAATGCCCTTCTGGAACAATAAATTCCGGTTCGTCCGCAGTAAACACAAGATCGTTATCTTCGACCCATTTTTGTTTAAACGGGTTATCTAAAAACGGTTCTTCAACTGCAACGTCATTGACATACAATACATCTTTTTCATAACGAATTTTCTCGCCTGGAAGTCCAATAACGCGCTTTACGATGTTTCTATTTTTTTCTTCCATGTGAACGACAACTACATCAAATCGTTCAATATCAGAAACTTTCAATCCAATCACATTAGAAAATCCAAATTCGTTATCGTTAAGGGTTGGATACATAGATAATCCCTCAACACGAACTGGTCTCGCAATAAACTGTGTAATGATAAAGACAGCAATTAAACTAATTATTAAACTCTTAATAAAATCTTTGATTAAGAGTAAAAATTTATCATCTTGTTTTTCTCGCATAGTTGTGACTCCTTTGGAAACAATAAAGAAAAAGCCGTATAAATACGGCTATTAGCGAACTTCTTAACGAATTTCTTTAAGACGTGCTGATTTACCTGAACGCTCACGTAGGTAGTATAGTTTACTACGACGAACTTTACCACGACGCAATACTGTTACGCTGTCGATAATTGGTGAGTGTACTGGGAAAGTACGTTCAACTCCAACACCTGAAGACATTTTACGAACTGTGAACATTTCAGCGATTCCGCTTCCTGTACGTTTGATAACAAGCCCTTCAAAAGCTTGGATACGTGTTTTTCCACCTTCTTGGATACGCACGTCAACGCGAACTGTTACACCTGAACGGAATTCAGGGATATCTGTACGCATTTGAGATTTTGTAATTTCATTTACTAAATTTAATCCCATTTCGATTCTCCTTTTTCTGTATCTTAAACTGGCTCATAAATCCGAGATCAGCGGAACCAGAGTGCATGAATGCTTTAATAATTTAACACATCTACTGTAATAATGCAAGATAATCCGCATTTTTATTGCATTATAGGTAGTTTATTATAAATCGATAACTTCTGTCGTCATATTACTGAAAAATTTGACTTTATCAGCAGTAAAACGAAGCACACAGTACGTTTTTGGATCAACGCCTTTCGCAAACACAGGAGCATTCTCTGTCTCCATAAGTTCTTGTATAATTATTGGATCTGTTTCGACCGTCATTGTCCCATAAAATGATGCCGTTTGAAAACGTGCTTCATCCATAAAATAGACCATAGCCTGTTGATTCGCTTCGTATGATTTCACCATCTGTGTATTATTGTGTGTTGTAAAATACATTGTCTTTAATCCATCACGTTTACGAGGAGATCTCACAACTTTTACAGTTGGATAACCAGCGTCATCGATTGATGTTAAGAATGCATTTTCTTGTCTTGTAATAAGTGCGTCAATATGTTTATTCATAGTCCCTCCAAAATGATTACTAGTTAAATGATATAGCAATTAGACTTACTTTGCAATTTAAGATTACATTGTCTTATAAGTCTCATTCTTTAATAGAAAAGTATCCTTCGGGATACTTTTCTATTATGTATTATTGTTTTCCCATCATGCGGGAGAACATACGCATTTGTTTTTTCATTTTATCATATTGACTTAGTAATCGGTTAACATCTGTTGTTGTTACCCCAGATCCTTTAGCAATACGGTGTTTACGACCGGAACGAATAATCGTTGGATCATTTCGTTCTTCTTTCGTCATACTTTGAATCATAGCTTCAGTTTTTTTCATACCTTTTGACGCATCATCATCATCGATTTGATTTGCCATTTGGTTTGCCCCTGGAAGCATTTTCAATAATCCTGAAATGGGCCCCATTTTTGAAACTTGTTGCAACTGTATCAACATGTCATCAAGTGTGAACTGACCGTTCATCATACGTTCCGCTGATTTCTCACTTGCTTCAATATCCATTTTTTCTTGAGCTTTTTCAACGAGTGAAACAATATCACCCATTCCCAAGATACGTGATGCAGTTCGATCCGGATGGAATGCCTCTAACTCTTCAATGCCTTCACCAACCCCAACGTATTTTACAGGAACTTTGGTCATGTATCGGACAGAAAGAATTGATCCGCCACGTGAGTCACCATCAAATTTTGTCGCAACTAATCCCGTTAAATTTAGTTTTGATTTAAAGCCGTTCGCAACATGAATAACATCTTGCCCTGACATCGCATCAACACTTAAAAGAATTTCTTCAGGTTTCGCAAGTGCTTGTATATCAACCAATTGTTGCATCAGTGCTTCGTCAATTTGGAGTCGTCCGGCGGTATCGATAAGGATAACATCGAAATCTTTACCATAACTTAGAGCATCCGTTACCACTTCAACTGGTGTGCTGTTCTCTTTAGCAAAAACCTCAACACCGATACGTTCACCAAGAATCTTCAATTGTTCAATAGCTGCCGGACGTGCAAGGTCTGCTGCAACCAACAACACTTTTTTGTCTTCTTTGACTTTGAGTTCACGCGCTATCTTGGCAATACTTGTTGTCTTACCAGAACCCTGAAGACCAACCATCATCATGACACCAGGTTTACGAGTAAATGTTAAGCCTTGGTGTTCTTCACCTAAAATTTCAACTAATTTGTCATTAACAATTTTGATGAACATTTGTGATGGATCAACATCACGAACAACTTTCATCCCCATTGCTTCTTTACGTGTATAGTCTAATAGTTCATTAATAACTTCCAAACTAACATCCGCTTCAAGTAGTGAAATACGAATTTCGCTTAATGCATCCGCGATGTTCTTTTCTGTAAGTTTCCCCTTACCTGTTAAGTTTTTAAATGTATCTTGTAGACGATTTGTCAGATTATCAAATGCCATAATTGCCTCCTGTTAGTAAATTATAAGAATGAGTCTGTAACTTCTGCTGTAGCTTCAGCCATCGCTTTCGTCACTTCGATTACTTCAATATTTTCCATTGCCTGATCAATAAGATCCTCAATCACAAGTTTTGACTCAAAGAGTTCAACTTTTCGTGGATTGGGTTTCGTTGTTGGTTTTGTTGGTGTAAATATTGTGCAGCAATCTTCAAACGGAAGGATTGATGTCTCATATGTATCAATTTTACGCGAAAGATCAATAATTTCAACCTTATCATAAGTAATTAGTGGTCGAAGAATTGGTAATGTGCTGATATTTGTGATTTCCTTCATACTGTGGAGTGTTTGTGATGCAACTTGACCTAAACTCTCTCCATTAGCAATTGCTAATGCGTGACGCTCATTTGCAAGACGTTCTCCGATGCGAAGCATATATCGACGCATCATTGTGATTGCATAGCTTTCTGGTACTTTTTTATAGATTTCGAGTTGAATATCTGTAAATGGCACAACATGTACTTTAATCGATGATTGATAGTTTGTAAGTTTTTGTGCAAGGTCAATGACTTTTTTCTGAGCTTCTTGTGATGTGTACGGCGGTGACGCAAAGTGGACCGCTTCGAGTGTAACACCGCGTTTCATCATGAGATATCCCGCAACAGGTGAGTCAATTCCACCCGAAAGCATCAACATGACTTTTCCTTGAATACCGACCGGATAACCACCAGCACCTTCAATTTTACCCATCATAATGTATGCAGCATCGTTACGAATCTCTACAATAATTCCGATATCAGGATTTTTAACATTAACTTTATAGTCTGTATTTTGTAGTATACGCGTAGCAACATGACGATTTATAACATCAGACACGTGTTCATAGTTTTTATCATGACGGCGGGCGAGAACTTTAAATGTTGACCCGCTTTCTTTTTGAATGAGTTCGGTTGCAAGTTGAGCTATAACTTCTAGATCACGCTCCACTTTGATTGCTAGTGAAAATGAACTGAGTCCAAATACATGTTTCAGCTCTTCACTAACCGCTAAACCGTCTTCTTCATGAAGTGTGATATACAAGCGATCATATGTTTCTTTAAATTCAAGTGTTGGGAAAGCTTTTAATTGCGCGCGAACGTTACGAACGAGTTGTGCTGTAAAGTTGCGGCGGTTTTTTCCTTTTGTTGAAAGTTCACCGTAGCGGCAAACAATAAATTCATAATTAGTGGTTGACATATTTCTTAATCTCCAAAATTTCTTGAACGACTTTTTCTAACTCTTCCATTGTCGTTAAATGGGATAAACTGATTCGAATACTACTTAATGCAGCGGTGTCACTTTTCCCCATGGCTTTTAAAACATGTGAGGGGGCCAGTGATTTTGAGTTACATGTACTTTGCGCAGATACCGCAAATCCTGCGGAATTTAATCCATTCATCATAATTTCTGATCCAACATTCAGTATTGATAAGTTAAAGATGTAAGGCGAACCTTCATAGGATGAGTTAATAACAACGCCTTCCATGTTTTCGAAAGTATCATACAAGTATTTTTGCATCTTTTCAATCTTTGGCAGAGCTTTCGCATTGTCTTCTCGGGCGAGACGTAAGGTCTTCGCCCAGAGTATTGCAGCAGTATTATCGATTGTACCACCACGAACACCAAATTGTTGCTGCCCGCCATTAATAAGTGGAAGTGCATGAACATTTGATCGCTTCAACCATAGTCCACTGCCTTTTAATCCGTAGATTTTATGAGCGGAGTAAGCGACAGAATCAATCTGAGTCATTTCAAAATCATGACGGGCTAAGGCTTGGACTCCGTCAATATGAACAAATGCATTGGATTCTTTCTTCACGAGCTTTGCAAGTGCCTGAACATCGGTTATAGCCCCTACTTCATTATTAATCGCTATCACAGCAACAAGAACAGTATCCTTGCGTAGTTTATCGCGAAGTTCATCAAAGCTGATATTACCTTGATCATCAACATGTAGATAATCCACTGTATAACCAAAATAATCTCGAAGTTGTGCTACAGCACCCATAGTTGAGCTGTGTTCAACTTCAGTTGTAATAATATGTTTACCAATATGTTGATTCGCGAGTGCTATCCCTTTGATTGCGGCACTGTTTGACTCACTCGCCCCTGATGTGAAGATAACCTCTTGCGGTAAGACTCCTAATTGGTTAGCGAGTGTATTGCGTGATGCAGTCACTAAGTCAGAAACACGCTGACCCCCAAAATGCAGTGAGTCAGCGTTTTCGTAGTATTCGTTCATAATCTTAAATGCATCTTGAGCAATTTCAGGACGCGTTGGGGTTGTACTTGCGTAATCTAAATATATTGGTTTATCGTGCGCTTTTTGCATTGTCACGAATCATCTCCTCATAAGCTGTATTAGGTCTGTATTTATCAATTGCGTTGATAACGGTTGTGAGTGCTTGAGTGTACTCACCATTGTTGAACGCGAGTTCTGCACGGGTTAATTCAGCGTCAATATCTGGTACAAAGGCGCGGAATTTGTTTGCATAGACAATAGCATTTTCACACATATCGACTGCACCAACTAAATTGTTAACGTTGTTGTGGAGTTTATATGTATAATCAATGGCTTCATCGACCGTTTTGTTCAATGTTTCGACTTCAATCATGTCGTGTTTTAAGATATCGGAAATTTGACGCGTATAAAGTTGTGCTTTTTCGACATCTTCTCGGTATGATTCAGAAATCATTGGCAACGAGCGTTTTTTCATGCGAACTTGAACATCATTAATAATAAGATATAACTTCATTAATTGACGCTCTGCGCGTAATTCATCTGCATTGGCTTGTTCGACCTTCTCAACGAGTTTATCAAATTCACCACGGAAGATGGAAACATCTTGCCCTAATTCATTAACTGAAATAAGGATTGTTGTTGCTGGAATTTTTTCTTCTTGAATCATTCGCATGATTTTGGCACGCATTTGATCTTGTGTTTCAATAATCGCAGCATACTCTTCAACTTGGTCTACATATCCTTCGAAGCCGAAGCGTACTTCAACTTTTTCGGCATCAGTTTTGATATCTTTAACGGCTTCCACAAGATATTCAAGTGTCGTGAATAACTCTTCTGAAACGCCTTGGAGTTCTGTATGTGCCTTTTCTTCTTTTTGGATTGCAATTCCTAACTGTTCCAAACGTTTTTGACTTTCAATCAAGCTTTCTTTTGATTTTGAAATATTCCCTTCGCGAATCCCAATTAAATCATCTTTAAGAATTTCACTGAGAACACCAATATTTTTGGGAACTTCCAAGTGATCAACATAAATACCTGATTGACGTACCCCTTGATACAATTTTGATACTTCATCTAATAATTGAGGAATGTATCCTTTGGCAACTTCGTACAGTTTCGGAATCGTTTTGATTCGTGCTTCTAAATCATCCACACTCTCTTTTGTTTCATCACTAACATCTTTTGCTTTTTGGAAGTCCGACGCGTACATCCATTCTTCAAAAACTGAAAAGGCATGCTCAATATCGCGGATTTGAACTTCTATTTGCCCATATGCATCACCTAAAACTGCAGATTGATCATTTGCTTGTTGTTTGATTGCTCTGAAGCGTTCTTTGAGATTCGTAATTTCAAGACGTTGTTGTGTCTCTTGTTCCAACAGTGATTCAAGTTCTTTGTTTAAGGTTTCGGTTTGTTCTAATGATTCAGTAATCGTTTCTTCTAAATCAACCAAGTAGTATTTAGCGTCTTTTAGCTTCCCGTATGCTAACGCATCTTCTGTATCAGCCAAGAGCTGTGTTACCACTTCTTGTTGACGGTTAATTTGGTTGAAAAGGTCCTTACACTCAATCACTTTATTTTCAACTTCAGGATTCAATTTTGCAAGTCCTGTTGCCTTGTTAATCTTGAAAAGAACCGGAATACTCATAAGTTCATTGTAGCGAACTTCTAAAGCATCAAACTGCTTTCTTAATCGTCGTTTTTTGTTTGATCTCGAAATAAAAAATACCATAATGACAATCACAACAACTACAATTGCAATTGGCACTTTGTATTCAATTATAAAACTCGGAATAGATTGTAAGTTCATAGGTCCACCTCTTTGTGACATTGTATCATATTTTAGTGTTTCTTGGTAAGTCCTTGATTGACTTTTACCGCTATCTTTTGTATATTAGTAAGGTCATGAAAAATCAGCACACAAAGTTGGTAGCCACGCGTTCATCCCGCGGCAGGAACTAAAGTACCTTAGCTGAATAAGGGAAACAGTAATAGATGAACTCAACTATTAGTAATTTGTGGTTGACTCGACATATAGGAGGTCAGCAAATGGCAACAGTTAATGGTCCAGTATGGAAAAAAGCACGTCGTCTTAGTTTCTCAATTTTAGAAACAGGTAAAGAATTACAACGTCGCGATTACGCTCCAGGACAACACGGAAAAGCACGTCGTCCAAAACTATCAAACTACGGTTTACAACAACGTGAAAAACAACGTATTCGTTTCACATATGGTGTTACAGAAAAACAATTCTACAACACATTCAAAAAAGCTGTAAAACAAGAGGGTGTTGCAGGTCACAACTTCTTATTCATGCTTGAATCACGTTTAGATAACGTCGTATACCGTATGAACTTATCACGTACACGTCGTGGTGCACGTCAATTAGTAAACCACGGTCACATCCTTGTTGATGGAAAGAAAGTGGATATCCCTTCATTCCAAGTTAAACCAGGACAAACAATCGAAGTTAAAGAATCATCACGCTCAATGGCATCAATCAAAGAAGCTATGGAAGCATCAGTTGGAACAGTAGCATACGTTACTTTCGACGCTGACAAGATGAAAGGTGAATATGTTCGTTTACCAGAACGTAGCGAACTAAACCAAGAAATCAACGAAGCACTTGTTGTTGAGTTCTACAACCGTTAATCTTCAGATTAAAAGAGGCATCCGCCTCTTTTTTTTATTGGAGACACAAAAAGAACTTTGGGTTTAACCGCAAAGTTCTTTTTATTATCGTTGGTGTTCCTGTGCTTGGAGCTCACGATCATATCGTTTAAAAAATGGAAAATAAACTACAAACGAAATTGCAATCAAGATTAGCGATAATATGACACTCCTAAAGTCTCCTAGGCTTGAAATAAAAATCCCTAGCGGTGCAGGCAAAACCCACGGTGACACAATACTAGGTATCGAGACATAACCCCACGCCATTGCACCATACCCTACTACAGCACATACAATCGGTGCCACAAAGAACGGCACTCTAAAGTTTTTGTTATCTACAATTGGAACTCCAAATAAAATCGTCTCATTAATATTGAACAGACTTGAATTGAGTCCCACTTTGCCAAAAGACTTAAGGTGTTCACTTTTAGCGAAGAAACGAATTGCGATAGCCAAACCAAGGGTGCAGCCTGAACCGCCTAACCAAACAATCCACTGGAAGAAGGTCTCACTCCCAATATATAAAATAGGTTGTTTTGTAATCACTTGGTAGCCATTCACAATCATCATATAAAACCAAAATGGCCGTAACAAAGTTCCAATCACAGCAACACCATGGATGCCCAAGACCCAGAATCCACAAATCAGCAGAATTGTTGCAATCACCATACCAAATGATGCTACAAAGCGTGTAACATACACCAAAATGTCCGCTGATAAATCTATAATGGCTGTGAACTGAACTAAGATCAAGACATTAAGAATCAGAAGAATCACGATAGGGATAAGCTTCGTCATGTAGTCATTCACGGCTTGTGGTACATGTTTTGATTTGAACTGCATACGCGACAATTTTTCGCTCGCAAGAATCGTAA
Organism: Erysipelothrix anatis; assembly: GCF_009828745.1. Lineage (GTDB taxonomy): Bacteria > Bacillota_I > Bacilli_A > Erysipelotrichales > Erysipelotrichaceae > Erysipelothrix > Erysipelothrix anatis. The sequence continues at coordinate 145,053 of NZ_WTSX01000005.1, forward strand.
TCCATGCAAGAAACAATGCAACGATTGGAAACTCGAGGAATCGATTGCTTTCCATAAATCGAACCCCATACATCATCACAAAGAACGTTACGGTATAGATCTGATATTCACGTTCAACAGGAATCAAAGCCTGTGCCATTACAAACGTGAAAATGATTCCAAGTAGTATGCAGTAATACCCATAGTAGAGAGCAACTTGATTGAATGTCTCTGCACTTATCATTTCGCGTTGGTCGAAAATATGAATCATGAAAATGGCAACTGCTACCCCTATTTGGATAAATGCCACTTTAATAATGGCTGTTTTCATTGCATTTAAATATTTGTTTTGTTGAATCCCATTCACAATGGCTTCAATTGTCATACTTTTACTCCTTTGTGCACCTTATTCATAAAAAAGAAGGAATAAATTCCTTCTTATGAAATAGGTACAAATACAATTCGTGTATCGCGTTCCATATAATGGACTAAATCAATATAATCAGGATGAATAAATCCGATGACGTTTGTACGTGCATCCATCATGAAATCTTTCTTAGTCAATTGGATTTCTCCGCTATAACGTCCTGATAACGTATTTTCAATTGTAATCGATCCTTTATTACGATAGTTGTTATTGTTAATCGCAATGTCTGGAATACGTGGTGTTGCAAGTCGAATAACGTTTTCAGATAAGTCTTTACGGATAGCATACGGTTGCTCGTACATTGATGCATATGCTTTATCTAAGTAGACTGGGATATGCATTGTTTTGTCTTCCATATAGCTTTGAATGTAACGTAGTGTTTCATTATGTGCTAATGAATCACCAATCAAAATATCTTGAATACCGCAACTGTGGATTAACTCAACAGCAGCAACATATGGATGTACTTGACGGTGTTTCTCGACAGTTGGCAATCCTTCATACAGTGGGAATCGTTTCAAACGATCACCTGGAACAAATGCCATAATTGGAATGTTATATTTAATGAATGCTTCATTCTTTTTATTGAAGTATTCTAATGATAGACCGGTTTCAGTTTTTGGATAAAAGTTGTGCATTACTGAAATGTGTGTAAAGTCTACACCATGGGCTTTAGCGTCAATGATGTATTGCTCGTCCACAACGCTTGCATTAAGCACCAATTCAAAATCTTGAAGTAATGTTTTAATAATTTCAAAATCATCAAAACCATAGTCTAATCGCAACACTTTGAATCCTTTTTCTTTCAAACCAACATAATTGTTTGGCTCAATATTAAGCTTTTCAAATGTCATTGGTGAAATATCAGGGACTAAATTTAAGTTCAATTCCTGACATTTATCGAGAAATTTTGGAAGCATTGTATCTAATTGGGATAAGTCTTCTTCTGGAATGTGAAGCGAAGTAAAGACATACTTCGCTCCCAAATTCGCAGCATATTCCAGATAGTCATAATCCAAATCTTTGAAATAGCAGGAAATTCCTAACATTAGGCTGCCTCTGTTTTATGTGCTTCTTCAGCTGCTGCGATTTCTTTCAAGTCTTGTTTTTCTAACGCTTTTACAAATGGGTAGAATGTTAAGTACATGAAGACCCAACCAGCAAGAACGAATAATACTGCCGTAATGCTTCCGCTCGTTGCTAACCATGTTTTAAGTGGTGCTGGCGTAATCCAAGAAATAATCATTACCGGAACTGGTAGAACACCGGTTAATGTTAAGATAATCGCTACGATAGCAAGAACCATGTATGACAAGATAAATGGAATCATCATCAATGGGTTCAACATAATTGGAAGACCAAAGATTAGTGGCTCACCAATGTTAAAGAGTGCTGCAGCAATTGACAGTTTTCCAAGTCCTTTGAGACGTGGTGATTTTGAACGAATTAATGCTACAGCGAGCGGGAATAATCCTGTCCAAATATAGTTATCAATCCATACTGATGTAAATGTATATGGCAATTCTTGCATTGCTTGAAGTGCTTGCAAGTTTTCTTGAGTCATTTGGCCCCAGAATGTTCCACCTACTGAGTTAACAATATTTGAACCATGGATACCAACTGCCCATAGAATACGGTTTAGGAATGTTGAAATCAAGACAACAACTGGACTATCACCAACACGTACAAGTGGTGTAAAGATACCAGCGATTGTTTGTGGTAAGTTAATCTTGAATACCGATCCTACAAACCACCACATGATAATAACAACAAATGATGGAATTAAAGCGATGAATGATTGAGAAACCATTGGTGGAACACCTTCTGGCATCTTAATAACTAATTTACGGTTAATAACAAAACGATATACTTCAACAGTTACAATTGCAATAATAAGTGCGGCAAATACCCCGACTGCACCTAAGTATGCTGTTGGAACTCCTGTAAATTTCCCTGGCTCAGCAATACCTTCAATAAGTGTTGTGACTGTTTGAGCTGGGTTTAGAAGTAAGAATGATGCTACTGATAAAATCATTGGTTGAATGATGTCATGGTTTTCACCACGTTGTTTGTTGTAGAACTCAACCAAACCATATGAAGCAGTGATTACTGTATAAAGAGCAATAAATGATGTCCCCACACCAGATGCTGCTGCGATTACCCAGCGGAAATCTCCTAAGAAATTCAACCATGGGTCAAATGGAAATGATGCTACGAGTAAGAATACTGATCCTACTACCAGTAAACTCATAATACCAAGTCCGGTACGTTGCATTACTTGAACGTATTTCAATTGTGAAAATTTGATTAGCGGTGGTGCTATACGTTCTTCAATAAAGCGTGTTAAAGCTTCCATATTACTTTTCCCTCCTGATGCACTGATAGTGCTTACACCCATAGGATACACCGTTCGAAAATAATTTTCAACACTTTTTAGCAATTATTGAAAAACTTTTTTAATTGGATTGAAAATAATTTCCAATATTGGTATGATAGTAGGGAAGTTAATGGAGGCATTATTATGATTATCGTAAACAGTCCGATCATGCAAAGCAAAATTCAAACAATTTTGGAATCTATGGAATCACCAACTTTTACATTTGTAAAGAAAGATGGAATCCGCCTTTACTTTGAAACAAGCGAACAAGATACAGAATTGGCATGTAAAATTGCAAAAGCAGAAATCAAAAAAGACCCTATGGCAGGGGCTATTATGTTCACTGTTAAATCAGAAGAATATATCTAAGAGTAACTATCTACTCCATAAAGAAGAGGCTATCGCCTCTTCTTTTTTATTGTTTGATTGTGAACGTTCTTTGATTGGGGTCAATAATCCCAATACCGCCATAAGGTATCGAAAACATTGGTTGGGTATGACCAAAATTCATATTGGCGACAATGGCACCCTGGTAGTCGATTTCTTGTACTATCTTTTCTATAATTTCCCGGTATTCTTGATAATATTTATTATTATAAGGCTTTCCAAAGATGATACCGGAAGTCTTTTCGAGTGCACCAACCATAACCAATGCCCGTAGCATATCCTCAAATAACCATGGTTCTGCCATCACTTCACTGGTTTCGAGGAAAAGAATTGCACCATCGAAAGACTCATATGATGGCCATATATCTGTACCTCTAAGGTTACTCATCACTTCGATACACCCACCAATTAAAGGCCCTCTAACCACCTTATCACCTTGGATAAAATCGAAACCGTCATTTGAATACATTGTTTTTGACTGATTTTGATTTTCTATTAACCATGGAATTCGCTCACTCGTCCACTGCGTTGCTGCTTCAATTGTCACACTTGCTTCTTGATTTAAGACAATCCTTTGGAAATAATCACGGCTGTATTCAAACATCCCATTGTTTTCAGAAAACTCTGAAAGGATTGATGGGCCATAGTATGTTTTAATGCCTAGCTTATTGAGATACAAGTGAAGTGTTGTGGAATCTGAGTAACCAATGAATGGTTTTGGGTTATTTATAAAAATAGCATCATCTAAATATGGTAATATTCGAACACTCTCTGACCCTCCAATACACGACAGCACCATCGCAATGTCATCATCTTCGTATGCTTCCATAAGATCTTGAGCGCGGTGTTGTGGATTCTGGTATACCGACTCACTACCATCGAGAGTATGGGTCATTGGTAGGACCTCGATATCAAATGTATCCTTGAGGTATTGAACCCCTTTTTCATAGCGCCAACGTAGGTCCTTATCCCCTGCGCCGCCCCACGATAAGCTGACACTTGCAGCTTTTAGTCTAGTTTTTTTCATTTGTTTTCTCCAACATTCTGAGTCCGAATCGAATCCCGATAACATCTGTTTCTTCAAAAATAATTTTCAGATAAATCGGATTGTTGTCAGTAGACACCCTAATATAGTCACACTTACATGTCGTGTAGGTATGATTTACACCATCAATTTTTACGTTTTCATTTGATATTTCAACGCTATACCCTTCACCCGCACAGTAACTTCCGTATAAAGCGTTCATTTTTTCTAAACACCATGATACTTCATCTGGCGTATCTTTCGGCATAGCATCTAACATCATAAGGGCTAACTTCTGTACAGGAATATCGCTTGTATTACAAAGTACTATGGCAGCTTCAGTTTTCGTTTCATTTATAAACAATGCACTTGATACTCCGGTTAGCGAACCTGCATGCCCTACCACATTACCTATTTCAGTTTGAATGTACTGACTTCCGAATCCATACTGAGTCCCATATCCAACCTCATGCAAATGTGTCTCAAGGTGCGCTAACATGTCGTTTGATGGTTGCATTAGCCACGTTGCTAATTTTCCCATGTCTTGAAGCGTTGACTTAGCTGCGCCACCACCTTGTAAAGCAAAGGCATTGTCATAGTAGTCTTTTATTTCGATACACTGATCCTCAATCCAATAATATTGGATTGTGGTTTGGTCGTCTTTGTTCACATCTAAATACGTTGTAGTTGAATCATGCATGCCAAGTGGTTTAAAAATTAAGTCTTGAACTGCTGCTTCATAATGAACATACGGGCTTGCTACACGGATGACTTCGCCAAGTAATGCATACCCATCATTAAAGTAACTTACATGAGTTCCCGGATGACTGTGTTGCTTTGTCTTTGCATTTAGCTTATCAATGAGAATTGCTACAGCCTGGTCCATGTATTCAGGTGATAAGCCACAGTCATAAACTTCTTGCTTAAATCCAGTCTTTTGGCATATTTGCGAAATTGTTGTGCGCGGTTGCGGATAGTATCCTGAAGTGTGGTTCAAAAAATGATGGATTCGAATATCTCTTCTATTAAAACTTGGAAAGTAATCAGATATAGAATCGTCAAGCGACCACCAATTTGATGTTACCCCTTTAAGCATGACAATGGCTGTCAACAGTTTCGTTATTGAAGCAATACCATAGCGCGACTGCGCTGCGACCGGATGTGGACACATAGCATCATTGTATACCTTTTTGTACTTCCATTGGCCTTTGTGGTCTATAACCCCCACACAGGCTCCTTGTGCCTTATATTGCGCTAAAAATGATTCAATCATTCTATCCATTACCTTACCACCTCTCCATTATTTATAAAAAGAAACTACCTGGTGGTAGTTTCTTTCAAATGTTACGCTTCCTCGTCAGCCGGAGCATCTTCGGCAGGTGCATCCTCAGCTGGTGCATCTTCAGTTGGCGCCGTCGGTGCAACTTCTACAGGCATGACTGGGCCATCTTTATATTCGAGATTGAATTCGAGAAATTCTCGTGTTGTTTCAAGATGAGAATAATCTTTCCAACTTACAAGAATTTTTAAATTGACTGTTGATTCGGATGTTTCACCGTTAAGTTGGAATCCCCCAACAAATGTTTTTTCTGTATCTGTTTGATTTGGAATCATTGAATATTGTCCATCAAAAATTCCAGCAGATGGCATCATTGTTTCTTTATTGTAGGGCTCATTGTTTGCAACGACTACAACTTCAACTTCATACAATGCAATCCGTGGCTGATCCACAACGATTTCATAGACGTAGCCATCACCTTTTTTACCCATAGTTGCTTTAACATTGAAATATGGTGATGACGCCGCAAATTTATCTTGATCTAAGATTGCTTTCCAAGATGACTCATAGCGTTTTACTTTTTCAGCATAAAGACTCTTCTCTCCGAATGAACATCCAGTCACAAGTAATGCAAGTACTATTAATGTAAGGAACTTTTTCATCAAGGCCTCCTTAGACGCTAACGTGGTTGATTAAATGATATGTTTTCTTACCACGTCGAATGACGGTAAGTTGTTCGCCAATTGCGTTTTCTTTTGTAATGATAAACTCGGCATCGTTCACAACTTCGCCATTGACACGAATCGCACCATCTTTCACGAGTTGACGCGCTTCACGCTTACTTGGAAGAATGTTGGTATCAACGAGTAAATCAACGATTGTTTTTGCTTCCGCAACATCGAGTGAGCTACTGCCTTTAAATGCTGATCGAAGTTCTTCAACAGATAAGTTTTGGACATTACCAGAGAATAATGCTTCAGTCATTCGTAACGCCATGTCAAGACCAGCATCACCATGAACAATTTGTGTCAATTCTTTCGCAAGTTCTTTTTGAGCATGTCGTAAGTGCGGTGCTTCTTTAAATGCAACTTCAATTGCTTCAATTTCTGCAACTGATTTAAAGGATAGACGTTTGGTAAAGTCAATAATGTCTTCATCACTTGTATTAATCCAGAATTGGTAGAACTCATAGGCATCAGTACGCTCAGGGTCTAACCAAATATTTTGCCCTTCACTCTTGCCAAATTTAGTACCGTCTGACTTCATAATCAAGTGTGATGTGACACCATAAACTTCGGATTCATGTCCTTCAACACGACGAATTAACTCAGTACCACTAACCAAGTTTCCCCATTGATCAGATCCACCAATTTGTAATTGTACGCCTTCATTCTTAAAGAGATGAAGGTAATCGATCGCTTGAAGAATTGTATACGAGAATTCAGTATACGAAATACCTGTTTGAATACGTTTCGCAATCGTATCTTTTGAAAGCATTGTCGCAACACTAAAGTGTTTTCCATAATCTCTTAAAAAATCAAGCATGGATAAATCACCCAACCAATCACGATTATTTAAAATACGAACTGGATTATTATCTGAACTGACGATGCGTTCAATTTGGCTACCAATTCCTGCGATGTTACGAGCTAAATCTTCGTCAGTAAGCATTGAGCGTTCTGTCGTTGGTCGTGGATCTCCAATCATACCCGTAGCGCCACCAACAAGCGCAATTGGATGGTGTCCTTGTGCTTGGTAACGTTTTAGAAGGATGATTTGTTGGAGATGTCCAACATGCAATGAATCCGCTGTTGGGTCAAATCCACAGTATAGGGATATTGGATTTTCAAGACGTTCATTCAAAGCATCTCGGTTTGTAACGTCTTTAACAAGACCGCGCCATTCTAATTCATCTAAAAATTTCATTGTTTCCACCTTTATTTTTCTTGTGTATCAAACAACATTTTTATCTTCAGGTAATAACGTTGCATGATATCTAACATACATGTTATCACAAGTAGGGTCGTATCGTCATAGGGGTAAATGTAACTTGAACTACAGAATTTGTCCAATTCAATCCATTTATCCTCTTTATGAATCAAGTTCTTCGAAAGAAACTGAACTTTTAACAAGTTTTGGTCGCCATTATGCAAAATGATCGACTGATCATCATGACGACTCATGATATAGAGCAATGTTGATGTGATTGATTTATTCTTTTGAAGAAACGGAACGTAGTGGTTAAAGACCTCACGCATCCCGGTTTCCACAAATTCATAGCGTTTTGGATCTTCATCAAAAAAGCCATGCTGTGCAAATCCTTCACCAAATTGTTTGACCTGCTTGGTAATATCTGCATACCCTCTTGAGTTTATAAACGCAAACATAATAATGCTTGTCATAAAAACAGGATATTTATAGGTCTGTTGGTTTAAAACAGCACGTTGAATTTTTGTTTCAATGTCATGCTGATATCGGTTTATATCGGAAACATTATGACTGTTTACGTTAAAAATACGATGTGCTTCATCTTTGTAGGCCCGTACTAAATGAATAAATTTCTCAAAGTTCATTTGTTCGTTACTGCCTTTATAGTTAGGTCCATACATTCCAAACCCAAGTTCTTTGGTATATGCACTGACATATCCATAAACTAAAATATTGGAAAGGATTGTTTGCTTATCGCCTTTAACAATATAGCCTTCAACACGTTTAATATAGTTATCAATGTATTTAGGATCTACAACAATATCATTCATGAGTTCATCCAAAGCAACTTTAAAATACTCATCACGGCGTGGTGTTAGGCCAAGAGAATCTCGGGTCCACTCTTGTGTAGCATCAAAAACATCACTATCGATAGCAAAGCCTATTGGATGGTGATCTTCATAATGGACAAGGATGTCTTTCACTTTTTTGGCATCTTCATCCAGTTTAATGTAAAAAATAAGTCCTTCTTCATCAAATGTATAGGACCACGATTCCATATTAAATCTTTCCCATATTTCAAAGAAAATTGTGAACACTGCATACGATACAACGTTTCTTTGTCGGTCATTCCCTGCGAACGATCCTCCAAGGACGAGGAGTGATCCTTCTTGACCTTCAATCATGCCACGCATAATTCCATTGCGTTTCGCACGTAGCTCTCGAATTGATTCCGAAGTTAATTGAACAATATTCATATCGATCCCTCTTTCAATATCCCTATTTTACCATAAATACAATCTTTTTCTTATCAAAATATCAATTATTTTCACAAAGTTTGAAGAAAAAAGGGCTTTCGCCCTTTTCTCGATTGTTACAGTTATGAAATCTATTCCTAGGATAGAGAAATAGCCTTCTGCAAACCAATTGATTTACAGGATTATTGTATCGTTATAATTTGTAAATGTGTTGATAAGCATATGTTAAACTGTGTGATTATCTGGTTTATAAAAGAGCATTAATGTTGCTGGAATAATCATCAATAAACCAAACACAGTGAGTGCTGTTCGAATCGTTGTCATCTCAACAATTGCTGCAGCAAAAATTGGTGTAAATACGGCACTTAAACCAATGGTTATCGATATTGCAACCATCTGTCCGGTCGAACGTAAGTGTTCGGGCACTTCACGATAGACAAGATCCTTTTGCGAAATCAGTAAGAATGGATAAGACAGCATTTGCAATACGGTCATGATTAAAATGCTTGTGACACTTGGTGCCATTGCATAAAGAAAAAAACGCATAGCAGTAATTACGGATGCAAAAATCATGAGTTTCTTACCACGATATTTAATTAGGAGACGTCCCATGATAATCATCATCGGAATTTCACTGATGGCTTGCACAAACCATTTGGTCCCAACATTTGACGCATTACCACCCAAATCAAATATCAAATCGATAACAGTGATGCCGTCTGCATTGTAAACAAAGTAGGCGACAAAATAAACAACTAGTAGTAGCACATAGTTTTTATTTTGAAATAGTGCTGCAATATCTTTAAACTTGATGGGATCAGGGGATTCAGTTTTAGCCTCTTCTAGTCGAAATGACAAAAAGATGACGCACAAACTAAGCAAACCTGATAGGATACCAATACTATGGAATCCCATACTGGTTGCAAGGTACCCACCTACTAAAGATGTAAGTGCCCACCCGAGCGAACCCAGAGAACGAATGCGACCAAACTCGTGATACAACCCATCAGTCTCTAAAACCCATGTATCGTATAAGTTACTCGCAATCCGGGTAAATCCAGCCATGGTTCCAACTGCAAAAAAGTGAAACCAATAATTGGCGCCATCGAAGCTAAAGGCCATCAACCCTGTCATAAACAGAATAAAGGTAGTATAAATAAAGAATCGTTTAATGGCTCCGAATCGATCACTGAGGTAACCTACTAAAATTTGCCCCACAATCGATACCACCGCAAAATAAGACAAAATATATCCCCTTTGCGTCCCCGTATATCCAAGTTGGGTTAAGTATGGAATCATTTGTGTAAACATAATTGCATGGGATGCATACACAAGGAACATTACCACACTAAACTTAAACATTTTATTTCTATTGTTTTGCATGTATTACCTCTCTATTTGTAATGATTGCATCACACGGTATATCATGCATTTCTTCAAAGGAAACTGTTGTTTCTTGAAAGTCATATGCAAGACCAATTTTGATGAAATCAGTATCTTTTAAATATCGATCGTAATACCCCGCCCCATAACCTATACGATATCCATTTCGGTTGAATGCTACCATTGGGATTAACATCATGTCAATATCTTTTGCGTCAATGGTCACCGCTGTCGTAGGTTCGAGGATTCCAAGTTGTCCTGGTGTCAAATCTTGAAATCCTGTAACTGGGTGAAAGGTCATCGCCTTATTACTAATTTTAGGCAAGACTAACGTCAGTGTGGGATCCCACCACAGCGTTTCCATAATCGCGTATGTATCGACTTCATGGTTAAATGCGGCATATAAAGCAATAACCTTATGCCCTGACGTTCTTTCTATCACTTGGTCATGGATTGCTTTGTCCCACGGCAAGCGCGTTTCGACATCATATTTTTTTCGCTGTGCAATAATTGCGTCAGCAATGTCTCGTTTCACTGACATAGGCATGTCCTTTCTATTACCCAACAGATCCTTCCATCTCCATCTTCATCAATTGATTTAATTCGACGGCATATTCCATTGGTAATTCACGTGTAAATGGTTCTAAGAAACCAAGAATAATGGTTTCGGACGCTTGTTCTTCGCTAAGTCCACGACTCATCAAGTAGAAGAGTTCTTCTTCAGAGATTTTGGAAACGCGTGCTTCATGTTCGATGATTGAAGCATTGGTCTCTACAATATTTACAGGCATCGTATCACTCATCGATAGTTGATCCAAAATGAGTGTGTCGCACTCGATTTTCGTTTTAGCATTTATAGCGTTTTTATCGTGATGGACAATTCCTCGATAGTTTACAGTCCCACCATTACGTGAAACAGACTTTGAGATAATGGTACTTTGCGTATTGGGTGCTTTATGTATCATTTTAGCGCCTGCATCTTGCCATTGATTTTTACTTGCGACAGCAATCGAAATCGTCATTCCCTTCGCAGCATTACCTGCAAGAATGCAAGATGGGTACTTCATTGTCTTGTAAGCACCAATGTTTCCGTCAATCCACTCCATCACCCCGTGAGCATCAACTGTTGCACGTTTGGTTACGAGATTGTAGACATTGGTTGACCAGTTTTGAATGGTCGTATAGCGACATTTTGCATTTTCATGCACAAAAATTTCAACGACAGCAGCATGCATTGAATCTTTCGAATAGATTGGCGCTGTACATCCTTCAACATAATGAACATCCGCACCCTCATCAACAATGATGAGCGTTCGTTCAAATTGCCCCATTGATTCAGCATTAATTCTAAAATAGGATTGCAATGGTTTATCCAACACAACACCTTTTGGAATATAGATAAAGGAGCCTCCAGACCACACCGCAGTGTTGAGCGCTGCAAACTTATTATCATTGTAGGGTACGAGTTTATTAAAGTATTTTTGAACAATTTCTGGATAATCCCGTAGTCCTGTATCCATATCAAAAAACAGGACCCCTTTTGCTTCAACTTCCTGAAGCATATTGGCGTAGACCACTTCTGAGTCGTATTGAGTCGCAACACCTGACAAGTATTTCGCTTCAGCTTCTGGAATTCCAAGACGATCAAACGTGTTCCGAATAGTTTCTGGAACATCTTCCCATAACGTTTCAGCACGATCGCTTGGTCGTAGGTAATAAATATAGTCTTCAAAATCAATGGCCGATAAGTCAGCCCCCCACGTTGGCATGGGTTGCGCTTTAAAGTGCTCGTATGCTTTAAGACGCAGGTCTAGCATCCAATCTGGTTCTTGTTTAATTCGAGAAATTTCACGCACGACATCTTCATTAAGCCCTTTATCAAATTGTACTACAGCTTCGACGTTATCATGAAATCCGTATTCGTACGTTTCGCTGGGTAAACGATCTCGATCGCTAATTTTTTCTTCACTCATCTTGATCCCTACTTTCTTCAATTAATTCCGTAATGCCACGCCATCCTAATGTAGCACAATGAATACGGTTGGCTTGACGTCCAACATTTTTAAATGCATTCGCTTCTTGCAAGACATCGTGGTCATACGTATCGAGGTGTAGCATTTTATTGTATTCAGCAATAATTGCGGTTGCTTCTTCAATCGTTTTATTTTTAAGTAATTCTGTCATGATTGAAGCTGCCGATGTTGCAATCGTACATGCTTGACCTTCAAACGCAACATCCACAATCTTTCCATGTTCAATCTTGGCTTGAATCAAAAGATCATCAATACATGAGTCAGTACTCATTTGAATACTTGGATAGTCTGACTCCATGCGTTTATTTCGTGGATTTTCATAATGGTCCATGATAATTTGTCTTAAAAATTGTGGGTTATCAAAATAATCCATATACCCTCCTATAAATATAAATCGATTGTTTTTTCAATCGTAATTGTTTCGACTGCTTCAATGAAACGGTCCACATCATTTTCGTTATTGTAGAAATAAAGTGACATTCGGACACTTTTCTCTGCTTTTAAAGCACCATTTAACATTTTGGCGCAATGTTCGCCAGAACGAACCGATATTTTCAAACTATTGAGGTATGCCGCAACATCTTGAGCAAATATTCCTTTCACGGAAAATGAGATAATCGCATTATCAGCTTGTGGATTATATACCGTTACATGATCCATACCAAGTAAAGCATTTAAGGCTTTCGTGTGGAGTGGTTTAATCGTATTATGAATCGTTTCAAATCCAACGCTTTGAAGATAATCAATAGCGCTCCCAAAGCCAATGACACCTTCAATATTTGGTGTTCCCGATTCGAATTTTGCAGGTGCTTTTTTGAGAACAACATCACCGCATGCACTATAACGCACATTGTTGCCGCCACCAGTATTTAGTGGTTCCATAATTTCAAAAATTTCCGGCTTCGCATATAAAACACCCACACCAGTTGGGCCGAGCATTTTATGGGCACTGAAAGCAAAAAAATCAACATCAAGATCACTCACATTAACGGCTGTATGACCGACTGATTGCGCGCCATCCACACAAATAAGTGCACCAAATTCGTGAGCAATTGTTGCGAATGCCTTGATATCATTCTCATAGCCTAATACATTCGAAATATGTGCAATAGAAACAAGTTTGACACGGTCATGCATTGCTTGACGCAGCGCATTCGTTGAAATTTTTCCATCATGATCCAATTTAATGAATTCAACTTCAATCCCGAGTGTTTCGCTTAATGCGAACCAAGGGAGTGTATTTGAGGCATGTTCGGCTTCGTTAAGGAGCACAACATCCCCCTTCTTAAGATGGTGTAGCCCATACCCATGAGCCACCAAATTCAAACTTTCACTTGCACCGGAAGTAAAGACAATGTTCTTTGGTTCCGTATGAATAAATGCTGCGACTTTTTTTCGAGTTAACTCGTATAAATTACTGGTTTCCAGTGATTCATTATAATCCCCACGATGAATGTTGGATGATAAGCGTTCATAGTAATCGACAACTGCATCAATTACTACCTGGGGCTTCAAATTTGTTGCTGCATTATCAAGGTAAGCAACACCAGGGTGATGTTTATAAAAGGGGAAATCATCTCTTATTGCCATTGGTTATTCACCTTCTCTGTAATTTCTTGTGTTAATTGTTCTTTAATTGCAGGATCATCAATGCCATCAACAATCGGCATCAAATAGCCCGTTATAATCAGTTTCAAAGCATCAAGACGCGATAAACCACGTGATTGCAGGTAATAGATATGTTCTTCATTCGGTTGACCCACTGATGCTGCATGAGATGCTGCAACGTCATTCTCGTCAATTAGAAGCATCGGATAAACTACACCGTGAACCGTCTCACCTAAATTCATGATACGACTCATTTGGTGGGTCTCTGATCCACCATTACCTTTAGCAATAGACCCAATAACTTCTAAGTGAAGTTTTGCTTCATCTAAAACGATCGCATTGCAGGTTACCATTGCATAACTCTTCTTCGCTTGATGATCTGCTTTAATCGTCCATTTGAGATTATTGAAACTGATAATAGCCCCTCTAAAATCGACATGACTCCCTGCACCGATATATTCAATGTGTGTTTTTTTATGATGATTTCCAAGGGACATTTCACCATAGTTTGCGACAAGATGAGCGCGCTCATTTAAAATAAGGTGTTCATCAACAACTAATGCTTCGTTACTTTGATTGATCCATAGGTATTTCCAATTGGAAGATTCTTGGGCATCAAGAGTAAATTCTAAGTTCCCTGCACCACTCACAACAAGGTAAACACTACCTTCTGTTTGGGCAGGAATGGTTAAGCTCACATTCATGGAATCGTGAACATGTATATGAACTTCATTAAAACCTGCTTCAAGGCTTACGTTTTGTGATGTTTCAATTACGATTGCCATTATTTGTTACCTTGGATTCGATCTTTGATAACACACGATTCTAATGCAATTCGTTGCTTATGTTCTTTTTCTGTTTCCGCTGGTTTTGCTTCAATCCAGTCATAACCTTCACGGTCAATTTTTGTAACGAGTGTTTCATCTGAACTTAAGACAATTTGACCGTCCATCATGATATGGGTATGCGTGGGTTTAATCAATTCAAAGAATCGCTCATAGTGGCTGACAATAATCAGTCCCATTTGCCGTTTATCTTGTTCTTCTTTTAAGACTTCTGCAACGAGTCCAAGTGCATCAATGTCCAAACCTGAATCGATTTCATCAAGCATTGTAAAACGGGGTTGCAACATCATCATTTGTAGAATTTCATTGCGTTTCTTTTCGCCACCTGAAAAGCCTTCATTTAAGAAACGGTGTGCTAGGTCTTCTTTCATGCGAAGACGTTTTACACTGGACTCCATTCCCTTTACGAATTCAAACAATCCGATTGGTGTTTCACGACGTGCGTTTAGCGCTGATTTCAAAAAATCAGAGTTTGTAACACCTGATACTTCTTGGGGATACTGCATCCCTAAAAAGAGTCCTAATTTACTTCGTTCATCCACTTCAAGCTCCAAAACATCTTCTCCATCAAATGTAATTGAACCTTCCGTTACTTCATAGCGGGGATGTCCCATTATTGCAGAGAGTAACGTTGATTTACCATTTCCATTAGGCCCCATGATTGCATGAATTTCACCTTCGTTGACAACCAAGTTTACTCCCTTTAAGATTTGTTTTCCTTCAATTTCAACATGAAGGTTTTCAATACGTAATTGTGCCATGATAATTCCTCGCTTCTTTATACTTTTATCATTATATCACAGTGGTACAATTCTTAAACGCACCAACGCAATTCTCTTGTTAATAATTAATTAAAAAATACATGCTTTTTCACACGAAGTTCATTCACTTGTGAGACACTCATTACATTGCCGTGTTTTATTGCAATGGGGTTGTAAATAACCTATAATGAGAAAGTTAAAAGGAGGATTATAATGATTGACAATTTAAAAAAATATTGGTTTGTCGTCGTTATCTGTTTAGTACTAGTTGCCGGAATTGGCTTCTATGCAAAACAGCAAATAGGTACTGTTTTACGCGGTAAGACAGTCGAGGGGAAACAAGTCGTCTCCGAAATCGCTGGCGTTAATTATTTTGCCGAAGACTATAACAAAGATCTTAAAGAGCGATATGGTTTGACTCAAACATATGCACTTTTCGAACGTTCCGTTTTATCTTCAATTGAAACGACACCAGAAATTGCTAAGAAATCGAAAGAAATTGCAGAAACAGCAAAAGCTGGAACTGCACAGCAACAAGGTCAAGCAGGAATGCAACAACTTGAAAGCTATGTCATTTCATTGGGCTACAAAGGGCTTGATGAGTTAAACATTGTTTATGAAGACATGGCAAAACGCGATCAAATTATCTTAGATTACGTGAATGCGAATAAAGAAACATATTTAGATCCTTATGTTGAAGCAAGCTCACCACGCATGGTTAGCCACATCTTGATCAAAATGACCGATTCAAAAAATCCAACAGCAGAGGAACAAGCGAAGATTGATAAAGTTAACGCACAACTTGCTGAAGGAAAACCATTTAACGAAGTAGCGATGGCCCTATCCGATGATACTGCATCCGCACAACGTGGTGGTAGCATTGGATTTACAGATAAATCCTCACAATTAGTACCAGAATTTTTAGCAGCTGCACTTGCAACTGAAGCAGGACAAACATCAGAATGGACCGCTTCACAATATGGAATGCACTTAATTAAAGTTGATTCAACAAATCCCGAAGACTTTGTAAGTAATGATGAAGAAAAAGCAAAATACATCGCATCACTTACAGCTTCAAACAAACAAATTGTTTACAATGCAATTTGGGATAAAGCAAAAGACTTAGATATTAAATTTACTGATGACGCCGTCAAGAAAGAATTACTCACATTAATGGGTATCGAGGAAGGACAATAATATGAAAAAAATTACAGCATTATTAGTCGCTCTTCTTGTTCTTGCAGGATGTTCTGATGCACGCGTGAAGCCAGCATCAAATGACACAATTTTTACAGTTGGTAACCAAACTGTGACAGAAACACAATTGTTTGAAGTTATGAAACGTCAAGACAACGGTGCTACTGTTATTCAAAACGCAGAGCAATCTGTAACCAAAGACATTAACGACCCTTCAATTGAAGAAGCTGCTCAAGCACAACTTGCTGAAGCAAAATCAATTCTTGGTGATCAGTTCCCACTCTTGTTAGAACAATTAAACATGGGTTCAGAACAAGATTATCTCGATAAAGTCGTTTATCCAACACTGAAAATGGAATTCTTAGTCAAACAAACTATCGAAGCAGATTTCGACGCTCTTGTAAAAGAGTATCAACCACGCAAAGCAAATATACTTCAAACTCAAACCGTTGACCAAGCAAACGAAGCGTTAACACGTATTCAAGCAGGTGAAAAAATGGAAGATGTTGCTAAGGATGTTGCTATGGCAAATTCCCAGTACACTGGAAAATCAGCAATTTACAACCTTAAAGGAACACAGTTCCCATCACCAATTTCACAATTCATGAACCAACAACAAGCTCCTGGCTTAAGTGGTGCATTAAAAGATGAAACAAATGGTACAGCGTACATTGTTGAAATCGTTGAAACCGATGCAAACAAATTTAAAGATGATCTTTTAAACCAATGGAAAAAAGATCAAGCACTTACAAAAACATACCGTGCTAAAGTCTTTAGCGATAATAACTTCAAAGTTTATGACAAAGATATTCTTGATGCAATCACTGCATCCTATCCAGGTTACCTCGCTTAAGCATCCAAAAACACACCATCCGGTGTGTTTTTTTTACCATCAAATCAGACTGTGCTATACTTAATCAAAAGGAGACGATTATGACACTATTCCAAAAAATTATTGACCGCGAGATTCCTGCATACATCATTTACGAGGATGAATTTACACTTGCATTTCTCGATATAACACAAGCAACCCCTGGACATACTCTTGTTATCCCTAAAACGCCTACAACCTCGTTTATGAGCGCCGATACCAAAACCCTTGCCCATGTTCAATCAGCAGCACAAATCGTTGCTAAACGGCTTCAAGAGCGTCTCAATGTACAAGATTTCAATATCATCAGTAATTCCGGTCCACTTGCAGGACAAACTGTCTTTCATTATCATGTGCACATTATTCCACGCTACAGTGACAAAGACCTGATCATTGAACACGGATCGCATGCAGATGCCATTGAATCTATCTACCAAAAAATTAGTACAAACCCTAAATAACGGCACACTCAGTGACGCTATTCTTTACACAGAAAAACCACCCATTAAGGTAGGAACTGACCTAGTTCCTTGGGACTCAAGAAAAAACCAAGTTAGGATGAAGCCAACCGATAATTAACGGGAGACTGATATCCTAGCTTTTCTTGTATTCGATTTTCATTGTAATATTTTAAATAGTC
>NZ_WTSX01000029.1 GCF_009828745.1 Erysipelothrix anatis
TCGTTTTTCCATCCGCCGAGAAGACCGTTAATGTTTGGCTTTGATTGCCTTTTTTGAATTCGAGATATCCTGTACCAACGACTATCTGACTAAGATGTTGTTTATCAACTGTAATTTCATCTTTCGCCATGTATTCGCTGGCAATTGGAATCGTATACTCCGTTATCTCCGGATCAAAGCCATCAATGACTTTTCCATTAATACGAATCCCTTCAAGATTCGCTGATGATTGGGTATTTTCTCCAAAGTAAGTGATTCGCGCATATCCCGAATTTGAATGTCCTATTTCACGTACACCATCGGGTCCAAAGAAACTCACATTTCCTGATAAGAGTTCAGTATTCGTGAATTCATATTTAGCATCGGGGGCATAGTTTGTTGGACGGTATGACTTATTGATTTTAATACCATCTTTGATCGTATCGCCAGTTAAGACATAACCTGACCCACCAGCTCCAGATCCTGTCGAATTGCGATAGTTGGAAGCACTTCCGCCACCAAACCAGCCACCACCACCGGCACCGGCTCCATAATCTACAGTGCTGCCAGTAG
>NZ_WTSX01000006.1 GCF_009828745.1 Erysipelothrix anatis
TTCATTTTTATCTCATAACTATGCATAATCCGTGTTCCCATAAGAAAACCTCCCGTATTGAATCATTTTACAATAATTCGTTTACAAGAGGTTTTTTCTTGAGTCCCAAGGAACTAGGTCAGTTCCATCAGAAGGTTTTTTTATGATGTTTATTAATAATAAGCGATATTTCACAAGATAATGCGGAGGTGAACTATGTTAAGTCCGTATGTTTTTTATTAGTGAAATAAATAACATATTATTTTATATAACGAAACGTGAAGAAAAAAATAACTTATAATGTATATATAAACAGTTTTGTTTAACGGGGGGGTTATTATGAAACGTTTAAAATCAATTGCTATCATTGCGTTAGCAATGCTTTTATACATT
The DNA here is from genome assembly GCF_009828745.1 of Erysipelothrix anatis. Taxonomy (GTDB): domain Bacteria; phylum Bacillota_I; class Bacilli_A; order Erysipelotrichales; family Erysipelotrichaceae; genus Erysipelothrix; species Erysipelothrix anatis. Next base: position 373 of record NZ_WTSX01000006.1, read on the forward strand.
GGTTCAATCTATCCGGCGATGGCTATAGATGCAACGCAAACATCTACAGAAACCACCAGTCAGGAGCAAATGTACACGGATGATAAGACAGAAAAAGCGACAATTTCCACTGAAATTGAAGAAGAAACCTCCATCCGCGATGAAAAGACAGATGAAACTACTGATACGAATGCTGAAACTACAAATGTTGATGAGCTAGAAGATCGTACTAATGATCAAATTGATGACGAAGAAAAGGATGATAAACCATCCCAATTAGCTGAAGAACAATTAGTAGACCCTGTAACGGATTCAGTACAGCCTGCATCAGCTGAAGCCACGCAATATGATATCGCGAATATTCAAACTGTGGCAGAGTTGCAAGAAGCGATTGTAAATGTTCAAGATGGGCAAACGATTAAACTTGCACCAACATTTATCTCAGGGCCAATGTCAGTAGCAATTCCTGATGTCGCCTTTACCATAGATGGTAATAATGTAAACTGGACTGAAGGAAAAATAACGTTAACTGGAAATGGAAACAAGACATTAACGATAACCAATATTCATTTGAATGGTTCAGGAAGAAATGGGTACATCTTTGAAGATGGACGTCGTTCCGGAACGTTAAATTTTACAAACTCAAGTATCTCAAATAGTGCTGATGGGACAATGAAGTTAAATGTTACGACTGTCTTGGATGGTATGTACATTCATGATAGTAAAGGTCATAACACTGGGTCTGCAATTTGGATTAGCTCAGATGTTGACTTAACTGTTCGAAATTCAACCATTGCAAACAACGTTGGGTCAGCATCTGGCTATGAAGCAGGTGCAATCTCGACTAAAGGGTATACGGCGGTTATGACTATTGAAAACTCAGTATTCCGAAACAACGTTAATGTGGGATTTTACTCAGGAGTACTAGGTGGTGGCGGTGGTGCCATTCACATGAATAATTTTAATGGGACATTGAACATCAAACAATCAGTCTTTGATAACAACAAAGCACAAGGGAGTGCAAGCTCTCCAAGCCGTACTGCTGATGATGGTGGAGCAATATTCATTAAAAATGCGAATCCAAACTCGACCCTAAACATCTCGGAGTCGACCTTCTCCAACAACTTCGCATCCGATGATGGTGGAGCAATAATGGTTGAAGGTAAAGGGAAAACATATATTTCGAACAGCACCTTTACCGATAATCTAGCATTGGGATTGAACGGAGGAAATCTATCAGGTGGTGCGATTCAATTCTTCAAAATTGGTTTTTTTAGCTCCATGACCAATAATGTCACAAACTCAACTTTTGTAAATAATCAAGCGGGTAATGAGTCCTCACGCCAAAATCAAAACGGTGGGGCTATCGGGCTTAGTGGTCAATACGGAAGCAATAGTGCATCCATTAAGGGGAGTCTTTTTGCCGGTAACCGCGTATATGATGCCAACGGGAACCTCAATGTGGCAAGTGACTATAAAGATGTATCCAGGCTCGGGGGAACTGATTTAGGATCGAACAATGTCATTAATCTCGATGCCAATACACATCCTTTAAAGTCAGTATTTGGAAATGACAATGTAACATTAGAAGCGAATAGCACACAATTTGTTGCAGGTTACAACCAAGAACCGATTCTAACACTAATCATAAAACCGGATGGTGTTGCCGATAACACTAATAATGATGTAACTGGTGCTACCGATCAGCGTGGTTATGCCCGTCATAAAGCAAATGGGGCGGTACAGATTGCGTCAATTCGATACAATGCAAATGGTGGTCGCTATGAGCTCGAAACCTTAGATCGATATCAAGGTAAAGTCTATTACGAAGCTGCCGCTGATGGCAAAATCTACGACTACTATACTGTCAGCGTGATTGGAGGAACTGGATCGACATTGAATCCTGATACTTCGAAGTTAGGTCGAGATGGATTCCGATTTATTGGATGGGCCCTTCAACCGGATGCTACAGAGCCAGTCTACGGACCAGATGAAATCATCAACTATCAAGCAGAAAACCAAGTGCTTTATGCGCTTTGGGAAGAAATTCCAATAACATTCTCAATTAAATACTTTGGAAACACAAATACCGCCGGTGAGGCACCAATTGATGTAACTGAGTACTTAGAAGGAGCGACTGCGACACTTCTTGGTGAAGGTACACTCATTAAAGATGGTTACCGATTCATTGGTTGGAATACACAAGCTGATGGATTAGGGACAGTATACCTTCCACAGGATACACTGACGATGACAGAAAATGTTTCATTGTATGCAATGTGGGATGTCATTCCAGTAACTTATCGAATTACCTATTTTGGAAATAGCCATACTGCGGGAGTTGTTCCAATCGATATCAATAACTATCTCAACGGTGCACAAACCAAAATATTAGGTGCGCGAAATCTTATTAAGTTTGGATATCAATTTACAGGATGGAATACGAAAGCAGATGGAACGGGTGATGCTTATGTAGGTGGTCAGGACATCATAATATCTCAAGACTTAGATCTTTATGCTCAATGGATGAAATTACCTGAAAAATATGTTGTGATGTATGATGGAAACGGACATACTGCAGGAACTGAGCCGGTTGATGCGAATGCGTATGAAACCCAAGCCCTTGTTACTGTTAAAGGTCCAGAAACACTCCTGAAAACAGGATACACGTTTACGGGTTGGAATACACAAAAAGACGGTACAGGAACAACGTATCGCGAAGGCTCTCAGATGACGATTACAGACAATGTAACGCTTTATGCCATTTGGACAAAAGAGGGCATCACGGAAACATATCGTGTAATGTATGATGGAAATGGATTTACTGACGGATCAGTTCCAGTAGATACTAAACAGTATTTAGACGGTGAAGTCGCTGTAATTGCGAGCCCAACGATGACGCGTAAAGGCTATACATTTGTCGGGTGGAATACGCAATCGGATGGTCAAGGTACAGCCTTCGCAATTGGTCAAGAAGTTACAATCCATGCTGATGTGAATGTATTTGCTATCTGGAAAAAGGATAAAGTAGTCCTTCCTCCAACAGGTGTTACAACACATCAAACTGGTTATATCATACTTGCTGCTGGTGTCATACTGCGTGTACTTACAACAAAAAGACGTAAAGTCAAAGCATAACAAAAAAAAGGTACCTTCTAAGAGGGTACCTTTTTTCAATAAAAAAACTGGCTTATGATTTATATAAGCCAGTCCAAAGTTTGTTGTTGAAGAACCATGTTCTTAATTCATCTACAGTCATTGGTTTTTTAGAATTAAACGAAATGCTTGATTCTACGTTAAGTTGATTTTTTGTTGTATCAAAGTTTGCATAAACAAACGCAGGATACGAATCGACACCAAATAAATTCTTAAGACGGGTTCCGGTCATATTCTCAGCACTGCTAATATCAATTGAAACAATTTCCGGTGTTGGACGTTTCTCTTGTTCTTTAGCAAGTGGTGTCAGAATAGAATTAATTACATAATCGGAATCGGATTTACCATCACGAATTAAAAATACGTGATTACCAGGGTTTTCTTTTGAATATTTTGAAATGTCATCGATTGAAATAGATGTAGAAATTACAGAATCAACTGTGTCTACAGTACGCGTCATCGCTACTGTTTGACTACTAAATTGGTTATAAAGTCCAATGAATATCGCAACTATAGCAAACGCTGTAAATGCAACGAGTATTATTTTTTTAGCCATAATGTCTCCTCACTCACGAATTTACTTTACCACGCTTCACAGAAGAAAGCAAATTTCGACTTTCATAACCTTTTGTTTATTGTGAAATTACGCTATAATAGACAAGATAAGAATGGGGGTAACTATGTTCCTCAAGAAAATTGAAATGCAAGGATTTAAATCCTTTGCAGATAAAGTAGTCATAAATTTCGAGGATCCTGTAACTGGTGTGGTTGGTCCTAATGGTTGCGGTAAAAGTAACATTAGCGATGCGATACGATGGGTATTAGGTGAACAATCAGTAAAATCGATGCGTGGGTCAAGTATGACAGACGTTATTTTTAACGGTTCTGAGAACCGAAAAAAAGTAAATTTAGCTGAAGTAACGCTTGTCTTTGATAATGGTTCTAAACCATTAAACAGTGATTACGAAGAAGTTGAAGTTACACGACGTTTATACCGTGATACGCGTGAATCAGAGTATCTGATTAATAAGACAGCTGTGCGTCTTCGTGACATTCATGATTTGGTTATGGATACTGGGTTAGGACGAGATTCACTGTCCATTATCTCACAAGGAACAATTTCGTATTTTGCGGAAGCCAAACCACAAGAACGTCGTATGATATTCGAAGAGGCGGCAGGTGTTTCGAAATACAAGAAACGAAAAATTGAATCCATCAACAAGTTGGAGCGAACACGTGAAAACATGGAACGGATGCAAGACATTGTTGATGAAGTTGAACGTCAAGTGAATTCACTAAAACGTGCAGCTAAAAAAGCGGAACAATATCGTGATAAAAAAGAACTCCTACAAGCAGTAGAAGTTTCGGTATTGGTTAAAGAAATTCAAGAATTCACTGAAGCAAACGAAGTTATCAAACAAAACTTATTTAAAATTGATGCCGAACTTGCTTCACTTGAGACATCTGAAGGGGTTTACGAACACGAATTAGAATCCAAACGCCAAGCACTCCATGAATTGGATCGTGATGTTTCAAAAGCACAAGAAAACATGATGGCAGCGATTCGCGAAATCGGACTCTTGGAAACGCGAAAAGTTGAAATTGAAGAACGCCGTAAATATACGCTGGAAGTTGGAAATGCCCAAGAAAAAGCGAAAGAAATGCGAGCACAGCTCAACGATGCAAAACTTGAATACGATGATCGTAAAGCACGCCATCAAGAATTAAGTGCAGAAGTTGAAATGTTGGTTGAAAACAGCTATGAACGAAATCGCAAACTTGCAGATCAGCAACAAGATGTCGCTCGACTTACAACAGCAATTCAACAGTTAGAAAACCGACTCAATATTGTAAATTCACGATTGGAACGTCCTTATGAGTCAAATCATGGTGTTCAAGCAATTATGAATAGCAAGAGTTCGCTATTTGGTGTTCATGATGTTGTGGGTAATGTATTTACTGCAACTGAAAATTATGAAATTGCAATTACGACAGCTTTAGCAGGCTCCATGATGCATCTGGTAACAAATGATGACAAGGCAGCTGTTAATGCGATTAACTTCTTGAAAAAGAACAATGCGGGTCGTGCAACATTTATTCCGTTAACCGTTGCGAAGCCTCGCAGTGTTTCAGAGGATGCAATTACGGTTGCATCACACGTTGACGGCTTTGCAGGTGTGGCCAGCGAATTTGTAACAAATGATGCAGTTTATGATCAGTTACGTGACAGCCTACTTGGAAATGTTCTCGTCGTGACTACGATCGAAGCAGCTAACCGAATCGCAAAAATGTTGAACCACAACTATAAAATCGTAACTATGGATGGTGATGTGATTCATCGTGGTGGAACGATGACGGGTGGTAAAAACCGCAATAACAACACTTCTGTTATGACACTAAAAAAAGATAAAGAGAATCTTGAACAAGAAATCATCCAAGATAAAGAAAAACTTATCTTAAGCGAAAATGCCATGCACGCATTAACAACAACGCATAAAAACGAAAGTGATATCTTAATGCAACGCCGTATTTCGCTAGCGCAATTGGAACCGCTCTTAGATGTTAAACGATCCAAATATGAACGATTAAAACAAGAGTATGAAGATTTAAATCCTGATGATGTCACAGAAGTACCAGAAGGGGAAGGCGATGATATTGTCGCACAACTCAATAAAGCTTACATGGAACGTGACGAACTCACCACTAACATTGCATTGATGCGGGAACAACGCCAAGGCATTAGCACTGAAATTCAACGGAAAGAGATTCTGTTACGTCAGTATCGTCAAGATTTAAATGGTCTCACACAAAAACGTCATCAACTAGCACTAGATATTACTAAAAACAATACACGATTGGAAACAGGATTAGAGCGATTATCATCTGAATACCAAATGACGTATGACTATGCATTTGAAAACGTATATGACCAAGATGCTGCAATGAGTCGTGATGAAGTCCTTAAACTTCGTAATGAACTTACAGCGCTTGGAAATGTGAACCTGGAAGCGCCTGAAGAATATGCGGAGACTAAAGAACGTTATGAATTCTATACGACGCAACTTGAAGATCTTCATGGCGCACGCGACAAGTTACTTGCTGTCATCGAAGAAATGGATACAATCATGGTCAAGCAATTCAAAGAAATGTTCGACAAAATTAACGAGGAACTTCCGGCTGTCTTTAGTGCCTTATTTGGTGGCGGACGCGCTCGTTTAATTCTTGAAGATGAAAATGACTTACTTAATACGGGGGTTGATATTGATGTACAGCCTCCCGGGAAATCAGTACAAAATATTCGACTATTTTCTGGTGGTGAAAAATCACTGATTGCAATATCAGTTCTATTTGCAATTCTTAAAGCACGTCATGTACCACTTTGTATCTTTGATGAAGTCGAAGCAGCACTTGATTCCGCGAACGTTGAACGTTTTGCAAACTATATTCGTAAATTTAGCGATGATACACAATTTATCGTAATTACACACCGTCCAGGAACGATGGCGCAAGCTGATGTCTTATATGGTGTGACGATGCCTACAAAAGGTGTTTCGTCAATGTTACGTGTTCGACTTGAGGAAGCAGTAGAAATGAAGGAGGCGAAAGCATAATGGGATTTTTTGACAAATTAAAACAATCGTTCTCTAAAAAAGAAGACAAAGAGTTATACAGTACGGGGCTAGATTCAACAAAAGCAACGTTTGGTACAAAACTCAAAGAAATGTTTACAGGAAAGCCAAAATTTGATGATGCATGGTATGATCATTTGCTTGCGGTTTTAATCCAATCAGACGTTTCATTAAAAAGTGCACAAAAAATAATCAAGGCATTTCGTAAAGAAGTTAAGCCTTCAATGACGCAAGAAGAGAGTTTAGAGACCCTAGCAGGGGTTATGATGCGCCAATATGGTGAAAATATCGAACCCTATGCACTTGAAGATAGTCGTCTAAATGCTATACTAGTTGTTGGTGTTAATGGGTCGGGTAAAACGACGACATGTGCCAAACTTGCACACTACTATAAATCCGAAGGAAAACGCGTTCTCCTGGTTGGAGGCGATACCTTTAGAGCAGCTGGTAGTAATCAATTAAAAGTTTGGGCAGATGAAATTGGTGTTGATTTTATTGGAGGCGATGAGGGTCGTGATGCTGCGTCAGTTTATGTTGATGCAGCGCGTCATGCGAAAGCAGAAGCGTATGATGTCATGATTTGCGATAGCGCAGGTCGTCTTCAAAATAAAGTCAACTTAATGAAAGAACTCGACAAAATGAAACGTGTTTTAGAACGTGAAGTTGGCGCAATCGACCATACATATCTTGTGATTGATGGAAATACAGGCCAAAACGGTTTGTTACAAGCAAAAACTTTCACCGAAGTTACGCCAATTGATTCATTAATTGTTACAAAACTCGATGGTTCACCAAAAGGTGGAGTTCTCCTAAGTATAAAGGATGAACTGGGTATCAAAGTAAGTCATATTGGATTGGGTGAAAAAATGGAAGATTTACGCCCATTTGATATTGAAGCATACCTCTATAACCTTGTGAGTGACAATGCCTGATGAATATTGAAAAAACAGTATTTCTAAATAAGCTGTACGATTATTATGAGAAACTACTGACCCAACGTCAGCAGGAGGTCTTTCGATATTATTATCATGATGATTTATCATATCAAGAGATTGCCGATATTCTTGGAATTAGTCGTGCGGCCGTGTTCGATAATTTAAATCGAACTTCAAAGTTATTGATCGAGTACGAAGAAAAACTCGGTGTAGCAAATGGTTATCAGACGTTGTTTGATAAACTGTATGCTCTTGAAAACAATGACGTCAATGCCATACTCGATACATTTATCAAAGGGAGGAAATTATGAGTAAAGTATTAGCAGTAAATGCCGGAAGTAGTTCATTAAAATTCCAATTATTGGAAATGCCAGAAGCTACAATTTTAGTAAACGGAATCGTTGAGCGTATTGGATTAAATGATTCAATCTTAACATTCAAATATGATGGAAAAAAAGAAACAGTTACAATGGATATTCCAGATCATCAGCTTGCAGCGGACCTTGTTTTAAGTGGCCTTGTTGAAAAAAATATTGTTTCTGACTTATCAGAAATTGAAGCAGCTGGACACCGTGTCGTTCACGGGGGAGAGTATTTCCAAGGGTCAGTAATTTGTGATGAATATTCAATTTCAAAAGTTGAAGAATTGGCAGATTTAGCACCATTACATAACCCTGCAAACTTAATCGGATACCGTGCATTTAGTAAAGAATTACCAAATGCGACACATATCTTTGCATTTGACACAGCATTCCACCAAACAATGCCTGAAGAAGTATTTATGTATGCTTTACCATATGACTACTATACAGATCATAAAGTACGTCGTTATGGTGCACACGGTGTTTCTCATGACTATGTTTCAAAACGTACTGCAGAACTCATGGGTCGTGATGAACAAGGATTACGTGTTATTACACTTCACCTAGGAAACGGTGCTTCTGTAAGTGCTGTAAAAGATGGTATTTGTGTAAATACATCAATGGGATTCACACCATTAGCAGGTCTTATCATGGGAACACGTACTGGTGATTTGGATCCAGCAATCGTGACATACCTTATGAGAAAAGAAAACATTTCAGCAGAAGAAGTCTTAAACATCTTCAACAAAAAATCAGGAATGGCTGGAATCAGTGGGATTTCAAGTGATGCACGTGATATCGAAAATGCTATTGAAGCAGGACACGAGCGTGCTATCTTAACACGTAAAATGTATGCACAACGCGTACTTGAATACGTTGGTGCATATGCACTTCAAATGGGCGGTGTAGACGTAATTGCGTTCACAGCTGGTTTGGGCGAAAACGACAACGGCACCCGTGCTGCAGTTCTTGATGTTATTAAAGAAGGACTTGGTATTGAGTACGATCCAGCACTTAATGATGCAACACATGGCGATGAAGTTCGTTTAAGTACAGATGCATCAAAAGTTGCTGTTTGGGTTGTTCCAACAAATGAAGAATTGATGATTGCACAAGATGCATTCCGCATTCACAATGAAGGGTAGTCAAGAACTGCTTCAACTCATTGAAGCCTACGATACAATTGCTGTCTTTCGTCATGTAAATCCAGATGGTGATGCTTTGGGATCACAGGTTGGATTTGCAAAATGGGTGAAACATAATTATCCTAATAAGACCGTTCACCTTTTAGGGTCAAATGACCATCATTATTCAATTTATCCAATGATGGATGACGTTGAATTATCGGGTGAATTTCTATCAGTTGTTATTGATACAGCTAACCGTCCACGCATTGACGATGAGCGTTACACTTTAGGTAAACAACTTGTTAAGATTGATCACCATCCAGAAGTTGATCCATATGGCGACTTACAGATGGTAGATACATCACGTGGAAGTGCGTGTGAAATCGTCACCGATATTCTCCGTGGTTTTGACAAGTCATTTACCGAAGACATTGCGAATACTCTATTAAGTGGAATTTTAACAGATACAATTCGTTTCTCAACAGAAGCGACATCTGGAAAAACGCTTGCATCAGCATCCTTTTTAATTGAACAAGGTGCAAACATTTCTAAATTGAATCAAGATCTCTTTACACAACCTCGCGCAGTCTTTGAACTTAAAAACAAGATTGCACAGTTTGTAGAAGTCAAAGAAGCGCATTCTTTCATAGTCATGGATTCCGAACGCATTGCTGAAGTAGGTTCTACAAGTAAGCAAATTAAAGGATTTGTCAATGTAATGTCAGGTGTTCAAGAATTTAGCATTTGGGCAATCTTTACTCAAGACGAAGATGGCTCATATGAAGGTTCAATTCGCTCACGCGAGTACACAATTAACGATATTGCACAACAATTTGGTGGCGGTGGTCACCGATTGGCATCTGGCGTCAGCAAACTTACGAAAGAAAATGTATCTGAAATCATTGAAATTCTTGCTAAACGAAGTATTGGAGAATAAGAAAAAGAACAGTTGCCTAAAGGCAACTGCTTTTTCACACTATAGAGGAGAAAGATTATGATGACTTGGTTTTTGGAACAACAACCTGTAATTCAAGCACTTCTTGCGACACTCTTCACATGGGGTGTTACAGCACTTGGTGCTGCCACTGTCTTCTTTTTTAAACGAATCCATAAAGGGGTTCTCAATGGAATGTTGGGATTTGCGGCGGGGGTTATGATTGCCGCAAGCTTTTGGTCATTATTAGCACCAGCCATTGATATGGCTGAAGCTATTGATCAAAATGTCTTGCTCATTGTTGCAGGAGGTTTCTTATCAGGAGGCGCATTTTTATTTCTTGCAGATAAGATTTTACCTCACCTTCATTTAGGACAACCAACTGATGAGGCAGAAGGAATCAAAACACATTGGCAACGCTCTGTTTTACTTGTGATGGCGATTACACTTCATAATATTCCTGAAGGGCTCGCCGTAGGGGTTGCTTTTGGTGCTGCTGCACAAGGAATGCCAAGTGCAACTATTGCTGGTGCAATTGCCCTTGCAATAGGGATTGGTCTTCAAAACTTTCCTGAAGGGGCTGCTGTTTCAATTCCTTTGCGTCGCGAGGGAATGTCACGAAGTAAAGCATTTATGTATGGACAAGCAAGTGGGATTGTTGAACCGTTCGCAGGAATGATAGGCGCATATGCGGTAACTGTAATGCAACCCTTATTACCGTTTGCCTTAGCATTTGCGGCTGGTGCAATGATTTATGTTGTTGTTGAAGAGTTAATACCAGAAGCTCATATTGGTAACGATAATATGCGTTCAGACATTGCTACTATAGGATGTATGATTGGGTTTACCATCATGATGTTGTTGGATGTTGGATTGGGATAAAAGACCATTTTTAATGGTCTTTTATTTTGGTGATGGGAGATATGAGTTGATTGTGTATTCTTGTTCATTCAATTATATCTCAATATTGTGAATGTTTGTGAGGTGATGAAAGCCCTTTATCTTATTTAAAACGAAAGGGCAAAGGTGTATACTATATAGTATAAGTAAATTATTGGAGGCATTATGTTAACTGTAATAAACGAGTTTAAATTCAATGGGGAATATAAAAACCATAAGCCAGTTGGCGATGGTCACATTAATGATACGTATCTTGTCGATTTTGATACGAATCAATATGTTATTCAGCGCATCAATCATCAAATTTTTACCAATCCAGTTGGTTTGATGGAAAATGTTGAACGTGTTACGCAGTATATCAAGAAAATTGTCACTGAGGAAGGCGGAAATGCCGAACGTGAAGTTCTTGAAATTATTCGCACTCACGATGATGCATTATACACGCAAGATCTAGAAGGAAACTATTGGAGGGCTTACCAATATATCTCCAATGCTACATCTTTTAACTTGGTTGAAGATCCAGAAGTCTTCTATCAAAGTGGCGTTGCATTTGGTAAATTTCAATATCAACTCTCAGAATTTCCAGTAGAAACATTGCACTATACAATTGAGAAATTTCATCATACACCATCACGTTATGTAACTTTTGAAAAGACGATTGCCCGTGACCCACATAGTCGTGCTGCAGCAGTTCAAGAAGATATTAATTTCTATAAAGAACGAGCTGATTTCATGAACATCCTATGGGATCTGCATGAAAAAGGAGAAATGCCCCTTAAAGTCACGCATAATGACACAAAACTAAATAACGTCATGATAGACAATGTGACAAAACAAGCGTTATGTGTTGTGGATTTAGATACCGTCATGCCAGGGTTTGCGGTTGATGACTTTGGTGATGCCATTCGCTTTGGAGCCAGTACAGCTCTTGAAGATGAACAAGATCTGAATAAAGTAAACTTTAGTATTGAGTACTATGAAGCATTTACGAAAGGGTTCATCGAAGGTGGTAATGGATCATTTACGGATGTTGAGTTGGATCAATTTGCAGTCGGTGCTAAAATGATGACATTAGAATGTGGTATGCGTTTCTTAACGGATTACATTGATGGCGATAATTATTTCAAAACAGATTACGATACTCACAATCTTGTTCGCTCACGAACACAAATGAAACTGATTCAAGATATGGAAGCACAATGGGATGCGATGCATGCTGTTGTCAACAAATACAGATAAGGAGCAGTTAGAAACATGAGAATTTTAGTAACAGGTGGTGCTGGATATATTGGAAGCCACACAACAATAGAATTGATAGAACAAGGACATGAAGTTGTAATTGTAGATGACTATTCTAATGCGAGTCCCATAGTTTTAGATCGCATTGAGGCTATTACAGGTCAAAGACCGAGAATGTATAAAGTGAATATCACAGATAAACCAGCCCTTAGTGCTGTGTTTGGTGCTGAACAAGTAGATGCTGTAATTCATTTTGCTGCATTCAAGGCAGTTGGTGAATCGGTTTCTAAACCTCTTGAATATTACAAAAACAATATCTCGGGTACTTTGACATTGCTCGAAGTGATGCGTGACCATGATGTCAAAAATATTATCTTCAGCTCATCAGCAACAGTATATGGATCGCCAAAAACAAATCCAATCTTAGAAGACTTTGAATTATCGACGACTAATCCATACGGTGCAACTAAATTGATGACAGAGGATATTCTTAAGGACCTCCAAAATTCAGATCCAGAGTGGAATGTCGTAATTTTACGTTACTTTAATCCAATTGGAGCACATGCATCGGGTACTATTGGTGAAGATCCTGCAGGAATTCCAAATAATTTGGTTCCTTACATTGCTCAAGTTGCTGTCGGTAAGCGAGAAAAATTATCAGTTTTTGGTGATGATTATGATACGCCAGATGGAACGGGTGTTCGTGATTATATCCACGTTGCTGACTTAGCGACAGGTCATGTAGCCGCACTTAAGCCAATTCGTGACCGTCAGGGCTATGTTGTTTATAACTTAGGGACTGGGAATGGCTATTCTGTGTTGGATGTTGTAAAGGCATTTGAAAGGGCATCAGGTCAAGCAGTGCCGTATACAATTGAACCTAGACGCCCTGGAGACATTGCAACATGCTATGCAGATGCTCATAAAGCAAAAGTAGAACTCGGTTGGGAAGCAACCCGTGACATTAATACAATGTGCGAAGATACATGGCGTTGGCAAAGTAACAACCCGAATGGTTATGAAGGATAAAAAGAACGTATATACGTTCTTTTCTTTTCGAACATACGCTATAATAAAGACAATGAGGTGACCCATGATACATTTAAACGTTCGGAGTTCGTATTCGTTACTGGCAGGGCTGATGTCGGTGGAAGCAATCGTCAAAAATGCTAAAGAAAATAACATGCAAGCTGTTGCTCTGACAGATTCGCATGTCCTTTTTGGTGCTTTGGAGTTTCAAAAAGTAGCCGAAAAAGCTGGTGTTAAGCCATTGTTTGGAATGGAAGTGACGCTCTCACATGAAGAAGAGACGTTTACAACGACATTGCTTGCGAAAGATAACTCCGGATATATTGGCTTGATGCATCTGAGTCATGTGTTAAGTCAAAAATCAGCACTTACATTCGAAGAAATATTGCCGTATGAAAAATCGCTGATAGTGATAGCACATTCGGAAGGTGGACCGTTTGAAAAAGCATTATTAAATCAAAATTTAGATGAGGTTCAGCACCGTCTTAATGTTTTGAAGCAAATGTTTTCTCACCTATACATTGGAATATCACACCAAGAATCGAATTTCTTCCGAAAAACAAACTCGCAGCTTATCGATATGGCCATTTTTAGCGATATTGAGCCGGTTGCTATGTCTAAAGTTTACTACGAACTTGAAGGTGATGAAGAAGCCTTTAGGGTTGTTCAAGCGATAGGTAAAGGAACGTATTTAGAAGATAAGACGTTGGTTTCGTCGCCCCATCGTAATTTCTATTCCCAAGAAGCGATGGCATCGATGTATGATACACGTTGTTTGGAAAACACACAGAAAATAGCGGATATGTGCACCGTTGATGTTTTTAGTATTAAAACATCATTGCCCCATTTTGAGACAGGTCAATCGGTTCGCAACGATGTATACTTATCCAAACTTGCTGCTTTTGGTTTAAGTCGTCGTATTAAGCAACCAGTGAACAAAGTTTATGAAGATCGTCTCGAGTACGAATTATCAATCATAAATGGTATGAATTTCACAGATTATTTTCTAATTGTTTACGATATTATCCGATACGCAAAAAAAGAGGGCATTTATGTTGGTCCGGGTCGTGGGAGTTCTGCCGGATCTTTGGTTGCTTATGCATTGGGAATTACCGAAGTAGATCCGATTGAATATGGTTTGCTTTTCGAACGATTCTTGAATCCCGAGCGAATCTCGATGCCGGATATTGATATCGACTTTCCAGATGACAAGCGTCATCTTGTAATTCAATATGTCCAAGAAAAATATGGTCACAATCATGTTGCGAACATTGTGACATTCGGGACATTACGAGCGCGTCAAGCGTTCCGTGATGTTGGTCGAGTGTTACAAATTCCAATTCGCACTGTAGATACGGGTGCAAAGTTAATTAGTGCAAGTACGCTTCAAGAAAATTATGACAACGTTCCGAAATTTAGAACCTTTCTTAATAGCGATAAAAACCTTATGCGTGTTTTTACAATTGCCTTAAAAGTAGAGGGGTTACTGCGCCATGCTTCACAACATGCAGCTGGAGTGGTTATGTCACGCAAACCACTTGACGATGTTGTGCCACTGCTCGCGTTTGATGATGAAACGCATGTAACACAGTATGATATGACATACTTAGAAGCTATTGGACTTATCAAAATAGACTTTTTGGGACTAAGAAACCTAACGATCATTGACAACATCGCACGTAAAATTAATGAAACGACCGCATTTAATATTATGAAAATTCCAATGGACGATGCAAAAACCTACCAACTACTGTCGGTTGCCGAAACTGTCGGGGTATTTCAATTAGAATCGGATGGAATGAAAGCATTGCTTAAAAAACTAAAGCCAAGCAAGTTTATGGACATCGTCGACACAATCGCGTTATATCGTCCAGGACCGATGGAAAATATTCCACTGTACCTGGCGTCTCGTAATGACCCGTCAAGCGTCAAATATTTACATCCGAAATTACGTGAAATTACTGAATCTACCTATGGAATTCTAATCTATCAAGAACAAATTATGCAGGTTGCGCAAATAATGGCAGGTTTCACACTTGGAAAAGCGGATATCTTGCGAAAAGCGATGGGTAAGAAAAATGCAGCTGAACTCAATGCACTTCGGGAAGATTTTATTAACGGATGTCTTCGTGAAGGCCATGATCGCGAACTTGCAAATGAAATTTATGATTTAATCGAAAAATTCGCAAATTATGGGTTCAATAAATCTCACTCTGTTGCGTATGGTTTGATTGCCTATCAACTCTCATATCTCAAAGCAAACTACCCACATCTTTTTTATACAGAACTCCTCTCGAGTGTTTTAGGGAGCGATGTCAAGACTCGACAATATATTGACGAATGTCGTCGCCGTAATGTGAGTCTATTAAGTGTCAATTTAGACCATAGTCAGAGTGCTTACACATTAGATGGTGTTAAAATTCGCATGCCGTTCACTATCATTAAAGGAATCAGTGCAACAATTGCTGCAGAGATTGAAGCAGAACGTTCAGAGAATGGATCGTACAAATCATTTTATGACGCGGTGAGCCGTTTAAATCTTGTCGGGGTTAAAAAGAGTCATTTTGAGATGTTGATTAAAGCGGGTGCGATGGATTACTTTGGTGCTAATCGTGAGTCGATGCTCGCATCATTAGAAGAAGCCATTCGCTATGCCAATATAATTAAAGTTGAAAAAGACGGTCGAAAACAACTCAACTTTTCACTAATTAGCGAACCCATATTTACGCAGGTTAATGAGAATGTTCGAGCGACTTTAGCGTATGAGCATGATTTATTAGGCTTTTACTTTTCAGACCATCCAACGAAATCTTTAAAAGTCAAACATGGCACGGATTCGCTTGTTCAACTCGAGCCACGTTATGAATACTATCGCGTCATTGGAATGATTGAAGCAGTCAAACAGCATCGCGCAAAGAATGGCAAAATGATGGCGTTCCTCCAAATTAGTGATGACACGGATAATAAAGATGTTGTTGTGTTCAATAATGTCTATGAAAAAATTAAAGACCAACTTGAAGTTGGAGCGGTTGTTCTCATCAAAGTCCAGGTAAAAGAAACAGATTCAATTATTGTTCAAGATATGTTTACGTTTGAAAACTAGTACCCGTTTCGTGTATGATATAACTACAACTAAGAGGTGATACAGATGATTAAATTTTTAATTGTTGACGATGAAGTCAAAATTCGCGAAGTAGCAAAAGAATATGCAAAAGCATCTGGTTTGATTGCGGATGAAGCATCCGATGGTCAAGAAGCCATCGATAAAGTAAAAGAAGAAGATTATGATGTTGTTGTACTGGACATCATGATGCCTAATCTTGATGGGTTTACAGCATGCCGAGAAATTAAAAAAATCAAAGATGTACCAATTATTATGCTTTCAGCACGCCAAGAAGAGTTTGATAAACTTCTCGGATTTGAACTTGGAATTGACGACTATGTAACGAAACCATTCTCACCTCGTGAGCTCATGGCACGCATTAAAGCCGTAGCAGAACGATCAAAAGGAATGAAACACTCTGTCTATACTTTTGGCGGACTTGAAGTTGATATTACGGGCCGTAATTTGACGGTGGATGGTGAACGTATCAATGTTACACCTAAGGAATTCGACTTACTTGTATTTCTCATTCAACACAAGGATCAAGCCTTATCTAGAGATGTATTATTAGATAAAGTATGGAATTATAATTATTATGGTGATTATCGTACCGTGGATACCCACATTAAAATGTTGCGCCAAAACCTCGGTGCTTACAGAGATTATATTGTGACAGTACGCGGAACAGGTTATAAATTTGAAGTCATCAACTAAAAATATGGCATTTCGAGTCTGGTTGTACTTTTTAGTACTAACTGGACTCATGCTTTTATTTTTGTGGATGCTCCAGATTTCATTTATTGGACCCTATTATGAACGAAACCGTGCGCAGACCATTCAGAAGAACGTTCTTGAAATTGAACGCCTTTTAATGCGTGAAGATTTCTACAATTCCGAAAAAGCAATGACGCAGATGTTAGCGAAAGAAAACATGTGTGCTGTCGTTTATAATGAACGCGGAATACGAATTATCAATGCGGATGCAGTTGGGACAAACTGTCATATCTCAAATCTCTCGTCAGATGCAGTCCAAGAATATATGAAGATGACTCAAAATTCACAATCTCATGACTTTTCAATTCGCTTCGATAGTGAAATTTTTGAACAAGGTATGTACTTTTACGGTAAAAATGCAAAGATTCAAGATAATGATTTCTACATCTTCCTAAATACGCCCATCGAGTTGTTGGATTCGACGATATTTGTTCTTAAACGTCAATTTGGATTGGTTGCACTCATGGTCTTCTCGTTTGCTACGATCGTAACGTTTATCTTGTCACGACGGTTATCACGACCGCTCGTTCAAATAACTGAAAATGCGCGTAAATTGGCGCATGGGGATCTCAGTGTTAAATTTAATGAAGATGAATACAGTGAAGTAAAAGAACTTTCCAAAACATTAAACTTTGCTACGCATGAATTCCGCAAGACAGACGAACTACGCCGTGATCTTGTAGCGAACGTGAGCCATGATATTAAGACGCCGCTAACAATGATTAAAGCATATGCTGAGATGATTCAAGATATTTCGGGAGACGATCCTGAAATGCGCGAAAAACATCTGGGTGTTATCGTGGATGAAGTGAATCACTTAGAACGTTTAGTCAATGATATGCTCACGCTATCTAAATATGAATCACAAGTATTCGATATAAAAGAAACAACCTTCAAGCTTTATGATCAAGTTCTCGGAAGTGTCAATTTATTCCAAGGGTTAGATATTGATTTTGTGATTGATGTGGATCCAACGTTGGAAGTGATTGCGGATGAAATTAAAATGGGACAGGTGCTTTACAATTACATCAATAATGCAACTAAATATGTTGGTGATGATCGTGTTATTGAAATTCATGCCCATGTTGACCCAAGAGAAGTCATCGTTTCAGTCAGCGATCATGGTCCAGGAATTGATGCTGATGTCATTAATCATGTCTGGGATCGGTACTATAAGATTGATAAAAACTATCAACGTACCGGAGGTAGTTCAGGTCTTGGTTTATCAATTGTACGCGCAATTTGTGAAGCGACGGGTTCTAAATATTGGGTTACATCTGAGGTTGGAAAAGGTTCAACGTTCTTCTATACGCTAAAACCAGCGCAGTCTCCAATGCCCCAAGCCCATGTAAAGAAACAAAAGAAGCAACCACGATCAAAAAAATAAGAACAAGAGTCCGAATCAAAAGGGGCTCTTTTTTAATAAAAGCCTTGCATTTCTAATAGAGTGTGTTACATTACTAACATAGTGCCACAAGAAACGAGGGGAAATAATGAAACTAACTTTTCATAAAGTAAATAAGTACTTTGGGGAAAAACATGTACTTAAAGATATTTCATTCACAGTCAAGTCAGGTCAAATTTTTGGCTATCTTGGCCGAAATGGAGCTGGGAAAACAACTTCATTAAGAATTTTAATGGATGTTTTTGCAGCAAGTGACGGAACTATCACGATGGATGATAAGCCATTTAAACCTGGTGATTATAAAATAGGGTATTTACCAGAAGAACGCGGGATGTACTCAAAGACACTCGTAAAAGATCAATTATTGTATTTTGCGATGCTTCGAGGAGCAACACGTCAACATGCCCAAGAATCAATTGAATATTGGTCCAAGAAATTTGGCGTAGACATTTATCTAAACAGTAAACTTGAAACCCTATCAAAAGGAAATCAACAAAAGGTTCAAATCACACAAGCATTTCTCAATGAACCGGATATTCTGATTCTTGATGAACCATTTAGTGGGCTTGATCCCGTCAACTCACAGGTGTTCCAAGATGCCCTTACTGAATATATTTCAGATGACCGCATTATTATATTCTCAAGTCATCAGATGTCATATGTTGAAACATTTTGTGATGACATAGCAATCATAAATTTTGGGCAGATTATTCTAAAAGGATCACTAGAAGCAATAAAACAAGAACGCGGGATGAATAAAGTGAAACTTGCCTTGAATACACCGAATGACGCTTTTGAACAACTCTTAAATACAAAGGGCGTTACTGTTGAGCATGACCATAAAACAATGATTCTAACATTGCCAGAAGCAATGACCCATCAAGAGCTTCTTGAATTTACCATTAAAGAAGGTATGGCGATTACATTGTTCAGTGACTATACACCAAGTCTGCACGATATTTTTGTTGATGTTGCGGGAGGAACTAATGCATGAAAAATCTAAGCACAGTATTTCGATTTGAATTCTTAGAAATGGCAAAGAAACGATCAACAATTATCTCTACGCTTATCATTACGATGATTCTTGTGGCAATGACGTTTGTACCGAGTATTTTTCTCAATAAAGGTTCAAGTGATGATACAAGCACTACGGCTGAACCTAAGACATATGAGACACTTGGTGTTGTGGTAGACGACACGTCAATTCATGCGCCAGTCTTCAAAGCGTTACCGGAAATTCACGTTTATTCATCCGAAACAGCTCTAAAAGAAGCGGTTGAAGATGAAACGGTGACAGATGGAATAATTATAAATAGTGATACAAGCTACTCAATGTTAACGTTGAAGAGCTCGATGTTTAATCAAAATCAACAAATTGTTGAAGCAATCATGACACAAAATGTCATCGATACTAACTTGACTCAAAAGGGTATCGATCCTAATCAAGTGCGTGAAGCGTCTACAGTAACACTAAGCAATAGTGTCCAAATACTTGGAAAAGATGCATCTCAAAGCACATTTGTAGCGTTTGGAGTATTATTCGTTTTATATATGTTGATTCTCTTATACGGTCAATCAGTTGCGACATCCGTTGCGCGTGAAAAAGATAGCCGTACGATGGAATTATTAATCACAAGTACAAAACCCAAAGTATTGATTCTTGGGAAAGTGCTTGCGGTCGGGCTTATTGGAATCTTACAGGTTGTTGTCATGATTCTCGGATTGACTTTGGGATACATGATTAATAAAGGGAACTATCCAGAATTTATTACCGCAATGATTCAAGCATCAATTACCTGGGATGCTGCACTCATTTATGCTATCTTCTCAATTTCAGGATATTTCTTATATCTATTTATCTTTGCATCGCTTGGCTCACTCGTAACAAAAGTCGAAGATGTTTCCTCGGCAGTTACACCAATTACCTTTGTATTTGTGATTGCTTATCTACTCGCATCGTTTGCAATGGGAATGCCAGATGCCACAGTTATTAAAATTGCGTCATACGTTCCGTTTGTGTCACTCTTTACAACACCGATTCGTTATATGATGACGACGGTTCCAGTCTATGAATTAGTGGCATCTTTAGTGCTAATGCTTGGTGTTACGGTGGCGATTGCGAATCTTTCCATTTATATCTATCGTAAAGGATCGTTAAACTATGGAAACCGTATGAAATTCTCGGATATTCTCAAACAACGCAAATTTAAAGATTAGAGAAATATCAGCTACAATTACGACATGAAATATGCTAAAATAGTTCTTGTTGTAAGAAAACGAAAAAAATGCTTAAAAAGTCAATGAATACTAGACATATGATAATTCATAGGCTATAATGTTAAGGCATAAAAAGGCGTAAGTTGCATGTCCGAAAGGCGTACAACCGCACATAGCTAAGGTTTAAGAGAGAAATCCACCTTAGGTGGCGAGTCTTATGGCAAATTGAAGGAGGTGTACTATGTACGCAATTATTGAAACAGGTGGAAAACAAATCCTCGTTGAGAAGGGACAAACTATCTTTGTTGAAAAGTTAGATGTTCAAGAAGGGGAAGAAGTTGTTTTTGAAACAGTTGTTGCTGTTAAAAACCGCACATTAAAAGTTGGTGCTCCTTATGTTAAAGGTGCTTCAGTTACAGCTAAAGTTGAAAAACAAGGAAAAGCTAAGAAGATTATTGTCTTCAAATACAAATCCAAAAAAGGTTCAACTCGTAAAAAACAAGGTCACCGTCAACCATACACACGTTTAGTTGTCGAAGACATTATCTCAGGATAATCAATGATTAAAGTATCCATTTTAACAAAGGACAATCAGTTCCAATCAATGGAAGTGAGCGGCCATGCGGGTTCCGGTGAACCGGGCTTTGACTTGGTGTGTGCTGGAGTAAGTAGTATTATGACTGGTGCACTTAATGGTTTCGATACTTTGGATAACACTGTTGACTTGACTATGACACAAGAACCACTTGTTAAAATTGAAATATTAAATCAATCTGATCTTAATCAAAAACTCTTTGAGTTTGTGTTGATTCAATTAAAAACAATTGAATTTGCACACCCAGAATATATTGAAATCAACGAAAAGGAGGTTATTTCATGAAATTCTTATTAGATATCCAATTATTTGCTTCTAAAAAGGGAGTAGGTTCAACAAAAAACGGTCGTGATTCACATTCAAAACGTCTTGGTTCAAAGGCTGCTGATGGACAAACCGTAACTGCTGGTACAATTCTTTACCGTCAACGTGGTACTAAGATTCATCCAGGTTCAAACGTTGGACGTGGTGGCGATGATACATTATTCGCTAAAGTTGAAGGCGTTGTTAGATTTGAACGTATCGGCAAAGGCCGTAAATGCGTTTCAGTTTACCCAGTTGCTTAAATTTTAAACCAAATCCCCTCTAAACCGGGGATTTTTAATTGAGAGGATGATATTATGTTTGTCGATCGCGTTAATATAAAAGTAATCGCAGGAGATGGTGGCGATGGTATGGCATCATTTCGTCGTGAGGCATTTGTGCCTCTTGGCGGACCATACGGTGGCGATGGTGGAAAAGGTGCAGATATTGTATTTGTTGCCGATTCCAATAAGTCTACATTATTAGACCTTCGTTTTAATCGTGTCATCAAAGGGAAACATGGCCAAGCAGGTAAGAACAAAAAAATGCATGGACGTGCTGCGGAACCTGTCATCTTAAAAGTTCCAGTAGGAACAGTCGTTTACGATGACGCAAAAGGTGTTGTTATTGCGGATTTAACGGAACATGGACAACGTGAGATTATCGCTCATGGTGGACGTGGTGGCCGTGGAAACACCCGCTTCGCAACTGCCAATAATCCTGCACCTCATTATGCTGAAAAAGGCGAATTGGGTGAAGAATTAGAAATTACAATTGAATTAAAACTCTTAGCAGATGTCGGAATTATTGGTTTTCCCTCTGTTGGAAAATCAACACTCTTATCTGTTATAACACGTGCAAAACCTGAAGTTGCAGATTACCACTTTACAACAATCGTTCCTAATTTAGGTATTGCTTCCAGTCCTGATGGCCGTTCTTTTGCGGTTGCTGATATGCCAGGATTGATTGAAGATGCCCATCTTGGAAAAGGTTTGGGTCATGTTTTTTTGAAACATATCGAGCGAACACGTGTTTTAGTACATGTTGTGGATATGGGTGCTGAAGATGGGCGTGATCCTGTTGAGGATTACCGAGTCATCAATGAAGAACTTGAAAAATATGATGCAACGCTTATGAATAAACCAATGGTGGTTGTGGCGAATAAAATGGACTTAGAGGTTTCTTCTGATAATCTTGAACGTTTTAAAGCCGCATATCCAGAAGTTGAAGTCTTTGAACTCATTACAATGGTTGGTGATGGAATTGAATCACTCCTTTATCGAGTTGCAGACATTCTTGATGAACATATTGAAGAAGCCGTTGTTGAGCAAAGTAAAGCGGTTGTCTATAAATATGAGGCACCTCGTAGAAGCTTTGAAATCGAGCGTATTAATGAAACAAAATGGCGTGTTAGCGGCGATAGTATCGACCGTATGTTCCGTCAATTTGATTTTGATTCAGAAGAATCGGCAGTTCAATTTGGTCTGTCCATGAAACGTTTAGGTGTTGACCAAGCACTTCGTGACGCTGGTGCACGTGATGGTGATGTTATTATTCTATCCGATGTACAGTTCATATTTGAAGAAGGCGAAGCCTACTAAAAGTAAACCCCGAGACACTCGGGGTTTTTTCATTAGAATTCCATATCGTAATCAGTACTCAATGAAGGCTAAATATGATAAAATATACACGGTGATAAAATGATCGCATATATATCAGGAACGGTCGTAAATCGGACCGAAGATGCAATAATTATTGATAATCAAGGAATTGGGTACTACATCTATTATGGTAGACCAGAAACAGTCGCACTAGATACACAAATGATTGTTCATACGTACCAACATGTACGTGAGGATGCAATCATTCTTTTTGGCTTTGAGAGTAGACAAGATCTTGCTGTGTTTACACAACTCATTAGCGTTAAAGGGGTTGGACCTAAAACTGGTCTGGCTATCTTATCGAAAGTATCGCCTCAAGATCTTATTCTTGCGGTCGATCAAGAAGATTTAAAGTTTTTAAAAACCCTGCCAGGTGTAGGACCAAAGATGGCATCACAAATATTACTAGATCTTAAAGGTAAATTTGTTTCTACAGGTAAGGATGCACCAAAAACAGAAAAAACATCACCAAACATTGAAGAAGCGATGGATGCGCTCATGACATTAGGTTTCAAGCGTGCTGAAGTTGGCTCCATTAAAAACGAACTCACGTTGTATGAGCAACAAGATGTAAATGCACTCATTAAGTACGGATTACAGTTAATGAATGCTAGAAGGCGAGGATAGGGATGACACGAGTTGTTTCGGGAGAACCGATAGAAACTAACCAAGACTTCGAAGAAGCGTTACGTCCACATTCCTTGGAAGAATACATTGGACAACATGCTCTAAAAGAAAATCTTAGAATTTTTATTGAAGCAGCACGCAATCGAAATGAAACAATTGATCATTTGCTTTTTTATGGACCTCCAGGTCTTGGAAAAACCACATTGGCTTATATCATTGCTCATGAGATGGAGACAGGTATTAAAGTTGCGAGCGGACCAAGTATTGAACGAAGTGGTGATCTTGCAGCAATATTATCAAGTTTAGACCCAGGAGATGTCCTCTTTATTGATGAAATTCACCGTCTACCTAAAGTTGTAGAGGAAGTGCTCTATTCTGCAATGGAAGATTTCTCCATAGACCTTGTCGTTGGAAAGGATTCGTCAACCCGAAGTATTCAAATTGATTTACCACCGTTTACACTTGTGGGTGCCACGACGCGTGCAGGAGACCTATCGAGTCCACTACGGGATCGATTTGGTATTATCTCAAAATTGGAATACTATTCGCAAGAAGAACTTGAGGATATCGTGACACGAACAGGTCGTGTTATGGAAACAGAAATTAAAGGTCTAGCAGTCTCTGAAGTAGCCAAACGTTCCCGTGGAACACCACGGATTGCAAACCGCTTATTCCGTCGTGTTCGTGACTTTGCCCAAGTTCTAAATGATAATCTTATCGATTTAGAAATTACACAACATGCTCTTGATAAACTCAAAGTAGATAGTTTGGGTCTTGATGATGTTGATTTACGCTATCTAAGAGGGATTATTGAACGGTTTGATGGTGGCCCTGTTGGAATTGAGGCACTGGCCGCATCAATCTCAGAAGAAACAATGACACTAGAGGACGTTTATGAACCTTATTTATTACAACTTGGATTTATTAATCGAACACCACGAGGCCGTGTCGCGACACCCAAAGCTTATGAGCATTTAAAAATCACGACACAAACTAGCCTTTTTGAACAGGAGTAACGTATGAAAATTTGTATTGTAACAGGCGGTAGTGGCGGACATATTTACCCTGCGATAACCTTTGCCGATTATGTAAAAAAGACAACTGATAATGAAATATTCTTTATTGGAAATGATCATAAAATGGAGTCGTGGATAGTGCCAGATTCGGGTTATCCGTTCTACTCAATTCACAATTTAGGACTTCAAGGAAGTAAAATTGATCGTATCAAGGCAGTTTTCTCACAATATGGTGCGTACAAAGCAGCAAAGAAACATCTAAAAGCACTTAAACCTGATGTTGTGATAGCGTTTGGTGGTTATGTAAGTGCACCTGTCGCGTTTGCTGCAAGTAAACTTAAAATACCTTTAGTATTGCATGAACAAAATGCATTTCCAGGTAAAGCGAATAAGATGGTTGCGGATAAAGCACAAGCAATTATTACATGCTATCCTGAAGCATTTTCAGACATGCCGCAAGTTCATTATCTTGGAAATCCTCGCGCATCATTAGTGCATGAAACGATTGATTCAATACCTGAGCAGACGCGTTTGAATTTGAAACCATCGTTACCTACTGTGCTGATTGTTATGGGTTCTCAAGGTTCGACATCAATGAATGAAAAATTAAAAACCTTTGTGAAAAAATTTGATAGCGACGCTTATCAAGTCATTGTAACAACTGGGCCATTGCATGTCGCTTCATTCAAAGAAGCGGTTGGAGACGTTCATGAAAATATTCGAATCGAAGGATTTGTGGACCAAAAGGCCTTACTTCCAATAGTAGATTTAATTGTATGTCGCAGTGGTGCATCAACGATTGCAGAAATTCAGTCGTTCGGTTTGGCATCTTTATTGATTCCAAGTCCACATGTTGCGAATAATCATCAGTATTACAATGCTAAATCATTATTTGATCAAGATGCTTGTGATATGATGCAAGAAAATGAAATTACTGAAACAAATCTTAACGAGCGCGTTGAATCACTTTTATCCGATTCATCACGACGCGAATCGTTAGGAAACAATGCACATAAAATGGCAATGCCAAATGCGGTGCGTGATATCACAGAACTGGTGACAAGGGTGGTGGACCAACAACGTGAGAAAAAACAAATTTGAACCAATTGAAGAGAATAACGGTGATGATTCACTAAAAAAAATCAAAGCGGATCTTGAACTTAAAAAGCGAGTCGAGAAGAAGCGAAAACGAAAGCGATTTATGTCACGATTCTTTAGACTTTGCATTGTTTTGGCAATTATTGCCAGTATTTATGCGTTTGATCAAAGTCAGTATTCGCGAATTCGCGAAATTCGGATTGAAGGAAACCAAGTTGTTTCGGAAACGGAAATTCGCGAAGCAATGGGTATAAATGAAGGGGACCGAATGATTCTCAAGCTTCCTTTTCTGGTAGATCGTAAGACATCATCGATACCGGGAGTTGATAATACATCGAGTAAGATGTATTATACACAAGGAATCTTAACCGTAAATGTTACAGAAGATGCAGCGATAGGGTATGAACCGACTGGAAATAACAATTTTAGAATATTATTTTCAAATGGAGAAGTGAAAGAAATATCAAAGGATTCACTATCCGCAATATTAGGTCTTCCAGTTTTCGTTGGATTTGATGAGAATACGCTTTCAAAGCAGTTATTAAACGCTTTTGGAGCATTGGATCCAGGAATTCTCAACGCAATATCTGAAGTACACATTGGGCAAGTTCAGTATGATCCAAGTGTGATGACACTGGTTATGAATAACAATTATACTGTTTTTATTAAGACAGAAACTTTACCTCAAATGAAGAGTTATGCTAGTATAGTAAGTGCTAATCAAACTGATGATCGCTGTATCATCATAAATGAACACGGGCCGACATCGGACTCGGCGATAGCAAGTATTGTACCGTGTACACCATAAAACAAAAAACAAACCTATATAAACATAGAGGAGGAGAAGAATATGGCAATCGAGAAAACAAATGAGTTTGGAAAGATTTCAGTTTCGAATGATGCAATTGCGATGCTAGCCGGAGGTGTCATAACAGAAAGTTATGGTGTCGTTGGTATGGCTTCTCAACAAGTATTTAAAGATGGACTTGCTGAGTTACTCAAAGGGGAAAATTACTCAAAAGGTGTAATCGTACGTAAAACCGATGCAGGTTACGATTTAGATGTTTACATTATTGTTAGTTATAATGTAAAAATCTCAGAAGTAGTTTTAGAAGTTCAAAAGAAAGCGAAGTATATGCTTGAAAAGTCATTACAACAAGAGTTCAACTCGATTAATGTCTTTGTTCAAGGGATCAAGGTAGTGAAATAATGAAAACAATAAATGGTGATATCTTTTTAAAGATGCTTCAAAGTGGAGCAAACAATCTAACAAATAAATACAACGAAATTAATGCGCTAAATGTTTTCCCTGTTCCAGATGGTGATACAGGTACAAACATGAACTTGACATTTACAAGTGGATTAAATGATGCGAAGAAAGTTATGACATCAAACATTGGTGAACTTTCAAAAACTTTATCTCGTGGACTTTTAATGGGAGCACGTGGAAACTCAGGAGTTATCCTTTCTCAAATTTCCCGTGGGTTTGCACAAGCTGTTGAAGGAAAAATGGAAGTTAATGTCAATGAATTGGCAGATGCTTTTGTTAACGGAAAAGTTGTCGCGTATAAAGCTGTTATGCGTCCAGTTGAGGGTACTATTTTAACTGTACTTCGTGAAAGTGCTGATGCTACTCGCAAATATGTAGATGAAAATCCAGAAATCGATGTAATCGAGTTTTTCGAAGTGTTAGTGCGTGAAGCAAATATTTCACTCGATAATACACCAGAACTCTTACCAGTTCTCAAAGAAGTTGGCGTTGTTGACAGTGGTGGTAAAGGTTATACGACAGTATTAGAAGGCTTCCTTTCAGAATTAAAAGGTGTTTCAATTGACCTTATTGAAGGTGCAAACGATATTGAAGCAGCTCAAACTGATTTCGAACACGATGAATTTGGTTACTGTACAGAATTTATTATTAAAGTAGATGAAACATCAACTGATCGTTATAACGAAGATAAACTGCGTTCACAATTGGAAGCAATTGGAAACTCACTCGTTGTTGTTACTGATGAAGACATCGTTAAAGTTCACGTTCATACATTAACTCCTGGTAATGCTTTGAATATTGGACAAAAATACGGAGAGTTTGTTAAATTAAAAATTGAAAACATGACGGAACAACACAATACAATTTTAGATGCTGAATCAAAAGCAAAAGAACTTGCACATAGCAAATATGCAATTGTTTCTGTAGCGGCAGGATCTGGTGTTGAAGCGATGTTTAAAGAGTTGCGTGCTGATCACATCATTAGTGGTGGTCAAACAATGAATCCATCGACAGAAGACTTCATTGCAAAAATTGAAAGTATCAATGCAGATCACATTTTCATCTTGCCAAATAACTCGAATATTATAATGGCAGCTAAACAAGCTCAAGATATTCTTGAGGATAAAGACATTCATGTACTTGAAACAAAAACAATTCCGCAAGGTCTTGCAGCATGTGTAATGTTCAATCCAGATGTTGATGTTCAAGAAAACCTAGAAGAAATGCTTGAAGCAATTTCAAATACAAAAACAGGTCAAGTAACCTATGCGATTAAAGACACGATGTTTGAATCACTTGAAATTAAAGCAAATGATTTCATGGGGATTCTCGAAAAAGATATCGTGGTTACAGGTACAGAACGTATCGAAGTAACACAATCTTTAATCGACAAACTTATTACAGAAGAAAACGAATTGGTAACATTAATCACAGGTGAAGGTGTTGCTGAAGAAGAAGTAGAAACTGTAGTAGCACATATTGAATCAAATTATGATGTCGAAGTTGAAGTCATTGACGGACAACAACCAGTTTACTCATACATTATTGGAGTTGAATAAGAGCGATTTTCGCTCTTTTCTCTTATATGAAATTAACTGATAAGCAAACTCGAATCATCGAGACTTTTGATTATTCATCACCTGAACAGTTTCTAAATCATTATCCTTACCGTTACGATTCGTATGAAACAAAGGCAATTGATGACTGGGTTGAAGGTGAAACTGTTGTATTTGAAGGAAAACTCGCATCTGGTTTTAGAACAGTGCGCTTCAAAGGAAATCAAAGTGTCACAAACTTCCAGGTATTCTCAGACGATACGTTAATTAAAGTGTCAATTTTCAATCGTCCTTTTTTGCGTGATTTCCACTATAAAGAAGGAATTGTCGTTATAGGAACGGTACAAAGTGATCACAAAGTAATGGCAAAAACTGTGACAAATAAACCTCTTGAGGAAACTTTGGGATTAAAACCGAGCTATCCATTAAAAGCAGGAATAAAAAATTACGAAGTAGAACGATTGATTAAAAAAATTTTAGAATCAATACGAATTGAGGAAACGGTTCCGACAATTTATAAAGAGGCATACCGACTTCAATCGAAGCAACAGGCACTGCAGTGGATTCATAGACCCCAAACCAAAGACCAACTTATGGCTGCACTTCGTACACTAAAGTATGAAGAGTTTTTGCGCTACCATTTATCAGTGGCACTGAATCAATCGGGTTTTTCATTTGGAATCGCGAAGGCAATCTCAAATGATGTGTTGATATCGTACTTAAATCAACTGCCATATGAATTAACAAAAAGTCAAAATGATGCGCTGTCTGAGATCTTGAATGATATTCGAAGTGACCAACAAATGCACCGGTTATTGCAAGGGGATGTTGGGTCTGGAAAAACAGTCGTTGCATTCTTAAGTGCGATTTCAGCTATTAAGGCAGGATACCAAGTTGTTTTTATGGTGCCAACAGAAATTCTTATGAACCAACATCTTGCGTCTTTCAAATCACTGTTTCCCGACATTACGGTAGTGGGACTCTCTCAAAATACTGAAGATCGGAAAATTTGTTTAGAAGGAATAATGGACGGGTCGGTATCTTTTGTAATTGGAACCCACGCAGTACTCACCGAAGATGTCGTCTTTGACAATCTTGGATATGTGATTATTGACGAGCAACATCGTTTTGGTGTGCGCCAACGACAAACTCTTATTGACAAAGGGAAGATGGTAGATGTACTGATGATGTCGGCGACGCCAATTCCTCGAACTTTAGCAAATAGTTTATATTTCGATTTAAGTGTATCGACAATTTCAGGTTATCCAAGCCATCGGAAGTTGACTGAAACAGTTGTGATTAAAGAAAACTCTCTACGTAGTATTATTAAAGATTTGAATCACGTGTTAGATGAAGGGGAACAAATTTATGTTGTCTGTGCTGCGATTGAAGAAGGAGAACGTCCAAATGTAAAAAATGTCCGTGACATCTACAAGAATTTGAGTCAAGTCTTTAAGGGGCGTCGTGTTGGGATGCTTCATGGTAAAATGACCAGTTTAGAAAAAGATACTGTGATGGCGGCGTTCAACGCAGGGCACATTGATATTCTTGTGACAACCACTGTTATTGAAGTGGGGGTAGATGTTCATAATGCGAATACAATGGTAATTTATAACGCAGAGCAGTTTGGATTGGCGACATTACATCAGCTGCGAGGTCGTGTAGGTCGTTGTCGAATTCAAGGCCGTTGTTTCTTGCTTAGCAGCTCTGATACAGATATTGCGGAAGCGCGATTGAATGCGTTGGCATCATCGCATGACGGATTCGAATTATCGATGATGGATATGCGTATGCGTGGAATTGGAGATGCATTGGGCTTTCGACAGTCGGGAGTTCCTAATTTCATTCTCGGTGACATTGAAAAAGATGAAAAAATATTGTACCAGGCAAAAATTGATGCGAAGCATATTTCCGAGGATAAAGAGAACCCAGAGTATAAAGCAATCATAAATTCGGTCTTATCACAAGACTATTTTAAGACAACTTAATCGTGTATAATAAACGCAGGTGATAAACATGACACAATGGGATTTATTGGATTCGTTAGGAATCCCTTATAACAATAAAAAATTAATAGAGCATGCTTTCGTGCATTCATCATATGTGAATGAAGCGCCGGTTGCACTTGAAGATAACGAACGTCTTGAGTTTATGGGTGATGCGGTTCTACAGATTACCGTTTCAGAACGTCTTTTCAAGCATCCGGACTATTTCAGTGAAGGTGATATGACACTTTATCGTGCCAAACTTGTTTGTGAAGAAGCGTTAGCTGATTACAGTCGACTTTTAAAATTAAATGACTATCTTTTACTGGGGACAGGAGAAGAACGTAATGGTGGCCGTCAGCGTCAGTCTATAATTGCTGATTTGTTTGAAAGTTTTATTGGTGCTGTCTATCTCGATAGTGGGATTGATAGTGTTAATAAAATACTGGATGTTGTTCTCAAAGAAGTCTTTGAAGATCTCCAGTCGTTGAGCATTACGGATTACAAATCGAAACTACAAGAATTTATTCAAGCGGATTCACGTAAGTCAGTAAGCTATGATGTCATTAATATTACGGGTCCTTCCAATGCTCCTGAGTTCGAAGTCGTCGTAAAATTGGATGACCTTATCTTTGGTCTTGGTAAAGGAACGAGTAAGAAAAAAGCAGAACAACAAGCTGCGAAAGATGCATTTCAAAAACTTGTAAAATAATAAAGGAGTGACGGTACGTGCAACAGTTATTAAATACAATCAAAATTAATAAAGACTATCTTCCATTTTATGAAGATGCAAGCGTCGAGTCAGTCCGTTATAATCAATCAGAAAAGGTACTCGAGTTAATCCTCAAGGTAAACAGTGTGTTACCTTTTTCTGTCTTTGAGGACTTCGTACGTAAATTACAACTTAACACTAAATCTAAGGCAAATGTGACGGTCATTGCGCAATCAATGACGATTACAGCTTTAGATATGAATCGTTATGTGAACCTTGTCGCATCACGCTTGGCATTGCGTGCCATAAAAGATGCGCACTATACACTTGATGATACCAATCTTACAATTATTTGCGATAATGAATCACATCGTTTAGATGCCGACCGTCAATTAGATGTACTTATAGAAGGTCTGAAAGATTTTGGAATTCATTGTGATGTTTTAACGCAAGTTCGTGTAGATAATCTTGAAAAAGAAATCGTTGTGATGCCACAAATGAAACGTCCAGATGATCATCAAGAACGGAAGACCGTATCGCGTCAGCCACGTCGTGGTGGTAAGGATTATAATACCGTCGCGATGGAAGTCTTGACCGATGAAGCACATAATGTGGCAGTTACGGGGGAAATTTTCGAAGTAGAAGTTCGCGAAACCCGTACTGGAAACTTCATTGTTAAATATTACATTTCAGATGGTAAAGCTGCGATTGTGATTACAGACTTTGCTAAAACTGAAGATGAAATTATCAAAAAAGGGAAATGTATCAAAGTTTACGGAAATTACATTTTTGAACCACGATTTGAAAAAGATTATGTTTTCAAAATGGATCGCTATGAAGAGGTTGGAGATATCTTTAAACGCTTTGATACAGCTCAAGAAAAGCGCGTTGAATTCCATCTCCATACCAAATTTTCCGAGATGGATGGAATTAGTGATGCATCAGAATATATGAAACAGGCTTTTGAATGGGGTCATCCTGGAATGATTATTACTGACCACACAGCTGTTCAGTCCTTTCCTAAGGCATATGGTGCTTTAAAGCGAATGCGTAAAGACTATCCAGATCATGATTTCAAACTGGGTTATGGTGTGGAAATGAATCTTGTTGATCAGGACCTTAAGATTGTGAGTCATGCTCAAGGTCAACCACTTCATAGTGGTGATTATGTTGCTTTTGACTTAGAAACAACTGGGTTATCGAACTTCTTTGATCATATCATTGAATTTGGTGCTGTTCGAATTCGAAATGGGAAAGTGGTCGAGAACTTCCAAACATTCGTGAAACCACCGATTCCGATTCGACCATTCATCACAGAACTTACGAGCATTTCAAATGATGATGTCAAAAATGCAAAACCGATTGAAACAGCAATTGATGATATTTTAAACTTTATGGGTGATGATCCTTTAATTGCTCACAACGCCCAGTTTGATATTGATTTCCTGCAAGAGACGTTACGAAAACTTGGCCGTAAACCGCTTCAAAATGCTGTCATTGACACGCTTGATTTAGCCCGTGCGATGTATGATAACCGACGTTCGTATCGTCTGGGTGCAATTGCACGTTTACTCAGAATTTCCTACGATGAGAGTGTTGCTCACCGTGCCGATTATGATGCGGAAGTGTTAAGTCTTGTCTTCTTAGAAATGATTCGTGATCCACGTTTGTCTGCATTCCAAGTTATTGATGATCTGCAAACTTTGAGTGACGAAAATGGTTATTCAAAAGTTCGTAAACATCATGCGAATGTTATTGCGAAAAATGAAGCTGGTATTAAAAGCCTTTATGAGTTGATTTCAATCTCACATACCAAAAATCTTGCGTTTTTTGGGAATACATCTAAAGGGGATGCTGTTATGGCTGAACCACGGATTATCAGAGAAGAGCTGACTGCACGCCGAGAAAATTTATTGATTGGTGCTGGATGTACCTCGTCTGAAGTGTTTGAAGTCGCAATGAACAAGAGTCAAGAAGCGTTGGATAAAACGATTGACTTTTATGACTATATAGAGATTATGCCTTTGGATTACTACGGTCCACAAATTTATATGGGACAGATTGAAAATAAAGAACGTTTAGAAGCCATACTCAACCGAATCATCGAAACTGCAACGCGCCTTAATAAACCAATAATTGCGGTAGGGAATGCGCACTATAACCATCCTAAAGAGAAAGTTATTCGTGATGTTTACATTCATTCTCAAGGAATTGGTGGATCAAGACACCCATTATTCATGTTTAATGAACAAAAACGAATGAATTTTGTGGCGCCAGATATGCATTTTAAATCAACCGATGAAATGCTGGCGGCGTTTGCTTGGTTAGGAGACCAAAAAGCCTATGATTTCGTCATTAAAAATCCTGTAAAACTTTTGGAGTCAATAGATGATGTGGCACCAAAAAAAGGAGAACTGTTCACACCAAAATTGGATAATTCTGATAAACTCTTAGAAGATATCGTTTATGAAAATGCGCATCGTATTTATGGAGACCAATTACCTGAAGTCGTAAGTTCACGAATTGAACGTGAATTGAAATCTATTTTTGGAAACGGATTTGGAGTTATTTACTATATTTCCCATCTTCTTGTAAAAAAATCTTTAGATGATGGCTATTTGGTTGGATCGCGGGGTTCGGTTGGATCATCGCTCGTTGCAACGCTTGCGGAAATCACGGAAGTTAACCCATTACCACCTCACTATATTTGCTTGAACTGTCATCATCAAGAGTTTTTCATGGATGGTAGTGTTTCAAGTGGCTACGATTTGCCAGAAAAAGTGTGCCCAAGTTGTGGTGAACCTTTAGTAGGTGATGGACAAGATATCCCATTTGAGACATTCCTTGGATTTGAGGGCGATAAAGTTCCTGATATTGACCTTAACTTTTCTGGTGAGTATCAAGAACATGCTCATAACTATACAAAAGAGATATTTGGGGAAGCCTATGTTTATCGCGCCGGAACCATTTCAACTGTTGCACAGAAAACCGCTTTTGGGTATGTGCTTGGCTACAATGAGAGTATGAATATTACCGATTCAACAAATGCATGGAATACTTATCTCGCCTACGGTGCTGAGGGTGTCAAACGAACTACTGGACAACATCCAGGTGGTATCATCGTTGTTCCAGATTATATGGACGTTCACGACTTTACTCCGATTCAATATCCAGCAAACAATCCCGAGTCATCGTGGTATACAACTCATTTTGAGTTCCACGATATTGATGACAACGTCCTAAAACTGGATATTCTTGGACATGTGGATCCTACGGCTATGAAAATGCTCGAACGCCTTACTGGAATTGATGTTAAAACAGTTCCGATGAATGACGTTCCAACGTTATCGCTCTTTAATAGTACAGAGGCACTTCATGTCGATGAACGAAACTATCACGAGATTACGGGTGGACTTGGACTTCCTGAGTTTGGAACACCGTTTGTTCGTGGTATGCTTGAAGCGACGAAACCGGATAAGTTTTCAGATTTAGTTCGTATATCCGGACTTTCTCATGGTACGGATGTTTGGCGTACGAATGCGGAAGACTTGATCAAAGATAAAGGCATGACACTGGATGAAGTTATAGGATGTCGGGATGATATTATGGTTTATCTTATGCATGCAGGATTACCAGCGAAAGAAGCTTTCGATATTATGGAAAGTGTTCGTAAAGGAAAAGGATTACGCGAGAACTGGATTGAATCCATGCGTAAGAATAATGTTCCAGAATGGTATATTGATTCATGTTTGAAAATTAAGTATATGTTCCCGAAAGCCCATGCCGTGGCTTATGTTATGATGGCAAATCGTGTAGCATGGTTCAAAGTTCACCACCCAAGAGCTTACTATTGTTCATACTTTACGCTACGTGTTAATGCGCATGAGATTGAAACACAAACCACAAACATCGAAACAGTTCAAAGTCGGATCAACAATATTAACACGCGTTTGAAAAATTTTGAAACTAAAAATCAAGTCACAATCAAAGAGAAGAACTTGATTGATACATTAGAAGTTACTTTAGAGTTAATGAGTCGTGGATTTAAGATTAGTCCATTAGACTTGTACTATTCTGATGCAACTGAGTATAAACTTGATCCACGTGATGAGACAGCGATTATTCCACCATTCAACGTCGTTGATGGACTTGGAAATAACGTTGCAAATCAGATCGTGCGTGCTCGTGAAGAGCGAGAGTTTATATCTAAAAAAGATCTGATGTCTCGCGGTGGAATATCTGCGACAACAGTCAAAAAACTTGATGAACTTGGTGTCACTGATCACTTACAAGAAACCAATCAAATGAGTTTATTCTAGAATCTCTCAAGATTTTATGACATCTTAAACATAAAAGAGTGCAAGTTGCACTCTTTTTTCTGTGAAACGATAGAGACACGCTATAATAAGATAAAGAGAGGGTGATAATCTTGAAGAGGCTAAAACTCGAGTCTTTAATGATGCAAGTATTGATGATGTTTCTTGTTTCGATATTAATATTTTTTATGACCACTTTGTTTGCTACAAAGTTGAGCTTTGAGTGGGGGATGTTGTGGTTTGGTATGGGTCTTGTACTCTTAACCATATTTATTCATAGTGCTGCATATACCAATAGTCATTACAAAACACTATATATTGTGTGTTTTGTAGTCAATATGATTGGGACTGGATTATCTTTTGGAACATATTTTAATGTAGAATCTGTCATATTTCGTGGCTATTTAGTTCCATTAGTTGTTGTCGGAAGCTTTTTAATCGCTTATCTTTATACCTTGCTGTATCAACAACGTATAGGAATGACAATGACTCATGTTCGGGATTTATTTATAGTTTTGATTATCTTGGGTATGGTTGCAACGTTTGGTTTTTGGGTCGAAGGAAGCTATATTGATTTAGCGTTGATGGTTCTCTTTGCTGGAATTTATCTCTTGGCATACATCGCATTTCTGCACTTCTTATTGAAAAGCGGAGAAGTGTATCGACTCGCATCTTTTTACAGTTTCGGTATTTATATAATTATTACGATTGTGGTGATTTCAATTCTACTTGAAGATGGTTTCGCTGTTGAAGCATTCTTCACGTCTGGGGATGGAAATACGACAAAACAAAATCAAAACATCAATTGATTTTGACTGTTGATTCGTAAATATTATAAGAGACTGTATCCTGGATATTGTAATGGACATGGTTTTGAAACATTTCATAAAAACAAAGCCACCAAGTAGGTGGCTTTAACTATTTAATTGCAGACTGGTTTTGCGTGTTGGTTACAGTCATAAGAATACTTAAAATTACGAGGATGATAGGTAGTCCAATAAATAGCACAAACACTATAAATGGTACGATTCCGCCGGTTGTATAGTAAGAAATAGCAAATCTACCACGTGATAAAGCATGGAGCTCCAACAATTGCTGCGACATTTGAGATAATGCATGAATAGCAAGAGTTGTGATGTACGCGTACATCAATAGTTGCGATGTTCGGGAGTTTCGTTGAATACGAATGGCTGAGAGCAACATAATTATGAATAAATATAAGAAATAGACGATAACATAGGGCATCGAAGCTACACTGCGATGAAGGTATGTCCAAGATTCATCAGCGGCGTTAAATCCCACACCCCATATCCCTAACATGTAAAGCGGAAAAATGAAAAGGGTGAGAACAATAATAATTATATCGAGATGTTTTTGTTTCATGATTGACCTCCTTGATGAATCCAGCTTTGGTTGGCAGCATTGATACGGATCGAAAGTTGATCTTTTAGAGGAATCGTTAGTGTGATGCTTTGCTCTTGGTGAGCTGGAATGGTCACATTTAGAGGTTCTAAAACCTCACGTGAAACCATGGTTGTGCCATCTGTGATTAGTATCGGATTAAAAGCTGAAAACGTTTGGGGTATTGATGTCGTGTTGGTTATTACGAATGTAATGTCTGTACTATCTGGTTTCTGAGCTACTGGTTTGATATCAATGAGCCAAGTGTTATCAACAAGATACAAATGTGTATTTGGAACAGTGCTGACATTGGTATGGAAGTTGTAGGCGTTAAGCGCTGTTGTTGTTAAATATTTTAAATTAGGAGTTAAATAGCTATTTGCGTTAAATGATAGTGATTTGATATTGTTGATGGTGATGCTACTAAAGTTAGCAGGTAACTCATCATTATAGTGATTTTCAAATGATCGGAATGCCTGTTCTTGGTCTAGAAAAATTTCATAGCCAAATCTGTTTACACATACGTCAATATCTTCCAAAACTGAAGGGTATGGATCACTGACACATTGTTGAGTGAGCGTTTGAGCAGCATTAATTGTATTTGTGTAAACAATCAAAAATGCACCGAAGACAAATGTTGCAATTATTGTAACTGTGAAGCCTCCATGAGATAAGACGAAGCGGCGTCT
Organism: Erysipelothrix anatis; assembly: GCF_009828745.1. Lineage (GTDB taxonomy): Bacteria > Bacillota_I > Bacilli_A > Erysipelotrichales > Erysipelotrichaceae > Erysipelothrix > Erysipelothrix anatis. The sequence continues at coordinate 38,391 of NZ_WTSX01000006.1, forward strand.
TGGTGATTGTTTTAAAGCAGATCGGGCGTTGTAGGTTAGAGCTGAGCGTTGATATTGCCAAAAGATTAAAATAAGTCCGATGACGACCAACACTTTTAAATAAAGATTAGTAAGGTTCATATAGGTCCTCCTAGATACCGATGTGTTCTTTGAACGCATGATAATAAGTTCGATTAACGTCATGCCATGAACCAGTAACTTTCACAGCATATTTCATATTCAATTTAACACGAATATCAGTGATATAATGTAAATTGATGACCGTGAATTTATTGATTCGTAAAAGGGGTAAGACTTCAAATGTTTTGAGCGGATCATGAGTATAAAAAGATTCCGTATCAGTCTCAACCAACAAACTAGATTCTTGGGTCGTAACGGTTCTGATTTCGTCGCTATTCAAATACTGTGTTGTATGGCCATTGGTTACTAAAAAACGTTGATTGTTTTCGTATAAAACATACTCACCATTCTCTGTCACAATTTCGGCATGTTTTAACGATTCAACAATATTATCGGAAGCGATGCCACGTCCAAGTTGAATTTTCATAAGGTCACCTCTTACAGTTATCATACTGAGTAAAAACATGAAATACAATGTGTTACCCTTAAGTTACGTGAAATGCACGATATTCTACATAATATGCATTAATGAGTGCTTCAAAGGTCAATTAAGACCCACGTCAATATATTTGCAAACAACGAAATAATAGTCTATAATATTAGTATACTTTGAAACAAGGAGTGGTCACGCCACTCCTTATATATTGTCTTAAGGAGCGATTATGGAAAAGTATTTGGAAAAATTACAACCAGTTGCGAATGAGATGGGCTTAAATATTATCGATATTGAGTATATCGGTAAGGACATTCTTGACATTAGCATTGCACGTCAAGACTTTGAATCCGTTGATTTAAATATGTGCGCGGCGGCTGCACAAGCATTTGGTGAAGCAATAGATTTTGAAATCAGTTTGGATGTTGGTTCAGCAGGTGCTGAACGAATGATTGAACCTGATGATTACAAAGATGTAGAAGGTCAGTATGTGTTCATTCAATTCAAGAACACATTTAAAGATGCTGAAAATGTGGAAGGTACTGTAGTCAGTGTTAGTGATGATGCTGTCGTTGTATCCTATCGCGTTAAAACAGCGCTTAAAGAAGTAACAATTGAACGTTTAAACATTAAATACCTGCGCCTTGCAGTTAAAGTATAAGGAGAAATTTTTAGATGAACGTTAAAAATGTCATATTAGCGATGCAAGAAATTGAAAACAATCGCAATATTTCAAAAGAAGTAATTATTGAAGCGTTACAAGACTCATTAGTGAAAGCTTATCGCCGTCAAATAGGCGTTCCTGATGCGATTGTCGAAGTAATAATTGATCCCAATTCTGAAGAGATGCGTCTATTCCACAATTTCCTTGTGGTTGAAGAAGTTGAAGACGATGAATTGGAAAAAGGAATCCATGAACTCGAAGACAATAGTCAAGGTTTAAAAGTTGGAGATTGGTATAAAGAAGAACAACCAATCGTTGAATTAGGTCGTGCTGCAGCAACTCAAGCTAAGAACGTGATTAAACAAAAAATTCGTGAAGCTGAGAAACAAGCTGTGTATGACGAGTACATTGATCAACTTGGTGAAATGGTCATGGCAATGGTTGAAAGTGTTGAAGAAAAATTTGTTGTCGTCAACCTTGGAAAATCATTGGCGGTGATGCCACGTGCAGCACAAATCGAAGGGGAAATGTACCGTGAAGGACATACCCTAAAAGTTGTTATAACAGATGTAAACAAAGATACTAAAGGAGCTCAAATCTTAGTATCACGTGCAGATGCAATGCTTGTACGCCGTCTGTTTGAAAATGAAGTTCCTGAAATTTTTGATGGTCAGGTCGAAATCAAAGCGATTGCACGCGAAGCGGGCGAACGTACGAAGGTTGCTGTATATTCACACGATCCAGATATTGATCCTATTGGAGCATGTATTGGACCACGTGGACAACGTGTACAAGCAATTATCGAAGAGCTTAAAGGTGAAAAAATTGATATCTTTGAGTGGAGCGAAGACATGATTGAACTTGTTAAGAATGCATTGGCACCTGCGGAAATTATTGCAGTTTTCCCAAATGAAGAGAACAAAGGTCTTGTCGTAATTGTCGATGATTCACAATTATCATTAGCAATTGGTAAGCGTGGTAAAAATGCCCGTCTTGCAGTTCGCTTAACAAAACAACGAATTGATATTAAATCAGTATCTGAAGCACAAAATGAAGGCGTTGACTACGTGTCATTAATGGCAGCTTACCAAGCAGAAATTAATGAAAAAATGGCTCCGAAAGTTGAAGAAACGGTCGAAGCGGTCGTTGAAATGGATACAATGGATGAAACTGAAGTAAGTACTGAAGAAGTTGTCGCTGAAACAGTAGCAACAGATGTACCAGCTGATGAAGTCATTGAAGAGACTGTAGAAGTTGAAGTGGCTCCTGAAGTTGTTGTTGAAGAAACATCGGAAGAAACAACAAAAATTGAACGTAAAGATATTTTCCGTCCTCGTACAGAGTATGTCTCCAAGTTTGAAGAATTGGCAAATACTTCACGCCAAGAAGAGCAACAAGTCCGTCGTCGTAAACCACGTCGTGATAAAGATGAAGAAAAACCTGTTAATACAGCTGAGCTTCTCAAAGAAATGGAATATGAAATTGTTCCGGAGTATACAAAAGAAGAACTTGAAGAAATTAACCGTCAAAAAGAAGTTGAAGACAACTCATGGTATGAGGATGAAATCGACTTCGATGAATTTGACAACTATTACGATCAAGAATAGGAATTATTATGAAAATAATTCCAATGCGTAAATGTGTTGTAACACAAGAGCAATTTCCGAAAAAGGACCTTCTGCGAATCGTTTTGACCCCAGAAGGAACCGTAGAAATTGATGAAACAGGCCGTAAAAATGGCCGAGGGGCGTACATTTCACGTAAACCTGAAACTGTTTCACTTGCAATGAAAAATAGGGCACTTGACCGGGCTTTAAAAACCAAGGTCGACGATGCTATTTACGAAATGTTGGGTGAATATGTTAAATAAAGAAAAATTTCTAAACGGTCTCGGCCTATGTCGCCGTGCCGGTAAAATCGTAGCTGGTGACGAATTGTTGCCTGCAATTCAAAAACGCAACGTTAAGTTAGTTGTGCTAGCTGACAATGCATCTGAACGTACGAAGAAACAAATTATCGATAAAAGTAAAACGGCAAATGTTGATGTTGTCACGGGTATTTCAAAAGAAGAACTTTCGTGGGCCATAGGCATGGATAACCGTGTTGCAATCGGTATTTCAGACACAGGTTTGGTGAAGGTATTAAAAACGAACTTATAGAAAATAGAGGTGACTGTATAAGTGAGTAAGAGAAAACCAACGAGAAACAATCGTAACAATAAAGGTCGTGGCAAAAAACAAAGCCAGGACACATTTAAACCAAAAGATATCGTAGTAAAAGAGTTTGACTATACAGAAGGAGTTTCTGTTAAAGATTTATCAGAACTTATCAACAAGAGTCCTGCTGATATTATCAAATTGCTTTTCATGATGGGTACAATGGTAACCATTAATACATCTCTTGATGATGATACTGTTGAACTTATTGCAATGGAGTACGATATGACTCCAACTAAAGTTGAAGCTGTCGATGCTTTAACACTTGAAGATACAATCGAAGATGATCCTGCAATGTTGCAAGAACGTCCACCAATTGTAACAATCATGGGTCACGTAGACCATGGGAAAACGACAACTCTTGACACAATCCGTAATGCTAAAGTTGTTGATGGTGAGTTTGGTGGTATCACGCAACATATTGGTGCTTACCAAATCGAACATAACGGTCGTAAAATTACATTCTTAGATACACCAGGTCACGAGGCCTTTACAGCAATGCGTGCTCGTGGTGCCAGTGTAACAGATATCGTAGTAGTAGTTGTTGCTGCAGATGATGGGGTTATGCCTCAAACACGTGAAGCGGTTGACCATGCTAAAGCGGCGGGTGCACCACTTATTGTAGCAATCAATAAAATTGATAAACCAGAACAAAATATTGATCGTATTTACTCTGAGTTCACTGATTTAGGTGTTACACCTGAAGAGTGGGGTGGAGAAACAGTCTTTGCGAAAATTTCCGCGAAAACTGGAGAAGGAATCGATGACCTTCTTGAAACAATTTTAGTTGCAACTGAACTTGAAGAATTAAGAGCGAATCCTAACCGTCTTGCATTCGGTAGCGTCATTGAGGCGAAACTTGATAAGAGTCGTGGGCCAGTCGCAACATTACTAATTCAAAAAGGAACACTTCGTCAAGGAGATCCGGTCGTTGTTGGTACAACATATGGTCGTGTCCGTAAAATGGTTGATAGCCGTGGACGTGAGCTTCAAGAAGCAGTTCCATCAATGCCAGTCGAAATTATTGGATTGAATGAAGTGCCAATTGCTGGAGATTTATTCCGAGCATTTAAAGAAGAAAAAGAATCACGTGCTGTTGCTCAAAAACGTAATAATGCACGTATTGAAAAAGATCGTAATCAATCAAGTGCACTGAGCCTTGATGATTTATCAGATCAAATTGAATCCGGCGATATTAAAGACATCAACGTAATTCTTAAAGCTGACGTACAAGGTTCTGCTGAAGCTGTTAAAGCTGCATTAGAACGTGTAGAAGTTGGAGATGGAAAAGAAGTTGCTGTTAAAGTTATTCGTTCCACTGTTGGTGGAATTACCGAAAGTGATATTATGCTTGCTTCGGCATCAAATGCTATTATCATTGGATTTAACATTCGTCCAACTGCAGCAATCCGTAAAAAAGCGGATGATGAAGGTATTGAAATTCGACTTTACAACATTATCTATAAAGCTGTAGAAGATATGGAACATGCCATGAAAGGAATGCTTGCACCTGTCTTTAAAGAAGTTATTCATGGTCAAGCAGAAGTTCGTGAGTTGTACCACGTATCTAAAGTCGGTACTATTGCTGGATGTATGGTTACAGACGGTAAAATGGTTAAAGAATCCGGAATTCGCCTCATGCGCGACGGTGTTGTTGTCTATGAAGGACGTATGGCAACATTGAAACGATTCCAAAATGAAGCAAAAGAAGTTGCTGCTGGTTACGAGTGTGGTATCACAATCGAGAACTTTAATGATATCAAAATGGGAGACGTTATCGAATCCTACGGTGAAGTTGAAGTAGAACAGAGGTAATTACTATGTCAGTTAAAAAAGAACGTATTGAATCAATTATTAAACGTGAACTTGCACCTTTAATTGTAAATCGTCTAAACGATCCAAGCTTGTCGTTTGTAAGTATTACAGATGTTGAAGTAACAAATGATTTCTCATTTGCTACAATCTATGTCAGTTTCTTACAAGATAAAGATAAGAAAAAGGGAATGGAAGCATTACGTCGTGCGAAGGGAATCCTTCGCTCTGAAGTTGCAAAATCATTATCAATCCGTCGTACACCTGAGTTACTCTTTAAATTAGATGAATCAAGTGAACATGGAACACGAATTGATACAATCTTAGAATCACTTCGTAAAGACGAAGAATAAGAATGAGGAACCGATCGAAAGATGGGTTCCTTTTTTTAGTATCTTAATGATACAATCATAGTATATTTTGTAAAGGAATCTCACAATGCCAATTATTAAACAACTCGAAATTAAAAAAAATCGACGTGTTCTCATTACATCAGATATTCACGGAAATCTAGAACGGTTTAAGCAGTTGCTCCGACATGTTCAATTTAGTACTGATGATGTCTTGATAATTAATGGAGATTTAACCGAAAAGGGAGATGCATCTCTTGAAACTGTACGCTACACGTATGAACTATCGAAGACTCATGAAATTCATATTGTTCAAGGAAATTGTGAAACATTGCAATATCTAGACAATCCTGAGCACTTTGAAATGTTACGAAATTATATAAATAATCGACCACAGTCGCTAATTCATGAAATGTTAGTGGCCATCGGTGTTGCTATTACCCCACACATGGATATGCTAGCAGCGCGCACTTTACTACAATCACACTATCCAGAATATATCGATTTCTTGGGTGCATTGCCTAATATTATCGAAACAGATGCATTTACACTTGTTCATGCAGGTCTTGAGCAGAAGTCACTTACAGATCAGGATGTTGACTTAATTCAAACAATGCCATACTTCGGCTTGGTCGATACGGAATTTGATAAGCCTGTTATTGTAGGTCATTATCCCGTGTGTTTGTATCACAATCAAACGATCGATCATAAGCCAATCTTGGACGTCATAAAAAACATCTATTCCATAGATGGCGGTAATGTAATCAAAGATGATGGCCAATTAAACGTTCTCATCTATGAGCAGGGTCATTTTACAGTTGATTATGTCGATGGATTTGACTATTATTCCATCTTAAATCACCAAGATGGAAATAAAGGAACACATATATCGTGGATGGATCGTGAAATCGAAATATTGGATAAAAAGCCTGAGTTTATACGGGTAAAACAACGTAGTACTGGAAATGAAGCGTGGATTCATGAATCATTCGTTGATGAAGAAAAAAATGAAGTTATTGATGATGTCACAGATACAGTGCTTCAAGTGTCAAAACATGACTTATTTCACCCACTATTGAAAACATCGACAGGTTACTATGGAAAACATAATGGCGAAGTTGGATGGTATTTTGGTAACTTAGGAGGATTCTGTGAGACCCATTGATGTAGCAAAACAATTTAATATTAGCACATCGACTGTTCGGAAGTATGAAGATGAAGGATTGATTCCTCCGTCCATTCGAAGTGCAAACGGATATCGGAAGTATGAGCCAAAACACGTAGAGTATATGGCTTGTGTATTAGCGATGCAAGCTGGATTTAGTCGTAGCCAAATAATTCAAGTCATGGCGTGTATGATGGATGGCAAAGCAAATGAAGCACTCTTAATTTGTTCAAGACATCAATCCGAGTTAATTCGAGAATTATCACATGCTCAAAAGACCGTCAACATGTTTACATCTGGTGACATCTTTAGAGAATTGAAGTTAAAACGAAAACTATCGATTCAAGAAGTTTCTCAGCTGATTGATGTACCGGATACTACATTACGACACTGGGAAAAAGAGGGACTGGTTGTCCCATCACGGAATAAAGATAATAACTATCGAATGTATGATGCAAATCAAATTGCCCGTCTCTTGATTATTAAAACAATAAAGGCTGCTGTGTGGTCTTTGGAACATGTTCGTGAAGTATTGCGAGATTTTGACAACAAGCAACCGGAAGAAGCGTATAAAGTAGCGTTGGATGCTTTAAATTATTTATACAAAATGAATCTCTATCAACATCAAGGGATGCACGCACTGTATACATTGTGTTTATCTCAGGGAATCGTTGCACAACATTATCAACAGGACTATAGTTTCTTCCAAAACCTATAATTTAAACCTTAAAGTCCTTAAATAAACTTATTTGGCGATATCTAACTTAATTTACCATTAAGTTTGTTTCTTGCATTAATGTGCTATAGTTTTTATAGAAATGGAGATAGCCTATGGAACAACAATTAAAATTACGTGGTATGACCACAAACAATCTAAGGAATATTGATTTAGATATCCCCAAAAACAAGATAACTGTCTTTACGGGTGTATCAGGATCAGGAAAATCCTCAATCGTTTTCGATACAATCGCAAATGAGGCGACACGACAACTGAATCAAACTTACTCAACATTTATTCAAAACTTTCTTCCGAAAGTTGATAAACCATCCGTTGATAGCATTACAAATCTAAATCCAGCGATTATTATTGATCAAAAGCGAATCGGTGGAAATGCTCGTTCTACCTTAGGTACGATTACGGACATTAATGCGTTCCTACGAACTATCTTTTCAAGAATCGGGTTGCCTTCAGCGGGTACAGCATCTATGTTTTCTTTTAATGATCCGGCTGGTATGTGTGAATCATGCCAGGGCATTGGTAAACGAATTGAACCACGCGTTGACTTAATATTAGATATGACACGATTGCTAAATGATGGTGCGATCACATTTCCCGTGTTTGATCGGGAATCGTGGTATTTCCAAATTTATGAAGCTTCAGGATGGTTTGATCTTGATTTACCATTAAATCAATACGATGACGAAACGTTGGAATTACTGCTCTATGGAAGTAAACGCAAAGTGCAAATCATGGGACCTGGAGGTTCAAAACCAACGAATCTTGAATATGAAGGGATCCTAGCGAAGTTTCGTTCGATGTTTATTACCCGAGACTTAAGCGGACACTCCAAACGAACACAAGATATCGTTAACACGTATACCACACTACAAACCTGTACGAAATGTCAGGGAACACGCTATGCTCCTGCAATTCTTGATTGTAAAATTGGAGATTTAAATATTTTTGATGTGACGGATATGGAATTAACGGATTTAAAGGCTTTCTTGGAAGATATACACAATGTTGAGCCAGTAAAACCTATCGTGGAAGAAGCACTCAAACGCGTAAATCAACTCATACAGATGAGTTTAGAATACTTAACCTTAACCCGTGAAACGAGTACCTTATCTGGAGGGGAGTCGCAAAGGGTTAAGATGATGAAGCATTTAAGTAGCAGTTTGAATGGTCTTATCTATATTTTTGATGAGCCAAGTGTAGGATTGCATCCTCGTGATGTCGAAAATCTAAATGGTATGCTTTGTGATCTTCGCGACGCAGGGAATACGGTTATTATCGTCGAACACGATCGTGATGTTATTAAAGTTGCCGATCACCTCATTGATGTAGGGCCGCTGGCAGGTATTCATGGTGGTGAAATTATGTTTGAGGGGTCTTATGAAGGACTTCTTGCATCACAGACACTTACCGGGTTGCATTTACATGCACTGCCAGCGTTCAAAGACACTCTGCGTCCTAATACAGGATTCTATACAATTGAAAATGCCAAAACTAATAATCTTAAGAACGTAACTGTGTCGATACCTAAAAATGTTTTGACTGTTGTGACTGGAGTTGCCGGAAGTGGTAAGTCATCTTTAATTCATCAAGAATTTATGAGTCATTATCCAGAAGCGGTTGTAATCGATCAAAAACAACTCCATACAAGTTCTCGTTCTAATTTAATGACTTACACCGGTATTTTTGATAAGATTCGAACAGTTTTTGCGAAGGCAAACAATGTCGATAAGGCACTTTTTTCATTCAACTCCAAAGGAGCATGTCCCGAATGTAAGGGGCGAGGGGTTATTGTCACTGACTTGGCGTTTATGGAAGACGTAGAGACGATTTGTCATGTATGCGATGGCAATCGCTATATCCCAGAAGTTATCAATTATCGCTACAAAGGTCTTAATATTATTGAAGTGGGCGCATTAACCGTCGAAGAAGCAGTTGATTTCTTTGATGATAAAACAATTCGAAAGACATTGATTACGCTTGCTGAAGTGGGCGTACATTACTTATCGTTAGGACAACCGCTAGACACCATTTCTGGTGGAGAGGCGCAACGGATTAAATTGGCAAGTGAATTACACAAGCAAAGTGATTTGTATGTTTTAGACGAACCTACAACTGGATTGCATATGTCGGATATTGATACCTTTATGCGTATTATCGATCGCTTAGTCGATTCAGGCAGTACTGTAATAATAATTGAACATAATCTTGAAGTTATGCGGGTTGCAGATCATATCATTGATATGGGACCACAGGGTGGGAGTCAAGGTGGTCGAGTTGTCTTTGAAGGCGCACCACAAGATATCTTCGATGCACCAGAATCGCTTACTAAAAACTATATATAAAAAAACCGCTTCGACTGAGGCGGTTTTTTTTATGATCAGAGTTGATTAAAGCGATTTAAAAATTGTCGTACCCGTTCATGTTTTGGGTTATTGAAGAGTTCATCAGGAGAGCCTTCTTCTAGGATAATCCCTTGCTCCATAAATAGAATGCGATCGCTCACTTCTTTAGCGAAGGCCATTTCGTGTGTAACAATAAACATTGTGAAGCCTTCGTCTGCAAGATCTTTGACGACTTGCAAGACTTCGCCGACCATTTCTGGATCTAGTGCACTTGTAGGCTCGTCTAAGAGGAGAAATTCAGGTTTCATCGTTAGTGCTCGAGCAATTGCAACCCGTTGTTTCTGACCCCCTGAAAGGCGTTTAACAGAGGCGTCTTTGAAATTAAGCATCCCAACCCGCTCTAGATTCTTAAGCGCTTCTTGTTCGACGTCTTTTGGGTTTTCTTTCAACACACGTATTGGGCCAACCATGAGATTTTCAAGAACCGTCATGTTACTAAAAAGATTAAATGATTGGAAAATAATCCCAACTTGAGAACGGTATTTATTAACATCGATTTGAGGGTCATTAACTTCTAAGTCATTAAAGAAAACTTTACCTTCATCAAATTCTTCAAGGAGGTTAATACAGCGTAGAAGCGTCGATTTACCACTTCCACTTGATCCAATAACGGTCACAACTTCACCTTTTTTGATTTCAAGGTTTATGTCTTTAAGGACCAGTAAATCACCAAATGATTTACTCAGGTGTTCAATTTTTAGAAAAGCCATTATTCGTCTCCTTTCAATGTATCGAAGTTCGCTTTATGTGTTTGTGAGTTTGGGTAGTTTCCTTTAGGTGCATCCATATGCGTTTCGATTATTGATAATATCTTGGTTGATATTAGTGTTAACGATAAGTAAATCATGGATACGATAAAGAACGATTCCATTTGACGGTAGTAAATTCCGGAGATTCGATTCCCTTGGAAGAAAAGCTCTGCAACTAAGATAACGTTCAATACTGAAGAATCTTTAATATTAACAACAAATTCGTTTCCAATCGCTGGTAAAGCATTACGTAGCGCTTGTGGTAAGATAACGAAACGCAGTGTCTGGATTTCCGTCATCCCTAAAGCCCGTGCCGCTTCGTTTTGCCCGGGATCAATCGATTGAATTCCGGCACGAATGACTTCTGACATATACGATGACGTATTAACTGAAATAACGACAATCCCAGAAATAAGCGGTGATATTTCAATTCCAAGGGTACGGATTCCATAATAGAAGAGAATCCCTTGAACCATCATCGGTGTACCACGAAGATACTGAACATAGGCCGTGGTTACGATACTGTTTATATGTTTGATAAAACGTACAAACGCTTTATCTCTTTTGTTGATTTTGATTTGACGAAGCCCGGCAACAACCAACCCAATTGTAAGACCAAATGCAGTACCGCAGAGTGCAATTAAGAGTGTGGTGCCAAGTCCACTTAGGTACATGGGCCAGTAATTTTGAATTAAGAAGCCAACACCGGCAATAAATCCAGAAGGCATTTGCTCTTGTCCGGATGTATCTGATGAAGGTTGACGTAAAATTGCGTCATACATAATAGTATCCCGATCTTCGTCCGTCAGACTATTAAGAACGCGGTTGACGTCTTCCAATAATTCTGTGTTTTCTTTCGCAATTCCGATTGAAACTGTTACATCTTCTTCAGATACCGTAAATCCTTGATTTGCTTCAAACGCAACATATGTTAAGTCGGGATTACTATTGGTAATTGCTTGCGCAACCGGTTTTTCAGATACAAATGCATCGATTGCCTTTGATTTTACAGCTGTCGTTAAAAGCGGGAAAGATTCCATTGGCATCCCGTGGTTCACATCGGGAATCTGCGGAACTAGAGTATCGTGAAGCGTCCCAATTTGGGCTGCCACATGTTTCCCAGAAAAATCTTTAAGGGATTTGGCGCCGGCAAGGGGACTTGCTTTTGGCACCACGAGAACCATTTCACTTTTGTAATAGACATCAGTGAAGGCGATAGCTTGACGACGCTCTTCTGTGTTGCTCATACCAGCAATGACAAGATCCACATCACCGATACGAACGCCATCAACTAAACTAGAGAATACAGCATAGTTTTTAACTTTAAGCTCCATTCCAAGATCATCAGCTATTTTGCGAGCAATTTGAACATCATAGCCATCACAGTATGACCGACCGTCTGGCAACGGTTCTGAAAAATCAGTCTTTTGTGTTTGTGTCCAGTTGAATGGGGCATAATTACACTCCATTCCGACTGTTAATACATTATCCTTTGCTGCAAAAACAGCAGTTGTTGGTAATGATAGGATTACCATACATGCAAGAATTAGACTTGCGAATTTAAAGCGACGATGAAACATACTTTCCTCCATATATACAGAAAAAGACCCCATAGCTAGAGGTCCTTGTAATTTCGGATATCTAGCTCCACTTCCAGGTTTCTTGGAAGGAGTGTTACAGGTATTACCTGGAACCCCACGAATCTTGCTTGCAAATCAAAAGTCGTTCGGCGATGGTTGCCTTTCCATAGTGTCGCTGCCTGCCGGCTCGACTATGTACTCATCTGCATCGCTACCTCTATAAAATGTCTTTAACATCAATAATCGTATCACTGATCGCTAAAAAGTCAATGAAATGATGATTTCGTTTTGACTAATTGTTGAAAAAAGCTATAATTTATAAGGAAACGGGGCTTTTATGAACGGAATAATTTGTATTAACAAACCAGAAGCGATGACATCTTTTGATGTTGTTGCAAAAATACGTCGATACACACGTGCAAAAGTTGGACACAGTGGCACACTTGATCCAATGGCGACGGGTGTTTTAGTATTGGCATTAAATCAAGGAACAAAGGCGTTGCCCTACCTTGGAATTGAAGATAAAACCTATCATGCAAAGATAAAATTTGGGTTAAGGACTCATACTGGAGATATTTGGGGTGATACTGAGGAAGAAGGGGCTCTTGTACCTTATGATGAGGCCCAACTTAAGTCGGTAGTTACAGCTTTAATAGGGAAACAGAACCAACGCGTTCCCAAAGTATCGGCGAAGAAAATTGATGGGAAACGATCCTACGATTATATTTTAGAAGGCAAAGAGGTCAAGCAGTTATATGCTGATGTCGAAGTCTATGCAATTGATGTGCTTCATTTTGATGCAGAGGGCGTTGAATTTATAGCGCATGTATCGAGTGGCACGTATATCCGTACGCTATGTGAAGATATCGCAACCGGTTTAGGAATGATCGGGGCAATGTCTTACTTACAACGGACACAAGTTGGTCGCTTTACATTGGAAGATTGCATTGAATTGGATGCATTGGACACGTTGGTTGATAAATTGATACCTACAAAAGAAGCAATTCAGTTGCCAAAAATTGAAAATGAACGCATGATACACTTTGTTAAGAATGGAAAGATACTGAAATTGGACATCCCCGAGGACCGTGTACTCGTGGATGCAGGCGAGTATTACGCCGTCTATGAACGGATTGATGAAACGACGTTCAAATCAGTGAGAGGATTATGGTAATGAAACAAACAATAATTAAAGATCATATGACATTAAACACATTTGGTAATGAAATAGCAGCTACGATTGGATATTTTGATGGCCTTCATTTAGGACACCAAAGTTTAATCAATGAGACAATTCGAGTTGCGAAAGAACGTAACCTCGAATCAGCGATTATTACATTTGATCCAGATCCGTGGACCGTGGTCAATGATAAACACAAAGTAAATCATATAACACCTATGAAAGAAAAAGTCAGAGTCGCACAGTCGCTAGGGATTGACCATTTGATCATTATAAATTTTACGAAAGATACCTCGAAATTGTCACCGATGGAATTTATAGAGGCTTATTTGGTGTCAATGAATGTTCGTGCATTAATTGTAGGTGCTGATTTTAAATTTGGATTCCGAGGTCAAGGTAATGTGGCATTCTTAAAAGAACACGCCCATTATTTCTTCGATACATTGATTCATGAGCTAGATTTAACCAACGAAAAAAAGATTGGTACTACGATGATAACGCAAGCATTATTGCGTGGTGATGTCAAAACAGCATCTGAGCTATTGGGACGTGATTATGTTATCAGTGGGTTTGTCGTGGATGGCCGTAAACAAGGTCGTAAAATTGGGTTCCCAACGGCTAATATGGACATTGTCGACGAATATGTCATACCAGCTGAAGGTGTATATGCTGGCTTAGTTGAAGTGCAAGGTGAAATCTTTAAAGCAATGCTAAGTATTGGTCACAATCCAACCTTCAACAGTACAGAACGTTTGTCTGTTGAGACGCATATTCTGGACTTTGATCGTGATATCTATGGTGAACTCATCAAACATACGTTTGTTGAACATCTTCGTGGACAGGTCAAATTTGATTCTATTGAAGCACTTGTCGAACAGATGAAAGAAGACGAACGAAAAACACGAACTGTTTTAGCAGATAAATTGTAAAAATGACTCGTGGTTGTGCAACATTGTTGTTACAATCACGAGTTTTCTTAAAACTAAGAATCGTTTCCGGTTATCGCTTAATAAATGCCATACATTTACCTTAAAAAGATGGATTCTCAATTAAAATCTGTTACGCTTTAACAGAGGGGAATGATTATGACTGTAAGTAAACGAACCGCAGTTGCGAATTTTAAAAGAGATCTCATTGATGCCGTAACTACAAGTGTAAAAACACTGTTAGATTCGGAAATCGATATTATTTTTAACGCACTCGCATTGGAGGCAAATCTTGAGACACTGGAAATTACAGTGTCGATGAACACGGAGTTTGATTTTCATCGGAAACGACGCTACTATGAACGAAATAGTGAGGAAACGGTCTCAATTGTTGATTTGCGATATTCAATTCGAGACTGGAACTATCAGGCAATTGCAGTTATTCAACCGATGCCCGACAATCTTTATGAAGCATATTATGCAAAGAAACCCGAAAGCTACTTGGAATTGCTTACGAATACCTTGTTAGAATTTGAAGAATCTGAGTGTTTCATAAAGATTCCAAAAGATTCGACATTCCTCACGCTTGCGATGGGAACAGAAGAAACAATTGATGCTTCATTTATGCGTTATGCAGCACTAAAAACTAAACGAGAAGCTCGGCTTAATATCTAAATTTCGAGAAAGCACAGATGTGCTTTTTTTGTTGAAGACGCTACGAAAATGTCGAAATCTCTAGAAAGAGAAAGAGACACCAAATAATTAATCGACTGCCTTTTGTTTCTTAAATATTTCTGTTATAATAGCCGTAGTAGGTGATAAATATGGCAAATGAATATGTATTAATTCAAGAAAAAAATGACGGATTTGGTCAAATTGCAGTATCAAATAACGTTTTTAATCACATTGTTGCAATTACAGTTGCTGAAAACAAACACATCTTCTTCGAAGATGGTACAGGAAAAAAATCACTTTCTGTAAGCAATGCGAATGGACACGTTAATATTGATGTCAAAGTCCGAGTTCAGTACGGTCAAGATGTCGAACGCGTAGTTCGAGCATTACAAGATGAATTACGTCGTAACATTGAAATGATGGTTGACTTCAGCAGTGTTACAATCAACGTTAATGTCGTCGGATTTAAGTTTAATTAAGAAGCAGATATCTGCTTCTTTTAGTGTGGAGGTTTTATGACGAAGAGTCGTAGTGTTGAGAGACAAGATGCAATGCGTGCAGTGTATATTCACTTAGTACGTGATCAAGCAATCGAGGAAGTATTGGAAGATAACGCCTTTATTTCAAATGTAAGTGACTTTATTCCCAAATTTGAGTTTGGTGAAGAAATGCTTGAAGTCATTCATCGTGCTGTTGCACGAAAAGAGATTTATGGCTTAGCTTTAAATCAATACTTAAATAACTGGAAGTTTGATCGTCTTGGTTATATCGAACAAGCGATTATGCTTATTGCTGCAGCTGAGTTAGAACTCGGAATTCAAGCAAAAGTTGTTGTCTTAGATGAGGCTGTGCGTTTAGCGAAAGAATTTGCAGACCAAGACTCATACAAATTTATAAACGGAGTATTAGACGCAATATGATGCCAAAAGAGAAGGTCATTACGGTTTCAGAATTTGTTAATGAACTCAAAGGTGTTATTCAGAAACATCCGTCTTTTAAGAATGTCGCATTGGTAGGAGAGCTTTCAAACTTTAAAGCTCACCACAGTGGGCATTTTTATTTTTCTCTGAAGGATGCAAAAAGTAGGGTTTCGTGTGTTATGTTTCGCAGCAAATCTAGTATGGTTAAATTTAAACCTAAAGATGGGGATAAAGTTGTCATCCACGGATCTATTGATGTCTTTGAGTCGACAGGATCTGTCCAAATCTATGTCGAATGCATGAACTTGGATGGGCTGGGTGATTTATTCATTCAGTTTGAAGCTTTGAAGAAAGAGTACTTGGAGAAGGGGTATTTTGCTGTAGAGCATAAAAAACCGATACCGAAGTACCCGCATTATCTTGGGGTTATCGTTGGTGAAGGAAGTGCTGCTGCCGCGGATATTGCACGAACACTACATGAACGATGGCCTGTTGCTCAGGTTCATGTTCTTTATGCGTTTGTTCAAGGAGAATATGCGGTGGACAGTATCGTTAAGCAAATTGCTTATGCAAACACCCTAAATCTCGACACTATAATTCTTGCTCGTGGCGGTGGATCAATAGAAGATTTGTGGTCATTTAATGAACCCAAAGTATTGGAGGCTGTCTATAACTCGAAAACACCGATTATTTCAGGAGTAGGGCATGAAAGTGATGTCACCTTGGTTGATTATGTTTCAGACTATCGGGCTGCGACACCGACCGCTGCTGCAGTTCATGCAACACCCAATACTAAAGATTTACTCGAAAATTTACGAGATTATAAAAATGCATACTATAAGTCTGTTCGCAATAAATTAAGACAAAACCAACAAGGTTATCAAACGATTATGTCACAACGCTATTTGCAAGACCCTTTACGTTTTATTGAAATGAAACAACAATACTTGGATTATCATCAAAACAAAGTGACACATCAAATTTACCGATTTGATACGATTAAACAAACACTTCAACAACAAATCCATGGTTATGAGAAAATGTTAAATCTTAAATTTCAAGAAAGTAAAGGACACATAAAGACATTCGAGAGTGAATTCTACTACAACGTCGAACAACGCATTCGACAGGAAGATGTCCGCCGAAAACAATTTGATCAAAGTTTGATGTTTTCAGTTAGTGGAATTCAACGTAAAATACCACAATTTTACACAATCACAGAAGAGACTGATGTGGCTTTAAAACGGCGTATTGAACGATTAATCAACTTGAAAGCCAGTCAGTTTGGCGATATAATAAAAACAATAAGCAACAATAATCCGGTTGCGAAATTAGAAACAATTTATGCAAAAGGATTTGCTCGTGTAAGCATGGATTCAGAACCCATTACATCCATAAAGAATGTGGAGGAAGGGGATGCATTAACCATCGCTGTAAAAGATGGTGTAATTCAGGCGACAGTGAGTGGAAAGGACCCAGTATGAGTGAAACGTTTAATTTTGAAGCAGCAATGAAACGATTGGCAGAGATTGCAACTTTGCTTGAAAAAGACGATTTGTCATTAGACAATGCCATCGCACTGTTTGATGAAGGGTTACAATTATCAAAACAGTGTCAGACCCGCTTAACCCAATACGAAACAACAGTTAAAGAGCTTGTTCAGAAGCACCAAGGAGAATAACATGAATTTAATGATCGAAAGCCGTTTACGAGAGCTAGTCCAAGAATATGGAAATACGACAGTTCAAGATGCAATGTCCTACTCACTGCTGAGTGGGGGTAAGCGCGTTCGACCACGCCTTTTGTTGAGTCTACTTGCTGATTATGGTGTTGATTTATATCAAGGATTAAATCAGGCATGTGCTCTTGAAATGATTCATACGTACTCGCTTGTACATGATGACTTACCAGCTATGGATAACGATGATTTCCGCCGTTTTAAACCAACGAATCATAAAGTATACGGTGAAGGAATGGCAATTCTTGCAGGAGATGGTTTGCTCACTGCAGCCTTTACGACACTTGCCAAAGCAGATACCGTCAGCGCCGCGACTCAAATGAAAACTGTTGAAATTTTAGCTCGTAATGCCGGTGCACACGGCATGATTTTAGGACAAGAGCTTGATATTGTTGATAACATTGGTTCCGTCGAAGCACTTATCCAATGCTATGAAATGAAAACAGGATGTTTGTTTGCTGCTGCTTTAGAAATGGCAGTTGTTATTGCAGGGAAAGATGACTTGCAAGATACTGCGCGTACCCTGGGTTTGAAACTTGGCGTCGCATTTCAATATCAGGATGATATTTTAGAAGTAACGAAGACAAGTGACGAAATTGGGAAGAGCCATCTTAGCGATGGTGAACGTGAAAAGAGTACTATTGTAACGTTATTAGGCTTAAAACGTGCTCAAAACGCAACAGAAGGCCTATTTAAAGAAATCAAAGTGCTGTTGGATCGTCTTGATTTAAATGGCACAGAACTACAAAAACTCATTGAAGAAATGATCGCACGCGATCTTTAGGAGACAGTCTTGTTTAATCAATTTAAGAATTCGAATGCAATTCGTGATCTTAAACCAGCAGAGCTTGATGCACTAACTGATGAAATCGCAACATTTTTAGCTCAAGAGACACGATTTGATGTCGAAACAATCATAAAAAATATCAATGTCCTCGAGACAACACTTGCTTTGCATAAGGTATTTGACCTAAACAAAGATCGTGTTGTTTTTGATGGTGGGCAACAAGTTATGACCCATAAAATTTTGACGGGTCGTGCACAGGATCTTGCGTTGCGTACCAACATTCCATTAACGTTGGACGCTACCAATCCTTTTGACGCATATACAGGCGGTGATATTGGAGAGGGACTTGGTGTCGGACTTGCATATGCACTAGATGCTCCACAAAACCATACAATCGTTGTAATCGATGACCATGCACTAAATTATGGACTAACCTATGAAACGTTGGTTCAAATAAGTAAAGAAAAACCGAATATCATTATTGTGATGATTGATGAACAACAATCGTTACTGCGTCACTATACGTCAATGAATACATTCGTAAAAAGTATTCGAATTAGTAAAACATATACCGGTTTAAAGAAAGATATGAAGACTGTTTTGGATTCCAATCCAATTTCACGTCCTATTTTAAACACGTTGGTACGCGTTCGAGATGCCTTGAAAGAGACGGTTCTTGAACCTACAATCTTTACGCAATTTGGAATTGATTATCATGGTCCAATTGATGGACAAAACATCAGTGATTTAGTTCGTGTTTTTGAGATGGCGAAAACAATGAAAGGTCCAAATCTTATTCATGTTCAAACGCGCCTTCGTAAAAAACAACGTCGCAAGTTAGAATTTCCCAATTTTAAACTGGATGATGCAACACCAGACAATTATAAAACCTATCATGAGATTTTTGACTCTACGCTTGTAGGGATTCGCGATCCTAAATTGATGCTGCTTGTAGACGCACTTAATTTTGGAGATTACTTTAGTGAATTCGCTGAAGCATACCCAAACAATTATGTCGTGACATCTGGTAGCACTGAATCATTAGTTACAATGGCTGCTGGATATGTTCGGATGGGATATCGTGTCGTAGTAGCACTATCCTCACAACGTGTGTTAGAGGTACAAAGTCACATCAACAATCAATTCAAACTTTCCGAATTACCGTTGACACTCCTTATTCGCAGTACGGGACTAAATTCAACAGGTAACCGTTTTGAGCAAGGGGTTTATGATATTGGTGCTTTAGAACACCTCGCAAACGTTTATATGCCTAAAGACCTTAACGAGGCCAGTGGTTTGTTGAACAAAATTTTACAAAAACCAGGAATTAATGCGATTCGATATCAAAATGATGCAGAAAAACACATGCCACAATTGCTTGATTTGGATGCCATTTGGGAAATAGCACACCCTTTTGATGTTTCTAGTGAAGGGGTCATCTTAACATTTGGAACCTCGATTCAAGATTTTATCAAAAAAATAGAAGCAAACGCACTAAATGTTGGTGTAGTAAATACACGAAATTTATCAAGTGTTGATTCCGAATTGCTTCAAAAAATTGCGGAGTTTCATCACAAAATTCTTATTTATAATATAGAAGATATTCACAACGAGTTATACTATCACATTTTACGTCACTGCTATGAACAAAAACTTGATTTAGAAATTCATTGTGTTGATTTAAGAGGTCTCGAGCTAACAGCTGGATCTAAAGAACTTAAACGTGCACATCATTTACATATTGATGATGCAATTCGATTACTAATAGAAGGGAAATAACTATGCTCCAACATCTTGCTATTAAAAATTATATCCTCATTCAAGATATCTCCGTAGACTTATCTGATAATTTCAACGTGTTTACTGGTGAAACTGGATCAGGAAAATCCATGCTTGTCGATGCTTTGAATTTTGCATTTGGACAGCGAAGCAGTGCAAGTATTGTTGGAAAGTATGATGATGTTTCTCGTGTAGAAATGATTTTTACAGTCGCTGATAATCATCCAGTAATTCCTTATCTTGAGGAAATAGGGTTTGATGTCGACCCTAGCGATCCAATCATCATTTCCCGTGATATGAATCGTGATGGGAAGAGTAATGCTCGTATCAATCACCGAATTGTAACAGCTTCACTATTACGTGAATTAGCAGGATACCTCATTGATATTCACTCTCAACATGAAACTCAAAGTTTGCTTAATAGTAAACAACACTTAAACCTACTTGATCGATTTGCATCAATACAAGAGGCTCTTGAAACATATTCTCATCTGTATCAAACGTATAAAGAAGCACAACGAGATTTAGAAACGTTTGAATCCAGTGATATTTCGCCGGACGAGATTGAGCGTGCTGAAGCAATGTTACGTGAACTGGAGAAATTCAAACCAAGTGTCGATGACTATACAAGTTTGACTGAAAACCTTGAAACGATGTCAAATTTCGAACGATACCAAACTATTTATAGTGATATGCTTGAGATATTCAAGCAAAATGATGCACTTGCGCGTCTTTATGATGGTTTATCGTTATACGAAGAGCTTAATAACGATACACTGGGTGAAAAATATCGTGAAGCATATTTTCTACTCGAAGATGTCCGAGACACCGTCCAGGCACTTAGTCATGAACTGCAATTCGATGCATATGAATTTGATTCATATCAATCACGCATGTACCAGTATCAACAATACTTCCGTAAATTTGGCGATGTTGAGGGTATTTTAGCGGTTATGGAAACTTATGATGCATTGCTACATCGTGCAAAACACTTTGATGAAATCCGTGAAGACTTTCAGAACATCCGTGATGTTGCACTTGATGTAGCGACAGAATCAGCCAAGTCATTAAGTGTAAAGCGTCGCGATGCTGCAGTTGAACTGGAGAAGGCTGTGGAAGTTCAATTGCATGATCTGATGCTCGAACATGCGCGTTTTGAAGTCAAATTTTCAAGTGTAAACTTAAATCAAAATGGCCATGATAATGTACAATTCTATGTCAGTATGAATAAAGGTGAGGATTTAGCCCCACTCGACAAAGTCGCGAGTGGAGGGGAGTTGTCACGGCTGATGCTCGGTCTTAAAGTCATTTTCAGTCGTGTTCAACATATTGATACAATCGTCTTTGATGAAATCGATACTGGTGTTTCAGGACGTGTTGGAATGCGAATTGGACAAAAAATGAAGGACCTTTCAAAGGAAGCACAAGTACTGACAATTACTCACTTGAGCTCAGTGGCTGCACATGCGCACCAACATTACAAAATATCCAAATCTCAAGAAGATGAAGCTACCATGACATCTATTGATCAGCTAACACCTGAAGAGCAAGTGGAACAACTTGCATTAATCATGAGCGGATCTGTATCCAGCGCGTCACTGCTTGCAGCACAAGAATTATTAAAAGAAGGGCAATCGTTTTAATGGCTAATGTAATTTTTCATATTGATATCAATGCATTTTTTGCAAGTGCACATGTTATTACCGATCCATCCTTGATTGGAAAACCTGTTGTGGTTTGTTCGAATCACCGTGGATCTGTAATTACAACTGCTTCCTATGAAGCACGACAATTCGGAATTCAATCTGCAATGCCCTTAAGTCACGCAAAACGTTTATGCCAAGACTTAGTTGTAGTGGAGATTGATTTTGACTTGTACAATGACCTGTCCCGACGTTTTATGGATATAATACGGAGTTATTCTACAAAATTACAACAAGCAAGCATTGATGAGTGTTATGTTGATGTTAGCGATGTAATTAGGAACTATCCCAAACCATTGGATCTTGCAGTCGAAATTCAACAACGTGTTTTAAAAGAACTCAAATTACCGATTTCTATCGGTGTTGCCCCAAATAAATTTTTAGCAAAAATGGCGAGTGATATGCAGAAACCCAATGGTATTACTGTGCTGCGAATTCGTGAAATTGACAAGTTCTTGTGGCCATTGCCAATCAACGAGATGCATGGGATTGGAAAGAAAACTGTACCGAAGTTAATTGCTTATGGAATTCATACTATCAAGGATTTGGCGCAAACAGATCCAAATTCGATTCGCCACATACTCGGAAATAACGCACAAAGTTTTGTGGAAAAGGCAAATGGTCGCGATAATTCAAAGATCGAAACCGATACCTCTGCAAAGTCAGTCGGACAATCAAAAACTTTCACAACACCAATGGTCGACTTGGATGAAATTCAACATGCAATCCGTCATGAAATTGAACAGATGACACTACGCATGAAAAGCTATGATTTAGTAGGGAAAACACTAACGTTTGCAATTCGAATGGCTGATTACAAAACTGCTGCACGGTCCATAACCCTTGAAAACTATACAGATGACAGGCATTTAATTTATGAACGTGTGATGGACCTATATGAAGAATTCGATAGCATGGATGGTGTTACTTTCATATCCGTATCAATGTCAAACCTCGTAACGCTTGAAGACAAGATAGAACAACTCAATCTCTTTGATGATTTGAAAGAACCAACAATTAATGACATTATTTCCCGCTTGAACAAAGAACTAAATATTGATGCATTTAAACGAACCAGCACACTTATAAAGAAATAAAGGAGGTGGGATGATATGAAAAAATATCTCAATGACTTCAATCATTTCATTCAATTTATTGATCCCAAATCCGAATTAACCGTTAAATCGTATCTTACCGATGTACGTGATTATATAGAATTTCTTGAATCTCAAGAAATTCGAACACCTGAAATGATTGAATATAGACATATAACATCCTATATGGCATCCATTCAGTCTCGTTATGCACCAGCAACACTTCAGCACAAAGTAGTAAGCATTCGACAATTTCATCAGTACCTTGTTAAAACGAATGTGACACAACACGATCCCACACAATATATGAACCTAAAAAACCAGGGACAAAGGCTCCCGTACATTGCCGAAAATGAGGCAATTGTGACGTTATTATCCTTTGCCCGAAAGACGCCCAAAGATACATTTGACTATGCATTACTTATAATCATGTATCGGTGCGGTCTTCGAGTCAGTGAGTGTACCAATTTAACCTTTAGCAATTACTATCCACAAGAAAAACTTTTGAGAATCGTGGGTAAAGGGAACAAGCAACGGGTGATTCCGATGACACAAGATGTACAAGAAGCATTGGATACCTATATTCAATTAGTTAGGCCAGTATGGCTTGTAAGTTCTAGTGAATATATATTTGTTGGTTCAAAAGGTAACCAAGTTACACGACAATACATTCACAATATGATAAAATTAAGAAGTAAGGAAATGAATTTAAGTACTGCTATTTCCGCCCATACTTTAAGACATGCATTTGCTACAAGCATTCTTGATGTTGGTGTAGATTTACGGGTGATTCAAGAGCTTTTGGGACACCAGGATATCCGCACAACTCAAATTTATACGCACGTATCAAAAGATGCACTCAAGAAAGAGTATGATCAGTTTTTGGTCGGTACATTTGCTAATAAAGGAGGCAATACAGATGAAGAAATATAATCGTATAATTACCATAGTTATGGATTCAGTCGGAGCAGGTGCTGCTCATGATGCTGAAAAATTTGGTGACTTAGGTTCCGATACACTTGGTCATATCGCAGAGCGTATGAATGGCCTTAATATGCCAAATATGGAAAAACTAGGACTTGGAAATTTACATAAAATTCAAGGTGTAAACCCTGTTGATCATCCTGCAGCTTACTATACAAAAATGATTGAAGCTTCAAACGGAAAAGATACAATGACAGGTCACTGGGAAATGATGGGACTTAATATTCAAAATCCATTCATTACGTTTACCGAAACTGGTTTCCCTAAAGAACTTTTAGATGAACTTGAAGCACGTACTGGTTATGGAATCATTGGTAATAAGTCAGCAAGTGGAACAGAGATTCTCGACGAACTTGGTGAAGAACACATGGCTACTAAGAAAATGATTGTTTATACATCAGCAGACTCCGTACTCCAAATTGCTGCTCACGAAGAAGTTTTTGGATTGGATGAGTTGTATCGTGTATGCGAGATTGCTCGTGAATTAACCATGAAAGACGATTGGAAAGTAGGACGTGTCATCGCAAGACCGTTTGTTGGACCTCGTAAAGGTGAATTTGCACGTACATCCAACCGTCATGATTACGCGCTAAAACCATTTGGCAAGACAGCACTCGATTCCTTGAAAGCAATTGGAAAAGATGTAATCAGTGTAGGGAAAATTGTTGATATTTTTGATAATGAAGGAATTACAGAGTCATTCCGCACTAAGAGCAATTCTCATGGAATGGAAGAAACAATTCGTATTGTTAAAGATGTTGATTTTAATGGATTCTTATTTGTTAACTTAGTTGATTTCGATGCATTGTACGGACACCGTCGTAATCCAATTGGCTACGGTGAAGCTCTTGAAACGTTCGATAAAGAACTCGGTCAATTATTACCATTCATTAAAGAGGATGACTTACTCATCATCACTGCTGACCATGGTAACGACCCAATTCATCATGGAACCGATCATACACGTGAGGAAGTTCCAGTACTTTACTACTCACCATCATTTGAGGGTAGTGGCATGCTTCCCAAAAATGAAACGTTTGCGGACCTTGGTGCAACAGTAGCCGATAACTTCGGTGCAGAACCAACAGCAAATGGTCACTCCGTACTGTCACTACTCAAATAGTTTAAAACCGCGAAAGCGGTTTTTTATTAGTCTTATTAATAATTAATCAAATTGCTAAGTAGTTCATCGACTTCGGATATATTTAAGTTACATAATATACATTATGCGAAGTACCTAATAAAAGAGAAAAACAGTCGGTTAATTCAGACTGTTTAAGGTTTAATATATGCAAAACCTGTAAGTTGCAATTGAGTTAATGAATAAACACCAGCTGGCACAACTTTTACGCCCTCAAGGACATAATCAATATCATGTGCCTTCATTGCATTGTTACATGCATACACAGTAACTTTTTCCATTGCAACCAATTTGACAATCTGTGGACTGTCTTTAACGACTTTAATAGCTGGACCATTGATTACAAGAATAATTTGTTCAATGGGTTCAAATACGAGTAAGTTTTCGATATTAGCCACTGCAGCATCTAAATTCTGTACATCATTTACGTGAAATACTGTTTTCATATGATAAACCTCCTATAACTCATTATATCAAGATTTTAATCACGAAGATATTATTGAACGCGATACATTGTATATGTACCAGAATTAACCAAACGGTCGTGATCGTCAAAAATATTAACTTCCACGAGACATATTTTCGATGTTCTCGAAATTACTCGCGCTTTTGCGTAAATATGACCTGATTTAACAGCAACCATAAAGTGAATGTTTGCATTAAGCGTCACATAATTTGATCCATTGCTACGAGCTGCAATTCCTGCAGCTGAATCTGCCATTGAAAAATATAAACCCCCATGAAAATAGCCATAATAGTTTGTTAATTTTTCACTAAATTCGACTCGGGTTGTTGCGAAATCAATGCCTGAATCGACTACTTCAATATCATTGTTTGTCATGTAATTATTAATATGCATTTTGTAACCTCACTGTGATAATTCTATCATAAAAAAGACACCAAAGTGTCTTTTTAACTGTTTTCTTGTGCTTCAGCTTGTGAAGTTTTTAGAAATGGAATGAGTTCAGTTGGATCATCCATGCTCATGATGGCACCAATAAAGATTATGATTACAAATACAAGTGTTTTGAAGTCGAAATCTCCCATTAAAATATAGCTAAACAGGAATGCCCAAGCTGGATATGTGATATTTAAACCCATAGCTTTACCAGGTCCAATTAGCGCAATTGCCTTGTAGTAGAACAAGTATGAAATGGATCCAATAATACCTGTAAAAAGAATCAACCATAAACTTGGATTTGTGAGTCCAATTAGTGATATTTTATCGTAACCAATTATTGGAATAATGATCAAGCCATATGTTAAAAAGCTTACCATTTGTCGAATTGCAAGAGCAATTTCTGCTGGAACGTCATCTTTTAAAGCAGCGCCAATGATAACTGCTTCACTACCCCACCCTATGACACACATTAAGGCAAAGAATAATCCTGCCATCATATTTGGAATATCTCCAATTGTACTTAAACCCATAAAAACGATTGCTGCGATGGATAGTATGATCCCTACAATGGCTCTCGGTTTTAGTTTTTCTTTTAGAATGATGTATCCTAAAACAAGACCAAAGGCCGGATAAATCGCTGAAATGCTTGCTGATATCGAAGGTCCTAAATTTCTAATTGATAAAATATAACCTGTCATTCCTATTGGTCCACCAAGAAGTGCGGCCCCAATGATTACGAGCCCTGCTTTAGAACGTAGAGTTGATAGAAATTGCTTATGCTTCCCAAGAACTAGGATAATGACCATCAAAAAGGCAAACGATGCGCCATCATGGAGAAACGTTGTAATCAAAGGTGCTGTTTCTGCAAGTGTTGTAAGAAATAATGTGGAAGAGGTCGCAATTCCAAGTAAAACTGTATCAAGTCCCCAAAAAAGACCTGACCCAAGACCGATTAATGTACCATTACGCTTCATGTTCACTCCTATTAAATTCTAAGAATTTTCTACCATAAGTTCGTGCATACTGATATTGTTCAAGGCCGTATGTTCCAAAGTTCTCACCTTTTGCTTCCTTGAATAAAGTCCAGAGCGCCCACAGGAATCCACCAAGAGCGACATAACCATAAACGAGATGTTGTTGGGCGTCGGTAGGTTGTTCCTCTAAATAAATCGCAGTTATATCATCAATTTGAGTTTGATTGAATCCACTATAAATTGCATGCATTGCAAGATCAAGATAAGGGTCTGCCATTGCTGCATATTCCCAATCTATTAGTTTAATCGTTCCATCTTGGATTTTGATAAAGTTATCGATAACTGGATCGATATGTGCCAGAACCTTAGGTCGATTCATGGCTTCAATAATTGTAACGACGTCTTCAACAATACTTGATACTTCATCAAAGTCCTCAAAGTATGTAGCATCAGCATCATCGCAAAGCGACTTATAGAATTTAATACGCTCACTTAGTACAAATTCGTGATCGACATGAAGATTACTTGTATGTAAGTTGCGTAGGATTCCGAAGGCTGTTGGGTAATCATCGTATGTTATTGGTTTTGCACCATCATAGAAGCGCGAAATCTTATACCCAGTATCCGGATTAAAGTAATACAGGCTATCTGCGATACGAAGCGGATCAATTTGAGTATAGACATCCCCTTCTTCCTTTCGGTTAATGAGGGCGTCTGTACCGCGTCCAGGCATTCTGAATACAAAGCGTTTGTTTCGAACTGTAAAAAGGAAAGAATCGTTTGTCATCCCTTTTTTCAGTGTTTGAATATCACTTATTTCAAGTGGTGTAATATTATAGACATCACAAATAATACTAATGATTCGGCTTTGAGAATCATCTTGGTACGCTGCATCAAATTCTCGAAGTTGTTCAAAAGTATCAAATTCGTAAATGATTGAATTTTCAAAAATATTCGCATAGATTGGAAAATCTTTTAAATGATCCGCAATTGAATTCTCCCAGAAGAAACCTGATTTAAAACTCAATCGACTATCATTTTGAACATAATGGGATAATGCCCGAGCCTCTTCTTTGGCAATATAGGATGGTCCATAAATTGTATTTACAGTTGTTGCCTCGGAATCACCTATAATCGCTGTAACACGTTTGTTTGTGCCAGTTTCAATCGACCAATACGTTGGTTTGTTTGGATCATTAACTGCACCAATCCATGATTGAAATTCATATTTATTAAAAATGTTCTCCGTAAAATATACATCCGACGGGATGATATAAGTATTTCTAATTTGGCTCGAGGCTAACGAAAGCGAAGTTACACTATTCGTTGCATCAAACTGGGGGTTGTAGATAAGTTTTACGCCATACTTATCGCTCAGATACTCCATTTTTTCTTTCATGTACCCAATAACAACTGTGACATCGTAAATTTCGCGTTCATGCAATTGTTCGATGAGACGTTCAATAAGACGTTCTCCTTTAACGCGTAGTAAAGCTTTGGGCTTATCAAATGATAATGGAACAATACGTTCACCAATCCCAGCAGCTAAAATAATCGCGCTATCTACACGATATTCCTTAAGTAATTCCATTCCTTGGGTTGTAATGTGATATGGAACAACCTGTGCTTCGATTAATTGTTGCTCTTGTAGTTCCGTTACAATACGATTTATTTTCCCAAGTGAGATATTCAACTGCATACTTAATTGACGTTGATTCGCCAAAGAAGTTTCGCTAATGAGCCTCAGTGTTCTTAATAAGTCTATATTCATTCCTTAAAACTCCATTCGTTCATTTCCTTATATTTTACACAGTTTATTGAACAAAAGCCATCTTTGAGCTCTATTTTGATTAATAAAATGATAATGTTAGCTTTATAAACAAATAAAAAGCACTGATTGGTGTTTCAATCAGTGCTGAGGTTGGATTCTAAATATTAGCGTTGTTTGAATGAGATTACTAAATCATTAATGACGTCCACTTTTAGAATAATTAGAGCTATAAGATATGAGACTGCTGCAACTGCTATGGTAACCACAAGTGCAATTTTATCTGACATCATACCTACAAACATAGTATGGCCAAACTTGACAACAACTCCCATTAGTATAGCCGCAAGTACGACCTTACCTAATTCTTTAAAGAATAATTGATAATTAAAGTTATCAAATAAACGAATGGCTAGTGAGAGCAGCGTAATCATACCGATAGTTGATGCAATAGCCATTGCTAAAGTGATCCCGTGTAAGCCAATCATATTTGCTAATAAGAGGCCAAGTCCGATTTGGATTGAAATATTCATAATAGAAATAAGCATCGGTGTACGTGTGTTTTGGAATGAATAAAACACGCGAGCGAGTAAGCCATAAACTGAATAACTAACGAGTCCTAAGCTGTACATTTTAAATACAGGAGCAAGAACGAGAACTTCATCCATACTGAATTCACCACGCATGTATACAAATTCAACGATTGGTTGTGCCAATAATACCATTCCTAACGCACATGGAATGATGAAAATGAGTAATGAGCTTAGCGAATGTTGAAATTCGTGTTCAGCTTTATCCATTTCTCGGTTGGCTACAGCTGCGGATAGGGTTGGATACATGACAGATACGATTGCCATACCGAAGATTCCCTCAACCATACCTCCAATTTTTGTTGCGTAGTTGACATGTGAGATACCACCATTAATCCCCGATGCGAGACCTTGGTTAACTAAGCCTCCAATTGTTGAGGTTGCTGAACCGATAATGAGTGGAATCGCAAGGATAAGCATAGTATGTAAGTGCTTGTCGTGTAGATCAAGGTGAAACTTAAACTTAAATCCTTTTCTTCGAGCATAGAGCATGATGAGAAGCGCTTGTGTTCCATATGCGAATAGTATTCCGTACGGAAGAATATTAACCGATGTAGATTTAGATAAAATGATTGTTCCAATCAGGATG
Organism: Erysipelothrix anatis; assembly: GCF_009828745.1. Classification (GTDB taxonomy): domain Bacteria; phylum Bacillota_I; class Bacilli_A; order Erysipelotrichales; family Erysipelotrichaceae; genus Erysipelothrix; species Erysipelothrix anatis. The sequence goes on from NZ_WTSX01000006.1 coordinate 68,370, forward strand.
ATATTCATTGGGAAAGCAAGTGCTACTGGAAATAAGAAACTTTTACGGATTTGTAAAAATCCAGTTAGTATTTGAATAACACAAGTAAACATAACCGTAAAGATGGCTACTTTCGTGAATGGAATCATATAAGAAAGTGCTTCTGGAGTTGCTAATGGTACAAGGATTGATATAAATTGCTCCGTAAATATGAATACAAGAGCACTGACGATAATAGCAATGACGAGCATGACATTTTGAACATTATTTGTAAATTCAATCGCACGTTCTTCCCCATCTTCGCGTTCAATCCGTGTAAACATTGGAATAAATCCAGTTACGAATGCAGCAACAAAGACTGAAAACAATGTCGATTGAAGGTTATAAGCAAATATAAATGAATCTGAAATGGCACCTGCGCCATAGGTTGTTGATAATGTTATTTCTCGAGCGAAACCAAACAGTTTCGATAGGATGGACAATAACATCATTAAAATGGTAATTCGTTTCATCTTAACTCCTTTTTGACTGAATGGTTTTCGATAAGAGCCAACCAGCTGTTTTGTATATATTCCTTAGTGTATTTTTGTGACGTTTTTTGAGCATTGCGAGACATTGTGTCACGCATTGTGTCGTCTGTTGCAAGTAATGCCAATTTATCAGCGAAACTTTGAGCATCATTTTCTTTGATCAAATATCCATCAACACCATCAGTAATGATTGCTGATGGTGATGCGCGAACATCATATGCTATAACTGGCGTATATTGACTCATAGCTTCAATAAGCACTAAACCAAAACCTTCTGAAATGGAAGTCAAAGCATAAGCTACTGATGAACCCATTTCTGTAATTAAATCGGTATTATCTATGTTTCCTGGAAAAGACACAGTTGATGTAATCTGAAGCTTCGCTGCTTTGTCAATTAAATCGTTTCGTAGTGGCCCATCCCCATATATTTTTAATTGATAATCTGGGTGTACTTCTACAAAAAGAGCCCAAATATCAAGGAGACGATCAAAGCCTTTATCTGCATGCAAACGACCGGCAGCTATAACTTGTTTTTGTTTCATTGCTATTTGATTTGGCGATGCTACATCAATAAAGTTGGGCATCGTTGAACAATGCGTATGTTTGTTTGTGGGCATCATTATTTCTTGTACCTCTTCAGTAAGTCCAGGTGTTAGAAGTAAGAAATCGTCGATATTTTGATAATGATATTTAAAGTCTTTAATCAGTCCTTCATCAAAGTTGTGGTCGTGATGAAGTTGTGCAATTTTGTGGACATTCTTATGACCGTACTTTGATAATAATACAGAATGTTCGTTTCGTGTCGAAATGATAGTCCCTGACTCAATGCTTTTAATCGCCTGAATCATCGATTCTTTTTTGAGGCGTAACGTTTTAAATGCTTTAAGCCCCTCACTTAAGATTGAAAATGGGTTTTTCGACTTAACAGCTGCTTTGAAGGCATCACGATTTGGTGCATTTTCAGTCAAATAAGTGATTTTTACTGCACTATCCAAAGGATACGCCATAGGGCCTAGATTATAAGTACATAAAATTTCGACATTGTAATCAAATTCTACAAACATATTTGCTAGAGACGCAATAACTTTTTCGACACCTCCATGTTGCATATGAAGACTTGTAATATAGATATTTCGCGAGTTATTCATCAGAATGTGACCTTCTGATTTGCTTCACGTTCATATGGAAAATCAAACAAATAATCGCTTAATTCTTGTTCAATGATCTTAACTTCTGCTTCGTACTCTACTCGATTGGTGAAGACTTGGGTATTATTGATTGAAATATCTGGATTGAAACTTTCAAATTTACGAACGTGAGCGGATTCATCTAATTCAAGTAGATTCATGATCTTTTGAATGGACGCATCATAGTCATAAATCAATGACTCGAAATTTATGCGTAGAATATTTGGATTGTCGAAAAGTTTTTCACTTTCACGCATACGTTTATAGTATTTGCAGAAGTGGACGACATCAGTTGGATAAGGAACAGATTCTCCAGATGCGATGTGAACGTATTTGTTTAATAAGAAGACATCTCGTGGATCACGCTCAACAACTACAACTTTAATGTGATCATTAAAATAGTTTTCATACCTGTGTAGGTTAAATGGTAATAAAAATTGGTCTAAAATGAGTGCCCTCTTGTCATTACCAATCATATGGAATAATTTATCCAAGTAAACCCTTGAAGCATCATAAAATTCTTCTGCAGTTGGTATTGCTATCCACATTTCTGGATAAAGCAATGGTTTCTTACCTTTAACTTTATTCATTGTGACAAGTTTTAGAATACGATTCCATGTTAAACGAATTGCCATTTTAAAGGTCGTATTCTCTTGATAGTACCAATACTGTGTTGTTTTGAGCGTTGTGATGGATTCCATGAACTCTTCTGTATGTTTCAAAAAGTCTTTGCCAAAGGTCTCGTTATAATGACCAACCCACCAGTATTTTTTGTTATAAAGCATTTTCATCGTATTATGGAATGAATGCATTGCTTCATCACTACGAATCGCATTATTACCTACTAGTAATTTATCTTCTAGGTCGAATAGACCATTAGGACAGTGTAGGAATACGTACTCATGAGTACCGTAATCGGCAAAATAACCATCAAATTCGGAGACAATATTTGTAATGGCTGATGACCCCGAACTCATATAACCTGTTGGTATTAGTATATTTTTCATATTTATCCTCGCTTAATTTTTGCAGTAATGTCTAAAATAGTTCTTGAAACAGCGTGCATTCCATTTAAGTTTAATTTTGCAATCAACGCACGCTTGCTAGGAATACTGAATTTCTCTTGAGCATCTGAAATGGATACATCGTTGCTAGTCGCATAGCGACGAAGCTCTTTAATGACGTGATTTCTGGCTTCATTTTTCTGTGTTGAGACACGATTAATCGTCGTAATGAGTACGTGGTCAACAATCAAGTAATTGAATACGTATTTATTGCTATCCCATAAATTCTGCTTATGTAGATAGTCTTTTAATTCATCCAAGATTACAATCATATCTAAATTTTTCTCGGAGTTATTGTTGAACATTGTTGAAACTTCACGTGCGTGACAATGATAAAGTCCTTCATGAATCGTTGCTATTGCATCTGTTGTAAAGAGTAGCTTTGTAGTGAAGCAAAAATCTTCATACCATAATCCCTTTGGAAAACGAACGTCCCCTACAAAATCACGTTTAAACAACTTGTTGCACGCAGATGGCGTAACTTTGAATTTATTATCAAATACGGATGCATGGTGGTAGATTGTTCGATTTGGAAAATGATCAACCATATCTACAATGACAATGTCTGCCGATGTAGCAGTTGCTTGATGAATCATTTTTTCATACATATCTTTGTCAACCCAATCATCACTGTCTACAAATCCTAAGTATTCTCCAGTAGCAAACTCCAATCCATAGTTACGCGCAACAGCTTGACCTTGATTTGCTTGTGTTAATACTTTTAATTTATCAGGATGTTGTGCTTCATATGTTTTCATAATCTCTAGCGTTCCATCCGTTGATCCATCATCTACAGCAATTATTTCCATATTGGGATATGTTTGGCTAATTAATGAATCCAAGCATTCTCCAATATATTCTTCAGTATTATATACTGGAATGATGACACTTATTTTTATCATAGAATCCCTCTTAATTTCATAGTCTTATTTTACCATTTAGTACCAACCGCTTCAATATCATGGGGTCAATGGAAAAACCACTGACCCCTCGAAGCATCTATTTTTTTAATCTAAACCGTTTTAGGATGGTTTCCGAATTTATGGTTACAAGTGCCATTACAAGCGAAATGTAGAAGACAACATTCGGTCTTTTAAGTACATGTCCAGAGAATTGCGAAGCACCCATGATTAAACCTAATGCGACAAGATAAATTGCTAAATTTTGGTTGAATCGGAATTCCTTGCTAAAGAAGTAACTGTAAATACCACGTAGGAGCACATAAAGAATGAATCCGAGGTACATCGCAAAGCCGACATAACCATATGAATAGAATATACCGTGAAGGTCATTTTCTAAATCAAAATTCTCGCCGCCAACATAGTAACGTTGTTGCTCAAATCCAAATACATGTTGTAAAGTTGATGCATCATCATAGACTAAGGATGCAGCAACGAGTTTAATATTGCGATTATTGATGAGAATTGTAGCATCTAGAGTATAATCGTATTTTTCGGCAACGCGATCAATTCCAAAAACATCGACGAGCGATTTAGAGTTCAAGCTATATGTTTTAATATAAAGCTCACGATTTTGCTCGAAGTATGCTTTATCTGTTTTTACTGAAATTGGATTCGTTGGTTTTGTAGGATCTTCTTTCTCTATATCCTCAATTTGATGCTGCCATTCCGCAAATGATTGATCGGTGTAGTAAGTATTCACATACATTGGCGATTGTGTTCTAAATGCATAGACAGAAACAATTGCGACGATAACTAGTAAGATTTTTAACCATTGTTTTTCTTTTGAAAGAAGAATGATAACGATTAATGCTGCTGAAATTAAGTACATTGCATAGAAGGATAGTTTTGTCCCAAAGAAGAACAAAGAACCATAACCTATTGCAAAGAGTCCGATTGTAATGAACCAGTTTTTAGATTGAACGGCAGTCATTAAAGTAATCGAGACAACGACACACAAAATCACACTCTGTGAATTCCCATTTAAGAACCATCCTTTGATACCGTGTGGTCCTGCGAGTCCATTGTTATAGGTGTATTCAGGCATACCGATTATGTATGATAAGGCAATGGATGCTGTGATTGTGAGCAGAATTCCAACAACGAGTTTGTTGACATAATGATTAATTTCTTCAGTTGTGTATTCTTTTTTCATGACATCAAAGACATCTAAGAACGCAAGAAAAAAGAGTGGCAATTGGATGACCCGTGCATACATGGCAATGTCTGATCCAATTGATAAGTAACCGGCCAGATAATTGGCCATAAAGTGCAATGCAAAAAATGCGGCAAGCACCCCTGCACAAATAAAATATCGACCTTTGCGTTTAGAAATAATAAATCCAAAGAGTGTTACAAGTCCTAGCAAGCCAAATCGTACTAGCGTTGATATTGATGTAATTCCGATTTGGTTAGTGAAGTATGACATAATGTCAAACAAAGGCTGGATAATCATAACAACAGCAAAGGAAATCATAACTGTTCGTGTTGATATTAGCTGTGGTTTGTCTTCATAAATATTCATATACGGTTCCTTACTTAAATAATTTTGCGAGTATTCGATACATTTTCATGTTTAAAAGTTTGTACACAAGTTTTCGTTTCATAGGAAAACTTGCGATACGTGGGTTCTTTTGGTAATTTGGGAAAGATGTTTCGAACGCATCGCGTACTTGATGTGCCAAGTCCATGGTATTGGTTCGAATTAACCGTACCATGGTTGCAATATAAAATTCATTAATTGCCATAAATTCGATAAGCTCTTTATATTGTCCATACACACGTTTTTCTTTATAGTACTTAATGAGTTCATCAAATACTATCTTAATATCGAGGTTTTTTTCAGACGTCATTGAGGACATGATTGAACCAGGACGTTGAACATAATAGTAGAATTGTTGGTTAATAACCATAGCTCTTTTTGCATAGATGAGGTATTGATGTCCAAAGAGAAGATCTTCATACCAAACACCTGACATGAAATGGAGATCGTTATCTATAATTAAATCTCGAACGTATAGTCGATTCCATACAGAATTATGAATCAAGAACAATTCATCATTGGTTCGTGGGTCAAATACGACATTATGCGGAATTGTTGGTATTGAATAGGTACTAAGTTTAATGCCATCTTCGTCAACCTGTTCAAAGCCATCAATAACATAATCCAGTTTATTCATTTCTGCTGTTTTATACATAATAGCCAATGTATCTGGTTTAATGTAGTCATCACTATCCAAGAAGTAGATGTATTTCCCTTTAGCTTCTTGAATTCCTCGGTTACGTGCGGCACTTTGGCCTGCATTTTCCTGGTTAATAAGTATTATTCGTTGTGGGTATTGCGCTTGATACGATTCAATAATTGATTGACTGCTGTCTGTTGATCCATCGTTAACAAGTATGATTTCGAATTCTTTATGTGTTTGATTCACGAGTGAGTCAAGACACTTTGCAAGATATTTTTCGACGTTGTATACGGGTACAATTACACTGATTGTCATCTTTATATCCCTTTCTCTATTTTGGCAAAACTAGCATAATTATATCATTGATAAATTATGTGTTCAAGTTTTTGAAAATGCATAATTTCCTTTGTTTATTAGTGAAATCTGCACTATCTATTGTATTACACTTTGATTAAAAACATACGGATATGTGAACATTCACATAAATGAAGAAACAGCAAATTTACCCATTCGCTGTTTCTTCATTAATAAGCATTTTTATATAGTTCTTGATCATCGATTCTTTTGCAAATTCATGTGCGCGTGCAACACATTGGTCAATAGTGTACGCATCAAATGAGAATGTCTCAAGTGTATTCACTAAGGCATCAATATCATTTGCTGCAACAACCTTCCCTACTGCTTCTGTGACAACTTCAGGCACAGCAGTTTTATCATAGGTGATAACAGGTGTTCCAGTAGCAAGTGCTTCAATTGTCGTCATACCGAGTGTTTCCTCAACACTCAGATTCAAATAGACATCAGCATTACTATAGAGTTGAACTAATTCTTGCTGGTTATTAGTACGTTGAACTCCTGTTATGTTTTGGGGCAACGTTGTAATTTGTGATTCACTAACACCAACTAGAGTTATGTGATAACGCTCATCCAAGCGCTTTGCGAGTTCAATAAAATCTTGCAAGCCTTTGCGCGTTTCCCATAAATTAGCGACTCCTAAAATTTCAATTTTTTTATTTTGTGTTGGTTCTTGTGGTTTAAAGACTTCTAAGTCGATGCCATTGTAAATTCTCGTAATTGGATACTCAATAAAAAAAGTATCCATTTCAAGATTTTTGAGCCATTCAGAAGGAACCACAATGTTTAGATTATTAAAGTTGGAAAAAGCTTCGCGTTTCCATTTAAAGTTTTCTTTTTGATTAGCGAAAAGTTTAACTTCAGGATATTCTTTTGTAGATACACATTCAACACAGCCTTGATCCCACACCTTGCATCCACTATAAGAAAAATATGCAGAACTCCCACTAAATGCCCAGCAATCATGGTGTGTCCAGACGATGCGCGTATGAGGTCTATTCTTCAAATGATTCATCAACATTTTAACGTTAAGGTAGTATCCGTGAATATTGTGTATGTGAATAACATCAGGATTGTAGCTTTCGATTTTTCGAATCAGCCTTGTTGTTGCTTTATTCGAGTGAAGTCCGTGTTGACCAAAAAGTCTCGTCATACCAACATGCCAGTACGTCGCCAGTTTATCACCAATGTAATATGAATTAGCAGCATTCTCATCATAATTTCGACCATATGCTATGAGTGTTTCATGGCCCTCTTGAATAAGTGCATCTGACAGTTGTCGTACAATTTTACCTGTACTACCGAAATCTACAACTGAATTTATAAAGAGTACTTTCATATTTTTTGCCAAACTGTTCGGTTAACATAATCGGTATATGAAATAATGATTCGAAGTACTTTTTCTGAAACATTAGGCATGCTGTAATCGGCGACGGTTCGTAATGTTTCGGTTGATTGTGTCTCGAGAACGCGTAATGCTTGAAGGATACGATCTTTATGAAGTCCAACCATCATGACCGAAGCCTCTTCCATTGCTTCAGGACGTTCATGTGCTTCGCGAAGATTCAGTGCTTTAAATCCCAAAATTGATGACTCTTCTGAAATTGTACCACTATCACTAAGCGTTACATTTGCGTGCATTTGTAACGTAACATAGTCGTTAAATCCCATTGGTTTGAGAATTTGAACATTAGAATGGAACGTAATATTTTTCTTTTCAATCATATTTCGAGTTCGTGGATGTGTACTAACAATAACTGGCATATCATAAACTTCAGCTATGGTATTGAGTGTATCCACAAGATTCATGAAGTTCACCTCAGAACTAATGTTTTCTTCACGATGGGCAGACACCACAAAATAGTGTCCTTTACGAAGACCCAACGATTCCAATATGGTATTGTTTTCAAGATCTTGACGTCGTGATTCGATAACTTCAAACATAGGACTTCCGGTCTTAATGATTCGATCAGATGAAATACCTTCGCGTAGTAGATACTCACGTGCGATATCACTGTAGGTAAGATTGATATCAGATATATGATCAACAATTTTTCGGTTTGTTTCTTCGGGCACTCGTTGATCAAAGGAGCGATTCCCTGCTTCCATATGGAAAATCGGAATGTGCATTCGTTTCGCAGCAATCGCGCATAAACAACTATTAGTGTCACCGAGGACCAAGAATGCATCCGGTGCTTCTTTTTGTAAAATTGGTTCAATATTAATGAGGATATTACCAATCGTTCCAATTGGCTGTCCTGTTGCAGTTTCTAAGAAATAATCAGGCTTTTGAATGTTGAAATCTTTGAAAAAGACTTCATTTAATTCATAGTCGTAATTTTGCCCTGTATGAACGAGAACATGTTCAATAGCATCACTACTCTCAAGACGGTTGATTACTGCTGATAATCGAATGATTTCTGGTCGTGTTCCCACGACAGTCATAACTTTTAACTTTTTCATTTAGACCTCCATGCTATATGTATCTGGATTATTTGGATCATAATACTCGTTCACCCAAATAATGGTGACAAGATCAGTTGTTCCGGTGTTAATAATATTGTGAGTATATCCTGGTGGTATATCAACAATCGTCATATTCTCATCATTGATTTGATATTCAATGATTTCGTTTGTAATAATATGTCGAAATTGAAATGTGCCTTCGCCTTGGACAACCAAAAACTTTTCAATTTTTGAATGGTGCCAGTGATTACCTTTTGTAATTCCGGGCTTCGATATATTTACAGAAACTTGTCCCGCATGGTCATTCTTGAATATTTCCGTGAAACTTCCACGGTTGTCGGAATGCATCATTAACGGATACGAGAAATCATTAATATCTAGATAACTTAAATACGTACTATAGAGTTTTCGTGTCAAGGGGTCCGCAACGTCTGGAATTCTCAAATCAATTCGTGATTGCTTGAAGGATTGAATGAGGTTCAAGAGTTCTTGTAATGTTACGGTATGTGAGACAGGAACTGTCGCAATGGATTCATTATCAATATTTGGATTGCCATTGATTGCTCGAATCAACTCGTGTACTACATCATCGATATATTCTAATGTTAAGGTGACATTTGGATCCGATAAATTTACTTCGAGATCTCGACTGATGTTATAGCACCATGTTGCAACAACCGAATTATAATTGGGGCGCGACCATTTTCCAAACAGGTTTGAAAAACGGTATATAATAACACGGCTGTTGTTTTTAGCGGCGTGATTTTTCACTATGGTTTCTGCATCATGTTTGCTTTGTCCGTAAGGATTATCTAAGGAAGCTTGAATACTACTTGAGAGAATAAGTGGTGCTTGATTTTGATGTTGAGCCAACAATTCACAAATTTGTTGCGTTAAATCGGTATTACCTTCTTTAAATTCAGCAGGATTTTCAGGTCGGTTTATTCCCGCCAAATGAACAACAGTGTCGGCTTCTTTTGTGTACAAAATGAGATCTTGCTGTGTAGATTCTCTATCAAACGCAAAAACCTCATAACCGAGGTTATGAAGTGATGCAATGAGGTTTTTACCAATGAATCCTGAAGCGCCTGTTACCAGAACCTTCATTATTGAAACCTCGAAAGTTCTTCTTGAATTTCAAATAAATTTGCAAGCCGTTCTTTAATCTCTTCGACATTTAGACGGTATGTATTATCAGAGTTATACTCTGCTTCAGTCGGATGTTCTTCACCATCAATAAAATATTTATCGTAGTTTAAGCTTCTTTGATCCATAGGTACACGGTAGTACTCTCCTAAATCATCTGCTTTCACAAATTCTTCGCGTGTTAAGAGTGTTTCGGAAACTTTTTCTCCATGACGAGTCCCAATAATTCGTGTTCCAACGTCTGAATGTGTCATTTCTAAGATTGCTGTCGCAAGATCTTCAATCGTACTTGCTGGTGATTTTTGAACAAAAAGATCGCCCGGCTCACCATTTTCAAATGCAAAGAGGACAAGATCTACAGCATCTTCTAGTGACATAAGGAAACGAGTCATTTGAGGATTGGTAATTGTTAGTGCCTTTCCTTGTTTAATTTGGTCAAAGAACAATGGAATAACGGATCCGCGTGATGCCATGACGTTTCCGTATCGCGTTCCACAGATTACAGTTCCAGTTGATTGTGCGAGTCGTGCTTTCGCAATGAATGTTTTTTCCATCATCGCTTTGGAGATTCCCATTGCATTGATTGGATATGCGGCTTTGTCGGTTGATAGGCAAACAACACGTTTTACATTATTCTCAACCGCTACTTCTAGAACGTTATCGGTTCCGATTACATTCGTTTTTACAGCCTCAATTGGGAAAAATTCACATGATGGAACTTGTTTTAGTGCTGCGGCATGAAATATAAAATCTACACCACGTACTGCATAAGCTAACGATGATTTATCACGTACGTCGCCAATATAAAACTGTAGTCTGTCATCATTAAACTCTTTACGCATATCATCTTGTTTCTTTTCGTCACGGGATAAAATCCGGATTTCTTTAGCAAGATTATCGTTAAGTAAACGTCTAACGACTGCGTGTCCAAAAGAACCTGTACCACCGGTGATTAAAATAATTGTATTCTCGTCCATGTTATACCTCCATGTGTTTCATGATAATGTCATATGCTTTGTCACTTGTGTAATGGTTTTTGAGGTAAGTGAATGCCGCCTCACCCATTTGGATAGCTTTATCAGGATTGTTGATTAGTACGTCCACTGCTTCAAGCCACTGATCGGAATCATTACTTGATACTGCGAAACCATAGTCATTTGCAACTGCGATTGTTCCGATATCACTACTTTCATCTGTTGCACAGATGATTGGCATGCTTTGTGCCATATATGCAAGAATTCGCTGCGGATAATTAGGAATGGTAAATTTATGGTCTAAGAATACCAAACCAACATCACACTGTGCCATCACTTGAATGTACTCATGATGGGGTTTGTGTTTGAAATAGTAGAGTGATTGTGGTTTTTCATTTGCTATGTAGTCGGTAATCAAATCAGCCTGAGCACCACTTCCAACAATAACGAAGCCAAGGTCTTCTCGATCTTTGATCTTCTCGTAACATTCCAGGATGAATGGTACAGATTGAGGTAACCCCAAATTACCACCATAGAACAGAAGTTTCTTGTTCTCAGGCAATCCCAATTCTTTTCGACTCAAAGGTCGCCCTTCATCGGTGTTAAGGCTTGTCGTATTAGGAAGTACCTCAACTTTATCAACAAGATCTGGATTTTTTTCAACGATATAGTCTAAGTTTCGGGGTGACATGGTTCCGATGAAATCAGATAATGCATACAGTTGTTTTTCCATATGTTTGAAATATCGGAAAATAATTCCTTTTCCCATAATATTCAAGTCAACTGCATTCTGTGGGAAAATATCCTTTAGCATTAGATAGAAGAATGCATTGGGATTTGTTTTGTGTAAATACTTGAGCGTACTTACGATTGTTACTGGTGGCGTTGCGTAAAGAACAATATCAAAGGTTTCATTGGCAAGTTCTTTCTTTATCGTACGTTTGAGCTTTGAATCAAACGTGATTGTTGCAATTCCTTTTTGAATCATATTTTTATTTTTTGTGAGTTTTGCGGATTTGCTCATGACATAACGAATCTTGTCATGAACGTATGAATCTGATACTTCGACTGAAGGTGATTCGCTGCTATAAGCAATCGTAACATTATGACCTTGTGTTGCGAAATACAACATAAGATCGGAATAAATTCCCTTGTCGACGACGCCAGCATGCGTTGAACTCAGAAATAGTACATTCATAGTGACACCTTCTTTCTAATTCTTAATCGTACTTGTTGATTGTGCGGGCTCTACCCAAATTAATGTATTGTCGAGATTATAAATCTCACGAGTTTTAAAACCTTCTGTGACTATAAACGCATTGTTGTAAAGTCGTGTTCCAGTTGAAAAGTGACGATCAACCAATGGTTTATTATCCATATCTGTGTAGACATGCATTGGAACGGTTTGGAAGACAATTTCGTAGATTTTGTAATCATTTTGTACGAAGGTCCGTTCTAAAATGCTCGTGATTTGTGTTACATCATCAAATAAAGCTAGAATTCGCGAATCAAGTTCGTTTTGCGTCATCTCAACAGTCACTGGGTACTCATTACTGCGAGCGAAATCAAGCGATACTTCAGGACCAATTGTGCGTGGATCAGAAATTGACTCAGTTACTAAATTGTAAACAGAATCAATTGGATATCCTCCATAAAAATTTGGGTACATAATATTGTAGCCATAGATTGGACTTCGTGTATTTGATGTTAAATCAGTAACACGTTCCCCTCTTTGGTTCAAGTAAATATATGTTTGAAGACTTTCTGACCATACCGATACAAAAGTATCTTGTTCACGGGCTGGTTTAATGTTGCCAGTTACCGTTTGTTCTTTAGCTTTAAAGTCAAGATATCGAACATCACGTTGTTCATAATCATAAACTAAATGAGCATAAGTGCTCTTAAATTGTGTTGCATCTTTATTCATGAGTGTCGTGTACGGCATCATTCGTGCATCCCCAACATACTCTGTTTGTTCTGCCATTGTACTTACTTCTTTCATTAGCGAAACGCCCAAGAAAATTACGAGTGCACTCGTAATCACGATATGGATTGCTGAGAATAGACGTGCATAAACTTCAGGACCTTTCGTTACAATCATTGGGAATACAAGAATTGCAAGAATATAGTAATAGGATGCAAAGCGCCCCGCAGCAACTGGTGCAAATGACAGTGCAAGGTAGAGTGCAAATCCAAGAAGGAATGCATTTACAATATTCTTTGAATAAGTATCCGAAGTAATGGCTTTATAGAACAAGACAGTTCCTACAAAGAGTGCTATTCTGGCTAAAGATGCAAATGATAGTAGATTGCGATACCCTGTTGTTCCGACATATTCAAGAAAACGTGCCACAATTTCAATATGAGCAAATCTTCCAAGTAATGTACTGAATGGTAATAAACTGATAACAATACATGTAACAAAAATGACAAGTATCGCATTTCTGGAAATATTGATACGTTTTGAAATAACATACAAGAGTAAAATTAAGGCACTTGAATGGAAGAGCGATAATCCAAGAATTAATAGGATTTCAGCCCATACAGGCATTTCAAAATCTTTATCAAATAATAGAAGTGCAAATGTGATCACAAGACCTTGTCGTAAAGCACTAAAGTTCCATACAAACAAGAACATTGCATAGTAGACAAGCATTGAGAGACCAACATTTTCAGAGTTTCGATAAATCCACCAAGACATTGCTAAAATTTGGAGTGTTGAGAGGATTGCTACAAAGCCCCAATATGGGATATGTAACAGACCGAATCCTTTCATCAGATAAAGAAAGCCAATATCAATGTTGGGAAATTCCCATCGCATAACAGAGGTAGATACATAAGACGTCTTATCGTAGAGATATTGATATGAGAAGTAATCGGCACCTACGCCATATCTCATAACTGAAATAAGAATCAGTGGCACTGCCGCAAAGATTAAGCGTATAAGTTTGTCTTTCTGTTCGTATTTCTTTGGCAACGGGATAAAACTAATTGCCAAAAGATAGATGAATAGTAAATAATACATAATTTACCCCTTCTCTACGCCTTATCTTGGAACATTTGGATAATGGAGTCAGCAATTTGAACGCATGCGGTTCCGTCACCATAAGGATTCGTTGCATGAGACATCGCATCGTAAGTTTCTTGATTATTCAATAAGTCATAAAATGCATTATAAATTGGAGTTTCTTCAACACCGACAAGTTTGAGTGTTCCAGCAGCGATTCCTTCAGGGCGTTCAGTTGTATCACGCATAACTAGAACCGGTTTCCCTAAACTTGGTGCTTCTTCTTGGATTCCTCCAGAGTCGGTTAATACAAGGTATGATGCATTTAAAAAGTTGTGGAAATCAATTACGTCAAGCGGTTCAATTATACGAATGCGATCGTCATCTCCGAGGATTTCATCTGCGATACTTCGAACAACGGGATTCATATGAATTGGATAGACTGCTTTAGTATCTGGATGAGTATCGATAATGCGTTTAATGGCTTTAAACATTTGACGCATCGGTTCACCAATATTCTCACGACGATGAGCAGTAATAAGAATTAATCGACTGCCTTTTGCCCATTGAAGGATTGGATGGTCGTAATTATCACGAACCGTCGTTTTTAAAGCATCAATTGCGGTATTACCAGTAATAACCACAAGTTCTTTGGAGATTCCTTCACGAATTAAGTTATCGTAAGACTGTTGTGTCGGTGCAAAGTGTTTCGCAGCGAAGAGACCCACAGCACGGCGGTTGAATTCTTCAGGGAATGGTGAATAGATATTGTATGTTCTTAATCCAGCTTCAACATGACCTACAGGAATTTGCATGTAGAATGCAGCAAGTCCTGAAACGAATGTTGTTTGTGTATCACCATGTACAAGAATAATATCTGGTTTTTCAATTTCTAACACTTCTTTGATTCTATTGAGAATCTCAGTTGTAACATCGAATAGAGTTTGCTTTGGTTTCATGATTGCAAGGTCATAATCAGGTACAACATCAAAGACTTCAAGAACAGCATCTAACATTTCACGGTGTTGCCCTGTTACGCAAACGACCGATTGAATCGCTTCGCGGGATTGTAATTCTTTGACAAGTGGGCACATTTTAATCGCCTCTGGGCGTGTACCAAATATGGATAATACTTTAATCATTGTTTTTCCTCCGATTTAAGTTTGTAAATTTTTCTCATAAACACAACTTGGTTGTTCCAAAAACGTTTCATGCGTTTGGGATCAAATGCAATACGGTAGAGCCATTCAAGGTTCATTGCCATGATTAACTTAGGTGCGCGTTTAATCATACCGCTTAAAACGTCGATACTACCACCACATCCAATGAATACACCTTGTTGAATTGTGGCAGCTTCAATCATGAAACGTTCTTGACGCGGTACTCCCAACGCAACGAGTACAAGGTCAGAGTTATACCCTTTCATCGCTTCAATAGCATCTTCAAATGTATTGTCATAGCCATTAAGCAGTTCATTAATAACTATTCCTGGATATTCAATATCAAGAATTTCTTTAAATTTGTCGAGAACCTCTTGTTTCGCACCATAGACAAAAAGCGAGAAACCTTGCTCACTAGAAATCTTGAGCATGTCACTCACTGTATCAACACCTGTAACGCGTTTAATATCTGCTGAAAAAAGCTTGTTGTATCCCTTCACAACCCCGATTCCATCTGGAGTTATGAGCGTAGATTCATCAAGCAGAAAACGAGCTATGGATTCATCTTGGCTTCCATGCATCATAATTTCTGGGTTTGCTGTCACTAAGTTGACCCGTTCGTGTTGCATAATTTTTTGTGTCAAAAATTCATTGACTTCGTCACGCGGCATTTGCGTGACTTTTTTAAGTAAGTCTTTCATTGTTCAATTCCTTTCGGCACTTATAAACCGATACGTTCAGTTCGTAAATATCTGTATCTATAATATCATATTTGGTGGTCATAGTTAACCATTCCTGATGAATATCTCATGATTACTTCACCACTAAACTTATTTCAGAAATAAGAAAAAACCTAAAGAAAATCTTTAGGTTTAGGGTTTATTCTTCGTTGTCTTTGTTCCAGAATATTTTACGGTTATAGTATTGGCTTGTTTCACCCAAGGCAGTAAAGATTGGATCATGACCAATAGTTTCTGTCAGAGTAGGAACGCCTGAACTTAAGTCAGTTGCGATACCTAGTTTTGATCCTTCAATTTCTACACCAATAGCCGATAGAACAGTTGGGAAAATATCTGTAGCATTAAATCCTCGATTCCGAGTGATGCTCGGATCCAACTCATCCCATACTGGATTGATAATCATATTGAATGTCGTACGTTCGTAATTCGGATCAATCGTTGTAAAGTATGTCTTATCCATGCTTAAGTGGTCCCCATTAACGACGATTGTTGTGTTTTCGTAGAAGTCTTGAGCTTTAATCCAATCAATGAAATCTGCAACAATGCGTTCGTCACATGTGATTGAATTTTCATAAGGATGAATTGATGGTGCATCACAGAGTTCATCAACATAACCATCTGGGAAGTGCGTATCGACTGTCTCTACAACTGCATGGAATGGTTGATCTCCGGCACTCATCTCAAGAATTGATTCTTTTGCGAATTCTAACATGGTACGATCTTCAATTCCGAATTGACCTTTAAAGTACTCATGTGATGATTGGCCAGTTTCGATGTAATGGAGACGATCGTAAATATCATAGTTACCATGTTGTTCGTAGAAGCTCTTGACACCATAGTCTGAACTTCTTGCACCGACTATAAGTCGATTGTGATATCCGTTCGCATAAAGGATATCACCAAGGTTTGTTAGTCCAGGCATGTAGTTTTCGACAGTTCCATCTTCATGTGATGTTGGTGGCCAAACGTATGGAATTCCACTCGTTTGGGTTACCATGCCTCCAATAGACCATGTTGCCCCAGGAACAGTACGGATTCCACCATAAGTCGATTGATGTGAAAAGTTTACAGCTTCCCCATCATCAAGGTATTTTGTCAGTGACGGAATAAGGTTTTGCTCCATCGCTCCACCGTTTGCTTTATCAAAGTATGTTGCTTCTAACGATTCAAAGAAAATAATGAGGCATTCGCTCCTGCAATCAGTCGTTGACGGTAACCTTGTTCGTGAAGAATGTCACCAAGATTTACCATTCCTGGTAAAAACGATTCAACATAGCCATCCTCACGTTCTCCTGGAGGTTTCTTATAAGGAATCCCAGACATCTGTGTTGACATTCCTGCAATTGACCATGTTGCGCCAGGGACATTTTGAATTCCACCATAAGGCGCATCTGTATTTGAAAAATTAACAGCTCCGCCTTCCAAATAACGTGTTAGATTTGGAATCATATTCACATCATGATTTCCCCCACGTTCTTTATCAAGATATGTTGTTTCCAATGATTCAACGAAAATATAGATTAGATTTCGTTTCTTTTCTGGAAACTGTAGGTTTGCATCATGCGGATTCACATAGTGATCCTCAAAGAATGTATCGTTCGACAATGCATAACTAATAATTTGCGGTACATATAACGCTTGAGATGATAATGATACCACTAAGACCGCAATTACGGCGACACTCATTCGATTTGTGAAACGAAGCCATAATGGTGTGTTACGGCGTGATTTCCAACGAATTGGATTAACGAAATCTTTTGAGTAAGCGATTGTAAAGAAGCCAAAGAAGATGGCAACGAAGTTGCTACCAAGACCAACTATGTCATTTACAAACGTTCCCGTTTGTGTGTTAATTGGTGAAATTAGATTATTGAGCACAATATCAAAGGTTAGTGTTCCCATTGTACTTAGAATCCATAGAATATAAATAATCATAAATAACAAGATACTGAGTATACTTGCGGTGTAAAACCGGTAGATTCTGATTGTATAATTGTTTTTCTTCATCATTCGAATAATCAAATATGATGCTAAAACAGCTACTAGAGCAATACCAATATGTAATGCATAGAATCGTGGATTGCGATTGACATGACCAATTACTGATTTACCGCGCATGATCCAGTTCACTGCATTGCCGATTGTTACCGTTAATAACATGGCTAGCGCTGCTACATCTCGAACCTTCATGGTTTGTCGTGTTGCTTTAACTAGAATCCATGCTCCTAGAAGCGGAAACAGAAGTATAAGACTTACATTAAATAGCATATTAATTCCCTCACTCAATGCTTTTATGATATCACTTTCAGTTAACAAAACAATAACATTTCGTGATTTTCGTTAAAAAAGCGCTGTCGTAGCGCTTAAAATGGTTTTGGTTGAATCTGTCCTAAAATGACAGGTTTTGATGCCCCAGTTGCTGTTGGAACATTGCTTGGTTGTTTATTCAGGGTTTCATTCCCTAAAATTACGAAGGCAATCGCTTCTTTAGCATCACTTGAGAATCCTAGAGATTCTTGAGTGATGACTACGATGCCGTCAAGCATTTCATCAATTAATGATACAAGGAGTGGATTGTATGCTCCTCCCCCACCAAGAATTACTTCATCAATTGTGTGGTGTGGCATCACAAAGTCTTTGTAAGCTTGAGCGATCGTATATGCTGTAAAATATGTCAAAGTGTAAAGCACATCATTTGCTTGATTTGGATACGTCTCACAAATTGCCTTAACAACATCTTCACCAAACATTTCACGACCTGTTGATTTAGGCGGTGCGATGTTTAGGTATGGATTCGTTGCTAAAGTATCAAATATCTCTTGAATTAAATGACCTTGTTTCGCCATTGCAGCATCTTTATCGTACGGTTTTTGGTAAAAGTATGCCATTGCAGCATTCATCATCATATTACCAGGACCTGTATCAAATGCGCTGACATCATCAAGTTGTGCGTTGGCTGGAATAACAGTGACATTTCCAATTCCACCAATATTTTGAAGTAGACGGGTCTTTTTAGCGTCCCGATAAAGCACAAATTCAGTATATGGAACTAACGGTGCACCATCTCCACCAGCAACCATATCCATCATTCTAAAATTAAAGACAACATCAGTATTATGATCATACGCTAAATAAGACGGATCACCGATTTGTAAGGTTGAACGGACATGGGGTGCTGTCGCATTTGGCAAGTGATGAATTGTTTGCCCATGTGATGCGATAAAGTCAATTGCTCCTTCATACTGTGTTTCATCCAGTAATTTTGTTACTGCCTTTGACCAAATCATTCCCAGTTCCATGTTTAAAGATGTAATGTCATCAACACGTGATGATTCTGGGTGACTGACATTGAGAATTTTTTGACGAAGTGTGTCATCGATGTCGAGTGATGTAAATCCTAAAACCTCAAGATTTGTATCCACACCATACCCACTAATTTTCGTAAGTACAGCATCAACACCATCTAATGACGTTCCTGACATCAATCCTATAGCGATTTTTTCTGTCATTTTTAGCCTCGATTTGCGATTGCAAGTGCAATACGATCTTCATTTGCTTCTAGTAGTGCTCTCGCCTCTGCTTGAGTTGTATCTGTCTCTTGCATGACAATTGCTGTTTTCACATGGTTTCCGCTTGCATCAAGTAAGTAAGCAGCACGGTCATAGTCAACACCCGTTGCTTTCATGATAATACCTTTTGCACGTTCAACTAATTTTGCGTTGCTTGTTTTAACGTCAACCATTAGGTTTCCATATACTTTACCGTATTTGATCATAGCCCCTGTTGATAACATGTTTAGGACCATTTTTGTTGCTGAACCTGATTTCATTCGTGTTGAACCTGTAACAACTTCTTGTCCAACGACAGCTTCGATTGGATAATCGGCATATTGTGCGATAACACTATCAGCAACACATGCCAATGAAATTGTTTTAGCATTGAGGCTACGTGCATACTTTAAGCCACCAACACAATATGGTGTACGTCCTGATGACGCAATCGCACAGAGAATATCATTCTCATTAAAATTAATACGTTTCAGATCTTCAACTACAATTGTTTCATTATCTTCCGCCGCTTCAACTGGATGACGCAATGCGACATCACCACCAGCAATTAATCCCACAACGGCTTCTTCACCCATTCCAAATGTTGGAAGCACTTCGGATGCATCAAGAACCCCAAGACGACCAGATGTTCCAGCACCAATGTATACAAGGCGTCCGCCATTTAAAATTGTTTCATAGATTGCATCAACTGCTTTCGCAATTTGTGGTACAGCTGCGCCAACTGCATCAATAACAGCTTGATCTTCTTGATTAATCAAACGAATCATTGCTTCCGTTTCGAGCGTATCAATATGCATCGTATTTTTATTTTGTTGCTCTGTCCCTATCTTACTCAAATCAATTTTCATAATCTCATCCTCACTTTAATTCCATTATAAAGGGTTTGAAATGTTATTTCAAACCCTTTTGACTTTTTATGAAATTTTATTAAATATCGCGGATTGTTTTGACACTTTGACGTGATGCAACCAGTTTTTTACGGGTAGATTCAATGTCGTCTTTCGCAACTCCTAAATAAAGTAAATCGGAAACTGCAAGCATTGAAAATCGTGATGCAATGGATCCCAAACGAAGCTCTGACTCTTCTTTTGGAATATGTAAAACGATGTCCGCATATCGTGAGAGGTCATTACGACCAACTTGAGTAACAGCAATAACACAAGCCCCACCTTCAGTTGCTTCACGTTGTGCAATGAGAATTTCACGCGTCATGCCTGAATAGGAAAACGCAATAACGACATCATTCTGATTTATGTGTGTCATCGCAGACACCATCAAGTGAAAATCATCAAAATACAGCACCTGTTTATCAATTCGTGTTAACTTTTGATACAAATCCTGTGCTGGTAGGCTGGAACCGCCAATTCCAAGCAGATAAATACGACGAGCCCCTTTAAGCGTTTCGATTGCCTTTACAAGTTGGTCCACATCAAGAAGTTTGTATGTCTTATCAAAAGTTTCGGCATTTCCAAACTTCGATTTTTGAATCATGGTTTGGACCGAATCGTCTTGTGTAATTAAGCGATTAATCGAATCAATAACTTCGATATCATCTTTTGATTTCGCAAGCTCTACCTTGAGATGAGTAAATCCTTTATAGCCGATTTTTTTCGAAAAACGGACAACGGCTGCCGCAGATGAGTCAACCGCTTCTGCTAATTTTTGTGATGAGAGCGTGATAACATACTCCTTGTTTTCAAGAATATAGTTTGCGATCCGTAACTCTGTATCTGTATAGGTCCCCATATTCTCCTTAATGCGATATATACTACTCATAAAAGCCTCCCAAAATTGCTTATTTAACCTTATGGTAACGTATTTCCTAATAAATGGGAAATATATCACAAAAGATACCACAATTACTGTACTTTCGGTACTCAGTATTACAAAAAGAACTATAAAAACAACTTATTTAAAGAAAAGTGCAAACAAAAAGGACTTCGAATCGAAACTCAAAGTCCTTTTTTTACTAGTTTAGAGATTTCTTAGGTTTGAAGACCTTTAAAGCGATTGTGACTGCAACAATTCCTGCAGTGAGTTTACCAATCATAACCGGTACAATTAAGTTTGGTTGGAAGTTAGCGGTGAACGCAAGATGGTCCCCGATTACAAACGCACCACAGACTGAGAAAGCTATAACTGCGATGATTTCATGATCTTCGAATGAATCGTCAATCATCGAGAAGAGTGCGATTACATTCGCTGCAGCAGCAAGAATACCTGTCACCACTTTCGATGAAAGTCCAACTTTGTTACCCAAACGTTCCAGCGGTTTCTCGAGTCGCGTCTGCATGAAATACACCATCGGAAATGCACCACAGAGCATAATACCAATATAACCAGCAACTTCAAGTGCACGGTTAATATCTGCTTCATCTGCAATGATGGGTTCAAATGGCCAAACACCAAAGAGTGTGCTGAAGATACCTGTAAAATACTCAACTACGACTAAAGTAAAGACAATTTTGGTAAATGCATCCATGAAACGGCCGAAGCCTTTGAATCCAGCAATCATCATATCTGGTTTTTTCCATAAGCCAAACGCCATTAAAAAACAGATGATGAGTAATGGAATCAAGTTAAGAAAGATTGTTTGGAAGGTCATGTTCAAGATAACTGTTTGAGCTGCAGCGCTTGTGCTCGACAAGGCACGCACACTTGGACTCATCAACGCAATAATAATATTACTTACAAGAACACCAACAGGTATCGTAATAAATCCAATCATAATTCCCAATGACATTTGACGGTGGTATTTTTCCTTAACCGTTTTCAAAGCCACAGGAATACTAAAGACGATGGTAGCACCAGCCATATACCCTACCGTTGTTGCCATAATCCATGATTCTTTCGTTACTGCTAATGATTCCGCAAGTTGATATCCTCCCATATCGACAGCGAGAAATGTAGTTGCTGCGATTGCTGGATCTGCCCCAAAGAAGGCAAAAACTGGGCTGATAAAGTTTGTAATCAAACTGATTAAGATTGGCAAGGATGCCATAATACCGGCAACTGGTAAGAAAATACTTCCGATTGCGTTAATTCCTTCAAGGAATTGGTTTCCCATTTCACTTTCCGGTTTAAATATTGATGCCAAACATCCCCATACTGCAAAGAACATGATGATGTAGACAACAACGTCACTAATTATTTTCATAGCGTTTCTCCATACTGTGCTAAAGCTTCGTTTGCATATTTAATACTTGAACGATACCAAATGTAAAGGTATTCGCCGACCGTTGCGCCATTTGATTCTTGAAGAATAGCCCAGATAAACCAGTAATATGATGCGAGTGCAACGTAGCCAATAAAGTGGCGACGGCGTTCAAAGCTCATCGGTTTGCCTTCGTAGCGGTCTAAAATATCCATAGCTTCTTCAAAGGTGTAATCTGAACATGCAATAAACGTTCCTAAATCAACACCTGGATCGTCAACGCCAGCATACTCCCAATCAATGAGATATGGACGTGTACCTTGGAAGAGAATATTTGGATCATAGAAATCACAATGGCATAGTATTTTCGGATAGTTATCCGATTCTGTAAACTGGAAAACACGTTCTAATTTATTATATAATTCATCGAAATCGTCAAAATCATGACGACCTTTTTCAGCGATCATCGCAATAAAATCATTTGTTTTTTTCCAAACATTGAACTCATATTTACCTTCCAGTTGGAGATCATGAAGTTTACGAATCATTTCAAGAGACGCATTTACTTCATAGTCATTGTGATAGTCCATGGTATGCGTATCGGTAATATAGTTCGCAATTTTCCAACCTTTATCTGGATTCATACAGATAAAGGAATCATCAAGTCCATATTCTTTCGCCACTTCTTGCGCATAGGCTTCGGCTCTGCGGTTAATGTAGCTATCCGTTCCGACACCAGGATGACGGTACATATAGACTTTATCGAAGACTTCAAATTTGAATGACAAGTTTGTGAGTCCTTTTTTGACTGCCTCAATATTCTTGATATCTTTAAGCTCACAATTTAGCGATGTCGTAATGTTTTCTAAAATTTGTGAGTCGGTATTCGTAATATACAAAGTATCGAAGTTTTGAAGGTCTTCAAAACTATCAAATTCATGAATTGAATTCGCTGGATATTCCTTACCATACATTTTTAATGTTCCGATATGCTTCATGAGGACATATTCCCACAGACGATAACGTGTCGTTTCATCTTTGAATTCTTCTTTTAAGATATTAATAAATGTATCCGAAAACTCTTTATCAAAGTAAGCGTGTCCTGTCATCAACGGTTCACCAACGCCAATTTCGATATCTTTAATCAATTTTCGTGAGTTCATTAATGCATAGAATTCCCCCGAAACATTTGCATGTTCATGAACTACTGCATAACTTGGCCCATACATATATGGATCAAATGGATTTTCATCATAATAGATGTCTGAAACACAAAGATAGGTATTCTTAAATTGCGATGCTACTTTCAAAATAGTTGAAATATTGTTGTAGCGGTAGTAGTCTTCATTGATGGCGATTTTTACGTTAAACTTGTCTTCTAAATAAAAGAACTTCTCTTTCATGTAACCAAGAACAAGTGTGATGTCCTTAATTCCGGATGCTTGTAATTGTTTAATTTGGCGTTCTATAAGGATTTCACCGCGGACTTTCAAGAGTCCTTTTGGGTTTTCATAACCGAGTGGTGCAATCCGGGACCCCATTCCTGCAGCCATAATAATCGCATTATCGACTTTATACTGCTGCATAATAGCTGTTCCCTTTTCAGTAATTTGGTTGTCTTTGATATACTCGTTTTCGACTAAAGTGTTTAGAACACTGTTAACACTACCCAAAGATAGTTGGTTAAGCGCACTTGCGTCGCGTTGTGTTGTAAACTGATTGAGATGAAATAGTTTTAGGATATCAAATTCATTTTTTGTTATCATATATTTCTCCTTGTTCATAATTTCCTTAATTCTACCATAAAATGAACGAAAGCAATATATTTAACGATATTATTGTTGTAAATATCAGAAATCACATTTTTCCAGTATAAAAAAAACGGTCGTTTTCGACCGTTTATCATGTATTATTTATTTTTATTAAACTCGAGATATTCTTCGTAAGTACCGAGGTAATCAAACACAGATCCATCTGCTTTAAAATCAAAGACTCGTGTTGCTGTTGTTTCGATAATTTGATGGTCATGGGATGCCAGAATAATTGTACCTGGGAATTTAATGAGCGCATTGTTCAATGCAGTAATTGATTCCATGTCTAAGTGGTTCGTTGGCTCATCAAGTAAGAGCACATTGGCACCTAAGATCATCATTTTTGACATCATACAACGGACTTTCTCTCCACCTGAAAGGACATTGACCTTCTTCAATGCATCATCGCCACCGAATAACATACGTCCCAAGAATCCACGAACAAATGTTTCATCTTTTTCATCTGAGAATTCCATTAACCAGTCGACGATACGCTCATCAACTTCAAAGTTCTCTTCGAAATTTTTATTAAAGTATGCATATTCAACGCTAGATCCCCAGTTAATCGAACCCGAATCAGCAGGTGTCGTTTCTGAAATAACATCGAAGAACATTGACTTAGCAAGCTCATTTTCGCCAACAAGGGCTACTTTTTCGCCATTTCCGACCGTAAGATTAAGATTCTTGAAGTAGGTAATCCCATCCCCTGTTTTCGTAAGGTCTTCAACTTGTAGAATTGAAGTACCTAAACTACGTTTTGGTTTAAATTCGATAAATGGATAACGTCGTTTTGAGGGTTGCATTTCTTCGATATTAATTTTTGCTAACGCTTGTTTTCGTGATGTTGCTTGTTTGGACTTCGAGGCATTCGCACTAAAACGGGCAATAAAGTCTTGAAGTTCTTTGATTTTTTCTTCTTTTTTCTTGTTTGCATCTTTCATTTGACGAAGCATCAACTGACTGGATTCATACCAGAAATCGTAGTTTCCTACAAAGAGTTGAATTTTGCCATAGTCAATATCTGCAATATGAGTACATGTTTTATTTAAGAAGTGACGATCGTGAGAAACCATGATAACAGTTGTATTATCTAAGTTCATAATAAACTCTTCTAACCATTGAATTGCTTCAATGTCAAGGTGGTTAGTCGGCTCATCCAGTAGTAAAATATCTGGATTACCAAATACCGCTTGTGCCAATAAGACTTTAACCTTATCAGCTGCAGGAACATCAGCCATTTTAGCTTCATGATATTGACTGTCAATTCCAAGACCATTTAAAAGCATGAATACTTCGGTTTCAGCATTCCAACCATCCATATCTGCAAACTTTTCTTCCAACTCACCCGCACGAATTCCATCGGCTTCTGTGAAATCTTCTTTAGTATAAATTGCATCTTTTTCTTTCATGATGGCATATAAGTCTTGGTTTCCCATGATAACTGTTTCTAAGACAGTAAATTCATCATATGCAAAATGATCTTGCTTTAAAAATGAAAGACGTTTCCCTGGTTGGACTGATACATGCCCACCCGTTGCGTCAAGTTCTTTTGATAACAACTTTAAAAAAGTTGATTTACCCGCACCGTTTGCACCGATAACCCCATAACAGTTACCCTCTATAAAATTGATGGATACATCTTCAAATAAAGCCTTCCCATCAAACATTAATGATAAATTATTTGTACTAATCACACGCATTCTCCTTTTGAATCCAATCAATTATATCATAAAATCAGAATTGGTACGTATTCATTGTCTCGAGATCAATACTTCTTGAGTGATGCTCTTGAACTGCTATTCAATTACATCTAAAATAGAACCATATTGAGGTGAACTTATGAACGCAGAAATTATTAATGTTGGTACTGAATTATTGATGGGAGATGTTGTAAACACAAATGCAACATTCATCGCTAAACACTTACAAGATTACGGAATCAACAATTACTTTCAAACAGTAATTGGCGATAATCCCGCCCGCTTAGAAGCACAAATCAAACAATCACTAAGCCGTAGCGATATGATTATCATCACTGGCGGTCTGGGCCCAACATATGATGACTTAACGAAAGAAATCGTTGCTCAAGCATTAAACTTAGAAATGGTCATGGATTTGGCATCCAAAGAACGAATTGAGTCTTATTTCAAGAAATCACATCGCGCTATGCCTCACAACAACCTTAAGCAAGCCATGATTCCAGACGGTTCGCGAGCATTGGATAATAATTACGGAACCGCACCCGGTGTGCTCATTGAGCAAAATGACAAAACAGTCATTTTATTGCCCGGACCACCTCGGGAACTGAAACCGATGTTTATGAATGCTATTATTCCGTTTCTCGCAGAAAAACGTGACTTTATGATTGTTTCTGATCGTGTCTACATCCAGGGTATTGGAGAGTCACACATCGAGGAAGCGCTCTCCAGTCTTATGATTGAAAGCACCAATCCCACGATTGCCCCCTATTTGCATGAAAATGGGGTCATGTTACGCGTTAGTGCACGCTCACGTTCACAAGAAGAAGGACATGCTTTAAATCAAAACGCAGTCAACGTCATTCTCGAAACCTTCCCAGACAATATTATGGGAGTGAATATCGGCTCTTTAGAAGAAGAGTTAGTTCTCGAACTGACGAAACGCAATCAAACTATCGCAACGGCTGAAAGTTGCACCGGTGGCTTACTTGCGAAACGAATTACGGATGTTAATGGAAGTTCTGCCATTTTCAATTATGGTGCAGTCACATATTCAAATACCATGAAGACACAAGTCCTCGGTGTCGATTCGTCTCTTTTTGATTCGGTGGGTGCTGTTTCAAAAGAAGTAGCTGAAGCAATGGCACTTGGCGTTAAAAAACTTGCTAACGCTGATTATGGTATCGGAATAACAGGAATCGCAGGCCCTACTGGTGGAACTGTTGAAAAACCTGTAGGAACAGTGTATATCGCCCTTGCAACGACAGCAGGATGTGTTACTGAAAAATACATGTTTGGCCATCGCCATCTTGATCGTGAAAGTGTTCGATATGCAGCATCTCAGGCGGCGCTTGCCTTAATTCACAAGCATTTGAAATAAAAAAGCCTCAACGGGCTTTTTTTATTCTTTTCCATCCGACGCTGATAGCAATTCTATGGCCGCTGGTTGTAGATTGATGGCTTTAATGCGTTCGGCATCAAATTTGGGTTTACGATTGTAGTAACACAACCCATTCTTTTCTTGCTCAATATCATACAATTGTGTGTAACAATAGCCAAACAATTGTGGGTGCTGGAGTAAAACATTTGTAAGTCCTTCATAGCGCTCTAAAAATTCAGTTTCAGATTGTGGTTCTGTACCATAACCCCATGAACTTTCACCACTTGGATCCCATTTAATACCGCCATATTCGCTAATACAAAATGCCTGTCCTGATTTATAGGTTTGTCGGGCATCATGTTCATCCCAAAATGCACCATTTGGGTGATGAATCCCTTGGAAATGATACCGTAATTGATCGACATCTTGAGTATAATCATGAACATCATAAAAATCAGTAACAACATGATAATTACCACTCGTATCAACACATGGTCGTGTTGGGTCCATGTCTTTAGTCGTTCGGTAAATTAATTCTATAATTTCGTCACGTTGAGGTCTTCCCTCAACATTCCATGTCTCATTGAATGGACTCCAGGTGATAATCGATGGGTGATTAAAATCTCGTTTAACGAGTTGTTGCCATTCGGGTAGAAAATCCGTGATCGATTGGTAATTCGAAAGATCAATGCCCCAGTTTGCCATTTCGGCCCAGACCATGAATCCAGCGCGATCACAATGGTAGTAGAATCTCGGTTCAAATGCTTTTTCATGTAACCGTGCGCCATTAAAACCCATAGATTGACTTAAAGTAATGTCATGTTTTAGGCTTTCATCATCCTTCGCGGTATAAACACCATCTTCATAAAATCCTTGTAACAGCACAAATCGTTGGAATATTGTTTTACCATTGAGCTTAAATTCATACCCATCAAGTTCAATTTCACGCATCCCAAAATAACTATGAACCGTATCATCTTCAAAAGAGAATCTGACATCGTACAATGCACCTTCACCGATTTCCCACAGATGTAGCTCATCCAGTTTTATTTGTACAAATCCATGCTTATTGTGGGTCGTTTGATGTTGTCCGACACACCTTCCATCATAGGTAATTTCAACTGATAATTGCCCTTTTCCCGTAGTAAAAGCTTCAATCGCAATTGTACTATTATGGATATTTGGATAGTATCGAATGCTTTCGAGTCGTGTAAAAGGCACAAACTCTAACCACACAGTCTGCCATATACCCGTTGTACGGGTATAATCACAACCTCGCGAGTAGTAAAAAGAACTTTGTTTTCCTTTTGGCTGTCTTCCCGAACGTACATCATCCTCTACATAAACAGTCAAAGTATTGATACCTACATGGACATGCTCTCGAATTTCAAATGAAAATGAATCATAACCGCCTTCATGAGCTCCTATTGACTGACCGTTCACAAATATTTCTGTTTTATAATCGACCGCACCGAAGTGAAGTATGATCTCGGATTGAAGCTGATCTGCACCAATTTCAAAATTTCTTTGATACCATACTGCCGGCATAAAATCAGTATATTCAATACCGCTAAGCTTGCTTTCTGGAGGATACGGAACAGTTATTTGCCGCGTAAAGGTGTGCTCTTTTTGCCATTGACGATCTAAACCGCTTTTTCCAAAATCAAAATCAAATTTCCATAATCCATTTAAATTTTGCCAAGTTTGGCGTTCAAATTGCGGATTTGGATGTTCATGTCTGGGTATACTATTCATTTGAGTTCTCCTTCTCTTTTATCTATAATTGAATTATACAATCACCAATTTCAAAAATGGTGGATATTTCAATCAATTAAGTGAGGAATACACGCATGAAAGAACATATACTTAGTTTTTTACCCAGTCATTTTCAGACACCGTCCCTTTTTCGTATTGAAATTGCGGGAATCACATACCCATTCAGCACGTATCATGTCCAACGCCAACATTCGCATATATACAGTTTCGAGTATGTTGTATCTGGATCCGGAACGCTGAGAATTGACGGCATCGAATACAGTGTGCAACAAGGAGATGTTTTTATCTTGCCTAAGCACCATGATCATGAATATTGGTCAAACCCCAAAAAGCCACTCCATAAACTATGGATTAATGTGTCAGGCAGTTTATGCGATCACCTGCTTCAAACGTATCACATTCACAATAATTATGTATTTCGTAATTTGGATGTATTTGATTGTCTCTCTGAATTTCTGGTTATATGTGAAAGTTACACATTGACACCGCAACAACGTTCACAGCAAACATCGCTTCAATTTCATAAATTAATGCTACTTATTCACGACCATTCCATCCAAAACGACGTATTACATCTCAGTGAACCTGTTTATAAGGCAAAACAACGATTCGATGACTCAGTGTTTACAACTATATCGATTAGCGAAGTAGCCGCTCACGTGAACATGTCGTCCTCACAATTAACCCGGATTTTCAAGCAGCAACTTCATCGAACACCCTACAATTACCTTCTTGATAAGAAACTTGAAATGGCACGATTACTACTCTCGGAGTCTTTTTTAACTGTACAACAAATTTCTGATCGGTTGGCATTTTCCGACCCGCAGTATTTCTCCAATATTTTCAAACGTAAAAGTGGATATACACCGACTCAGTGGCGGAATACAAACCGACGTAAATCCGATTAACGCCTTACGAAATACCATGCATTTAACTCAATCCCACATAAAAAAAGGAGCCAAGTTTTGACTTGCTCCTTTTTCGATATAGTATTTTTGATTGCTTTAAAAACTATATACTGCTTTTAACTAATAATACGATAGATTCGATATGTGTTGTTTGTGGGAACATATCAACAGGTTGAACACTATCAATGCTATAGCCAGCAGATACGAATGGTTTTAAATCACGAACGAGCGTTGCAGGATTACAACTTACATACGCAATTTTCTCTGGACTTAAGGCAATAACGTCATTAATAAATGAAGATTCAAGCCCTTTTCGAGGTGGATCAACAACAACTACGTCTGGTTTTAACGATAGTTCTTTAATTCCCTCAATGACATCACCTGCAATGAACGAGATATTTGAGATTTCATTAATCTCTGCATTTTTAACGGCTACAATAACAGCTTCTTCAACAATTTCAATTCCAATGACTTCCTTAGCTCTTTGTGCAAGGCTCAGGGATATTGTTCCAATTCCAGAATAAGCATCAAGTACGACTTCTGTTCCATCAAGTTGAAGTGTATCTAAGAGTGTTTGATAGAGTACTTCCGCTTGCGGAGTGTTCACTTGTAGAAATGATTCCGCTGTGACTTCATAAGTATTTTCGAGAATAACTTCTTTGAATGTATCCTTGCCATATACAACTTTTGATTCTGGACCCATTATAGCTGCCGTTTTAAGTGGGTTCACATTGTGAACGATACTTACAATATTATCCGATAGGGCTGCAATTGCCGGAACAATTTTAGATTGCGGGAATAAACTCTTCGAACGTGTTACTAAAACAACCATCAC
This sequence comes from Erysipelothrix anatis, assembly GCF_009828745.1. Lineage (GTDB taxonomy): Bacteria > Bacillota_I > Bacilli_A > Erysipelotrichales > Erysipelotrichaceae > Erysipelothrix > Erysipelothrix anatis. The sequence goes on from NZ_WTSX01000006.1 coordinate 99,253, forward strand.
TTCTCCAGTATTTTGACCATGGCGAACAATGATGTGACGAATGTTTCCTGTATTTGTGCGAGCATCATATGGTTTTTCATTAAATTCAACGAGAATATCGCGAATTCCAACAACAATTTCGTCAATTCCAAGTGCATTAATTTTGAAGTTGTTAACTGGGATGAGTTGGTGTGAGTTATGTTTAAAGACGCCAATTTCCATAGCATCATCAACTTTTCGAACCGGAACTTGTGTTTTATTACGGTAATGCCATTCGTTTTCGGCTCCAATAATATGATTTACCAATACATTTTTAAACATAGGATCTTTTTTGAAAGCATCCTCTACAATTTTTGTTTTGAGTTCTAATTGTCGGGAATAACTGACATGTTGGAGTGGAATAGTACTGTTTAGAGCAAGATCTTTCGGCTTTACATAGGCGCGATCTTGTGATGGAATGAGAAGTTCGGTAATACGACCAAAGGCATATTTCTTCTCAACGCGATCAAGCTTTACCAGTGCAGTTTCGCCCGTAATTCCTCCCTCGACAAAAATAGGATAACCGTCGACTTTAGCGACGCCTTTTCCTTCGTAAGACATATCAATAAATGTTAATTCAAGAATATCATTTTTCTTTAATGAATCTGTATTCATGGTTTCCTTCTTTCTTCGATTATGTTATCGATTGTGGTTTAAATTTCTTAATAAAATCATGGTTGCAGCAATGTGGAGTTTACATTGGTGCTGAAAGATTTCGCATGAAGTTTAGTTATTAAAAATTTCGAACATGTTTAGTATATGATTTTGGACTATATAAGTAAACATATATCCTTCATATCTCAAAAGAAAAGCATCTTAAAAGATGCTTCATTGCTATTTTTTAGATTTCATAGTCAATCTGGTATGCTTTCGCATCGGTATTGTAGTAGCCGTAGGATATTTCAACAACTTCCCCCTCCGCGTTTTCTGTGTGACGTTCACGACATAACACAGGTTGGTCTTCGAGTTTTAGAATCTTACGAATCATCGGATCGACATCCACTACCACATAAAAACGGTCACTAAAATTTGCCACATCAAAGCCTTTAAGAGCAAGCCATTTGTATAATGAATTTGATTCAATTTCATTAATGGCATGTTTTATCGACATGACTGGAAAATAGTGTTCAAACGTAATGTACGGTTCACCATCCAAATAGTACATACGTTTTAGGCACGTTGCAGACTCACCAAACGCCTCAAATAATGTGGCATTATTCTGTACATCCACAACATCAATTTCCATAAGTTCTTTTTTCAACTCGTGCTGTTTTTCAAGAATTGAAGAAAATGAATTTGCTTTTGAGAGCCGATTGAAAAGTCGATTACTTAGAACAGTCGTTCCTTTACCACTCTTTTTCTCAAGATATCCTTCATTACTCAGTATTTCTACCGCATTACGAACTGTGATTTTACTAACAGCAAACATTTCTTCTAATTCACGCTCTGTCGGAATGTAACTGCCAACAGGATAACGGCCCGAGAGAATGTCTTTCTTAATTTGTTGTGCAACTTCTAAATACAATAATTTTTTTCTGTTCACTGACATACCTCCCTCAATCCCTTAGTTTCTACAATTATAGCTTATTAACAGCTAATATACAGTATGAATGCAAATATTATGATGTTTTTGTTATTCTTCAACAATTTTCCCGATATCTTTAAGCTCGATTGAGACCCGCCCATTGATGTCGGTTTTAATATCGATTATGTTTTGAACATCCAAAATATCAAGTGGCAGGATAATTTCGATACCTGATTCTGTTCGAATACGGTGTTTTTTTATGGTTGCCGTTTTATTCATGAGTTTCAAATTAATGAGGTCCGTAACGTTATTTGCTTCAAAAGCGTTATGAATTAGCGAAGCTTCATGTTCGTCAATATCCTCAAAAATTTCCTTTAAGATTTGCTCGGGTTCAATCTCATCATACAGCTCGACGTTATCTGTAATAATTTGTCGCGCTTTGATTGTATTAGGTAATCGGTCAACGTCCCGTTGATCTGAAATCGATTGAATCAGGGTATCAACAACTTGAAATGATTGTTTAGAATTGGCTATCAAGGTCGTATCTAAAAAGGTTTCGATGGCATCTCGATTTGCTGGCACTGCCTTAACTCGAGTATCACCGGTTGTTAGATCGATTAAAAATCCTGCTTGAACACTTGCGAATCCACTTGGCATAATTGCATGATTGTATACCAATGCATTTTCAACTCCCTGAACATTTTGCGTGATTTTGATGACACCATCTTTGCTTAGAAGTTCAAACATTCCAAAACCAACAGATTCTCCTAAATCAGCAAGTACAAACACAAGATTGTTGCTCGTATAGTCCATATTTTGGATATACTGTTCGAACCATTGGCGGGCTAAATCTTGTGTAGTTTCCAAGAATGGAAATTGAGTTCCGATTAGCGCTTTGAATGGACTGCGCTCACCAATTGTTGCCCGTGTCGTAGAAGTGCTGTTTTGCATCCCTTTCACAAGTTTAAGTAAGTAGTTTTCAATTGCATGCTGATTGTTTAAGTTCAGCGGTTGTTGTGACAAAATTATTGATTTGAGATCATCATCCAAAGTATGAATGATTGCTTTATTAATATCCATAGTTACCCCGTTATTCTACTGTGATTTGACGCAGCTTACTGCCTTTATCAGTCTTCATTATAACAATTTGTTGCGGAATACGCTCTTTAAGTTCAGAAACATGCGAAATAATACCGACAAGGCGATCATTTGATGCTAAGTTTTGTAAGGCATCGACAGCTGATTGAAGAGACTTATCATCCAGTGTTCCGAACCCCTCATCGATAAACATTGCTTCTACACTTACTACACCTGAACTATTTTGAATTACATCCGAAAGCCCCAGGGCCATCGATAACGATGCTTTAAATGATTCGCCACCGGATAAGGATTTTACGCTACGACGTTTCCCCGTCCAATAATCCATGACATCAAGGTCTAACCCTGATTTTTCGCGCTTGTTGCTTGCTATTTCTTGACGAACGAGTTCATATCGCTGAGCAGTCATAATCTTAAAACGCTTATTCGCCTCATGAATAATATATTCAAAATAGGCACTTTGAATGTAATTTTCGAGCGTGATTTTATCTTTTCCTTGAAGTTCACCATTCATGACTCGCGCTAAATCGGACACCGTTTGATATTCGTTTAGGCTTGCCTTGCTCTGCTGATACAACTTTTGAAGACTGTTATGTATTTCATCATACACTAGATATTCTCGCATGGAACTATTTAGTTGTTGATGGTTAGTCTCACGGTGAGTTTTATTTTCGTTAAGCGCTTCTAAAAGTGCTGGTTTTGACCCGTCTGCAATTGGATTAACTTGCGATCGTAATGCCTTCAGTTCTGTTTCGACATCCCGACTATTTTGTTTATAGTTTTGAATTATCGTTTGTTCCTGTTTGTATGCAGCTTCACTCATTAGATGGTCGTTGTATGTTGCCAAACTATCAAGATGATACTCTCTCAGTAATTGATTTAACGACACGTTCAGCGTTTCTAACGCTTTATCTGTTTGTTGTTTTTGGTCAACATTGTGTTTCATGGTAGTTTGAAGCACGAGTCGATCATTTTGAGTTTTTGTGACCGCAGCATCATAGACGTCTACAAGTGATTCAAGACGTTGTTTCGCTTCCTTGAGCGTTTTTAGATGTGTTTGCGCTTCATTTAATGTATCGAAAGATAGACTGCTTTTAATTGCTGAAAGTTCAGTTTTAAGCGTCGTTTCTTCTGTTCTTTCAGACTGAATTTGCCCCGCTAATGTTTCAACCGTATGATCCAGTATTTTTTTGTCATCAAGAAGTTGTTGCTTATTCGCGATCTTCGTTTGATAGGTCGAAATTTTACTTTTTAGTGTATTAATTGTAGTAGATTGATCGTTGATTTGTGCAATAAGAGCTTCTAACGATGAATCATTGAATGTATCATAGTCCGGAATTTGGACAAGGCTTGATTCAGAATCATCACGTCGCGTCTTCAAATCCCCCAACTCCGCAAGATGTTTTTGGAATACAGTTTCTTTACTTTGACGAGCTTTAAGGGCGTCTTCAACCGTTTCTCGAGTCACTAAAGCATCATGAAATTCGGCAATGTGTGGGTGCTCTAGCGATCCACAAACAGGACATGGTTCACCATCTTGTAGGTCTTTAGCGATGATTCCGGCTTGATTCATAAAGAATGTCTTTTGAACATCCATGGTTACTTTATTTTGCATCTTTAATTCTTGTTCAACGTCTTGAACCACTTGCTGTTTGGCAGCGAATGAAGTTTTGAGTTGCGTGTTGAGGCGAATCTTTTCAAGCACTGATTCAACATGTTGTTTTTGAGTATTCAATGCTTGTTGGGTATCGTGCGCTTTAATTAGCAAAATTTGTTGATTTACAATTTCAGCTTCGGCAAGTGCAACTTCCTCTAAACGCTTTTGTATCTGTGCATTCTTCAAAGTTGTTTGGTCATATGAAGAAATAAGCTGAGATAATGCAAGCTGCTGTTTATCGAGGTTTGCCTGAAGGGTTTTTAGTGCTTCATATTTGGGCATCAATTGTTCTAATTCTTTCATTGCATAGGATTGATTTTGAATCATGGTGCGGTGTGCATCCATCTCAATTTTTTGTACCTCTAATGTCTTTATCTTCTCGTCTACAATTTTTTCTTGATTAAGAAGTTCTTGGCCCTCATTACTTAATTTCTGTGAAACCTCCAACGTTTCTTGATACGATTTGACGATTGGATCGACTGCCGCAACCATTGTATCGTACTGTACTAGGTCCTTTTCTCGTTGAAGAATCTGCTCGCGTTGTTGTTGGAGCGTTTCATGACGTTTCGTCAGTTCATCAATTTGTTGTGTTAGTGCTTCTTGAGTATTAATTCGTGTTAAGCTGTCTTGTAACCCAATCGCTTCCGTTTCTAAACGCTGCGCACGTTGCTCAAGTTCTTTGATTTCTGCTTGGGTAGCTGCAATATATTGACTTAATTGACTTAGCACCATTTGAAGATCAAAACTATCCATATCTGAAGCATCAAAACCTTTGATGCGCATCATTTGGTCATGTGCTAGTTTTTGGATGCTGTCCAACTCTCGTCGAACAAGAAGAGATTGCTCCTTAAGTTTTCTTTGTACTGTATCATAAAGTTGCGTACTAAAAATTTTTCGAAAAATTTTACTTCGGTCAGAACTGCTTGCAGTGAGTAACGACAAAAACTCTCCTTGCGCAATCATAACAATTTGTTTAAATTGTGCTGCATCCATACCTAGCAGACTTTCAATCCTGTTTTTAACATCACTAATGCTATCGAATTGCGTGCCATCTGGCATCGTTAAAAGAACTGTCGGCTCTTGAGTTGTTGTTCCTTCTCCTCTTAGTTTAGGACGTTCATATCGTGGTGTTCGACGAATCGTATACGTTTCGTTAAAATGTTCAAACTCCAAAATTACCGCAGTTTCTATCTCTGCTGGTGCATAGTCGCTTCGTAAGGTATCACGTTGGCGCATCGACCCACTCGCATCTTCATACAATGCATAGGAAATAGCGTCAAATATCGTCGTTTTACCAGCACCAGTATCTCCAGATATAACATATAGACCATTCTTAAATTTTGAGAAATCTACTGTTGTCTGTTCTGCATATGGGCCAAAGGCGCTCATTATTAATTTTTTTGGCTTCATGACACATCTCCAATCTCATCTAAAATGGAAACTACTAAGTGCTGTTCCGCATCATTCAAATCACGACCTGTCTGTTGTTCAAAAAAATCATGAACAAGTTCTAGTGGTTTTTTTGATACCACTTCTTCAGCTCGTTGTAATGAACCATTATGTGTACTCAGCTGATTTTGAACTTCTAAGGTTAATGTGTTTGGATAAACACGTTGAAGTCGTGTAATTGCATTATGAACAACGGTTTCATCCGTAATAATCGCATGGATATAGTCTTGCGAAGTTTCAGTTTCTCCAATCTTTATGAGCTCATCAATTGGCCCTTTGATTACGCGAACATCACGAAACGGTTTAAGGGGTATTTGATCATAAACAACAGTATCATCGACAGTTACTAAGTTTACTGACTTTCGTTGCTGTGCCTCCTCAAATGCATACTTAAGAATTGATCCTGAATATCGAATTGTATCACTACCAATTCTTTGTGGACGATGAATATGTCCCAATGCCACATAATCAAACGTTTCAAGAATTGTAGTATTAATTGCATCGAGACCACCCAGAGTTAGTCCTGTTTCCGATTGAGCTATTTCAGGTTCACTACTTCCACTCACAAAGAATTGATGACCTATCATGACGTTTTTACGATCATTTTTGAGTTCAAGACGATCAAGAACAAATTGATACGCTTCTTGGTAATTTGAACTTTTAAAGTCTTCATAAACATTCGCAACATAGACCGGTTTAATAAACGGAATTGGATAGAAATCGACATTAGCAATCGTTATGGGATTAATCGTAGAGGTTAGATGTGTAATAACGTGAATATTCGTTCTTTCTAAAAGGCGCTTCCCTACCCCTAATCGATCATTAGAATCGTGATTCCCAGATATCACAATCGTTTCTAACTGATGATTGGCTAATTCAACAAGAAACCAATCCCATAAGGAGAAAGCCTCTTCACTGGGACTGTTTTTATCATACACATCTCCGGCGATAATGAGTGCATCAACATCATGACGCTTAGCAATATCCAGTATTTGACGTAAGATGTATTTTTGATCTTCAATTAAAGAAACTTGCATTAAGCGTCTTCCTATATGTAAATCAGCACAATGTAAAAATTTCATGGTTCACCTCGGTTTGTTATCTTTATTGTATCAATGTTTTAATCGTTCTCAAAGGAATAACAGCGAAGTGTCGTATAGTTTTGCTATTTCATCATATTTCGTTAAATTAAGGTCAAAAAAAAGAAAGCAACTAGCTTTCTATGCTTTCTTTATTGTTGGGTTCGAATACGTCGAGGTACTTGATGCGCTTCCACCAAAGACCATTGTGTTAAAGTATCATCCACAGTTTCTACTTTCAGATAACTATGACGGTCAATTTGTCCTTTTGATTCGAAACTGATAATTTTTTTATCCCCATCTGAGCTTTCAACCTCCAATTGATATTTAAAATTACCATTTGCAAGTTGAGAGATTTCAGCGTGTTCAGTCGATCCATACGCAGTGCGATAGTCTTTTTTGAATTGATCTTTTAGCAAGAACGCGACACCTACGAAAACAACTGCAACAATTAAGATTCTTTTGAAATTTTTGGTCATACCGGTTCTCCTTTATCTACTCCTATCTTACGCACTTTTAAACTTAACTCCCATCGAATTCCAGAACATCTGACTTACAATATTGTCACAAAAAAAAGAAACGACCGTGTCATTTCTTTTTCTCATCAATTTAGAACAACTCACTCACCAAACACATTAAGCCAGGCTTGAAACAACAAGTACGATGAAAATGCCCCTGGATCTGCTGAATTCGCAATTGTGATGATTTGTTCCTCTAATTTATGTTTCTTAGGAATCGCGACTTCTAAAACATCGCTGTCCGCAAAGTGCTGCCACACTTTAAGCATCGGATGGTCACGAGGTGTCTGTCCACGTTTCGCGATCGCCTCATACCCTGTGTGAAACATCACATTTGAAGGATCAAAAGTATGCAATGCCATGGAATTAAATGCTGCTCCATACAAGGGACCACACGCCCCCTCTAACTTCGCAAGCAGGGTCAAACCGACTTGTTTCATAAATTGCGAAGGGTCGGAATATGGACGCCGCTCCATCATTTCTAAAACAGCCTTTGACCCCTGTACGATATTAGTGCCATGATCACCATCACCGCTCATTGTATCATAGTGATTTAAAAGTTCTTCGTTATCTTGAATCAATGCATTAAATTCTTGAATCCATAGTTCGTACTGCTCTAATTTCATGATATTTTACACCTTTCTAAATTGATTTTTACCGAATGCATGTGAAGATACATTACTCCACTTATACCGCAACTGAATCATATTCTGTTGTACTTTGCCTTCTACATGCTATACTCGTAGACCTTACAACCGCTTGATGCCATCCATTTATCATCACTTTGCGCGTTTCTAAAGATATTTCAGGGTGCCACTCTGTGTTTGTTACGGGTTGGTTTTGTGCGCGAATATCATCACCAAACACCCCAGTAGCAAAACCCGCTAAGAAAGCCACCCCTACTGCAATCGCCAAATCCTGGTCAATACATCTAATTTTCGTGCCTGTTAGATTTGCTAGTAATTGCATAAGAAAACTATTAGTAGTCATTTGTGAACTTACATTTAGTGTTGTCAAAGCGCCACCCCAATCAGTTTCCATTCCCTGAATAATATCGTAGGACTGGTACGCAATTGATTCGAGTGCTGCCCGAATAATATGCTCTCGTTTAGATGCACGGGTTAATCCCAAAATATTTGCTCGAACTGGTCGATTATAACCAATCTGTAGCGCGTTGGTCTGTTTTGGAATCACATAAATACCGAGCGTATCTTCTACTTTCGTGGCAAAAAATTCTAAATCATCAGTTTTTTGAATAATCCCCAAATCTTGATGTAACCAATGATTAACAACGGTGTCTGGGACGGTAGTTCCTTCCAATGCATAGTGAACTTGGTTATTGATACCCATCGCTATTGTTGTATTTAATCCATGATTGCTGCGAATTTGCTTTAATCCTGTATTCAGTATTAGGGAATTCCCTGAGTTATATGTATAACTGTTACTTGATCCTAAAAATGTTTGCCCAAGCAAAGCAGCTTGGTCGTTACCTATGATTCCAGTAATTGGAATTGACGTGTTTTGGATCGTGGCATACCCATACATATCTGAACTATTTTTGACATCTGGAAGCATTTTACGGGGAATATCAAATAATTGAAGTAATGCATCGTCCCATGCACGTGATGTAATGTTAAATAGCATAGTGCGGGCTGCATTAGTTACATCTGTGACATGTATTTTTTCATGCGTTAGCTTATAGACCAGCCACGTATCAACTGTACCAAACAACAACTCTCCTTTTTCAGCACGCAGACGCGCTCCTGGAACATTATCCAATATCCATTTAATTTTTGATGCAGCATAAAGACTGTCAGCAAATAAACCTGTTGACTCGTAAATGTCTTTCAAGTTATTTTTTTTGAGCCGATGTAAAAAAACGTGTGATGTTGAGTCATCGGTTGAAACAATTGCGTTGTATATAGGGACCCCGGTTTTTTTGTCCCAAACAAGTATCGTCTCTCTTTGATTTGCGATTCCAATTGCCTCTATAGACTTTATATCGATGCCCTGAGTCAAAACATCCTTTAACGCTTGCATCTGCGAATCCCAAATTGCTTCTGGACTGAGTTCAACCCTGTACAGATGAGAATAGATTGGTGATATTTCAACAGATGCAGTTGCCACAATCTCTTTGTTTTGATCAACAACAACCGCTCGCGAATATGTTAGTTCATGATGTAATACAACAATGTTTCGTTCCATAAATCTCCTTTGTTTTATTAATACGATAAGGTAATTTGTTCAGAAGGTTTCATCAAAGTATTATGCATGTCTATCAGTGTAAATGATAGCGCTTCCTTGTTGCCTCATAGTATCATAAATAAGGCATTTGTTTGTGATAGAAGATTTATTCACATAAACTTTACAAAACTATCACATTTATAAAAAACTACATTTTAAAATCATTTTTGATCCTTATATTTATAAAAACAGGCAAAGAAAAGGATGCTTGCGCACCCATAACTTTATTTACATTCATTTTTCTTTATCATTCAGACCGCTTAAATAAGCCTATAATCTAACATTCCTTCAATTTTTAATTTAAAGTACTATGTAATGTTTGGTCTAGTATTACGGTTTGAGATATTTTGAAGCCAATATCCAATACAAAGTCCTGTAATCATAAAATTTAACCACCCTAACCCAATTGACGCTAACGGAACATATGTCTGATATGCGGTAAAAATCGGGCTCAGCAATTGTTGATTTGCAAGTAACGGCAATTGCATCATTGTTTCAAATATAGCTACTACAATCATTATCCCAAGCATGACATTAATCACACGTTTCTTATCTAATAATTTCGCAAAAGCCAAACCCACAATGACATGCATGATTGCTAGAGGATAAATAAAATTCAGAACTGGAATCGATAGCTGAATGATTGCTTCAAGCCCTACATTAGAAACTAAGAAGCCAGCACTAGCGATCACAACCGCCATTAATTCGTAGGATACTTTCGGGATAATCGAGGAAAAGTAACGAGCACAACTCGTTATAAGACCAACGGCTGTTGTGATACATGCAAACGTAATTGTAATCCCAAAAAATATCAGTCCAGCACTCCCAAAATAATAATGAAATAATTGCCCTAATGCAATACCGCCGTTAGAAGCAACAGGTAATACATTTAGAGATGACGATCCGATTAACAGAAGCATTGTGTAAATAAAAATCATCGCTCCACCCGAGATCAAAGAAGCATATACAACATCCTTAACGAGTGATGATTGTGATTCTGGGTGGTTTTCTTTTGTTGATTGTACGATAACAAACCCAAACGATAGTGCTGCTAGAACGTCCATGGTTTGATACCCCATTTGAAATCCTGTTAGAAATGCTGATGTCTCATAGGTTCCTGAAGGGAGCGTGTTCGATGCACTTCCTAAAGGATTAATCATAAACATGATGAAGAAGACTGCTAGAAAGATTAGAAAAAGTGGATTAATGATCTTTGCAACCCAAACCTCAATTTTAGAGGGTTTAATTGCAATTAATAATGCACCACCAAAAAATAAGAACGAGTAAACAAACATACCTAATTGATGGTTAGCCTGTGGCATTAGTGCTTTAATCGCAACCTCGTAAGGCACTGTTGCTGTTCGAGGCAATGCGAACATTGGTCCGATTGTTAGGAGTAGCAAAATGGTGAACATGCGAGCATATCGCCTTCCATATGGCTGTAGCATATCTTCTAGACTATCTGCTTTTGATCGTCCACAAACAATTACTCCTAGACTTGCCAATCCCACCGCAGTGAGTATGAAACCAAAACTTGATTGAGCAATATTTGAACCTGATAATTGGCCAATATTAACTGGAAAAATCAGATTTCCTGCTCCAAAAAATAAACCAAATAAGAGCGATGCAAGAACTATGCGTGATTTCATCCGTGTTAATACTGTTTGCTTCATAAGAATCTCCTTCAATTTTTCATTATCTTATCGCACATGTAATATGCTTTCAAGCATTTTCTGAATATACTTTCATAATTGACCCCTAATGCATCAAAAATACATGTGCAGACAAAAAAAACAACATTTTCATGTTGTTTGAATTAACTTATTGGCGCGCTCGACAGGAGTTGAACCCATAACCTCTTGAGCCGTAATCAAGTGCTCTATCCAGTTGAGCTACGAGCGCATCACTTAAGGCTTAGTTATAATACCACCAACACCCTAAGAGTGCAACCCATTTCTACCAATTACTTGATTTTTTACAAAATTTAATCACGAATACATTAAACGAAATGTGTTCTTGCTATCCATCCATGCGATACAAAATTCTTGCATTCATTTTCTGATTTCGCTACTATTGGAAATAAGAGGTTTATCATGAAAAATAACAAACATATATTTATTGTATTAACTGCTTTATCATTTATAGCGGCATTTATTAGTGTTTTAGGTATTTTCGAATTCGGAGACATGTTCATCTCATTCATGAGTGGAAATAGTGCACGGCTGGGAATTCATATCGCAAATGGCCCTATTAAAGAAGTCGTCTTTTATACAGGAGCACTTACATTCTTTATATTTGGTGTCTATGTCGCGAATATTCTTGTTCCTACATTGGATGCTTTAGGCATGATTCAAATTATGCTTATCGAATGTGTCTTACTGAGTTTATCTCTTGTCATGGATTCCGTTCATGATTCGCTCCCTAGCTTTCTGTTGCTCACCTTTGCGATGGGAATGCAAAACCGGCTACAATTCGCAATTAATGGGTTAATCTTGGGTAAAGGTTATATGACTGGGGTACTTTATGCAATTGGCACAACGCTTGCTCAATGGACTCGTAAGGAAAAATCAGGCATAGACGTTCTTATTATTGCTTCAACGTGGATAGCCTTTCTAAGTGGTGCAGTATGTGGGGCTCTTAGTCTTTGGGTCGTCGATGATTTCTTCTCCTTAATCTTCCCAATTATTTTCATCATGACATTGGTGCTTTATGTTCGTGCACACTTCGATAGCATTGAAACTTCACTCAATTCAAAATTATAAATTTGAACACTTAAAAAGTCACATTCGAGAATGTGACTTTTTTTAAATGTGGGTGTGAATCGTTTGTTGCGTTTCAAAGGCTTCGAATACTGTTTCGAGAAGCACCATCACGCGCATGACTTCGTCATTTGCAACGTATGGCATTGCAGTCCCCGCCACAACCGCCGCAAAGTTATCGTAAAACGTTGTATCCAATACTAACGGTTCAGGTAGTGGCTTTCGCTCTAATGACGCCTCACGAAGCGGTGCCATCGTTTTTGTGAACCCTGCACCCGCACGAATTGGTTTTGGTGGTACATGATCGACATTAGCGCGCAACAGCACCATTTCGCCATTTCGATTCCAGTCATGGATGACTGCAGTCCCCGTTAACCCTTTGACATACCACCGTGGTAAAGTAATGAAATTAGTTGTTGCAACCTCTATATGTGCTCGAATACCATTTTCAAAAATAAGTTGAGTTACAAATCCATCATCAGAATCATGACCCAAAACAAACGATAAATCGCTAGAAACCGATATAACTGGACTCTTTATCATCATGAGAAGTTGATCAAAGACATGAACACCCCAATCATATACCATTCCACCACCATGGACTGCTTCACAACGCCAATCACCCGGAATGCCATTGCCACCATGAATTCGTGATTCAATATGGAAGACATCACCAATCTCTTGGTTTTCATATATATTTCGAATGATTAAGTAATCATCATCCCAACGGCGATTTTGGTGAACCATAAATGTGCGCTCCATTGCTTTAGCAACAACCATGATCCGCTCTAAGGAAGCTGCTGTTAATGTAACAGGTTTCTCACAAATAACGTGTTTTCCTGCTTGCAGTGCTTGAATCGCAATATATTCATGATAATCGTTCGGTGTTGCAATAAGAATTGCATCAACGCCATCATCATCGAGTACTGTTTCAAAAGTTTGGTACATAATGAATCCATCCAACCCTGCCTTCTCAAGATTATCTGGGTCCGTATCATAAGCACCGACACATTGAACATGTCGTGTTTGAGAAATTAAATCTTTTGCATGATGACGTCCCATGCCACCATAGCCAATAATTACTAAATTTAACATTGTACACTATCTCTCCTGTGTTAGATTACTTCGAGTGCTTGTCGGTTTCCGAATGCACGATTAATTTTGGGTGCAGGTGCTACCCATTCGACCCCATTTCGTATAATTGATTGAATATGGGGATCGTAGTACGTTGGGTAGGTTTCATGACCTGGTCTAAAATAGAATATTTTGCCATGTCCACGAGTAAATGTGCATGCACTTCGGAAAACTTCGCCCCCTGTAAACCATGATACCATTAAAACATCATCAGGTTTGGGAATATCAAAGAATTCACCATACATTTCTTCATTTTCCAACTCAATATATTCAGGAACGCCACGCATTATAGGGTGAATTGGATCTAGAACCCATAATCGTTCCTTTTCCCCTGCTTCACGCCATTTCAAATCACAGCTCGTTCCCATTAATCGCATAAACAGCTTCGACATGTGCCCTGAGTGCAACACAACAAGTCCCATGCCTTTTAAGACCTGATTTTGAAGCATTGTCACGATATCATCTGAGACTTTATCGTGTGCCAAATGTCCCCACCACAATAACACATCCGTATTTTTCAAGATTTCTCGAGAAGCTTCAGTATCGTGATTTTCAAGTGTAACCACTGAAATCGTGTTGTTTTCATTTCCAAGCATTTCTGCAAGCACCGCATGGATACCCTCAGGGTACACTGCTTTTACAGCCGCTTGTGTTTGTTCGTGTATAAATTCATTATAAATTGTGATGTTCATTAGACCCACCACATTTCGGAAGATGCATTGTGTATCATGACTGCGTTGGTATTTTTAACTGCACGTGCAAAACCTTCTTCAATTGACATGAGTGGATCTTCGTGCTCAATACTTATTGCACCATCATAGCCATAAATGCGTAAATGACTCATCATGTCTGACCATATTTTTAAGTCGTGACCGCAGCCAACACTTCTAAATGTCCAAGCTCGTGTCGTAACATCACCATACGGTTGCATATCTGTCACACCGTACAAATTAATGTTGTCTTGATCCATATAAATGTCTTTGGCATGGAAGTGCACAATAGCATCTTCGCGAGCGAGAATTTTAATCGCTGCCACTGGATCTATACCTTGCCACCACATATGCGACGGGTCAAAGTTTACCCCAATATATTCAGATGTTGCATGGCGTAGTTTCAATGCCGTATAGGGACTGTGAACCGAAAATCCGCCATGCATTTCAATACCTATCTTAACATCTAGGGATTCTGCTAATTGTGCAATGTCTTTCCAATACGGAATTACTTGAGTTTCCCATTGCCAATCGTAGATCTTTCGATACTCAGTTGGCCATGATAGCGTTGGCCAGTTTGGATAGGTTGCAGTTTCGCTATCGCCTGGGATTCCTGAAAATGTGTTCACAACAGGAACGCCAAGAAGATGGGCAAGTTGCAACGTGTCACGAAGTGTTTTATCGGCCAATTCTGCCTCTTCCCGATTTGGAGAAAGTGGATTGTTATGACAGCTTAAGGCACTAATTGTGATATTGTGATCCGCAAACTTTTGAAGATAATCTTGACGCGCCTCTTCACTTTCTAAAAGAAGATTAACAGGACAGTGATGACTTCCTGGATTACCACCGCTTCCAATTTCCAATACACTTAATCCAGCTTGTTTAGCACGAATCAGAAGTTCATCTAATGATAAATTTGCAAAAAGTGGTGTAAATACGCCTAATTTCATTGTGTTTCCTCCTCAAAATATACAGGTTTACCTGTGCTTGCTGATGTATAGATAGCTTCAAGTATTTCAGTTACAATCAACGCTTCATATGGATCAACGACCGGTGGTGTATCCATAGTGATAGCATCAATCCATGCCCGCGCTTCTAGATATCCCGGCTCTGTTCCTTTACTATCGTAGAAATCAACGCCACCGATTTCAAAATCTATATTTTTTTGGTAAAGGGCTCCATGTTCCTCACCATTGAGGCGTAACCCTTGTTCCATATCCGCACCCATTTTGGTTCCATAAAGAGATGTTTTTGCCTCTCCAACATCCAATGTGTTCAAAGCCCAACTCGATTCCAAGATAATGGTTGCACCATTCTCCATAACAACGAACCCAAATGCCGAATCCTCAACTGTAAATTGGGATGGATCCCATGATCCCCACGCATTCGCAGCATTGGGTGTTTGACTTAGTTCATGATAGGTTGTTCCGACTGCATACTTTGGCTTATAGTTATTCATCGTCCACAACGTTAAATCAAGCGCATGCGTTCCAATGTCGATCAGTGGTCCGCCACCTTGCGCTTCCTCATCTAAGAATACACCCCAAGTTGGAACAGCGCGACGTCGGATTGCTTTGGCTTTCCCCAGATAGATATGTCCCAATTGATTTTCTTGTGCAATCTTTTTTAAGAATATGGAATCACTTCGAAAACGATTCTGATAGCCGACTGTTAATTTCTTATCGTTACGCTTTGCTGCAGCAATCATTTCACGAGCCTCAGATGCGTATTTAGCCATTGGCTTCTCGCACATAACATGTTTTTTGTGATCCAGCGCTGCAATTGTGATGGTTGCATGGGTATTGTTTGGTGTTAAAACATGAACAACATCCAATGGCTCTGACAATAAATCTAAATAATCGGTGTATACACGTGCATTGGATGTACCATATTCGTCTTTTGCTTTAGTAGCACGCTCGATGTCTAGATCACAAAACGCGACAAGTTCCACATCATCCAGCAATTTTAGATTGGGTAAATGCTTCCCAAAAGCAATACCACCACAACCGATAATACCTATTTTAATCATAATTCGCTCCTTTTGATTGCTGATTCTTCGACACGATCTTGAATATTTTTTCGATACTGTAAGGGACTATCCATTACATGTTTGCGAAACACGCTATGAAAGGTCTTAACACTCTGAAATCCCGACTCAAATGCAACCTCAGAAATACTCCAGTCTGTTGTAACTAAATACCATTTAGCGCGATTGACTCGGAATTCATTCAGAAACTCTACAAAAGTTTGACCGGTATGCTTCTTAAAAAATCGCGTAAAGTAATAACTGTTATAACCAATATGATCCGAAACACGTTCCAGAGAAATATCGTGGTCATAATGAGTCTCGATGTAACGGTAGACACGATTTAATTTATCCAAAACATCTTGATTCTTGATACTTGGTGCCAATATATCCGAACCACTTTGTTTTAACGGAAAGTTTCGAAACGTCTTGACATAAAATCCGTAGAGTAATTCTTGGATGCGAAATCGATATGCAATATCTTTAGACCCAATTTCATGCCCAATTGTGGCAATAAAATGATAAATTTGTTCGCGAATCGTTTGATCCCAATGAATACTATACGGTTCAATTAAGTTCAGATGTTTAACGAGATCACTGGCAGATGTTTCATGAGTGAAAAACGTTGGATCAATTTGCACTACCAAACGGACGCTTCCTGGTGAACTCAGAAAATAATGACTTATTCCACTATTAACGATATAAATATCTCCTTTTTCAAGGGTAAAGACGTGTTCTTCGACACCTAAGTTAAGGATTCCTTCTTGAACATAAATGAGCTCAATTTCTTGATGCCAATGTGGTGCAGTTAAGACACGTCCTTCGTGACGGTAATACATAACCGGCAGGTCGTGTTCAAAGATTGGACGTTCTAAATATTTAATCATGCTATCCCTCACTTCTATGTTTATCATACACCACCAAGTAAGCGGATACATCACACTTCGTTACACATTTGTCTTATATATTGACTTTTTTAGGCAAAGCGCCAAAATTGGATATCCGTGAAATTGCAGTTGTATCTCAAAGAAATAGGTTTATAATTTTACGTAAGAGATTGGAGTAACATATGAAAACTATTAAAGATTATAGCATGGGAATCGGACTCTCTATTGTCATTTGCGGACTCGCATATTTAGGCGCCCAATTTATCCCTAAAATTGGAGCTGCAACACTTGCCATCCTACTGGGTATCGCTTTGGGTAACACGTTGTTTAAACAAAATATATGGGAGCGTGGAACAGGTTTTACTGAAAAACGTTTCTTAGAGGTGTCGATTGTATTGCTTGGCCTCTCGGTAACAACTCAGACCTTGATTGATCTTGGAATTAATGCATTCCTCTTCGTTGTAATTTTAATGGCATTAACGTTGGCGTTTGTTTACTTTTTAGCACAGAAAATGGGCTTCAGTAAGAACTTCGCCATTCTTATGGCAAGTGGGAATGCAGTCTGTGGTTCAAGCGCCATTGCGTCGGTCGCCCCAAGCATTCAGGCTTCACGTGATGATAAAGGTTCTTCAATTACAATTACCAATCTATTGGGAACCATCTTAATGCTAGGGCTACCAATCATTGCGACAACCCTTTTTGCCAGTGATACACAAATTGGCGCGCTTCTTGGAGGAACCATTCAATCCGTTGGACAAGTAGCTGGTGCTGCAAGCAGTATTAGCAAACCTGTCTTCGAGTATGCTATGATTTTCAAAATAATTCGAGTCTTAATGCTTGTCTTTGTAGTTTTACTTTGGGGCTATGTTGCTGGTAAAGATGTACCATCGAATTCCCAAAAAGTTGAACGCAAATTTTCACAATTTGTTCCATGGTATATTCTTGGCTTTATCGTCGTATGTATCTTAAATTCAATGGCACTGGTTCCAGTCGAAATTGCACAACCACTCAGTAATGTCAGCACCTTTTTGGAAGTTTCTGCACTTGCGGCTATCGGATTGCGGCTGAATATACGCGTTCTTATCCAAAGCGGTCGTCAATTAATCATGTTAGCAGTCGCAATTGGTATTTTTCAAATCCTTGCCGCTTCTGCACTGATCGCTATTCTTCTTTAAAGTTATCACAACAAAAAAAACACACCTTGATCCAAAACAAGGCGTGTTTTTTTAGTATTGCAGTTGTGCCATAATTGTTGTTAAACGATCATGCATTGGTACATCATAAGGACTGTGACCTGCGGCTTCAACAATGTGTAGCTCGCTTCCCGATAAAGCCTCGTGAAGCTCATATGCTGCACTCACTCGACAATCTACATCATAGCGACCATGAACAATAAACGTTGGAATGTGTGCAATCTGTGCACTGTGATTTAGAATTGTATTGTCATCATTCCAAAACATTTTATTTGCGAAAAAGTGACATTCTAGTGTCGCAAGGCTAATATCTGCATCCGTGATTGGGTCAGTTTGAACAGAAAGATCTGGCACAAGACGTACCAGCGACCCTTCCCATCGGGACCAGGCAAAAGCAGCACGTCGTTTTAGGTCAACATCATCTCCGGTGAATATTTCATAGTAGGCACTCACAAGGTCATGACGTTTTGATGGTTCGATCATCTTTTTAAACCCTTCGTGCTCTATTGGGTAGAAATATGAAGCACCCTCTTGATATAACCATGCGACATCTTCTTCACGACCTAAGAAAATTCCTCTTAAAACCAATGCTTTTACTGCATCTGGATATGCAATTGCATAAAGCAAAGCAAGGGTTGAACCATAACTACCGCCAAACACTGTCCATTTTGAAATCCCTAAAGTATGAGCAATACGTGCGATATCCGCTACACCTGCTTGAGGTGTATTATTTTCTAATGTTGCGAACGGTTTTGAGTTCCCACACCCCCGTTGATCAAATGCGATTACAAACCATTCATTTAAATCAAAAAACGAAAATGACGCCTCTGAAATACGTCCACCTGGACCACCATGCAAAAAAATCACTGCAGGTTTTTCAGGGTTCCCCTTTATATAAACTGCTAATTCTTGACCATCCTCAGTTGTAATATATTGTGTTGGTTCCATAAATTCTCCTTAATAAAATTATTGTAGCACATTCTCAGACTAATACGCCTTATCGCCAACGAATCAAGCGCATTTCAACATAATCAATAAGAATAAAGACGAGTAATCCAAAAATACTGAGCAAAAGAATACCGGCGTACATATCTTTATATTGAACCATCATCCACGAATTCATAATGGTATAACCCATACCATAAGTTGTTGCATAGTTCTCTGCAAAAAATAGAACAGCAATGCTCATTCCAAATGCATTTCTACTAGCAGTCAGAATATTGGGAAGTATAGCGGGCAAGTATACGCTTTTAAACATACTACCTTTCGGTAATTTCATGATTTTTGCAGCTTTAAGAATATCATTATCAATTGCTTCAACTGCATCCACTGTCGCAATCAAAAATTGAAAAATAATGATGCTTACAATTAATAGAATCTTAGAAAAGTCTTTAATGCCAAATAGAAGCATAAAGACTGGTAAAAAGGCTATTTTAGGAATTGGATACAACGTATAGACTAACGGATTAAGAATCTTTTTAACCAATGGAACAACGCCCATCGTAAGACCGATTAAAACACCTAAAATCAATGCGACACTCATACTGATTAGAATTCGATAGCCACTCACCAGAAGATGGGGAACAAATTTATTGAAATTCCGTATCGATATCATGATAATTGTGTTCGGATTTGGAAACAATGCCGTTTGAAATATGACATGAAAGAGCCACGCCACTGCATAGATAAACAATCCTGAAGTAAAAATATACTTAACGTGTTTTCGCATCAAATAAACCTCGCAATTCTAGACAGACTTCATAGAAACGAATATCTTGACGGGCATCTTCTAAATCATAAATCGGGTTATCAAACTCGTGCACAATTTCTCCCTGATCCATAATTAAAATCCGTTTACCAAGGAAAATTGCTTCCTCAATATTATGCGTTACAATGATTTGAGTCATGCTTTTTTGTAATGTTTTGAGGATTGCCTGTATTGTTTCCGCGTGTTGTGTATCCAGTGATGATGTTGCCTCATCCACAAGCAATAAATCAGGGTGGATACTGAGTGCTCGTGCAATCGCAACCCTTTGTTTCTGCCCTCCTGATAGTTGACTCGGATAGCGATCCATATACGCTTGAATTCCTATGTCATTACTTTGCTGTTGGGCTTCTGTTTCCATGTTTATATTCGGATAAGCGCGCATTGCCAACATGATGTTCTGTTTCACAGTCAACCACGGCATTAACCCAAAATTTTGAAATATCATTGCGGGGCGCTGTGCTACCACTTTTATTGATCCTGCATCTGTTTTTATAATATTTCCTATTAAATTTAGAAGTGTTGTCTTCCCACATCCAGATTTTCCGAGCAATACAATTGCTTCTCCATACGCCACTTGAAGATTTATATTTTTTAGTACACGTTCTTGATTATAGGCGTAATTCAATTTTTGAATTGTAATCATTGGACAAACTGTGCATCTACCATGCTGTCATAATCCACAGTTACAATTGTGTTAAGAACGTTTTGACTCCATGTCGCAAGTTTCTCTAAATATTCTTTAGAAGGTACGCGAATGACTTGATACTGTGGCAATACAATGTCTTGTTCAATCTCCGGTTTTAAACCTAAACGATTAACTAAGATTGATCGTACACCAGCCTCATCATTTGCCATTGCAGTCACAGCTTGATTGTACCCTTGATGAAATGTTTGAATCGCATCGTGTTTCTCCGCAATTGCTTTATCAGTAAATACAATGACATTAGGACTGAAACTATCATTAACTTTTATTGCTGTTTTCGTAAGACCATTCAAAACTCCCATGGATGCAACGGGTTCTGGTATAACCGCAACATCGACATTGCCCGAACCAATCATTTCTAATCGTGCAGGAATATCATTAATGTATATCTTCTCAACGCTTATACCAGCTAACGCTTGATCCGTCAAATAGTTTGTCACACTCACTTCCATTAATGCTGCTTTTAAGTGCTCAGCATCCAAACGATTAGGGTCTTTTGCCAAAAGTAAAAAACTGGTATCCGTAGACAGGGTGATTTTCATATCAAATCCTGCATTAACATTTTGCATCAAGGCAATAACGTCCGTTAATGCGCCATCAATTTGATGGCTTTGAAGTGCACTTTGGCGTTCCATCGCATTCTGATAGATAGCAACATTAACTTCTAAATTTAATCCATCAAAGATTCCTTTTTCTTGAGCATAGAGAATAGGTGCGGCGTCAACTGCCGGCATCATTCCCAAGTTTAAAACTACATTATCTGGTTTTTTCGCACTGCATCCTCCTAGAACGATTGCGAATACTACAACAACTCCTAAAATGACTGTTTTTTTCATAGGTTCCCTCTTTCCCTTTTAGTTTAAACGAAATCACTCAAATATAAAGCCTATCCGCTACATCAGCACCGATTTCTAATACCCATAAAATTTAGTTCGTTTCGTTTTGACGACGGCTTGTCGAAATGCGAAGTCATCCTCACAAAGTTGATCACCTTACTTCTGTTTCATCGATTTAACATAACGGCGATGTTGATAGTGCCGTATCCATGACATACGATTATATTTTTTTAAAGAACGTTTCATTTGTCGTACGTCTTTTCGACTTAAAACACGTTTCCGTTTCGCAATTGCTTTCGATAAGTTTTTCAATAAGACGGTATTACCGGCATCAGTTTCCAGTGTACTTTGAGGATGGGTAAAAACAATATAGGACTCAACTGTATTCAGATGGAAAAAATCCCTTAACGCATCACGATGATAGCCGTTTTGAATTTGCGGATTTCGAAATTGTGTAAGTGTACCGTTTTGATATCGACGATTCCATGAAGAAACATCTTTTTTCCCTTGTATTGCCCCTGCATAATGCTTCACTTCGAAGATATAGACACCAAACTTAGAAATCGACAGAACATCAATTTCTCGGATTCCCTGATTCTTTGCGATAGGAACATACGTTCGCATAAATGTAGCTCCAGCAAGATTTCGTTTAACTTCAGCAAAAACAGCATATTCAGCACGGATACTGGAATCTTTATGTTTTTTATAAAGTATTTTATATTTTAGATTACGTAGAAAGTTTGACATAATTGGCTCCGATATTAGTTTGTTTCTTTATTATAGATTAAATGGCCATAAGACTCCACCTTGCAAAAAATTCGAAGTATCAATTATTTTTCATCAATCCAACTTCCTGTTTGAAATTTAATACACAACTTGTTAGAATATAAACATTACGCTTTTCTTTCGTATAAACAGGAGGTTCTTATGAACTTAGAAAATTTTACAGTCAATGATTTAGATGCCTACATTGCTCTTGCATCCGAATTTCACAGTGGTCCAGCATCTTTTACACCACCGAACATTTCTGTGTTTACTCGTAACTTTGAATATATCTTAAATAGTTCGGATGCTTATGGATGGTTTATTAAAGTTGATGGTACCATTGCTGGGTATGTTTTATGCTCTCGAATGTTTTCAACAGAAATCGGAGCACCTCAACTATGGATTGAGGAATTGAGTATTTTAGATTCCCATCAGGGACAGGGTCTTGGATCTGCAGTTCTTGACCAACTTCAAGATATGTTCCCAAATGTGCAACGGTTCCGACTCGAGGTTGCACCTGCAAATGAATCTGCAAAACGTTTATACAAACGTAAAGGTTACGACTTCATTGCCTACGAACAAATGATTATCGATCGTAAATAAACTCCCTTTGGAGTTTTTTTGTTACATCTTTGTAAGGATTTCGTTATTGTTATCGATGGCAGTTATGATACAAATTGGTATGGTAATTACGTGAGGTGTTCTATGAAACGAAAATTCGTCGCCCTATTCTTTTTTATAATTATCTGTTATAGCATCATTTACAGTGCTATTCAGTTAGTTACCATCATCTCATAAAAAAAAACAGCCCTTTCACTAGAAAGGGTTGTTTTGAGCAGCCAATTGATTAATAAATGCCAGTTGCAATTCTGGATTTGTAATTTCTTGAGCTGCAATGTCAAGAATTGTCTCTATTTTCACTTCTTTTTTTGATGCCTGCGTTTTATTATTTTTTGATAAATCTAATGTCATGAATGTCATGGTGTATCCCTCCTATTATAATGTATTGCTAAGTGCTGTATAGAAACTCTCAACTTGGTCTTTATCAAGATTTGCACTTTCCGCAATATCAAACAATGTCATTTCAGGTTTTGGTGTAGATGGTTTCTTACCAGCAAGTTTTGTGATAAGTGTTGATGTTAAAGTTACGATGGTCATAATGTTTCTCCTTGTGGTATGAATTACCTTTTGTATACATAGTATACCTCGGGCGAATCTTACGAGCCATCGAACTTAATGACACCTGTCTTACAGCTTTGTCATTTAATTTACATTAAAACTTGCTTTCTGAGAAAACTGCGTTATAATAGTACAAAATAAAGCGTTGACGAGGATATGTTTCGTTGGGAACTGCTATTAGCGAGATGACAGATGGTGAAAGGTCATTAAGTAAGCCCACTGTAAATAACCCCTTTGAGCAATTTTCCTGAACGTTGAACTAGGGAAAATCGGGTGTAGTCCGTTATCTTACTACACGATTTGATAGAATCGTAAAGTGATCATAATTATGATAATTTGGGTGGTACCGCGGAACACAGCATTTCGTCCCTTTGGGATATAATGCTGTTTTTTTATACCAAGGAGGACCTAAGATGTCATTACATTCACTTAAATCACTACATACTTTAGAACATGGGACACCTGTTCACGTTGCGGGATGGGTGCGTACAACACGCCAATCTCGCTCTATTCTCTTTATCGAAATCCATGATGGATCACAGTTTGCAACGACTCAATGTGTCATCGATGCAGATCATTCACAGTATTCTGTAATTTCCAAGCTTACAATTGGGAGCAGTGTTCGAATCCATGGTCAATTGAAAACTGGGCTTACAGGCAAACATAAACATGAAATTGCAATTGACACCATTATCGTTGAAGGCATGGCTGACAGTGATTATCCATTGCAAAAGAAACGTCACAGTTTTGAGTTTCTCCGAACGATTCCACATCTTCGCCCACGATCTAACACTTTTTATGCTGTATTTAAGACTCGTTCAATCCTTACACAAGGGATGCACAAATACTTAGAATCTCAAGATGTCACTTATATACAAGCACCGGCAATCACGACGACTGATGCTGAAGGTGGTGGAGATGTTTTCCGAATCAGTACCTTAGACCCTACACAACCTCATCAAGACTTTAAAGACGATATTTTTAAACAAGAAGCATTTTTAAACGTCACAGGCCAAATTCACATTGAACCATTCATCCAAGCATTTCAAAGAGTATATACTTTTGGACCATCATTTCGTGCAGAGAAGTCAAATACATCTCGACATGTATCTGAATTTTGGCAGGTGGAACCTGAGTTGGCTTACGTTGATCTTGTGGGATTAATGGACTTCATTGAATCAATGTCTAACGCAATGATTCAATATGTTCTTGATCATGCCTCAGAAGAACTGGCTTTCTTTGACGAATTCATCGAGAAAGGGCTTATCAAAAAATTACAACAAACAGTATCTGAACCCTACGGACGAATTTCGTACTCACAAGCAATCCAGTTACTTGTTGATACAGATCATGCTTTTACAGTCAATCCAACTTGGGAAACCGGGCTCCAAAGTGAACATGAACATTATTTAACCGATGTTATCTTTAAAAAGCCTGTATTCGTTACAGATTATCCAAAAGATCAAAAAGCCTTTTATATGAAACTCAACGACGATCAAGTTACAGTTGCAGCCACTGACCTACTTTTCCCTAAAATTGGAGAAATAGTAGGCGCTAGCGAACGTGAGACACGTCTTGACGTGTTGCAAGAGCGTATCAAAGCCCATGACCTAGATGAACAGTTGTACACATGGTACCTTGACACACGCCGTTACGGGACAGTTGAGCACAGTGGGTTTGGACTTGGAATCGAACGTTTTATGCGTTACATCACCGGGATGGACAACATTCGTGATGTAATTCCCTATCCACGAACACCGGGTTCTGCAGATTTCTAATCATAAAACCGCCGATTATCATGTATAATCAGCGGTTTCTTTTTATTTTAATGCTTAATCATGCGGTATCCGACACCTACATGTGTTTGTAGGTATTGAAGATCTGGATCATACTTTTCAAGTTTCTTTCGTAACGTAGTCACAAATACTCTTAAGGCAGGAATATTATCTGAATATAAACCCCATACTTCCTTTAGAATCATATGATAGGTTAGTACCTTACCAACATTTTCAATCATCAACAATAACAGTTTAAACTCTGTCGGTGTTACGTGTACATCTTGACCATGGATTTGAACTGTGCTCGCATCACTGTCAATCACAAGATTACCATTTCGAAATTGGGTTGATTGTGTATCCGATACATGGAGACGACGATGCGCTACTCGAATTCGAGCCATGAGTTCCTCGGGTTCAAAAGGTTTCGTGATATAATCATCAGCACCCGCATCCAAAGCCCCTATCTTATCATCTACCTCAGCACGCGCACTCACAACAATAATGGGCGCAAGTGATTGTTTTCGAATTTCTTGCACCACCCAAACACCATCACGATCTGGAAGCCCTAAATCCAAAATAACGATTTCTGGATTATTGGCATTAAAAAGTTGAACACCTTCCAAAGCCGTATTTGCAACGTAAGCTGGATACGCTTCGAGCTTAAGTGTATTAAGAATCAAATTTTGAATAATTGGATCATCTTCAACGATTAATATGTGCGGTTTCATCAATAACATACCTCCTTAGACTAACTGAAAAACGAACACCTTGCGGCTCAACATCACTAACGGTGATACTTCCTCCATGAGCCTTCACAATCTCATTAACGAGATACAATCCTAAACCCATACCACGGCGACTGTCTTGATTTTGTGTATAGAACATCTCAAAAAGATGTTGCTTGTCGGCAATTCCTGGTCCTTCATCTTCAACATGAATCGTGACCTTTTCTAAGTCTTTGTTATCGGTACGGATACGGATTTGTGTTCCTTCTGGTGTATATTTTAATGCATTATCTATTAAATTGGTAAAGACTTGGATCATAAGTTTTGAGTCCACATTGACTAGCACGACATCCTCCGCATCGTCTACAAGAATGGTGTGATGCTTTGCTTTTCCTGAAACGCGATGCAGACTTTCAGCAATTAAATCTTCAAGCACTTCCCCTTCAAATTGAATAATTAGGTTATCATTATCAATTTTTGTCATCGCAAGTATATTTTCAATTAAATCCATGAGCCAAATACCATCATTTTTAATATCAGTATAAATTCGATGAACCTCACCATCTTCAAGAGTTCCATGTTGGAGCAAATCAACGTTGCCCAAAATCGTTGTGAGTGGTGTTCTTAAGTCATGGGAAATTGTTCGAAGGATCGTCGATCGTAGTTTCTCCTGTTCAATCACTATAGCATCGTGGTGCTGTTGGGCATCCAATGCTGCTTTTTCTAGAGCAATGCCCCCCTCGTTAATTAGTGAAACCAGAAGATTTCGTAAAAATGGATCAATAGTTTGATGTTCATTATGAACCGCTAGCACAGCCACAACTTTATCTGTTGAGCGAATTGCCATATAGGCCATTTGACTTTCGGACATGGTGTCTGTTGAGGCACCTGCGCGTTTGTTATTTCTATATACCCATTGTGCAACATTCCGCTCATCTTCAGACAATAATTCATGATGAATATAATCAGGACTTAAGTCGCTATATACCGTCGGAATGAGCTGTTTATTTTCTGGTGTATAAATAATAACCGTTGTGTTCAAAAGTTTTTTTTACTTGGTGACCCATAGCGTCCACGATTTCGCTATAGCTCGATGCTTTTTGCAAGCGAAGGCTGGTTTCAAGAAGTACATCGGTACGATATGCTTTCTTCGCTGATTGAAGATCACGAGCTTTCAATTTTGTTGTTAGCGTGCAACTTACAAATGCTGCAACGAACATGAATACAAATGTGAACGGATAACCCGAATCATCCGCTTGCAATGAAAATTGAGGTTTCGTAAAGAAATAGTTAAACACAAGTACTGATATCACTGATGCAATGGATGACCAAATGCGTCCTTCAGTTAACATTGCAATTGCTAGAACACCTAACAAATACACAACGATAATATTAGATTCATTAAAACCAAGATAGGCAAAGAGTCCGCCAACTAAAGTGACACCAAATATAACCAACAACGCTTTGAATCCATCGTTCCAATGAAAAACTTCTTTCTGTAAAGTTGACTCCCTTTTTAAATAGTATGAAGTGCTTTGGTCTGGAATGACGTAAATATCTATGGTAGGAACCGTTTCTGAGAGTTGGTCAATAATGCTGGGACCACGAAACCTTCCTCGTTTACGAACTGTTCGCCCAATCACGATTTTTGTTACTTGACTTAAGCGCGCATATTCAGAAATTTGAAGTGCAATATCATCTCCATAAAGCATGGTAACTTGAGCTCCTAAAGCTTCTGCCAACTTTATATTTTGGTCGAGCTGAAGCTGAGCATCGGGATTTAATTGCTTCGTTTCATTCTCTACGTATACTGCTGTAAAACTGGCATGAAATGCTTCAGCCATTCGACTCGCAGTCCGTATAACTTTTTCGTTTGTGGGTGATGTCGAAAGGCAGATTAAGATGTGTTCTTTCGTAGTGTAGGATGCGGTTTTGTAACTACTGTGATGAATTTGATCAGCTGCTTTACGAAGTGCTATTTCACGCAAAGCAATAAGATTTTCTTCCGTAAAGATCTCTTTAGGAAATAAAACACCTTGTTCCGCGTCAGTACCTTCTATATTTGCAACCCGAAGCAATAAGTCTTTGGGCGAAATATCAATGAGCTCAATGGTATCCGCTGCGTCAAAAATAACATCAGGAATCCGCTCATCTACCCGTTTACCTGTAATTGACTCAACAAAATCATGCAAACTATCAATATTTTTGATGTTAATAGTTGTGTAAACATTAATGCCATTTCTGAGCAATTCTTCTACATCCTGATATCTTTTTTTATGTCGCATACCTGGTACATTATCATGAGCCAACTCATCAATCACTATAGTATTTGGTTTTCGTTGAAGCGCTCCATCCAAATCAAATTCTAAGTATATTTGACTTTCATTTTTATATGTTTTGTATGGCATAGTCTCAAGGGTTGTTGCTTGTGCTAAGGTCGTTTTACTTTGATTGGGTGTCATATACCCAATCACAATGTCTACACCTTCATTTTTTAGGATTTTCGCTTCATCAAGCATTGCATATGTTTTACCAACGCCTTTTGCGTAGCCTAAGAATATTTTTAGTTTACCGCGCTTCATGTCATCGCCTCACCCTCTTGTTTGTAGTATTATTTTTTAAAAGTATATGTAACCATTCCATTCTCAAGGGTTGTAGACTTCATGATAAATTCGTACTGGTCTGAATCAAATGTTTCAAAAAGACGAATGCCTTTACCTAAGAACACTGGAATGACTGTGATAATATATGTATCGATAAGATTCTTTTCGATTAAAGGTTGAATGACACTGTTTCCGCCAACAATCCAGATATTTCCTACTGTTGCTTCTCGAATCTTCGGTAATGCAACGTCGACCGGTTCATTAAGGAATGTGATTGAATCAGTATTTGTAGATGGTTGATGCGTAAATATGTACGATTGAACATCATTATACGGATAATTATCAACGGCAAGCTCTGTCGTAATTTGCTTATATGTCTTATTCCCCATTACAACAGCACCAACTGTGTCATAAAATTGCGTGTATTGTGATGATAAAACGAGTGGAACACGAGTTAAATCTAGCCAATCGATTGTTCCAGATTCTGTCGCAATGTATCCATCAATACTCACGGCAATGTATAGAATAGTTTCTTGCATGATCATGCCTCCATTGCTTCTATTATACAAAAAAAGAAGTGATGAATCACTTCTTTTAATTATGCGATAAGCGTTTCTCAATAGAACCTAGCAAGAGATCAGAAAGAATGGCCATAAGTGCAGTTGGTATCGCTCCTGCCCATACAATTGCACTCCCATTCGAGACATTGATACCGCGGGTTATAATATCGCCCAAACCACCGGCGCCTATAAAGGTGCCAATTGCCGTTATTCCAATCGCAACCACCAGCGCATTTCGAATTCCCCCGATGATAATCGATACGGCTAAAGGTAACTCAACTTTGTATAGAATTTGCCATTGGGTCATTCCCATTCCTTTTGCAACGTCTAGCAATTGGTCATCAACATTTAGAACACCTGTGTAAGTGTTTTTTACAATCGGTAGCAAAGAATACAAAAAAACTGTCACAACGACTGTATTGGGCCCAAGTCCCATTCCAATCATTAATATTGATAGCATCGCAAGGGACGGAATTGTTTGAATGATATTTCCCAAACGAATCACCCAAGGTGCCAGTTTTCGATGTCGAGCAATAAAGAATCCCAAGGGAATGGCTACGAGTGATGCAAATAGCACACCGTATATTGATATTAGAAAGTGTCGAAGAAATTGTTGGAAAACAATTCCTCCGTTCGCAATATAGTATTCAATTATTTCCTGAATCATTTATTCACTCTCCTTTTTTGTCAAAAACTGGTAATCGGAACGTTGTACCAACGGTTTAACCGTTTTATCTTCGAAATAGTTATGCGCTTCTAAAAACTCACGAGCAACTACTTTGGGTTCGATTTTACCTTCATCAGATTTTTGATTCAATTGTTGCATCGTTTCTTGAGGGATAGCACCTTCAAGTTTAAGCATAATTGGCTCAAGTTCTGGATATTGCTCAAGCACAGCGCGTGATAACACGGGACTCGCATCATACGGTGGAAAGAGATTTTTATCATCTTCAAGTACAACCAAGTCATAGCCATCGATACGGCCATCTGTTGAGTACCCCAACACCACATCCATTTCGTTTACTTGAACGGCGTTATAAACTAGGCCTATCTCCATTGGGTACATTGTGCCAAAATCAAAACCATATTGAGTCTTAAAGTCAGCGTAACCATCCCCTTTGCGATCCATCCATGATGCGTCAACCCCTGCACGCAACGATGGGGCGAGTTCTTCAAGTTGGCTAACTTTGGTAATGTTATGTGTATCTGAAAATTCACGCGTTACCATAAATGCATAGGAGTTTGCAAAACCATAAGATGGAAACCAAACCATATCAAACCGTTCAAAGTAACCTTCACGAACTTGTTTGAGCGCATCCTGCGGATCCCTTGATGCCGGAAGTCCTAACTCACCTGTCAGTGAGGTTCCCGTATACATAGCTCCCGAAATATTCGCATCTTTACGACTCATCGCTTGATATATGAGCAGGGTTGATCCGAGATTATTGATAAGGGACACACGTGTTTCTGGTAAGTAGTGTTGTGTCATTTGACTGACAATTTCAGATAGAATCTGCCGTTCAGTAGTGTTACCACCAGCAATCACAATATCATTGTTACGAGCATTTCCACCTAAACCTGGAAGTGAACATCCTGTAAGAATCATAAGTGCTGCTAATGTTGTGATTATTTTTTTCATGTTATGCCCCCTCTCTAAGTTCTGAACCTGTTTGAGGCGATAACTTTATTTCTACTTTCTCAAGCAGAAGATCAACAATGAATGCAAGAATCATAATTGGTAATGTTCCGGCAATGATAAGATTGAAATCAAAATTATTCAGACCACTAAAAATAAAGTCTCCTAATCCGCCAGCACCAATGTATGATGCCAACGTAGTCCACGCCAATACATAGGTTGCTGATAATCGAACACCTGCCATAATTACAGATAATGCGAGCGGAAGTTGTACTTTAAAAATTTGTTGTAGGGTATTCATTCCCATACCCTTGGATGCATCCACGATGCCGGGGTTAACACCCTCCATCCCTAAAACCGTATTTCTAAGGATAGGCAGTAATGAATAGATGCAAAGTGCAACGATTGCCGGAACACGCCCCACACCCATTATTGGCACAATCATCGCTAGCAACGCAAGCGATGGAATCGTCTGCAAAACAGAAGCAATTGAAATTGTAAATTGAGCGAGTTTCTTATTTCGACTGACGATAACCCCTAAAGGAATCGCAATTAAACACCCAAGCAGGAGTGCAGCGGCGCTAATCAATAAGTGTTCGCCAATTTTCGAAAGAATCATAGGACCATTTTCAATAAAAAACATTAAGCAACACCACCATTCTGAGCAACAGCAGAAGATGCTTTATCTGATAATTCATCGTCTATTACTTCAAGGTCTTCTTGTGGTTCGTAATCCTTCCAGAATGCATCATAGACTGCTCCAACAACTGCCGCACGTGTCACAATTCCAACGAGCTTCCCATCGCTATCGACAACTGAAATATTTCGATGTCCTAATTCTTGAATGTAGTAAATAGCATCACGAATTGTCGTCGTATTATGGATATATGTTACTTGCTTCATGATAGTTTGAACGGCATCTTCGCGATTGTTTCGACGCATCAGTGCACGGATATCTACTCTACCAATTAGAACATTTTCATCATCAACAACTAAAATATCATCAACACGTGTTTGCTGCATATGACGAACTGTTTCAGCAATTGACACGGATGCATTTACTTTAATTGGCTTTATCATTAATTGTTCAACCGAGTTGTACTCAAATGTCGCTTGATGTAAACGATCTTCACCCACTAAGTTGCGCACAAAGTCATTGGCTGGACTCGTTAAGATGTCTTTGGGTGATCCTTGTTGAACAACCTTACCATGATCCATGACGACTATCTTGTCAGACAATGCTAATGCTTCATCCATATCATGAGTTACAAATATTATGGTCTTATTCATGTCACGTTGTAATTGCTTAACCAGTCTTTGCAGCGCATCTCGAGTAATTGGATCTAAAGCTCCAAATGGTTCATCCATTAGAATTATATCTTGATCTGCAGCTAGAGCTCTAATAACACCAACGCGTTGTTGCATGCCACCGCTAAGTTCAGATGGGTAAGCATCGAGTAGTTCCATTGGTAAATCGACACGTTTCATCAATGTCTCGGCTTTTTCACGCATTGTTGTTTCATCCCACTTCAGTAATTTTGGGACCATAACAATGTTTTCATAAATACTCATATGTGGCATCAAACCAATTTGTTGGATGACATATCCTATCTTTCTACGTAATGCTACCTCATTGGTTTTTTGAATATCTTCTCCATCAATGAGAATCGTTCCCCTGCTTGGGTCAATCATACGGTTAATCATTCGCATGGTCGTTGTTTTACCACTACCAGATGTTCCGATAAAGCACACAAATGACCCCGTTTCAATTTTTATATCTACGTTATCGACCGCTTTTTTATTACCGTATGTTTTTGTCACATTTTTAAATTCTATCATCATAAATCCCCTTCCAGTCTTCTGTACCCAATGTTACAAATCTGTGAATTGTGGAATTACTTGAAAATAAAACGCCTTCAAAATGTAAATAAAAAGAACATAATTTACATGTTCTTTGATTGTATGATTTGTAAAACACTGAATACTAATGGAGTAAGTATACCATTTTTACAGTTCAATCTCAAAAAGTGAGGGTTAAATGGTCTAAATGTATGCCTTCTAATAATCATTATGACCGCTTCAATCCTAGTCCTTAGATAGACTGAAAAAAATTGTTAAAATTTGTTAACTTTTCATTTAGGTGAATGATTAGCGACGAAATCCACCTTCACTTGCAATCACTTCACCAGTGATCCATTGTGCTTTTGTATCCATCAATATTGAAACTAGATTCGCAACATCTTGAGGAGTTCCCCAACGTTTTAATGGGAAGCGATCTCGAACTGCTTCAAAATCAGAACCGGTTGCGTAACCTGTATCCGTAGGCCCTGGATTGATAGCATTAATTTGAATGTTTGAATCCATCAAAAGCCGTGCTGTTTGCCTTACGATAGTAATTATGGCATCTTTTGAAATTGCGTATGATAGCTCATCCTTCATAAGTCCCAAGTATTGTCCACTCGTAAACATGACAATTGATGCCTGTTTATCTGATTTTTTTTGCTTAGTAAATGCTTGAATTAATTTGAGACCACTGACTACATTCACATCAAAATGCATTCTCATTTCTTCAGATGTAATATCCTCAAATGTCTCAGGCTTGGAGTAAGCATGACATTGAACGAGGCCTTGAATTTCTCCGAATTTTGAATTAGCTTCGTGAATGAGTCGTTCAGCATTATTGGGATCTGAAAGGTCACTCGAAGACACCATATCGACATCGTAACCTTGTTCTTGAAGTGACTTAACAAACAATTCAGTAAATGTCTGAGATGCATCGCTGTAGCCACCAACTAAACTATCAAATGGTGAAAACCCGTGAACAATAACACGGTGACCATCTGCTAAAAGTTGGCGCACGACCGACGGACCAATACTTTCTTGTCTGCTAACTCCCGTTACTATTATTTGCTTCATTGAATCTCCTTTTTTAACTACCACGTTTGCGGAAGACGCTCAAGCGCACGCTCAAAATCGATAATAAACTGGGATTCACCAAAAGTATTGAATTTAAAAAGTTTCGCTTGGCTTCCTCCAGTTGAAATTGCAACCAGATCAATGGTTGATCCATTTTGTGAAATCACCAATGTTAAGGAGATGCGATTGCTTCCAGTCATGCTATAACGCTCAAATCCTAAAAGATATGTATGTTCATTAACCTGAATATCTTCTTCTTGCGTAATTGACATGCTAAGTGCACGTGTCATTTTTTGAACAGACTCTTTAAACGTTACTAAATTACCACTTGTTTGAAATCTAAAATTCGCCATGATCATCGTTCCTTTCTATTTAAAGAAAAATGGAATTCCTGCCAGGACATACATAATCATGAAGAATAATGTATGAAACACTACAAATAATACACAGTTTTTCCATTCTCCTAGTTTTTCAAAATGATTTTTCAATTTGGTAAAAAATGATTTGATATGGATGACATCCCATGAGTTGAATCGTATTGAACGACCTAAATAGACACCAATTGCAACTAATAGATTCAAAATGAGTGCAGTCAACATGAATATTGATTGATGGGTCTTTGTTACAGTGCTCGGATCGTAGAAAATTAAAATCATTACTTGAATCATTACAATATTAACTAGAGTATTCACAATTCCTGACATAGCAAATGCCATCACCGAAATAATATCATACCAAATCGGTACTTTATCACCATCAACATCACGATGCGTCAAATTTAATTCGGTAATAAGATAACCTGAATTTGGTAGTGCCAACAGCCACACGAACAAACCCATGATTGCTGTGAACATTCCAGCATAACGGATAAATGCAATCCCCGAATATGAAGCAATGATTGCAGCTAAGAGAAAGATAATTATATCTACGACAAGAATCGCAAACGGTAATAATGATAATTTAAAGTTCCAAATCATCGGCTTAAACAATGAGACTCCATAAATTCGTGGTCTAAGTTTAATCGTAGTATATGCAAATATGTTGAGTAAAACAGCCGACAGAATTAAGCTAGATACGCCCATATAAGATCCCCCTTACAAGTAAAGTTATGAACTTATTGTATCACATTATTTCGTTTACTTTAATTGTATAGTATCTATGGATTGGGAAATCGTTAACCCTTTAGATTAATTGCCTTCAAGAAAATATCCATGTATGTTTCATCCTTTTCTAAGAAATGAATGAGGAGTGGCTCTACTGCTGTAGTAACGTGGTGTTTAGAAATTAAATCTTCAAGCTTGTTCGATTGAATTCTTACCTTGTACCGATACGATGTATTGCCATCTTGAGTTGTCATGGTCGGAGATTCTTCAATCGAAGTAACTGACCCCTTGATAAGTTCACGATTTAATTGCCTGTTTCCAATAATTGAGAACTTAATCTGCTGCTTCTCACTTATTTTGGAGCGATTCTGGCTCTCTACAAATGTTTCGATAAATGATTCCGTGTTCGTCCCATCAATAATTTCTCCAAACATCTGTTGAGCCTGAAATTCAGTTCCAACCGTAATTGGTTGATATAAGTGAATAATACCATTTTCAGGTGCTTTAATGGATTGTTGATCCATTTCTTTTTCGAGCGCGATCCGTTTCAAATTTAAACCCTCGGTTTCATTCATTATCTGTGTTTTGGCATGGCCTGATTCTGACAATAGCTGATAGTATAAGCTGTCAGCCTGAGTAAAGCTTTCGCTTTGTTGCTGCAACGCTTCCACTTCATTTTGGATCTGCTCTTTTTCCTCAAAGGTATTGCTTGCCATCGTGCTCAATTGTATCTTCTTCAAGTCTATCTTGTCCTTAATAACTTGCTTCTGATCTTTTTCTTGCTTTATTGTATTCAAAAAATATGCCACTTTGCCATAATATTCGAGTTGATATCCGCTTTGACTTAAATGATTATACTTTTGCTGTAAACTTGTAATGAACTGATTTACTGCCTCATGTCGCTTGTCCAAGTTTCGTAATTGCTCTTCAATTAGTTCAACATTATTGATATGACTGGATGCATCGCCTTCCAAAATTTTTACTCCTTTTTCAACGTAGTCACCATTTTTATAGTGAATTGACTTAACTTTGAGAGGGTTGTTCACTGATAGAATCTGACGATTCGATGTTGTGATATACCCTTGAGTAGAAAGGACTTTTGTAGGTTGTACAGTTATAGCTGCAATATAACCCGATAAAACAATAACACTCAAAATTATGAGAAGAAATACCGTCATCCCCTTCGGCGTTTGCATTAGTTGGATTCGTGAGTTTAATGCCCTTTTTTGTTTTTTTGTAGACATATTACAGCCCATCAACCTTTTGATTTTCAACAAGGGTTGCGTATCCTTGATGATTCTGAAGCAATTGATGATGTGTTCCAGTTCCGGATATCGTTCCATTTTCCATAAAACAAACTAAATCACAATGAATTACGGGTAAAATTTGATGCGAAATTATAAACATTGTCCTTTCTTTACTTTGCTGCATTAAGTACTCGCAGACAGATTTTTGATGCTGGCTATCAAGATTTGCCGTCGGTTCATCAAGAATATAAATGTCATGATTATGAATGAGTGTTCTAATTAATGTAATGATTTGCTGTTCACCTCCTGATAAATTTGATGCATTTTCAAAAAGCAATGTATTTAGTTTTTGAGGCATTGAGTCAAAAATATCTTTGACCCCAAGTTGATGGATCAAGTATTGGATTGATTCGACCGAAACTGCACGACCACAGCAAATGTTCTCTAAAATTGTTCCTTGGAAGAGTTGTGGCTTTTGTGGCATGTACCCAATTTTTGCAGTCTCTAAATCATCTACTTCGTCTAAACTATTAGTCGCTATAGACACACTCCCTGTCGTCGGTCTAATTAAACCTGCCAACACTTTACTCAACGTGCTTTTCCCAGAACCTGAAAGTCCAACAAGAGCAACTCTTGAACCTTTAATGACATTTAAATTTACATCTTTTAATACTTCTTTATGTTTTTGTTTCAGACCAATTTTTTCTATTTTAATATATGCATCTGACATATTCAGATTATGGTGTTCATAGTCTGCATCATACTCAGACAACGATGCAATTTCATCAAAACGTTCAAATGCAATTTTAGCCTCAACCCATCGCATCTGTAAATCAATAAAGTTCTGAATTGGTCCCATGAAATACTGGCTTAACGTCTGAAAGACTAGTAAATCACCAATTTTCAATGATCCATCCATAATCATGAAAGCTCCAAGCATTAGAAAAATAATACCACTACTTTCATTAATGCATCCAAGCAATAACTGTTGAAGGGTTCCCATCGCATGTTCTTTATGGGAAAGATGCGTAAGTTTTTCATAACACTTCTCAAAGCGATTAATTGCGTACTTATCAACTTTCATCGATTTAATAGTTTCAATATTCTGCAATGACTCTATCATGACTGAATTTACCTGACCTTGAGCACTGACTTGTTGTTGATTAATACGTTGGTATGGCCCTTTAAAGAAATAGATCAACAAAATATTAATAAATATGATTAAAACTAATGCCCCAAATAATTTGGGGTTCGTGTTTGTCATAAGCAAAAGTGCAATTGTGCCGATTATCACATCCACTACCACACTGATAGTCACAGTTCCAAGCGTATTAATAACACTGATAATATCTTGAAACCGTGTGAGTAAATCACCGTTTTGTCTTTGAGATATTGAATGTAAAGGAATTTTTAAAAGATGTTCGAAAAAATTCAAAATTGTCGGCACCTCAATACGGCGCATAAAATAATACATTCCCATGCTACGATATGCTCTTAGAATGGATTGAAATATTATACATATTACAAAAATAATTCCATAGACTGGAAGTGAGTTTTTCAAATCATACGGAATAATAGAGTCCATTACCAATTTTGGAAAGGTACTTGAGAACAGGCCTAAGATACTCATTACGATTGACGATACAATTAATAAGATAACCGCTGATAAATTTGGTTTTATAAGTGAGCTCATAAATGTATATATTGTCGTTTGCTCATGATAAATACGTGACTGATCTGATGCTGCAATTAGAAAGAGTGCATTTCCTGAGAATATCGCTTCTAATGTATCCTTAGATACTTTTCTAACACTCTTATCCCTAGGGTCAGAAATAATGAATTTATTTCGACGTGTCATTGCATGAATTACGATATAGTGTTCCGCAGCATTTTCCAAGTAAACATGAATGAGAATTGGATAGGTCAAGCGTGGAGTTAGTTCGTTAATTTGTGTTCGAATCATACATGTTATGAAGCCTAGTGATTTAAAATACTCGGAAATGAGATTTAACTGGGTTCCAGTTTTATCAGTCTCTACCGCATCCTTAATAACTCCATAACTATCACAAATACGATACGATTTGAGAATTGTACTTACAGCAGCCACTCCACAATCACAAGACTCATGTTGCTGCGTGTGCTTGAAACGTTTAAACATACTTCACCTCTTCTATAGGTTTAAGTATGTGCTAATCTTAGAATTTCCTATCCTATCTAAAAAAACAGCCAGAGGGCTGTTAGTCTTTTGTTGTGTGAATGGTAACTTTAAATGTTTTACCATGAGTATTGATTATATTGATGAGGTATTGCATGAGCAGTAAAAGCCAACTAAACGCGATGACAAAAGCCATCAATTCAAACGCTGTAAGTGAGAAGTAGTGGACTCCTAAGAATAGAATACACACAATTACCAATACACCTCCGAGAATATACGAAAGACGCAAGAATTCTTTAGATACACTTGGTAATAACCATTTAATGGCAATTATCAGAATAATAAAGAGATATACAAGATACCCCGCAACGCGATTGTGCATATTTTGATAAAAAACACTGTCATTGTATGGGAAGAACCCAACACCGCCAAGACATATTGCAGTTGCGATCAAGAGAAGTTTTAAAATCAATAAGTTTTTTGATTTTCCAAGCACTTCATACAAGAGCACGAAAACATAGTCAATCAATGCAATCATTAAAAATGCAGACAAAATAAGCGTTAAGTTAAATTGCCAACTACGTGTCGCTTCAGGAGTTCCGAGGAAACTAAAGTTGTACAACCACCATTGTTGGTCACGATTCGTAATCATAGCAACACCAACACCGCCAAGAATAATTGTAATTAATGAGCGAATCATTACCGTTGGTGTAATACTCAAGGCTGTATGAATCATTAAGTAGTTCACAACCCCAATGACAATCCCACCCATCAAGGATGAAGTATAGACATCAAAGGTCGCTCCGGAAAACAATTCACCAATGATCCAAAACCCAAACAATAATGAGACAACGAGCAGTAATGTAAAGGAAATCAATACCACGGGGTAGTTTCGCCAAAAAATCTGACTCGATAGATGCCCCATCTGGTTATTTTTATTTTTAGTAAAGAAATATGTAAAATTTACGACACCTGTTATAACACCCGTTATAATGACGACACTCGCAATTGATTTCATCCCCACCAAAGGAATTTGATGATATGGCATAAACACGATTGTCATCGCCGCCATCGCAAGTATTGATGCTACGATTACAGGAATCAATGGTACCGTAACCTTTTTTGCTAAACTATCTAACTGATATAATAAACCGGTATCGGTCAGTGTCACTGTAACCTCTTGGCCATCGACAAATTCGACAGTTTCCCGCAATGCTTCTGGAATTGGTAATCCCAAGTTTTTTTCTTTCATGGAAGAATCCCCCTATGTTTTTATAATACGATATTTTCAAATATATTTATATCAGTACCTTCACTATTTTTATTAATTTCCTAATAATTCAAGACAATTCTATGCCCAACATCATAATTTACACGAATAAGTGTGTTATTATGGATATAAGGAGGTACTATTATGACTTACATCAAACCGCAAGATGTTGGCGGAAGTGCAACAAATGTCCGAGTTCTTTACGATGGCGGCGCAGATGGATATGCCGTTGCGATCATAAATTGGAAAGGCTCAGATGTTTACGCAATGCGATGGAATGGTGATGATAACAAACCGGGAGGTTTTCCACTTTTCGGAAAAACGTCTCTTTGGTTTGTAATTCCTGAAGAAATTGCCTTAGATGGTATCAAAGGCATTATTGGTAAAGTCTACAGATAGAACCGCGTTTCTAAGCACACGAATCATTCGTGTGCTTTTTCTATGTGCGCATCCATAAATTGAACCACACGTTGTGCATATTCAAAACCTTTATTTTCATATGAATCAGCATGATCTGTATCTTCAACAATCCATAACTCTTTAGGACCACGTGTTGCTTCAAATAGTTCATAGACCATCGATGTTGGGACAAAGGTATCGGCATCTCCATGAATGAACAGAATTGGTTTTACATTGTTATTTAATTGATTAATAGCACTCGCTTCATAAAAACTGTATCCTACCTTCACTTCAGTCAATAAACTTGTAACAGGAATCATCGGAAACGCGGGCAAACTATACATATCACTAAGTTGAAATGACAACTCTGCATCAACAGAACTATAACCACAGTCTTCAACAATCACCTTTACATTACTTGGAAGATCAGATTCGCCACTTGCCATCATTACTGTCGAAGCACCCATACTCAATCCATAGAGTCCAATTTGTTGCTGTGAACCCAATCGACTGACGATTTCCTGTGTCCACTGAACAACATCCCGCCGTTCAGGCCAGCCAAACCCAATATATGACCCCTCACTCTCACCATGTCCTCGTGCATCCGCTGCAAGCACGTTGTATCCTACATCATGGAACATTTTTATATACTGTGTCATAGTTGCTGTACTATTTCCATAACCATGCGCGACAAAGATTGTTGAATTCGTTGCTTCCGTAGCTGCTATATATGTTGCCGACAACAATAAGCCATTGTCTGATGTAATCTTCCATGTTTCTAAATCTGTTGTTGCAAACCACTCGTTCGCTTCACGCCATACATCGGACACTTCTGAATCAATAAATGATTTAGGACCAATCTTGATTGCTTGTGCAAAAAAATACTCACCAGCACCCCAGAGTACGAGACAAAACATTAATACAACTGAGCTTACTATCGTTATTCTTTTTTTCATAATTCCTCCAATAGTTTGATAATCAAAATAATATTTAGGATAACATTCAATACGCAACTTGTAAAGTATATTTAGTCGTAAGTGTCTGTTCACCTTAAACGCTATTAAACACATCCTATTTTTGGTATGATTTCATTAGGAGGATTCATAATGAATTCACAGCTTGCACTTTTATTTGTCTATTGGATTATATATAGTTTTATTGGTTGGATCTTAGAAACAGTTTATTGTTCGATCCTCTCCGGAAAATTCGAAGAACGCGGTTTTTTAAATGGACCTCTGGTTCCAATTTATGGTTTCGGTGCCATGATTATCCTCGCTACTTTACTACCCTATGCTTTCAACCCGGTACTTGTCTTTATACTCGGACTGATTCTTACAAGCTCACTTGAGTATCTGACGAGTTACATCATGGAGAAAGCATTCAAAATGCGATGGTGGGACTATTCAGAAATGTTTATGAATATCAACGGCCGAGTATGTTTGCTTAATTCAACCATGTTTGGTGCTTTATCGCTCGTCCTAGTTGAATACATTCACCCTGTTATTGTAGATTTGGTTGCCAACATTTCCATTGAATACCTTAATTATATTGCGTTTACGTTGTTTGTAGTAGTCATTATCGACTTCATAGCGTCACTCCGAGCAACGTTGAACCTTCAAAGTCGCTTATTCGAGTTAAACAACATCAAGTATGAAATTGATAAATTGAAATCAAAACTAGAAGGTTCGTACGAAATTCGATTGAAAGAACTTAATACTTCTTACGATACCTTAAAGGCAACTCTTAAGTCACGTGAAGTTCGTCTACTTAAAGCCTTCCCACGTCTTAAAAGCGAGTCGCTTCAAGA
The DNA here is from genome assembly GCF_009828745.1 of Erysipelothrix anatis. Lineage (GTDB taxonomy): Bacteria > Bacillota_I > Bacilli_A > Erysipelotrichales > Erysipelotrichaceae > Erysipelothrix > Erysipelothrix anatis. The sequence continues at coordinate 141,000 of NZ_WTSX01000006.1, forward strand.
GTTTATTGAAGATGTCCAAGACTTCTATCGCATTCGTAAAAACAAAAAATAAAGAGCTCAATCATGAGCTCTTTTATCGTTTTAATGCTTTAATTGTTGCCTCATCAAAAATTGTAACTCCAAGTCCATTTAAAGCATCGATCAAGACGTCAATCTTTACATTAAAATTTGCGCCTGTATCTTCAAACATTGCTGATGAGAACCATGTATCCCCAAGCAACACCATAACTTGTGCTACTTGCTTAGGATTTTTAATTGTTAATGAGCCGTCAGCATTTCCACTTTCAAGAAGCATTTCAACTTTTGGGGCTATTTGGTTAACCGTAAGTTTGAAAATTTCTACTAAAATAGCAGGATTCTTTTTTAAAAACTCTGCACCGACATCGTTACTCACCTGGCCATAGTTAGAAAATGCCTTGATAACAAGCGCTTGGAGCTGCTCTTTTGCAGTTTTTCCTTCAACATTTAAAAATTGATTGAAATAGTCACTATTCATGACAATCTCATGAATGACTGCAACTAGAATGTCATCTTTACTGTTAAAATGGTGGTAAATGGCCCCTCGTGTCAGCCCATTTAAGCCATTTACAATATCCTGGATTGATGTTTTTTCATATCCTTTTTCAGAAAAGAGCTTAATGGAAACATTGATAATATCTTGCACTGTCTGTTCAGAATCATATCTGTTTTTCATATTTATACCTCAATCATTCAATCAGTATTTTCATAAAGTGTACGATTTAATAATTATTTTGTCAATCCAAACATTTGCATAAAGAAAAGAACACAGTATGTGCAGTGTTCCTTTTACTCAATGCTAAATTGAAGTGCTTCAGCAAATTCTTTTGTATTGCTTTTTAACGTCTTCATAAAATCGAAATATGTTTCTCGTTTTGTCCTTAGACTATCCAATGCTGACGTGTCTTCTAAGTATTCTATCGCACTGTGTGCATACGTGATTGCATCTATATTAAATGCGATACTCTGATCTTTAAGCTTCTTTTTTAAATTTTTCGCATACAACTGCATTTCCGTTTGTAGCGCAAGAACTTTTTTACCCTTCTCAGATAAGTCTAATGATTCATTTTCAATGACTGAATTTGATTCAGCAATAAAGCGCTGCAATGTCTGCATAATATCGTTTTTACTCATTAATGGTCTCCTTCTTGTTTCTATTCAATGAATTGCCTATAGAAACTATTCAGGAACCTGTCTTATTGAGCCATCCACATCATGATTCATCGTTTACACCATCACCTCTTCTACATCTATTATACCACGAATAAAATATAAGTAAAAAAACACAGGTTAACCTGTGTTTATAAGTTACTGTTGTGCCAGATAAGCGTCAACTTCTTGGAGATACTTACCTTTGTTTTCATCACTTGTCCATGCTATTTCAAAGGCATTCTTGACAAGGGTAACAATATCCGTTTCTGTTAACGAAACTTTTTGTGCGACTGCATAAAGGTCATCCGAAACGTAGCTTTGGAAGTACGCTGGGTCATCAGAATTAACGGTGATTTTTACCCCTTGGTGTAAGAGTGCTTTGAGCTCTTCACCTTTCATATCATCTGTCACAAATCCGTTAGAAACTGGGCAACTGGTTAGACCAATGCCTTTTTCAATAACGTATGCAACAAGTTCTGGATCTTCCACAATATTTGTACCGTGATCAATACGATCAACACCAATTACATGAAGCGCGTCTCGAATATTTTGAATTGAACCAATTTGGTCAATATCACAATGCATTGTAATCTTAAAGCCATCATCTTTCGCCTTTTTGAAGACACGTTGGAATTTAAGTGGTGGGTTATCTCTTTCATCAGAATCTAACCCAATTCCTAGAATGCGATCCTTAAATGGTTGTGCCATTTCGTAGTGTTCAAAAGCGGATTCTTCACTCAGATCTCTTAAGAAGCACATGATTAAATGAGCTTCTATTCCGAGCTCTTTTGCATCTTGCGTTGCTTTATAATAGCCTTCAAATAATGTTTCAAATGAAACACCTCGAGCCGTATGGGCTTGAGGATCAAAAAAGACTTCAACGTAACGTACATTATGTTCTTTTACCTTGCGGAAATAAGCCATTGCAAGGTCATAGAAATCTTCTTGTGTTCGAAGGACTTCCATCCCTGGATAATACACTGCTAAAAATGATGTTAAATCATTAAACTTATAAGTCGCTTCAACATCTTCAATAGTTTTCGCAGCAATCTCAATATTATTTTTCTGAGCAAGCTTAAGTTTTAAATCAGGTTCTAAGGTGCCTTCCAAATGCAAATGAAGTTCTGCCTTTGGTAAACCATAGATGAATTCTTTTGTTGCGTGTGTCATTATTTCCTCCTGCGTCATTCGACGATCATTAATCCCCAATGCATTGAGGAGAAACAAGACACATTTCTTCCACAATTGTTGACGAATTTACGGTTCATCAGTAGAGACTGCTCTCCCATATTGAGAGCATTAAATTGGTTATTAATACAGTTATTATAGTAACTCCCAATCTGTTGGTCAACCCATCTGCAAAAAGAAAACCGTCTTCTATGACGGTTTATGGATTAACTTTCGACAGCTTCTATTTCTTTACCAAGAAAGAATGAAATTACTGTTCGGATAATGACAACTGCACCAAGCATCAAGATATCTTCGATCGTTGGATTTAAAATCGATTCAATAATATCAGCCGCAATGAGTACCTCTAAACTTAAAAGCACATAAGCTCCTAGATTTCGTTTAATAATATTGATAGATCGAAGTTCAACCTCATCACGATCGACGTTATTTTTAAGTGAAAATTCCACATTAATAAAACGAATGATTGCTTTGATTACCCCCAATACTAATATAAGCACAGAAATCGTATTTAGAATAACAATTAAGATATGCACGACTGTTTCTACCGTCATAGACTGCCCCCTTTGTCTTTATCTTTAGTGCTCGATAAAACTTTTGAAATCACTGCATATCCGGTATACACGACAAGCACCCACATAATCGTACTAAAGTACACTTTCGCTAACTGTGGCGCTAACAAATCAAGTATTCCCGCTACGATAAAAGCCAGTATAAAGATTTTTAAAACATTAGTAAGAGAATACCAGTTTCTAACTCTTTTTATTATGCTATCATGATTGAACATTATTTTACCTCACTATCGCCATTGTACCATGAATTTCAATCAACGTTTCAAAACAACCTCATATTTGACAATCAAAAAAGAACATTCTCATTTGAGATGCTCTTTTGGGCTTCCTTAAAAGTTCTTAGAGACTTTTTGAAGGTTGTTGTATCTGTCAGAAATTAATGAATACTACGTTTTGTTTTGTTGTAGGCAATCACATAAAGAATGCTTGCAATCCCAGCAAAGAATACGAGACTCTGAATCATTGGTGCAAAGTTGTAAGATGTCGCAGTCCAAACTGTTGGCATATCATTCACAAAATATGTTGTTGGCAATAAATTGGATATCCCCTTCATGATTCCTTTAAAATTAGATGTTTGAATTCCCATCATCCCCGAGAAGATCATGGTTGCAAAGTATAGGGTCATGCTAATTCCGTATGTTAAGCTAAATTTACGCGTTAGTAATGTAATGCTATATGCAATGACAAAGAGAATCATGGATATTATTGCAAAGAAAACAATAAATACAATGAAGCCAAAGATTGAAGGTGCACCAATGCCAAGTAGTGGGACAATAACAGCACTAAAGATAGCCAATGCAATTCCCATTGCAACCATTTGCGCAACAAACTTTGTTTTGAGTTGATTGGATGTTGTGTATCCAAACAATAACATCCGTGTTGTGACATCGTGTTCAATCTCTTGTGAAAACAATGCTGAGAAACCTACAAAGACCATAGCTAATGGAGACATCAACACGTTGGTTAGATACAATTGTAGTGCCAATGCATCTTTTGGAATAGCTTCGTTGCTGCTAAACATGTTATAGAAGAGTAATGTCATCATAATCGGAAACAAAATTCCGAAAATTATGGAAAAGATATTTCCAAATGTATTCTTTAGTTCATATTTAAGATAATGCTTCATAATAAGCCTCCAATGCATTTAAGTATAATAATTCAACATCCGAATCAGATCGAACATAATTAACAGATGCTTCATTAAGTTGAAGCAAAACTTGAAGTTCACTTTCTTGGTTTTCACAAACAACAGCCAGACGACCATTGGGTGCTTTACATGTTGTGAATGCGGATGCAATTCGCTGATTAGATTCATTGTCATCAAATATAATTACTGCGTGTCCGCAATATTTTCTGAAAAGTTCATCACGATCTCCATAATCGATAAATTGTCCTTTATCAATGATTAGTAGTTTATTCGTTAGACGTGACAATTCTTCAAAATAATGTGTTACAAAGACAATTGCTGCCCCTTTATCTTGATACCATGTTGACAATTTATCCATGAGGCTCATCCGTGTCTCAAAGTCCAACCCAGTCGTCACTTCATCAAAAAAGGTCAGTGGTGCATTTTGCATCAATACAAGAATTAGGGTAAAACGTTGTTTTTGTCCTCCGGATAGCTGTTTGTATTTTTTCTTTAGTGAAGCGTTAAAGTCGAAGAAATCTATTAATTCTTTAAGTTCTTGTGATTTCGAAATTTGACATTGCAGTACAGTTTCCATAATTGATTTACAGTTCATAGTGTCTACATAATCATTTGCTTGTAAGTGCACTGCCATTTCATTTACAGATGCATCACTTGTAATCGAACCTGTATAAGGTAGCAATCCGAGGCAAGCTTTTATCAAGGTTGTTTTCCCTGAACCGTTTGAACCAATAATCCCAACACGATCATTGGGACCGATTTCAATTTTTGTTTGTAAATCTAGGGCTTTAAAATCACCATAGTTTACGATAATATTTTCAAATGTAATCATTTTAATGTTGTCTCCAGTCTAGGTGTGTTACCACACTGTTTTCATAATTCTGAATGGTGATTGTCATGTCTAGGCTTTTTACCATTTGAGCGACAATGTATAATCCGAGGCCACTCCCCTTGTGGTTTGATCGATGATCTCTAATAAAAGGATCAAAAATATGATCAAGAATGTTCTGTTCGATGGTCACACCGGTATTTATAATTTTTATCTCCAAGGAAGATATGTAAATCGAGATGTTCGCATTATCTGGTGAATATTGAATGGCATTTTGAATCAAGTGATCCAAAATTGAATGGAACGTCGATGATTCAGTTCTTAAAGTGTGTTCACCCAATACAGAAATTTTTAGATTTTTTTGGTTGATAAGGTTGGTGTAATCAGCAAGAATGCTTTGAACAACCGCTGCAATTGCTTCTTCGGTATAGGGACTACTTTCCAACTCTGTCTCAAATGCCGATAACATATTGTCAATCATGTGTTTCATTGTCACAAGTTCTTGCTGCACACTTGGTAAGTGCTTATAGACGTCCTTATATGTTCCGATTTGATGAATCATACCATCAGTAAGTAACAACGCTCCTGATAGCGGTGTTTTTAATTGATGTGACGCATTCATAAGGAAAACTTTTTGACGTTCGCTTTGTAATGATAAAGACTCATTCGCACTGCGTAACTCATCAACTGATTGTTGGATCGCATCTTGCATTGAGTTTAGTGCATCTTCCAAAACTTTGTATTCATCATGTTGGTTTTTTTGTTTAAAACGAACAGTTTCACCGCGTGCATTATGAAGAGCTTGCTTTGCAAGCGTATCAATTGGTAATGCCAAGAGTTTTGTAAATAACGCAGCCGTAAACATTGCAAAGAAGACAAGAACCACAAGAATCATTGGCATACTTTGTAGCAAGATTGGCTTAAGTTCATTCAACTTTGGTGTCAAAGTCGTCGCCACTGTTACCAGAATATTCTCAGAGTTTTCAGTAAAACCAATATAATTTGTATAGTTCACTGAGTCATTTGATACTTGGGAACTCATTACTTGAATTGAATCCCCTTTTTGGTAAATGCGCTCCGAATCTACTTGAAATGATGTCCCAAAATCACGAAATGCATGATCAACAACTGTAAATAGTGCATCGTTATCAAAATTTGCACTGTATTTTGATAGATCGAACCCTGAAAAGTCGATTTCTGTTACAGGCTCACCATTTTTTATGGCTGTTGGAATCAATCGGAGTTGATCCATAATACTTTGGAGTGAATCATCTTTAACAACTATTGTACTTGATGAATAATTGGTACAAACAAGTAATTCATAATTCCCAGATGCCTTTGCAAAACGAAATGTAGCATTCATAACATCATGATTTTGTAATGCAATGTCACATCCGTTATTTTCTCGAGTCTGTTCAAGCGTCGTTGCTACGATATTAACATTTTGATTTAATTTGTGTTCCACATATAAGCCAGGAAGCATAAACATGAAATAACCAATAATTAGTAAGCCAACTGTTAGTGTCGTAAGGGCTGTATAGAGGAGTACCTTTGTCGTCAATTTCATAAATTCCCCTCCTGAAACTGATAACCTGCACCAACCACTGTCCTAACAATAGATACTGGTGATTTCTTCCGGATATTTTTGATATGGGCGTCAATGACCCGATCACTTACCAAATAATCATCCGGTGCAATAATATCAAGCAACATTTCACGTGTATAAACGCGGTTCTTGTGAGTCATGAGTGCTTCACAAATTAAAAACTCAGTGTATGTAAGTAGGATTGAATTGCCGTTATAAAGGACCTCGTATGACTCTGGATTAAGCACTAAGCCACTTGCAGTAGCCGAAGATGTCGACGCTCTACGGCGCATCAGCGCTTCTAATCGTTTAATGAGAATTACAGGAGAGAATGGTTTGATCATATAGTCATCAGCAAAGCCATTAAATGCTTTTATTTGTGATGATTCATCGTCCAACGCTGTAAGCATAATGCAACGCGTGTTTGCTGAGCTCGCATGAATCGCTTCTAAAATATCAAAACCTGTACCATGCGGTACTAGAATATCAAGAATCGCAATATCATAGGTATTGGTACGCAGGGCTTCACGAGCCTCTAAAACATCTGTAACACAATCTACATCATAGTGTGCCATTACGAGATATTCCTGCGTAACTTCACGTATATATTGCTCATCTTCTAAGTAAAGAATTTTAACCATGTTGTCCTCCTAAGGCTATTTAATCAAAGTGTTATGAATGTCGTATGAATTCGATGTGAATTTAAACATTTTCTGTATTTACGATGTAAGGATGAGAACGAAACCTTCTCATTAGTTACAAAAAGTTGGGCAACCAAAAATGTCCAACTTTATAGATAATAATCCGATTGCGCTTTAAATAGTTTCTGATACATTCCCGATTGTCTGAGCAAATTATTATGGGAACCGTCTTGAATAATTGATCCATTTTGAAAAACTAGCACTCTATCACTTAATGTACATGAACTCATACGATGTGAAACAAATAATGACGTCTTTCTATTAAGTAACGCAGTTATATTTTGATATATCTCGAATTCAGATCGCGGGTCAAGTGCAGATGTCGGTTCATCAAGAATAATAAGAGCTGTATCTTTATACCATGCTCTTGCAATTGCTAGTTTCTGTCCTTCACCACCTGATAATGAAATTGCATGCTCATATATGCCAGTAAGTGTGGTATTAATTCCTGCTTCCAATTTATCAACTTTATCCTTCAGACCAACAAGATTTAATGCTTTATGAACTCTATCTTGATCGTAAGTTGTCGTCATTGCGACATTTTCTGCAATTGTAAACGGATAGAGTGTAAAATCTTGAAAAACAACGGCCATTTTTTCCATATAGCTATCAAAAGATAATGTTTGGATATCCACACCATCGAGTAAAATTTTTCCATTTGTCGGTGTGTACAATCGACATAGAAGATTAATGAAGGTTGATTTACCCGCTCCATTTTCTCCAACAATTGAAATTCGCTCTCCAGCATTAATTATCACACTTACATCTTTAAGCGCGTAGGTGTTTGTTCCTGGATAAATAAAAGATACATTATCAAATACTATTTTGAAGCGAAGATCCCCAGTGGTGCTTAAGTCATGATTTTTCGGACCTTCTTTATTTAGAAATTCAATGTAATATTGCATATATTTTAGAGTATGTTCAGCAGTAGCTAGTAATGCTACCCCATAAATTAGAGCATCCAAGAGTTGTTGGAGAAAACCTGCATAAATTAGGATTGAGCCGATACTTATTGCACCTACGACTGCCTTCATAGCAATCAAACCAAATAAAATCGATGTAATTATTACAATAACGACTTGAACAAAACCTAAGTATCTTCCATTTGAGATATTCACATTTTTAAGAATTTTAAGTGTATCCAAGTTCCCCTTCTCGATGGTCTGAAAAACCATTTCGTCCGCATTATAAAGACGAACAGTCTTGCCACTTTCGTTATCCGTCAATAAAGTCTCATAATAATAATTCATTTCTCTGTTACCTTGACTAAGTGTCGCATATGCTTCTTCACGCTTACTCGCAGTTTTTTTATTTACGTAGTAGGATACAACTATAGGAATTATCAAAATCAATACTAATAATACTGTAAACAGTTTCGAATTCGTGAACATCCCTAATTGTGAAATCGTGTCCGTACGTGTTGCAAGCAATTGATACATCGCAAAAAATGTAACGATACTGCTCAATATAATCGTGAATCCTGTATTTACAATACTATCAATAAAATTAGTAATGCCACCTGTCATCATGTTCCCTTCCTCAGCACGTTGGAAATCAAGACGCGTTTGTGCATCCACTAAGACATCATATTTCATCGTTAATGATTTATTTATAAGTGAATCATCAAGTTGGAGATCAAGTTTAAATACTTCATTATTATAAATTCTCTTCAAGGTAGTCTTCACCAATGACAACAAAAATATGATACTGACAAACTTTAAAAATTCGATCCAAACATACAAGGTTCCTTCAAGTAACAAGTTTATGATCTGTCCACCAAAATATAAACTTACGAAAGGAATCATCACTGAAGTAAGCTGAGTTAGAACAGTAAGAACTAAAACTCTAGGATTAAGGCTATAGATAAGGTCTATGACTTTAAATAATGACTTCATGATTCATCTCCTCATAATAATGTCGTTGTAGTGCGAACATTGCTGCGTACTCTCCATCAAATTTTATTAAATCCTCATGAGTTCCTTCTTCGAGTATTCGACCTGAATTCAGTAAAATGACACGATCACAAAAACGTGTCGATGCGAGTCGATGTGATATAAAAAGAGAACTTTTACTCTCAGACAGTCTATTATAATCCTCATAGACACTCTGTTCTGCAATAGCATCCAAAGCTGCAGTTGGTTCATCTAGAACAAGTATTGGAGAGTTTTTATAAATCGCACGTGATAACATAATCTTTTGGATTTGACCTCCTGACAAATTTACACCATTCTGATGAACGTAATGGGTAAGATTTGTCATCAATCCATCCGGTAATGCATCAACAAGATCTATTAAGCCAGCAGCTGTAAGCGCAGCGATTGTTGCCTCTTTGTTGCTTATGGTTGAAAGCGATACGTTCTTTTCTAATGTTAACGCCCACAAATCAACATTTTGAAAAACAGGCGAAAAATAGGAAAAGTACTCCCCACGACTTAGTGTATTAATATTGACTCCATTGAGTGTGATTATACCTTCTGTAGGGCGAATAAGTCCTAGAAGTAGCTTAACTAACGTTGATTTCCCAGATCCATTCGCTCCCACTAAAGCAAGTTTATCTCCAGTATTCAGCTCGAAAGACACATTTGATATGACATTATGGTTGCTGTTTGGATAGCAATACGATACATTGTGGAATTCTATGTCAAAATATTCTTCATCATCCAAAGCGAAATCTTCACATAGAATTGTAGGATATTCGATGAAGTCTTTAACATCCGCAATATCCAAGCTCGAAAGACGAATTTCATGAATCGATCGTACAATTTCACGCATCCATCCATTTAAAGAACCCATGACAGTTAGAAAAACTGAAAATTCAGCTATTGTCATGGTTCCGATTAGGGTTAGGTGTATTAAAATCGTATAAACAAAACAATCACGAGCAAATATCATAATTGTTGATATAACTTGATTTCTATACTCTATTGAATTTGCTCTTTTGTTTATTGATTCGAGTTCATCGTTTAGTTCCTTTACTTTACTCATATAAAGAGATGAAACATTGTATATTCTTGCATCTTTACTATTATCAAGATTAACAGCCGCATATTTTAGATAATGACGTTGGGTTACCAAACTCAATTTTTTTTCTCGATTCTCAAGCTCAAAATTGATTGACTGGCGAAGTAGCAGTGAATCAATGATTCCTACCATTACGGTTACGATAAACGCCCAAACATTAAAGTAAGACAGAAAGAAGGCAAAAAGCGCAAAGGTAATAAGATTCACAAATAAATTTTTAGTGCTTACAAGAACTGACTGAGTACCAGAGGATACATCACCTACCCCATTATCAAGGGCACGCTGAAATAAACGATAGACCGACGGTTCCTCTATCGTTTCGAAATCAATCGTTAAGTATTTACGAGACAATTTAAGTGAAAAAACCAAAAGTCGAACCGCAATGTTATTAATTCCGTTTCTTACTTGTTGCATAACACCACAGTACGATAAAACTGCTAGAGTGGCGGTAATAATTATTAGTGACGGTAATGTACGATCAAGTGACATCGTTGTGCTAACATAGCCTATCAAAACTGATGGTATAACCGCAACAATTAAAGCAATTAGAACATTCAAAAAGATATCAGAAGCCAACAAAAGAAAAGTAATTGGACGCTCTGATCCTATCGTTTTGAAATAGTATATTAGATTATTTTCGCTTGCTTTTGATTTACTCATACCCCACCTCTACATGTATTATATAGTATTTAGATGGGTAATAGATATTTCATTTATTAGTGACCGCATAAAAAAAACAGACATTTTGTCTGTTTTCATTAAAGTGCACTCGAGAATACTTTAAGAAATCTTTTGAATATGGAATCGCGCTTATCAACAATAATCACTGACTTGTTTTCTAAGCGATCCCCATATTTTTCTGTTAGCAATGTTTCTGCTTCTTGTTCCATTTTGTGGTTTGCAACAAATTTTCCAACTTGTACTGCACCATATGTAACTCCCGCAACTGCGACACCTGCTGCAACATACTTAATAATTTTACCCGTATTGTTATGATGTTTACTCATCCTATTCCTCCATTTCTAAAGAGCCTATGCTCTATCTATTTCAATTTTAACACAGTTTTTACTGTAAAAATACACCTGACACGACAACACATCATACTTTCTTCAAACTCTCATATAAAACGATACCTAAATCATTAAAATAATAGGTATAGAATTATCATCTTTAAGTTCTTGCTAGGCCAAACCTGCTTCACTTTGATTAAAGAGAATTAGACGCGGCAATTCGTTTCTTTGATTATATAGTCAGGTACCAAAGACGTGCCGTTATCCAACGCTAAGCCCAGTATATTAGCTTCACATGCATCATCCCAACAAATGATTCGCGTCCCTTTTCATTAAAATGTCGGCATGTACCGCTTGAATAAACCATAAACCTGAAGTTTGGATAAAACGCCATTCTTAATCTGCAGAAAATGATTCAGGATCACGGTTATCCCAAATATACCAACAGATTGATAGTTACAATCGTTCCCATACAATTACTTCATTTCATCTTTTAATATTGCGTAATAAAACTCATCCCACCATGTGTCTTGGAACGGAATACAGGCAATATGGTGGGCTTCACGGCGCATATTGAGTCGTTCCATCAATTTCCAAGAACTAGAATTTTGAGGTTGAGCCGTTGCGATGATCCGGTGAAGGGCACGGTTAGAAAAACCATCCACCATAATTGCCTTTGCTGCCTCAAACGCATATCCCTGTCCTTGATACTTTTTATTAAACACCCACCCAATCTCGTAAGTATGACCTTGAAATACATCCATAAACGAAATATGACCAATTATCTTCCCTGACGATTTCAATTCAACCGGTAGATAATTATTCGTGTGTTCAGGGGCAACGATAAATTGTTGCAATTCCGACAGACTCTTAAACGTTTCTGGAATATAGTACATTGTTTCCTCATCCATCAGAAATTCAGCAGCATCCGTGACATCGGTAGCTACATAGTTTCTAATTATCAATCGTTCAGTTTCTAAGATTAGTTTCATCTAAATTTCTCATTTCCTATATGTATACGTTCAACTTGAGAAGTAATGTTTCTTTTTAAGGTCGTTGTTTTTATCTGCTTTGCATACAAAAAAGCATCAATACGAATCATTCCAACACTTTAAGTGGTTAAATATCCTAACAAAAATGATTGATCCGATATGATTAGAGAGAGTGAAAAAATCGCATTTACTAACCCTTGCATCTAATCTTTGCGCTACAGTATACGTTACTCCTCTAAATCCTTCTTCGCTATACTCAAAGTATACATGAAATTTCACGATAACAAAAAAACCGACATTAAAATGTCGGCTAACAGGTATTATCCTAGTTTATTTCGAATCCATGAAGATAGAGCTTCAACTGTAACCACCAGAAGAATTAATCCCCAAAGAAGCGCTCCTGCATCTGCCCAACGGAAACCAGACATTGCAAAAAGAAGTGGCGCTCCAATTCCACCAGCTCCTACAAGACCCAAAATTGAAGCATTTTTTACATTAATCTCAAAGCGATAAATTGAAATCGATGCAAAATTACCCATCAGTTGAGGAATTATTCCATAACGAATTTTCTGCAACGTATTGCATCCTGCGGCGTCCAAAGATTCTATGATGCCATTATCCAAATCTTCAATAACTTCTACAAACATTTTAGAAATCATTCCAATTGAAGTAATCGCAAGTGTTAGTACACCAGTGAACGGTCCTGGCCCAGACACTCGAATTAACATTAGCCCATAAACAAACGGAGGAAAAGTCCGAATTACTGTAATCATAAATGTTCCTATTGTTGCGAATTTACGACCTACAATATTTTGTGAAGATAAAAATGCAACGGGCACAGATAATACAAGACCAATAAAAGTACCTAAGAAAGCAATTGCTACTGTTTCAAAAACTAAGTAAGGAATTCCCTCTTTCGTAAAATTGAGTAATGCCTCCCAGTTGGGTGCAATCATCCCTTGAATAATACTATTAACTATTGAAAAACCATTGGTAACCAATCCGTTGAATTCAACATAAGGTAGACTCAATGCTGTAATCAGTAAAATAACACCCACAATAAAACAAGCTTGCTTAATATAACGCGGTCTATTTTCATACGTTTCTAAGATTCGTGTCGACATCAGATAAGCCTCTTTCTAATATAACGACTCAGCATTTCAATTAAAATAACACTGATTAGTAAAATGATAAGTATTGTTGATAAATTTTGATACTGGCGCCAACCAATATTTTCATTCATCAATGTCCCAATTCCACCTGCCCCAACATATCCCAATACAGCAGCCGAACGGATATTCATTTCTAAATTATAGAGAATAGAAGACAAGTACAAACCCGATATTTGTGGAACCACTGAGGCAATAAAAGCTTTGAAACGAGATGCACCCGTCGAGATACTTGCTTCAAAAGGTCCCATATCAACCAATTCAATTTGCTCATACGTCATTTTCGTAAGAATCGAGAAAGTAAATAAGAAGATAGCAATCATCCCTGAAAATGTTCCCAATCCAAAGATGTAAGTCATGATTAGGGCAATAATTAATACAGGAATCGTTCGGAAGAAACTCATCACAAATCGAACGATGCCTCTCGCAATTCGATTTTGATTCATGTTACTTGCTGATAGATATGCCACAGGAAGTGCAAAAATACCAGCAAACAATGTCCCTAAAAATGACATTGCAAATGTTTGAATCATCGGATTCATAACAGTAGACGCGTATTTCAGATTAGGCGGAAATAAACGACCGAGAAAGCGAAAGAACTCTTCACCTCCATTAATTAGCAAAATAAGATTAAAATTTGTAACTTTTGCACTAAAGTAAAGAAGCACCCCCACGATTACAATAACGATGATTCCGATTCGAAAAGGTGGCTTCACTTCTTTGCCATTGTTTAAAACAATTGGTTTTGGATAGAAAAGACTTTTAAGCTGTGACATGTGTCGTCACTCCCATCAATTCATCCTCGGCTAAAGAACGTCCATAAACCTGTTTCAAGACTGCTTCGTCTACACTTTCACATGGGCCATCAAAAACAATAACTCCCTTGTTGATCCCTATTACACGTTTTGCATATTTAAGTGCAAGGTCAACGTGGTGCATATTAACAATAACTGTGATATTTGTTTTTTCATTGATTTTGACAAAATCATCCATCACCTGTTGTGCTGTAATCGGATCTAATGACGCAACGGGTTCATCCGCTAAAATGATTTGCGGTTCTTGAGCCAGGCAGCGTGCTAATGCAACACGTTGTTGCTGGCCACCACTAAGTTCATCAGCACGATTATATGCTTTTTCTAAGATACCAACTTGATCCAATGACTCAAGTGCTTTGAGTGTATCTTCTTTTGAATACAAGCCCAATAAGCTTTTAAACCATGGCATTTCTGCGACGCGTGCTGTTAGCACATTTTTAAGTACTGTTGTTCGCTTAACAAGATTGAATGATTGGAATACCATACCAATTTGTCGTCTGAATTTTCGAAGGTCCTTCCCTTTTAATTCCGAGACATTGCTACCATTAACCAAAAGTGTTCCATCAGTAATCGTATGCATTTGGTTAACACTTCGAAGTAACGTTGATTTACCAGCACCTGAAAGTCCGATAATCGCAACAAACTCCCCTTGTTCTATCGTTAAGCTAACACCATCCAAGGCCTTGACGCCATTTGGATAAATTTTTGTTACATTTTGAAATTCAATCATTGAGACCTCCACAGACTTTTAAAAGGTGGGTTCGATGACCCACCTTGACTCATTATTGTTTGTTTTTTAGCATATCCAATACTTTACGTGATGAATCATAATCAGCATCTGTTACTTCTTTATATCCGGTGTGGTTATAAATTGAGATAGCTTCTTTTCCTTCATCCGTTTTAGCAATTTCAATAAATGAACGTTGTAATGCTTTCTTCAAGTCTGCATCAACAAGTTTATTTGAAATCGAAATCGTATCGTTCATGATTTTATCTGTTACACCGATAACATCCGTTTGCTTCCAAATGTTTTCTTGGTTCCATTCTGTTGTCCAGTTTGTTTCAAAGTCACGGCGAATGTCAGCATAACCGACTCCGACATCACATTGTCCAGTTGCTAAACGTGCTGCTGTATCAGGATAACCCGTTACTTCAACTTTATTTGCAAGATCAGAGATCATTTTTCCTTCGAATTGATCTGCTAACCATAATGATGGGTAAACATAACCTGCGGATGATGTCGTATTTGAATGACACCATGATGCACTATTTAAATCATCCCATGTTAATTTCATGCCTGCATTTACTTTATCAGCAAGTTCACGTCCTTTTGCAGATGTTCCTGCATAGATCAATGAACGGTAGAATGTGACTTGTTCTTCAACAGGTAATGTTGCTTCACCGTCATTCCACTCTTTTGCTTCCACAAAATCTTTATTCAAACCATCACGTGATGCCGCTAATGCAACATCAATGTTTCCGTCCTGTGAGTACATTGCATATGTACTTGCAGGAATGAATCCAATATGAGCCTGGCCAGCATCTAGTGCTTCCCCAGCAGCTTCATAATTTGGAGATACTTGGATATTAACATTTCCAACTTCATAGCCATCTTTAGCAAGTTCTGTTTTAATAAGACCTTTTAATGGTTCTGTCTTTGCAATGATTTCTTTTGAATCACGACTTGGAATAAAGAACACCGTTAAAGTCTCTATTTTCTTGTCATTTCCTTTTTCACTTCCACTACTACAACCCGTTAAAACAAGTATTGAAACTAAAAGCACTAACAAGTATTTTTTCATCATTTCCTCCTGTAATACCTAAGTCTATAATTCCATACCATCACCTAGATTTCAAGTAAATCCATATAATTTACACAATCATGACATTACTTGTATTTTTTAACACAAACATAACAATTCATGTTTTGTTTGGATAAACAAGACTTTGAATGAATTATAAGTCAGTGGTGAAAATATATGATATACTTTCTGAAAGGAGATACATTATTTATGAAACAACTGAAAATTGAAGATTTTTTAAACTATCGTTATCTTGGATCACTTAAAGCAAATCCAAGTAAAACACACGCAGCGTATGTTGTCTCAGAAGCACGCTATGATGACAACGATTATATACACAGTCTTTTCTTATTTGATGGAACACAATCTAAAAGAGTATTAGATTTGGACACGGATGCACGTTTCTACTGGGAACATGATGATACCATTCTTTTCCACCATACGACCAACAGTCAAGAAACAGAAGCAGTATCGCAGCAAAAAAGTATTATTTATCGTTATCATATTATTACGGGGATTATTGAACCAGCTTATACCTTCCCGATTGCTATTGGATCACTCAAGGTTCTTCAAAATGGCAATCTCTTGATTACAGCACACATGAATACTGATGATCACATCCTATTTGATTCAGAAAAGCGTAATGACTATCTCGCAAAGATTAAAAAAGACACCAATTACGAAGTTTTTGATAGTGTTCCTTTTTATGCGAATGGTGGCGGTTTTACAAAAGCAAAAATCGGACAAGCTTTTATCTATAATACTGAAGAAAGCACCTATCATCCTATTGCAGAACAAAATGTGGATATCGCTTTGGCGCATTTTGATGAAACAACACAAATTGCTTACTTTTATAAGGAAATTCCAAATGGATTACCTCAATTCCATGCAGACATTGTTAGTTTTAATACACAGACACAAGATATTATCGAAACTTTCAAAAACGATGCCTATATGATTTCAAATATGACCGTTTTAGACGGACAGATTTATGTCTTTGCATCGACAGGAAAAGCATTCGGTATCAATCAAAACTCAGATGTCTATCGCCTCGAAAATGATGCCCTTGTTCGCGTATGTGAATTTGGACGTAGCTCATGGAACTCAGTTGGGAGTGATGTGCGTTTCTTAGGCAGTGCCCAAGAACACGTCATCGACAATAACTTCTATTTTGTTGGAACATATCAAGACCGAACTGTACTTTACTGCTTCGATGGCCAGACGATTGAAACGGTGTTTAGCCCTGAAGGAAGTATTGATGGTTGGATTAAATTAAACGATCAATTCTTTGGGATTGGACTTTTCGATAATCGTCATCAGGAATTGTATGCCTTCAATTTCAGTGAAGCCACGTATACACTCCTTACGTCATTTAATGCCGAATACTGGGATTCACACTACCTTGCAACGCCTCAACATATCCAATATGAAAGTAATGGCGATTTACTGGACGGTTGGGTCTTACTCCCGCAAGATTATGACGCTATGAAACAATATCCCGCAATCCTTGATATCCACGGGGGTCCAAAAACAATCTATAATGCCGTGGTTTATCATGAAATGCAAGCGTGGGCTAATCTTGGGTACGTTGTATTCTTTACAAACCCACATGGTGGCGATGTTTATGGCAATGAATTTGCCGATATTCGTGGTAAATATGGAACTATTGACTATTCCGATATCATGACGTTTACAGATCTTGTGCTAGAGCGTTACGCAATTGATCGCGCACGGGTCGGTGTTACGGGGGGATCGTATGGCGGATTTATGACGAATTGGATTGTGAGTCATACAGACCGTTTTGCAGCTGCAGCAACACAACGTAGCATTTCAAATTGGATTTCGTTTTACGGAACATCGGACATTGGTGTTTACTTTGGTCCCGACCAAACAGGAGGATCACCATTCAAAAACTTGGAAGCGGCTTGGGAACAATCTCCATTGAAACATGCTCACGCGATTAAAACACCACTTCTCTTTATTCACTCCGAAGAAGACTACCGTTGTCCAATCGAACAAGCGATGCAACTCTTTACGGCCGTTAAACAGAATGGTGTTGAAACACGATTTGTTTGGATTCGTGGTGAAAATCATGATTTGTCACGATCAGGCCGCCCACAATCACGACTCAAACGCCTTCAAGAAATTACAACTTGGATGGACACACACCTATAAAATTTCAAGCCTCATTATTGAGGCTTTTTTTATACATTTTCTACGCTAGAAAGAGCTGCAAAAAAATCATAATAAAAAGTGTTGATTTTGTGAATCTGCGATGTATAATAAGTCTTGTGTCATGTATGACTAATCTTTTAGTTTAGTAATACTAAACAAATCAATACTAATTAAGGAGACAGTATGAAAAAAATAACTATCGTATTCATTGCGCTACTTGCGCTTGCAGGTTGTGCTAACAAAGATACTACCAAACAAGAACTCCGAGTCTATAATTGGGGATCCTACATTGATGAGTCGCTCATTACAGAATTTGAAAAAGAATTCGACGCGAAAGTCATCTACGACAAGTTCGATTCCAACGAAGCAATGTATATCAAAGTTGCAAGTGAAGACTCTTATGATGTGCTCTACCCTACCGATTATATGATTGAACGCTTACGCGTTGAAGACCGTCTTCAAAAACTAGACTATTCAAAAATTCCAAATTACACTGCAACGCTTGATAGTTTAAAAGGCCGTGCAATGGACCCCGCAGCTGAATATACTGCTGGTTACTTCTGGGGAAATGTAGGAATCGTGTATGACAAAACAAAAATCTCATTAACGGATTTAGAACAACAAGGTTGGAATATCTTCAAAAATGAAACCTATAAAGACCAGATATTCTTTTTAGATTCGGAACGAGATGCATTTATGGTCGCACTCAAAGCACTTGGTTACTCAATGAATACAACCAGTGAAACAGAATTACAAGAAGCGTTTAACTGGCTCAAAGATATGAACCAAAAAACACGTCCTGTATACATTCGTGATGAAATGATTGACAGCATGGTATCTGGAGTTAAACCAATCGGAACCATGTATTCTGGAGATGCAACATATGTTTTATCTGAGAATGAAAATATGGCCTTCTATGTCCCTACTCAAGGAACAAACTCATGGATGGATGCCATGGTCATTACTAAAAATGCAAAAAACGTTGATCTGGCTCATGAATGGATTAACTTCATTTTAAGCAAAGAAAGCCAACAACGTATCACCGAAGAAATTGGATACACTAGTGCGCGTCAAGATGTCATCGATATTGTCACGGGTACTGGCGGTGCATTTAACGGTATTGATTCATATGAAACACGTCAAAATTACAATCTCGATGAGAATTATCGTTTTGATGACGTAACACGCGTCACAATGGCGGATTACTGGGTTAAAGTAAAATCTAATGGATAAGACATTTACCGATCGATACCCGAATAATGCATCACAATTTATGGAACATGTTGATGTTGATTATGGTTACAAACTGGCACAAAAGCTTGGGACGTTTCGAACAAATGAATCTCTAGGATTTCGTACGGTTGGATCATTTGCCGAACATGAAGCAGCTGATTTTTTAGAACTTGAGATGACTGAAATAGGACTGCAAAAGATCAAGCGGTACAGTTATCCAGTCACATCATGGACATTTAAGCATGCACGCCTTCGTTGCAAGACAGAATCACAAGATTTGACGTTTACACTCAGTGCCTACCCTTCCCATATAGATACTCAAGGACCTCAAACTATTGAAATAATTGATGTTGGTCGATCCGATAGTCATGATTTCCCTTCAGACATTTCCGGAAAATGGATTCTTATCGATATTAATCAGCGTGAAGATTGGTGGATTAACTACCCTGCGACTGAAGCCTTTTACCGTGGCGCCTTGGGCATCATTGCCGTTCAAGACGGCGGCTATGGCGAAATAAGTGATCACACGCTCAATGCACAGAATACCTCTATCCCTCACGGCGCTGCAGCGCTGTCTATGTCCCGACACGATGCAAGAATCTTACGAAAAGCCTTGAAATTCAAGCCTACTCTAACGCTTGATGTCTCAAGTCTTTTGGATCCGAATGGGACTGCATATAACGTATTCGGATGTATCCCTGGAGAAAGTGAGGAAATCATTCTTATGAGCGCTCATTATGATGCCTATTTTGAAGGATTTCAGGATAACTCTGTTGCGGTTGGCTTAATGATGGGAATTGCAAAAGCATTATGTTCATCAGGAATCAAACCCGAAAAAACACTCATGTTTGGGGCTTTAAGTGCCGAAGAATGGGGTGCAACTGATACGCGATATGATTGGTTAACAGGCTCCTATACACAGATGAGTACATTAACACCAGAGTGGGCAGATATAATTTTCGCAAACATTAACTTTGAGCTCCCAGCAATGCTCGAAGATGGTACAGACTGGATTCGTGCAAGCTACGAACTCAAACGGTACTTAAGCGAATTTTCACTTACTTTACCGCAAGCATCTGACGTCTATCCAAATGGCATCAAAGTGCTCAATCCAATTGAAACATGGTCCGATGATTTTTCATTTGAGATATTTGGAATTCCGTCGACTGTTTCTGCTTTAAAGCCAAAATTTGCCGCATCACATTATCATACTCAATTTGATACCGTTGATACCTATCACGAAGGTGCATTTTTATACCATCATTATGTCTACGGACTTCTAATGTTGCAGTATGATACTCTCACCGTGTTGCCACTGGACTTTAGCGAAAGAATTCAAGCATTGAAACATGCCCTCGATCTTGAAATGGCAAGCGAATACATTGATATCAATGCTTTTAAAGAGTTGGTGATCACAATCAGTAATCAATCAAACGCTTTATACACGCTACTGACAAGTATTACAGATGCCGAGGAAAACGAAGCACTTAAGCAGCACGTGAGAAAAATCTTCCGTTTTGCAGCAACACAGTTTCTACGATTATCGTGGGAAGACGATGTATTATTTCCTTTTGAACAGAATCAAACAAATGTTCGTGTTCTAGAGCATATGTTGTATGATCCAAAACGTTCAATGGAATATGTAAGTCTTGTCGACAATAATAAATACGCTGTTCATTGGAGTAGCGAAACATACTATTATCATACCCAAAATGTCCTATCGGAAACTGCAAATATGATGTGGGGTACTACATTTAAACCAACACATTGCGACTTGTTTGATTTCATAGATTCTCATGATTTCGAGATTATAGAGCAAGCAGTTGAATCAGAACGATTGCGGTATGAGATAGTTTTGAATGAAGTAATGGCACATCTTCATCTATTTTCAGACCATATACAAACATGCCTCGATTTAATTACAAAAAAACCATCCTAATCTGGAACTGACCTAGTTCCTTGGGACTCAAGAAAAAACCTCTTGTAAACGAATTATTGTAAAATGATTCAATACGGGAGGTTTTCTTATGGGAACACGGATTATGCATAGTTATGAGATAAAAATGAA
>NZ_WTSX01000007.1 GCF_009828745.1 Erysipelothrix anatis
TTCTCATTTTTATACTCTGACGAGTTTTGTTTATTTCTTGTATTTCTTTTGAAATTGACGTTTCCTGTTTAGTTTTCAAAGACCATTTCGCACCCAAGTTCCCTTGAACGCTTGTACATAATACCACTGGCATAAGGACCTGTCAACCGAATCAACACATATTTCGCACATTTTTTGTAATTTTATTTCAGCATTTTTTTCTATCCTTATTATATGTAATTATTTATTTGTGTATGAATTATTAAGGCCTGCAATTTTGATTCCATAAATAAAAAAAGACGATCATGGATGACCGTCACATTTTTCTTCAAATTGTTTCCTCGAATGCATTCTCATGTTCCACAAATAATTTGATAAGCGTATCGCGTGTTAGTTTTTCTTTTGACTCACCTTTAACATCAAAGATAATTTTCCCACCATGAAACATCAATAATCTGTCGCCATAATCAAGTGCATGTTGAAGATTATGCGTCACCATAATCGATGTTATTTTACGTGAAGCAATCATCTTATCCGTGAGCATCATAATCGCTTCTGAACTCTTAGGATCTAGTGCCGCTGTATGTTCATCTAACAACAATACTTCCGGATTGTTCATCAATGCCATAAGTAATGAAAGTGCTTGACGTTGGCCACCTGATAATTGCCCAACTTGGACATGAAGTTTATCTTCCAAACCCATATCTAATGTCTTTAATTGTGCGACAAATTCTGCTTCTTTATCGCGTCGGACTGCCTTTTTTAGATTGAACAAGTTTCCCTTATCGACTGCCAAAGATAGGTTTTCGAGCACTGTCAAAGATGGTGCCGTCCCTGACATTGGATCTTGGTATACACGTGAAATTTTTTTAAATCGTTTGAAATCACTAACTTTTAACAGGTCTTCTTCATTGAATGAAATTTCTCCTGAATCAGGTGTCACTTGGCCCGTTACAAGATTTAACAATGTCGATTTCCCACTACCGTTTGAACCAATAATTGTGACAAATTCGCCATCTTCAATTTCAACACTTAGGTCTTCGTAAAGCGTTGTTTCTGCGATGCTATTTACATTAAATTTTTTCTTAATATTGTTGAGTTTAAGCATTTACTTCGCTTCCTTTCCCTAAGTATTTTGATAGTTTGCTTTGGTTGAGTAGAATTGCACCAACAAAAATTACTACAGTTGCTAGTTTTAGATGTTGAGGATCCATATTGAATCGTAGTGCAATTGCGATGATGAATCGGTATACGATAGCTCCTAAGATAACTTTAGTGGTTTGTTTGAACTTCAATTTTCCAAAAAGTGTGGTTCCTAGTATGACGGAGGAAAGTCCAAGTACAACCATTCCTGTTCCGAGTGAAACATCAAAGTAACGACCTACTGAAGCTGCGACACCACCACTTAAGGCTACAATACTGTTCGCAAGTGCAAGGCCAAGTATTTTTACCGTGCCCACATTATGTCCAAGTGATGTAACAAGTCCTTCGTTATCACCTGTGACTTTTAATAAGTATCCTACACGTGTCGTAAGCAACGTATCTATCATTAATTTGATAAGGACTACGAGAATAATCATGACGATTATCTGGAAGTTATCAACTATGAATGATGGTGCCCCCATATTTTCTAACCAGGTGGTTGAAAAAATATTGTCGTATTTGAATAATGGAAGATTTGATTTTCCACCTGCCACCATCATATTAATTGAGTACAGTCCTGTCATCACCAATATTCCACTTAAAAGAGCTGAAATTCCAAATTTTACATGGAAAACGCCCGTTACAATACCAGCCAAGAATCCACCAGCCATTGATGCCAAGAGTGCAACCCAAGGGTTTACACCATTAATAATTAAGATTGCGCTGATGGCAACACCCAATGGGTAGGTACCATCAACACTTAAATCTGGTATATCTAAAATTTTATAGGACAGCATGACTCCCATCGACATGATGCCATAAAGTAACCCCTGTATTAAAACATCTATTACAAATCCTAACATTATCGAACTATCGCTCTTTCTAAGACACTCGTTGGAATCGTAAGTCCCAACTGATCTGCCATTTTTTCACTTACAAACAACTCTGTACTTGAAGCAGTTTGTACGGGAATCTCTTTGATTGGTTTGTTATCAACTAAGATTTCCTTAATCATATGACCTGCTTGAATTCCTAGTTTTTTGTAGCTTACTGAGTCGCTTGCAAAGATTCCTTGATCAAACTGTCCTGATTCAGCCATGAAGACTGGTTTGTTTTCTTTTAGTGCTTGTTGGACAACAAGTCCTGTTGCTGTTGCAATCATATTGTCGTTAACAATGAAGAGTGCATCACTGTCAAGTGCAACTTGAGTTGCTGCTTGAGCTATTTCATTCGGACTGCTAACGCCTTTTTCTACAACTTCAAGGTCGAGCGGTTTCGCAATTTCTTTGATTTCTTTAATTTGGTTTTGACCATTTACCTCACTGGTGTTGAAGAGAATTCCGATATTTTTCATTGACGGTAACATTTCTTGCATCAATGCAACTTGTTGTGCGAGTGGCGGTAAATCACTAACACCTGTGATGGAACCTTCGGGTGCGGTTGGATTTTCTACCAATCCTGCAGCTTTAGCGTCAGAAACAGCGCTAAATACAACTGGAATATCTGTGCCTTCGACGGCATTCATCGCAACTTGTGCTGATGGTGTTGCAATCGCAAAGATCAAATCTACCTTGTCATTTACAAATTGACTTGCAATCATGGATGCATTGCTAGCATCTTCATTTGCATTTTTAACTTCGACTGTAATCGTATCGGCAACGCCAACTTCGATTAAGCCTTCTTTCATTCCTTCTAATGATTCATTGAGTGCTGGGTGTTCACCCCACTGGATAACTCCCACCTTGAATTCCGATGTCGGCTTTGAAGCACATCCGGTTAATACTAGTAATACAATAATTCCTGCTGTTATAATTTTTTTCATTTTCTTTTCTCCTAACGTTATAACAAAAAAGCCACGCTACGTGGCTTAGTGTTTCAAAAGTTAGGGTTTAATAACCGTTATTGATTCAATGAGCCTCGTAGATATTTTAGTAACACAAAATAGTTAATATCCTAAAGGCTATTAACTGATTATCTAAAATAATAATAGTTGCTCATTTGTTGGGCACGTGTAACGTTATTGATATTTTGAGTTTTCATATTGTTGTTCCCAACCTTTCTTCTGTTCACACATTAACAGATTTTATTTCGGTTGACAACCCTCTTACTCAATTATATGAAAATTTATTCATCAGAATGTAAATTCTGAAAACTCTTCAGGAATCTTTATACCCAATTCTGTAGCGACTTTTTGGTTTATTTTAGTAACCTTATGTTCTGGTGTTTCAATCTTTAGATTTTTTTCGTTAAGAGCGCGAAGTGCGAGTTTTGCCGTCTGTCTTCCGATTTCAACATAATTAATCGAAACACTTGCAAGAATTCCTTCTTCTAACTGACCATCTTCGGAAGCATAGACAGGAATTGATTTTTTATTGGCATGATCGACGATCAAAGATGTACCAGAAACATTCAGATCATCTGTTATCACAAACATGGCATCAACTTCTTGCGTAAGCATTGGTAATGCAACACCGAGTTCTTGAACGTCATTAACACCTTTATTCACAATATCTAATTGTGTACTGGTTGCCGCAGCTTTAATTTGTTCCACCTGATATATTCCATTCACATCTCCAATACGGTTAACGATGCCAACTTTTTTTACATCGGGTGTTAGTTTTTCGATAAGTTGCAATTGTTGAAGATAAGGTGCTGTATCGGTAACACCTGTTACAAAGTCCATTGCGTCGGTAATACCGATAGCCTCTGGATTACTGACAGCACTGAAAATGATTGGTATATTATCATGTTCAAACACATTAATTGCCGTTTGTGCTGATTGGGTTGTTATCCCAATGACTGCATCTACTTCCTCTTGCTGTATACTTTGGGCATTCATCATCAAGACTGAAGTATCTGCGTTGGCATTTTTGTATACAACATTAACACCTTGCTCTTCAAATATTTCTTCAATACCTTGATACGTATCATTTAGTGAAGCAAAGTCTCCAAATTGCAATACAGCAATTGTTGGCCTGTCCTTCTGTTCAAAACTGCTGCTGCACCCTGATAAGAGCGTCAAAACCACTAAAACTATCATGAATCTTTTCATAAACTTCCTCCTTATACACAAAAAAAGACTACGCGTAAACCACGTAGTCTTTAGATCTTACTAAGAATCGGTGTGCCCAAGCGAAAAGGGCTACTGCTTAGCCCTAATATTCAATTCGCTTGTTGCTCCATCGTTTCATGTACATAAGACACCTCTTTTGTTAATGTAACTTTATCACATCGTATTTCAGAAAACAAGTGTTACCTTTCAGAAATGTTTGCGAGCACAGTTTCGGATAGTTCAATTCCGAGTTGGATCGCCACATCTTGATTGACGTATAAGACCGTTTCTTTTGATTGATATACTGAGAGCGTTGTGATATCTGTGCCATTTTCTAAAATATCATAAATCATAAGACCTGCTTGTTTCCCTAATGTCATATAGCTTAACGAGGCTGTTGCAAGAATCCCCTGGTCAAACTGTCCATCTTCACTCGCAAATACAGGTTTGTTGGATCGATTTGCAACATCAATCAGTGTTGCGGTTGCTGCTACAACCATATTGTCAGTGATGTTAAAGAATACATCGACATCGGCCGCTAATTGGGTTGCCGCTGTAGAGACATCCATCGTATTTGAAATCCCTTTAGCAACAATTTCTAGACCCAATTTAGGTGCAGTCTGTTTCAATAAATCGACTTGAACTTGGGAGTTGATCTCACCAATGTTATAAAGGACACCTACTTTTTTGGCATTGGGTGTAATTTCATTAATGATTCCCAATTGTTTTTCAAGTGGACTCATATCGCTAACGCCGCTCACATTTCCTCCTGGAACTTCCAGTGTTTGTACTAAAGCTCCTGCTACAGGATCTGTTACAGCATTGAAGATGACTTTAATATCTGTTCCTGATGTCGCGTTCATTGCCGCTTGTGCTGCATTTGTTCCAATAGCATAGATTAGATCAACTTTATCAGATACAAATTTATTTACAATTAAATCGGCATTGAGTAAATCACCTTGCGCATTTTGATAATCAATCGATACTGTTTCACTTCCAAGTTGTGTTTCAAGTTCTTGCTTCATTCCTTCATATGCAGCATCCAGTGAAGGATGATCTGCCAATTGAATAACTCCAATTTTGTATTTTGCAGTGTTTTGACTACATGCTGTTGTAAACAAGAGCATCACCATAGTTAATAGAATCACAGTGTATTTTTTCATACGTCCTCCTTCTCAAACAAAAAGCCATATCATTCGACATGGCTTTGAAATACACGTTGTGAGTTAGCCAAGTCGATTTCCATTAGAAAATGGTTAATCTCGTTGGCGAAATTAACCGATTATCTAAAGAAAAAGAAAAAGCTAATGTTTGTTATATTGTGATTGTTGACCATAAGATCCCAACCTTTCTAGTGAAAGATTAACATTATTTTACATTTGTTTCAATACTATTTTCATAAATCAGTGATAATTGTTTCATTCTAGTGGTATAATCACACAGTAAAAGGAGACTCTTAATTATGTATACTTGGTCATTAGACGCATTATATTCAGATTTTAATGAATCTTTCGATAACGACGTAAACCGTCTTAAATCCCAGATTCAAGCAATGCAAGAAAGTGCTGCATCTTTAGAAACAATGGAGGATTTGGAGGCTTGGCTTAAACTCGATGCTGAAACCAGTGCAAATGCACAGTCGTTATTTAGCTATATTTCTTTACGCTTGTCTACAAATACGACTGATATAGAAAGTAATAACGCATATGGTAAGTTACAACCACTCGTCACCGAAATGTCAAAACCTTATGCTCAATTTAAAGCATTCATTGCACATCATGGTGATGCACTTGAATCTTGGATTGCTTCAAGCCCACTTATTGCAGAACACGCATTTATGCTTCGTGAAATTGCAAGTGAAAGTAAGCATTTATTGAATGACGATGTCGAAGAAGTCATTGCTAAAATGAAAATGAACGCATCCTCAAACTGGAGCAAACTTCAGGGACACCTCACCTCACAAATAACAACTGAAATTGATGGAAAAACATATACATTATCATCAATTCGAAATCTTGCATACAGTCCCGATGCTGCAACTCGTAAAATTGCATATGAGAAGGAACTCGAAATGTATCAAGGTATCGAGGATGCGGTTGCATTCGCATTGAATAGTATTAAGGGCGAGGTCAATACACTCTCTGAGATGCGTGGTTATGAGTCAGCGTTAGAAAAAACACTCGCGGATTCTCGTCTGTCAAAAGAAACCCTGGATGCTCTTATAGCGGCAATCGAATCGTACTTACCTGTATTTAGAAAATACCTTAACCACAAAGCAACACTGTTTGGTCATGAAAACGGCTTACCGTGGTATGATCTTTTTGCTCCATTCGAAACAAAGAATCCTAAAACATATACCATTGAAGATTCTCGAACCATGATCCTTGATAGCTTCGGAACATTTTCTTCAGACCTTCATGACATGGCACAACGTGCCTATGACGAAAAATGGATTGATTTCTTACCTCGCGAAGGAAAACGAGGCGGCGCATTTTGTTCAAATCAACCTCAAATCAAGCAAAGTCGTATCCTCACAAATTTTGACGGTAGTATGTCTGATATCATTACTCTTGCTCATGAATTAGGACATGCATACCATGGAATGTTGATTGAGGACCTTTCAATTTTAAATACAGATTATACGATGCCTGTCGCTGAAACAGCATCAACGTTTTGCGAAAATGTTGTTCTCAACGCTGCTCTTGTCGAAGCGAGTGACGAAGAGAAGTTGGTTTTGATTGAGAACTCCATTTCTGACTTAGCACAAATAACCGTGGATATTCTATCGCGATACAAATTTGAGAGCGAAGTTTTCGAACGTCGCAAAACTGAGTTTCTGTTTGCTAAAGATCTAAAAGAAATTATGATTCAGGCACAAAAGGATACCTATGGGGATGGGTTGGATCAAAACTACATGCATCCATACATGTGGATCAACAAAGGGCATTACTATAGTGGTGGCCTGAGCTTCTATAACTTCCCATATGCATTTGGTGGCTTATTCGCACTTGGATTGTTTGGGAAGTACCAGGAAGAAGGAGCAGCTTTTGTTCCGCAATACCAAGAACTTCTTAAGGCAACAACTACAGCTTCATGTGAAGATGTTGCAGCATTGGCTGGAATCGATGTTACCAGTGTCACTTTCTGGGAATCCAGCTTGAAAGTCGTTGCTGAACGTATTGAAACATTCATTGCACTTACAAAAAAATAATCTGTGGATTTCCACAGATTTTTTTATATATCTAAACGCATATGATACTCAAGCTGTTTTACTTCATCACCCATTTGACGATTTGTTTGTTTTGCCGCTAGAGTTTGTTGCATTACCTTGAGATACGAATAGTAAAATTGATTCTTTGTATCTGTAAATAGGGTTGCCGCAGCAACAAATAGGGTTGCAATTTCGATGAGTGTTAACGTCTCGAAATGTTCAGCAATATATTTTACTCTATCTAAAATCTCTATTTGAATTTCTTTGTCCATTGTATCACCTCTTACCTCTATTGTAGCACCATAACATAGAAATTAGTGTGAAATTAGCGCCCGATTTCAAATTGAATTACGTTTTTAAGAACTTGTTCACGGTCAGGTGTAAGTTTGCGGATTCGGATACATGATTTTCCAATCGCAGTCTTACCAAAACGTAGTTTCTACGGCTTTTGCTAATTCTTGATTTTGCGACCATGTCATGGCATAGACATTCACCGTTTTATCGTATTTTTTCAAACTCACTACCGGTGTTTCGGCATTGCTCAAATACCATGCGAGACCTTCAAATTTTCCCAAATGATATTCCTGCGCAGGACTGCCAACAATTTCTGAAATTATGTGTACTAAGCGTTGCTCAATGTGTTCCATGTCATCACCTCTTAGAAGTATTATGCCATAAAAAAGAACTTAAGATTTTACTTAAGCTCATTTTTACAGATATCGACCGAATATTTTTCGAAATGGTCGTGGTTGATGAACAACAACGCACTCTCCCTTAAAAACTAACTGTGCATTTTCGTAACAACGTTGTAAATTCTCAAATAGTTTTGTACCAAAGTATTGTTTCTGCAAATCGGAAAGATTGGGTGCTCTTCGATCACAGTTATGAGCATCTGACGCGATTAAATGGACAAGATCTTTTTTTAACATCATTTTTGCAAGTTGTTGTTGGCGTGCGTCCACAAAAGTTGCTGCATTCATTTGAATGAGAACGCCCATTTTGATTAGCTCTATCAAGATATCAGAGGACGCTAGTAAGTATGGATAACGCTCAATATGCGCCAAAATTGGCGTATATCCGTTCGAAATGATATCGCGCAACGTATCCTTTAATCGTGATGGATATATTTGGGTCGGAAGTTCAATGAGTAAATAATCTGTCCCTTCAATAACCAAGTCATCCAATTGTACAGTCACGAGTTGAGGTGAGAAATAGAGTTCTGCACCTAATTTTAAGGTTATTGGATAGGATTTCTTTTTAATTAAAGACTGAACTTCTTCACAACGTACTTCGCGAACCTTCACAAAATGATTTATGTCATCTTTTTCAAGATTAAAGTGCGGGGTTGCAACCAGTTGATGCGTAGCTTGCGCAAGGTGGCATCGCAACAATCCATCAACTGCATTCAGATTTTCGGGGCCATCATCAATATCATGAAGAATGTGTGTATGGATATCTGTAATCATGATTACTCTCCATATTCGTAATTATATGAGTATGGCGTTGTTCCGCTTTTAACTTTCGAGTCATCGTAATAATTCATAACTGATCCTAAGAGTGTCGCATGTGTTTGCTCGAGCTTGCGCTTTGCAGCTAACACGACATCTCTTTCTGCGAAATTTTGTCGTACAACTAACAATGTACCATCAATATGAGGAGCCATTACACTCGCATCCGTTACTACATTGACTGGTGGAGTATCAATAATAATGAAATCATAAGTCTCTTTTAAAGATTCTAACATTGGTGCAAAGTTTGCCCCTCCGAGAAGCTCTGATGGGTTAGGCGGTATAATTCCGGATAGCATAACATCAAATTGGTATATTGTGTGCAGGTAGATTGCGTTTTCTGCTTGAACTTTCCCTGCTAGAACCGCAGACAATCCATGATTACCTGTCTTCTTAACGCGCAAATATTCTCTGAGTGCAGGTTTTCTTAAGTCAGCATCAATCAACAATACTTTTTTCTCTGCTTCTACCAACACCTTAGCAAGATTGATGGCGACTGTACTCTTTCCTTCATCTGGAATTGAACTGGTTATCATAATGGTTTTGACTTCATCTTGAAAACCCATGAAACTTAATCCAGAACGCAATGTTTTGTATGACTCGACAAATGCGAATGGTGATTTATCATTAATAATTTCAGTTCTATTTTTAATTTTTAGGGGTTGTTTCGTTTTATTGAACATTGTGTCTCCTACTTCCGTGTCGAAACCGATACATCTGGAATTACTCCAAGTACAGGTAAATCTAGTGCATTTTCAAGGTCATCAACACGTTTAAATGTCTTATCCATAAGATGTCGTATGACGATTCCAGCAATTGTTAGTATTGCTGCTCCGGCTGATGCGAGCATTACATTTCGCATTGTGTTTGGAGAAACAGGTTTTGATGGCGTTGTTGGATTAGAGATTACTTTAACAGAACCCGCTTCTACCATCTCAACAATTTTATTGGGCGCAATCTCTACAATTGCGCCTGCAATCGCTTGGGCCGTTTCCGGATTATTATGACGTACCGAAATTCTCATCACTTGAGTATTATCTACCGAAGATACCTTAACACCTTCACTGAGTGCCTTAGTCGTCATTTTAAGATCTAGTTTATCATTTACTGGAGCCATTACGGAATCACTTTTAATGATAACGCCATAAACGTTCGCAAGACCTTTCGCTGAATTAATATCATCATTTGTGATACCACGATTTCCTTCACTTTGACGATTATTGACAATCATGGTTGCACTACTTTCGTAAATCGGTGTTATTGCTATCTTGGTGTAAAGAAGACTAAGGATTGCAGCACCCGCCATTACCATTATTATAAGTAAGCTATGTGGCTTTACTGCATTTACCAGTTCCGAAATCTCTACATCTTGGGTTTGTTGCTTCTCAAATTCATTCATTCTTTTCTCCATTATCTATCGCATTTTAATGCTTTGCAGCATCGTTTAACGTATCTATTATAACTTACTTATTCTCATTAACAATGGGAAAGCGGTTTTATTTTAGGTTTATTTTAAGTATTTGTTATGTTTGTTAAGGTCGGCGGTATCAATAAAAAAACCACTTTTAGTTAAAGTGGCTTGTTATCTATCTTGCAGACTCATGACAATTCCTGACTGTTCATCATCGACAATAAACAAATCATTTTCGGTACGAATTAAGTGTGTACCAACCGGTGCTGTCAAGTATGGGATTATATCTTGATCGTAATTACAGACTGTATTCAATTTAAACACATGATGATTGCTAGCATGACTCATATACTCATTGCTCTCGTCACCTTTTAGAAAACGCCACCCACTGTCCGGATAATCGGGATTGGGTTCATCTCTAAACATGTAACCAACCTTCCACCCTTCTTTTGTAATCATATCCGATACAATGCAACCATCGCCTGTAGGTTCATCCCAGTCAATAAGGTGTCGAACATCAAGCTTGATGAAACCATCACGAGTATAATTTAATTTTTTCCGCGTATTTCGTTTAAACATGATTCCCGCTCCTTATAATTTGTTTTCCTATATTCACTTTAACACAACAATTTTGGACAATTCATAAATCGAAGCTTTTCACACCATTTTATTAAATGACCATAGTTTGTAATGCGAATATGTTGAAATTTTGATTCATGAGCTTAATATTATTATTTATTATCTAGATCCATTAAGATGATCTGATATTGTTTTCTTTAAATAGACGAATCATTGAAATTTGAACCGCATTCGCAATTGTTATATTTCTTACTTCTTTAATTAATCTTAGAAATAAATAAGAATATCAATTGAAATTGAAATATCTCAATTATCCAGTAACTATTGCAATTAAACTGGATACACCTTCGTTACATGAAATAGTGAATTTTAAGAAATCATAAGCTACTATTTAAAGTTCCGGAGTTCCTGTCACTGCAATCAGTAGTTAGATTAATCATAAAAACATTTCAATCACTCTATCTAATTATTCTCATTTAACCAGTAAAGATAATGATAGAACGGATAACTACAAAAATAGTTTGTAAGAATTCTTCTCAAAATCTTCCCAATCTACAAAAAAGCAATAAAAAAAACCACCGTTAAGTGGGGGTAATTTCAAATGGTGGAGAGCATGAGAAACGTTAAAATAGGATCATGACAGATTTATTGTGAAGTCAACCCACTCAAATAAGTGTTTTCAGATATACACAATTTATTCTATTACTTATGTTGTAGGGATATTTATAGGGGTACTTTGCTTTCCTCATTAATCGGCATTGCTATCACCTCGCCACCTCTAAAAATAACAATCCTTCAGAGAAATAAATCTTCTTCTGTTTCCATCAATCGTTGCTAGGCACATTTCAGATACGTATCCAGTTTCACTCTTTACAAACACCCTGGATACGAACTCTGTAATTTCAAAACGTTTATCGCCCCAATACATAGCAAGTAAATGAATTTTTTCATTTGCATTATATATTAATTCAACATCTATATTTACGCGTTTGTAATATCCTTGCATAACTTCTCCTATTATATCAAAGAATTAGTTTTCAACTACATGATTTGATGTACTAAATATCTCTATTTCAGTTTACTTGCGTATTCCTCTACCATCTCTTTAAATCTGACGTTCATCTTATCCTCGTTCATGCCTACTTCTTTCTGAAATTTAGAGAAATTATCTTTTAGTATTTCAATCAGTTCTAAATCTCCTGAATCACATTTATCATTAGATCCATCAGCTCCGAATTCATATGTTGTTTTACCCTTGGACGTAGATATGACACAGTGATTAACTCCAC
This sequence comes from Erysipelothrix anatis, assembly GCF_009828745.1. Classification (GTDB taxonomy): domain Bacteria; phylum Bacillota_I; class Bacilli_A; order Erysipelotrichales; family Erysipelotrichaceae; genus Erysipelothrix; species Erysipelothrix anatis. The sequence continues at coordinate 12,173 of NZ_WTSX01000007.1, forward strand.
GACGATCTTGTTCTGTATGGGTCAGAATCGTGTACACGACTTCCTCTATGTCCCTATGATTAATGATAGAACCACTTTTCTCCCCACCATCTAAATTTTCGAATCTGTAATAATTCAAAGGCTTTGCATCAGATGAAACTTTACCTTCTACAATACTTTCTTTACTATATTGAGCATTCACCAATTCTTTTTTATCCTTCGTAGCTATTAATGCAATTATTCCCCCATCATCAGATTGAACAGTTTCTTCAATATACTTTTCTTTTTTTCCACACCCTGAAATAATCATCATTATAACAACTGCTGCTAGTTTTTTTCATTAATCTCCCTTCATAATGTGAGTAAACTATACCTAATTTGGCAACTTTTTCAATACTAGCTTCTCGTTATCAATAAACAATGATGAAGAAATAGAGATATATTAACTAGCCCTTTTGAAATTATTAAGAATTGCGACAACAGAACAACTAAACGACGTTATAATATTTTTTTCTATTCTTAGGCACTGATAAAATATCAAACAATCAAGTTGTGTTGTAATTTACCAATATACTACTTAATCAATAATTTTCAATATGAATAAAAAAAAGTCCATCGGTAAACTCTATTTTAGCGTAGTAGTTTAATAAAATAAAAAAAAGAGCTGTTAAGCTCTTCTTGCCTGCTGGTCCGTGCACACACAGTACACTTAAACGCCCTACGGTTGTTGGAACACAGCCGGTCTTTACATTCAAATTATACACTATTGAAAAACAAATTCAACTTTTTTTTATAAAAAAATAATTTTGTGTTATTTACCGAAATTATATCTTGGGAATTTTGAAATATAATATGTATCATCAGTTTTTATTCTATCTTGAATTATCCTGTCTTTTTTTTGATATACTCTATACAGAGTATTTGCGATAATATCTGCAATTTTTATTTCTGGATTATTCTTAGAATCTTTTGGTTGAAAAGTAAATTTTTTATCATAACCTAATTCAACTAATTGATGTTGGAGATAAGCCCCTAGATCCATTCGAGCATCTAGTTTTAACGATCTATCATCATACATTAATATTATTTCATCACACTCTTCACAATCTATATATCCTTCATTAACTAAATTCTTTATTAAAAGTCCAGTATAATAATTATATCCCATATTCTCTGAAAGACGCAATTTTAAGTGCTTTTTGTCAATTACAATTGCAACCGGAGTAATGTGTTCATGAGCGATATATGTATCATTTATAAAGATATTATCTTTTGTTTGAATTGACGACCCTTTAACTTCTGACGATAACGGAATTGAGTACCTTTCTTTATATTCTTTCTCAACACTTTTTTGATGTGACCTACACGCCATGAAATTACTAGTTAAATAACCTGCAATAATAAAAAACCTATCCTTAGGATTATGCATAGCACCTGATTCGTCTATGATTAATATTGTTGTTTTTGACATACATTGATTATAATATTAATCAAATTAAAAAGCCACCCTCAATCAAGCGAGTGGCTTTTAGTAAGTTCGATTACCGATTACTATCCAATCTGTTTTCGCGAACCTTGCTAGACTTGATGTTCTTGTATCTTTTTACCGACATAACTATTATTGAAATTAACGCTACAAACCCACCTGTATATCTATCAGTAAAGAAAAAACTAGTTATTCCAGGAAAAACTATTAATCCATAGATCAATATTTCCACAATTGTTGGTTGTATTTTCTCTTTCTTCATTGCCCCTCCTTATTCGATCCAATTAACTAAACTTAGTATACCTTATTTGCAAAAAAAAACCACCTTCAATAAAGAAAGTGGAGTTCCTTACTTTAAAACTATTTTCAATAATGCAGCAACTACGCCACCAACCACCGCAAGCACTAACCACCGTTGGTTATCTTCAAGTTTTGTAGTTCTTCGTTCAATATCTTTAAACCGACCATTCACACTGTCATCGATTTTACTTTCTAAATTAACAACACGTTTATCTACTTTATGAATGGCATCCAACAGACTTAATTCTTTTTCATCCATAGTACTATCCTAAAATCTCATTCACTCGAGATTGGACTTCATCCGCGTCATATCCTTCTGCACGTAGTTTGTCATAGCAAGCTTGACCATTTCCATAATCACCACGCATAACTTCTGCTGCAATCTGTTCATTTAATTTAACGATTGGTTCAGGTTTAGGAGTTGGTTTTACTTCTTGTGAAGTTCCATTTAATGCAATCTCGTAGTATTTGATAGTATCACGAACGATATTGTTCATTCCTTTACGTTTGTAGAACGAACCGCATGCAGCGTATACAAACTCACTATGTAATCTTACGGTCTTTGTGGACGGATACAGACCTAACTGAGCCATTACGTATCCCAGGTACTTAACGAAGTTGATGTAACCCTCTTCAATATTTTTTTCAACTAGCTCAATTCCGATTGAACGTTGGTTAACATCCTTATCTCCAGCATGGTGAGAAACATCACTGAAGCGTACAGCTTCATATACTTCACTTGCATCAACTACTGCATTAATTGATTTAGTACCATCGTTGTTTGCGAGGTTTTCTGCTTCATTAACTGCAGGTGCAGTATTTACGGTTGTATGAACAACAACCATTTCAATTGGTTTACGATGTGCAACGCTTGATGCTCGAGTGGATCCGTAAGCTGCACTTTCTTTACCCGAAAAGTTTTGTTTAACTGTTAATCCTACCTGAGTAGTGTATTCTGTGCAGTGTAAAAAATTTTGTATTGCTAGTACTTATAAGTCCTCTTTCTGTTTTAATTGTTTTATTTTCACCGATAGTTGTTGGTTGCGGAGCGATCAATATAAACAGTGAAATGTTATCCTTCACATATACTGCAACTACACCCATGATTATCATGCAACAGCTTGTGCAAGTGTTAAAATCGATTAACAATCGCATCATTACTTACAGCCGCCATGACGTTAGAATTGTGATCGATGTTTAAATAAGCAATCATTTGTACAAGCCAAGTTTCAGATAACTCCAATTCAATTGATTAGATTGTCATGAATGCACTGCCCCTGTATATTTCTTGTCACGATTGCTAGAGATAATTTTGATAAAGCGACCAACAATGGAATTCTCTAAATAAATACTATGATTTCTCGTATATTGTCTAATTTCTATTTTTCTCCTAAGAAATAAGGTATCCATATCCAAATAAACCTATTTAATCGGATTAGATTACAATAACTTTAACCTCAAAAAACTATCTGAATCTATTTCAAATCAAACATGCTTGAAAAGATCCACCCTTACGGTCCTTATCGATTAAAGCTCCATGATTTTTTATATTTACATCTCACTAATCAGTTTTCTACCTCAAAGTAATTTCTATTTAGTTAAAAGATATGATTTCCAACAAGTCTACAGTGGTATGCTTAGGACAGTAAAAAAAGACACATTCTGTGTTTATCTTTCGTGCCTTCATAGAAAAAGACGGCAATTACACCTTCTTGACTATTCCTCGTTTTCATCCTCAACGAACTTCAAACCACCCTCTGCACTGACATTTTGTTAAAAAGATGTTTATTCGTATCAATGCATTCGTGTTTTTTTCTATCTTTTTCCAACTGAGATAAAAAACTTCCCATGTGAGTTCACCATTTGATGATTCTTGCTTTCCCACGTGTATCCTCCTCTATTGCTTGATTAATTCATTTGGTGAATAGTAATGATCTAACGCTTCAAGAACTGTGTAGCCTGCCTCATTGACGAATTCGATATTTATGGCTTGCCCATTTGCCTGAACATCAACAATCACTCCAAAGAAGTTTGATTTTACATTTCTTTTATCATCGTCATTCTTTAATTTTACAATATCTAGCTCTTTGAACTTCATAATATCACCTTTTTTCTAAAATGTTGTAGATATGGATCTATTTAAATCCGAATCTTTATCCTTATGCCATACAGTATTAAGTCGTAGGTATTTATCGTTGATTTCCCCTAAGCATCATCAGAGCGAATGTTCGACTTTCTCACTGAGCATCTTGAACAGCAAATATCGGATTAAAGATGAGTTCTCCCATTATTTGATCTACAAGTTATTAAAATTACTATGCTATATCCGAATAGAGGTTCAATAACATGAGTATTATGTTTGTCCCATTCACTCGTTTTCAAATGATTACTTAGAAAACCTACATTCAATAATTATTCTATCATTTTTCGACATTATCATCTTTCTATTCTTTGAAGTCTAATTTAGAAAAATTGTAGGGGTATCATTGACAAAACAAATAAAAAACCCACTGTTAAGTGGGTGTAATTTCATATGGCGGAGAACATGAGATTCGAACTCACGGAAGCTTGCGCTTCGCCACCTTTCCAAGATGGTGCCTTAAGCCACTCGGCCAATTCTCCAACTGCTTTCTCATTATACATAAATATTCTGGCAAAAACAATGTATAATATAATAAATTGGAGGATATTATGTTATTAATAAACCGAATCCGCGACTTTGATAGATTATCAGAAACTGAAATCAAGATTTCAGAGTATATACTCGCCCACCCCAACGAAGTTATTTCCTTAAGTATTCAACAATTAGCACAGCGAACCTTTACTTCTACCGCAACAATTACGCGTTATTGTAAGAAGATGCAAACGGATGGGTTCACTGATTTTAAAGTACGATTAACCAAAGAATTGAGCACATCGCCACGTGGTCAACGCGTTCGCGATGATTTACCTTTTGATAAGAACGAATCTCCAAACCAAATCCTAGAAAGTATCTTAAACCTGAATTACCAATCGATGCAGGATACTTATAACTCGATTGATCAACAGCAACTAAATCGTGTTGCGATGGCAATTCATCAGTCACCGCACATCTATCTATATGGAACAGGTCAATCATTAATTTTGTGTCAGGATTTCCAGTATAAACTATTCCGCATAGAAAAAGACTGTAACCTCGAGTCAGCTGTCGGCTTTCAGTTTATGAAAACCCACACTCAACCCAAAGACAGTCTCGCTATCGTTATTTCTTACTACGGCACCAGCATCAATAACCTTCGTATCATGACATCACTTAAAGATCGAAACGTTCCGATTGTTTTAATTACCGGGCCAAATGATAATCCTTTAGTTCCACTCGCCGATGAAGTCATTCATGTTGCGCCTCAAGAAGAACTCATGACAAAGATGGCTTCTTTTTCTTCTCGAACAGCAATCCAATTAGTCTTAGACATGATTTATGCACTTGTCTTCTCGTTTGACTATGAAATGAATCAAACACGCATCGAAGACAGCTCAATAATTCGATAGACTATTGTTCCAAAAACTGTGTAATAAACTTGTAAACACCGTTTTCTATATTAGAATCACAATGCATACGCGCAACAGCCTTAACGGAATCTGTTGCGTTTTTTACGGCTACACCTATTTGAGCAGCTTCAATCATTTCGACATCATTATCATTATCACCAAAAGCGACAACATGTTCCATTGTCAAACCATGATTCTCTAAATACCACTGGATGCCTAAAGTCTTATTCACACGCGGATCCATGAATTCGAGAAGATCTGTTGCTGTTTTAACGGCTTTGTAAGCTGGATTTCCTACTTCTTTTGTATAATCAATCAAAGGTTGTAGTGCTTCCGGAGTTCCGTTAACAAGAATTTTTGCCTGTGCTTCTTGGACTGCCAAGGTTACATCACCGACAACAAGGATATTTCGAATTTTCGAATCGTACCCTTCAAATCGTGAACCATCATCGGTATACATTTTATCATTAACCGTTAATGTCGGATTCAAGTTAAACTTGCGGGCATTTTGGATGACCTCTAGTGCCGATACTCTGTCTAATGGATACTGGAAAATTTGCGTTCCATTCGTGAAATCATATGCCTCTGCACCATTTTCAAACACTGCAAAATCAACGAGGTCTTCTAAATCCTCAATAACTGTTTCTGCTGACATTCTTGGTCTACCTGTAGCAATTCCAAATCGATAGCCGTTCTGTCTTAACATTGTTATAAGACTTCGCGTTTTACTTGGCAGTTGATGATCTTCGTCAAAAAGTGTTCCATCTAAATCTGATACAAATACTTTAATCATAATATCCCTTTCTAACAAAAAAACAGTAGGAAGATTCCTACTGTTCGAGTAATAATTTTCCTTATTGAGGAATATATGTAACGCCTTCAGCTTCTAATTTTGCAATAACATCTGCAAATTGTGGAAGGTGATCTTTATGTGCTACTAACATTTCGTTCAATAAATCTTTTGTATAAATTCCGCTTTGTACAAGTGGATTAATATTAAATGCTTGGAGTGCTTTATTGTAATCACCTGAAACAGCTGCTTCAATAACGACCTCTTCCATAGCTTTCATCAATTGAAGTTGACCACGTGCTGCAGGTGGGAATGATCCCCAGTTAAATGGTTCTGCACCGTGTGATGTAATTACTGATGTAACCTCTACGACGCAGTCATATGGTAAATCAGTTACTGTGCCATTGTTTTGTGTACTTACGGTCATAACGGTACGTGAATCATTATGAATTGATGAAATGATTTCACATGCAGCGTCTGAATAGTGAGCACCACCGCGTTTTGTAAGTTGTTCTGGTTTATAATCCAAGTTTGGATCCTTGTAGAGTTCAAAGAGTTCTTCTTCGGTTGCCTTAACAGTTTCCGCACGTGTTTTATGATCTTTATAGTTTTGTTGATTTTCTGCCAACATTTCGCGTTCTACATAATAGTAACGGTGGTAAGGACATGGCAATAATCCCAAGTCTGCAAGTTGTTCGTAGCTATAATTAATATTTGCAATATTTGCAACTTCTGCTTGCTTGCTCTTTGCGTATTCACTTTCTGGGTTATAGAATGCATTAATTAGTTCAGATGTAACTTCGCTTCCATCCTTATCCCAAACACGATGCCAGTGGAAATGGTTTAGACCCGCAAATTTTTCAAAGAGAATACTTGCGTCTTTATCATATCCCATTGCTTCGTGGTTCATTTTTGTTGCACCGACTGGAATGTTGCACAATCCAATCGTACGTTCCCATCCACCTACTTTGATTGCTGCTTCAGTAACAATACCTGCTGGGTTTGTGAAATCGATTAACCATGCTTGGGGAGCTAATTCTCGCATATCTTTGATAATATCAAGAATGACAGGAATCGTACGGAATGCTTTAAAAATTCCTCCAGCACCATTTGTTTCTTGACCTAGGAGTCCATATTTACCTGGAATACGTTCATCTTTAACACGAGCTTCCAATTGACCAACACGGAATTGTGTCGTGACAAAATCAGCATCTTTTAATGCTTCGCGTCGGTCTGTTGTTAAGAAAACTTTCCAATCAAGACCTGCAGCTTTAACCATTCGTTGTGCCATCGCTCCTACGATTTCCAATTTTTCACGTCCTGCCTCAACGTCTACTAACCACAATTCACTAATATCTAATTTATCTTGACGGTTGATAAACCCTTCCATAAGTTCTGGGGTATAACTTGAGCCACCACCGATTGTAACAATTTTAAGTTTCTTACTCATACAATTGTCCTCCTGTATTTACTGATATTGTACCTACAAATTTTCTACTTTTCAATTCATTGTGATAAATGGTCACAGGTTTTCACATATTATTGTTTTTTTACGATGGTTATGAAAATAATTACCATGATTCGCTTTTATAGATTCTATGGTATCATGATAAAAAAGGAGATTGATTATAATCATGCAAAAAATACTAATCGGTACATATACACGACGCATTAGCGAGGGTATCTACAGCATTGACCTCAATGAAGATACAAAAAAATTAGAGAATTTAAACCTGGTTGCTCCAGCACAAAACCCAACCTATCTTGATTTTGATGCTAATACTGGCAAACTCTACAGTGTTCATCAAGAAGATTCTTTGGGTGGAATTGCTATTTGGGATTTTGACGGTACGCATGCAACTCTAGACTACACACGAATGACAGAAGGTGTCCAACCGTGCTACGTTCGCTATCATGACACTGAGAAATCAATTTACGAAGCGAATTATCATGCCGGTTCGATAACCGTAACTCACAATAAGATTGAAGATAAAGTAATCCGTTACCAAGATGGTGCGCATGCTCATTACATTGACTACGATCCTAAAACCGATGATGTCTTTGTTTGTGATTTAGGAAATGATACAGTTCATAAATACCGTTTAATGAATGAAATCGCGACCTATAAAACGGCAACCGGAATGGGACCTCGACATATTGCATTCCATCCAACACAGCCTGTTCTTTATATCTTTGGTGAATTGAACAGTACCATTGACGTTGTGCAAGATGATGATTTTGATCTTATCCATTTACAAACAATTTCGACGCTTCCTGAAACATCGATTGAAAGCTTCGGTGCAGCTATTCGTATTTCAAAAGACGGAAACTATGTTTATGCATCAAATCGCGGTCATGACTCAATCGCTATTTTTAAAGTTAATGAAGATTTTACATTAACTTTCTTAAACACTGTTTCGACAGAGGGAAAACATCCACGTGACTTTAACTTAAGTCTGGATGATCGTTTCTTAGTCGTAGCAAACTTACACACAGACAATCTCACACTCTTTGAACGCGACCCCGAAACAGGACTCCTTTCTTTAGTTGAGAAAGACATTCATGCGCCTGAACCAGTTAGTGTTTTATTTATCAATACCAAGTAATGATACTTAGCATTGACATTGGTGGCACATTTATAAAGTTTGCGCGTCTTACTGAAAACTACGCAATGCAAGCATCCTGGAGCATAGATACATTCGCACTGACGGATTCCACACTTTTTTATGATTCCCTAGTTGCTAATATGGGGAATCTACAAGACGTCAAACAGATCGCGATTTGTCTACCAGGTATTGTTTCTGATACCTACGACGTCCTTTCCAAGGCATCCCCTCGAGTGAGATCATTGTATGGCACAAATGTCGCGCATGAAATTACCAAACGAACCGGCTTAACGGTTTTTGCCTGTAATGATGCGTATGCAGCTGCAATGGGTGAATTTCATTTTGGTTCACTCAAAAACACTAGCAGTTCATTTACCTATATTATTGGAACTGCGGTTGGTGGTTGTTTTATGATTGGTGATTCGATTCAGAAAGGCACCGACAATTATGCTGCCAACATCTCTATGATGCCGCTATCTTTTAACGAAGATAAACCAATATGGACCTATACGCGTTGTTCCGCAAGTGCACTTTATCATCGTTACCATGCATATTCAAAACGTCCACTGCCTTCTGCTAAGGCAATCATCGAGGCTGCAGAAATAAACGACGATGCAGCTCACGTTGTTGATCAGTGGATCGCTGATATTGCACATTCCTTACTTCAGGTGAGTATAGCATATGACCCGCAACATATCTCAATTGGTGGTGGTGTTTCGAATAACTCATGCCTTGTGCAACGCATTGAGTACGCTTATCTTGAAATCGTGCAACAGTATTTCCATACACCACCACTCAGTACAAAAATTGTACGATTCCAAAATCCACAACATGCACATTTGCTTGGTGTTGCTTATTTGGCCAATCAGAAAAAAACAACATCAGAAATTTGACGTTGTTTTTATTTGCATGAGAATCCAACGTTTCGTAATGGATCTACGACTGACTCTTTTTTCTCTTGCGTTGCTTGCGTACCTTTAATAACTACGGAATCTTGTTGAACCTTGCCATTCAAAGACGTGATGTTTGTAAAGTGATAACTTGTGTATTTTTTTATAGGACCTGCCTCGGCATCTTGCTCAAATTCAAATATAAATACTAACGATCCATTCGAATAATTTTCAAAATTTTCATTTGTTGTAATTGTATCTGTATAGCAAGTATTTACAACTTTGAAGTTTCGAGCATCTTCTTGACCTTTTTTATAATCTGATTCAATACCAAGTTGCGCCTGTTGTTTCATTGTATCAAGTGTATCAATATCTCCAATGGTTCGTGGTGTTTCGACTAAGCCTTGAATCGTAATTGTTTTGGTTTCAGATAATAAGGTCACATCCTGCTGTTGAAGTGCCTTTCGAGTCTGATTTGGAATATCTAATTCTAATAGAAGAGTATCACCGTTTCGATATTTTTTTGTCTCAATTGGTTTAACCTTAATCTGTTTTAGAATTGTATTTTGCGTGTCATCAACATTATCAAATATAGGGTCGATGGTTGTGTTTACGGCAATTAAATCACCTTCTGTTATATAGGAAACACTGATATTCTCGAAGAAATCAATGGTATTATCGTCCGTCAAGCCTGTGACAGTCAGCGTTTGTGATCCCAACTTAAGATTGTAGCGGTGTTCCTTTAATATTTCAATTTGGGAATCATCGGGGGCAATTTTTATCGAAACAACATCGCCATTTTTCAAGTTTTCATTTGGTGTAATTTCAACCTTGACTGCCTTTAAAACTTCTTTTACCGGATCGGGTCCATCAAAAATCATTGCTTCACGATTATCGACATAGTGACCTGCACCATTTGAACCAGTCAATGAAATTGTTCGAAGTGATAAGAAATCTAATTGTTTTTCATTCATGTATTGATTCCAAAAAATGTAGCCACCACCAGCGATGACTGCCATTATAATTAAACTTAGGATAACCGGAATAATATTCCGTTTTTCTGTATGTTGCTCCTGCTTTCGATTCCTTGATTCTTTTTCAACACTGTCCTTAAATCTATCTTTCTCTTTGGATTGAGAATCTTCCTTTGGCTTTCGTTTTGATTGGTGTTTTTGCTTGCGCTTTTTCGACTTACCATTTGAGTGACTCGACGAAGTTCTTTCAGAATTATTTTCTTTTGAATTGTTTATAGATTCTTTAGATACATCTTCTACTTCCTGTTCAAAGTGTTCACCCTCCATCATTTCAAGGTTCACCTCATCCGCTAGTTCTTGCGAGTCCTTCCCCAGTATATTATCTTCTGTATTGGTATCGATAGTTTCACGACTATCTTTTTTATTGTCTTGCATCCATGCAACCTCCATGTTTACAGTTCTATTATTTATTGTAGAATTCATCTTAGCATCTTTCAATGGCGTTAACACTTACTCACATGAGTTCACACGAAAAAAGCAATTGCTTGCTACAATTGCTTACATTTCTGAGGCTTCCTCGAGTTTCAACGCAGTTTTTTTGAACCGCGTCACACATACAAAACCGATAATTGCGACTCCAATGGCTATCATGCCTTCTGGTAATGATTGAATACCAAGTTCCTTAACAATTCCATAGACTGATCCTAAAACGAGTCCATAAATAATCTTGTAGATAAGGTTGGGATAATTCTGTAGTGCTGAATCAATCAGCGTTGTAAATAAGACAACCCCAATAAGAATACCAATAATGAGGGGTAACAAAAACATAAAATCCAAGGTTGAGATTGCTCGTAACGTACGCTCATACAAACCAAACACCAACAACAAATATGACGTTGAAAGTCCTGGAAGGATTAGTGCAACAGAAATTGGAATACCGATTATGATAAGTTGGATCCAATTTTGAAGCGATAGATTAGCGTCTACCTGAATCGTAAGAGACGGTAAGAAGTAAACACCTGCCGTCAACAGAATGCCTATTAGATACGGAATGAGACTTTTGATTGATTTTACTTTGTTTGTAATCTGTTTATCAATCTCTATGAGACCACTTAAAATTACCCCTAAGAAAAACGACATTGTGAGTGTATTAAAATTGATCAGCAGGTAATCAATAACACCTGCGAACGCGAGAATACCCAGACCAATCCCCAATGTCATAACAAGATAATATTTGAGGCGATATGCACGAAAATGCAAGAGTTCGTTAAGAGCATGCACTGCATCATCGAAAACATTCAGTATTAACATCATCGTTCCGCCACTCAGTCCGGGTATTAAAAATGAAACGCCAATAAGAACGCCTTTTATAATTGTAATTGCGAATGTCATAATCCACCTCATTTCTAATTCATTATACGGTGGATTGCTCTGACATAGACTATCATTATCGTAAGAAAACTCTCTTTCGAGAGTTTACTGTTTTTTTAGCGCTTCAATTACAAGTGGCAAATAGATATGCAAATCTGGGGGGCGACGCCCGGATATAACATGACCATCCGCAACTGCTGGTTCATCTACCCATGTTGCTCCAGCATACATTAAATCATGTTTAATTCCCGGCGTACTTGTTACCGTTTTTCCTTCAAGAATTCCGGCTGAAGATAAAACCCAGCCTGCATGGCAAATTTGACCGATGACGCGTTTTTCTTTATCCATGTAACGAATAAACTCAAGAACAGAGTCTAAACGTCTTAAGTAGTCGGGAGCCCAACCTCCAGGCACCAAAATACCATCATACTGAGTAATATCAACTTCATCGAATGATAGGTTGGATACTACAGATAGGCCATACTTCCCTTTATACGTTGTATCGGCATGCTCACCTGCAATATCTACATGAGCACCTGCTTCACGAAGTCGAATAATCGGATACCAAAGTTCCAAATCATCGTAGTCTGGGCTTACGATTGTTAGAACGCGTTTTCCATTTAATTCCATGCGACACCTCTTTCTATATTCACTTGTTATTATATCATAGTATTCTCACATACTCTCATAAGACGAATATGATAGAATAAATACATCATTAGGAGGTTCTTATGTTTTATATAGGAAGTCATTTATCATTTTCAAAAGGTTATGAAGGTTTAGGAAAAGAAGCCTTGAACATTGGAGCGAATACATTCCAATTCTTTACCCGTAGTCCCCGTGGTGGTAAAGCGAAACCACTCGATTTAGATGATGTTGCGAAACTCAATGCCATTATTGAAGCAAACGATTTTAAACATATATTGGCACATGCACCCTACACTTTGAATGCGTGCAGCGATAAGCCACACACACGAGAATATGCTGAGGAAGTAATGCGGGATGATATTTATCGTATGAGTTTTATCAAAGGGAGTCTTTATAACTTCCATCCCGGAAGTCATGTTGGTCAAGGGGTTGAACCCGCAGTTGTTATGATTTCAGATATGCTCAATCGAGTACTTGATCCAAACCAAGAAACAATTGTGCTACTCGAAACAATGGCAGGTAAAGGTTCTGAAGTTGGACGCACATTTGAGGAGCTCAAAGAAATTATTGACCGTGTGGAAGTCAAAGAAAAACTCGGCGTTTGCTGGGACACATGTCACCTCTATGATGCAGGTTATGATCTCGTCAACGATCTTGATGGAGTTATCGCAGAATTTGACCGCATTATCGGTTTGAACAAACTTCACGCAATACATATTAACGATAGCAAAAATCCATTTAAATCGCATAAAGACCGTCATGAAAAAATTGGTCAAGGGTCACTTGGTTTGGATGCCTTTGTAAATATTATAAATCATCCCAAACTACGCCATTTGCCATTTTACTTAGAAACACCCCAGGACGATAACGATGGTTACCGTCAAGAAATTGAATTACTCCGTCAAAACCGAAAATAATGCAACTTAACGCATGTATCTTTCATCTTACCGGATTTACCACATTATTTAACATTTTTTTGCTACGATACACATAGAGGAGGCAGACATGAAAATTCGAATCATTGAAAATCCAGAATTAGCAGATGATGACGTGATTGTCGAATGTCATGCGCTGACTTCTGAGATTCAAAGTTGGATTCAAAAGTTTCATACAGAGGCAATCGTCGTATCTAGTGATGATCGTGATATAACACTCAACACAGATGACGTTCTATTCTTTGAAACTGAGGCAGAGAGTGTTTTCGCTCATACGAGTCGAGATTCTTACCGAACACGATATCGTTTGTATGAATTGGAAGATAAATTACCCAATACATTTGTAAGAATATCTAAATCAGCCATTGTGAATATTAATCATGTGGCAGCGATTGAACGAAACATTACCTCTGCACGGTCCATTCAGTTCTTTGACTCTCACAAAATAGTGTACGTATCACGTATGTACTTCCCAAATGTGAAAAAGCATTTGGACGAAAGGAGCTTATAATGAAAAGAAAAAGCGGTAGTCTTTACTGGGGTTTCTTCTTCATAGTTATTTCGGTTGTTATTTTTGGATCCGCATTTAACCTTTTTGAAGTAGGAAACAGTATTTTTAGAATTATTGTAACAGCAATGCTGGTTGCATTTGCAATTAGCAATTTGAAGGATTTAAATTATGGTGGAATTATTATGCCACTTATCATTGCTTTTGCCTTAAATGATGATCTCTTCTATTTTAGAGGAAACATCTGGTGGCTCATTTGGGGTGGTATCTTCCTAAGTATCGGATTACATTCCCTTTTCCCAAGAAAAAAGCACAACTTTGAGTTCTTCAGTGAAACTTATGATGCACCAAAATCCGACTATAATCGTCACGACTTCAACGATGATGATATCATTGACGTTGAGGTAAACGTTGAAAATGGAGATGGTAGCAAGCAAAATTTCACCTTTAGTTCTGACGGAACCAAAGAAGGCACAAACTTCAACAAAGAAAACAATCACGAAAAGCAATATGACGCACGTCAGGACTTTATAAGAATGGAAGCAACCTTCACTGACCGCACACGTTATGTTCGCTCAGAGAACTTTACAGACGGATCAGTCGAGTGTAACTTCGCATCATTACGCGTATACTTTGATCAAGCAAAATTTAATCCTAATGGATCACACCTAAATATCGATTGTAATTTTGGACAAATTGTCCTCTACATTCCTCATACTGTGAATGTAATTAACAACGTCACAACAACCCTTGGTGGTATATCAGATTCAACACATCATATGCCACAATCGGGTCCAACATTAACACTCAATGGAGACGTTTCATTCGGTAATTTGAAGATCTATTATATCTAATTAAAGGCGGAAAATATCCGCCTTTAATTATTTTAACTTTTATGTTAAAACCTATTGCGCTTTTGTAAAATGAATGTTATTATCTATAGGCACTAAGGAATTAAACACAGCAAACATGCGGATGTGGTGAAATTGGCAGACACACTAGACTTAGGATCTAGCGCCTTGTGCATGGGGGTTCGAGTCCCTTCATCCGCACCATAAATTTTAAAACAAAGAACCAATTTCGAGGTTCTTTTTATTTAGTTCACGAAAATAATTAATTAAGCTTACAATAAATCATCAAAGTGGTGGTCACTTCGCGTATCATAAGTAATCCAAACACAGGGAGTACGTTCCCATCATAAATCTGGTACAACACCACAAAAAAGAAAAGACTATCCAGAAATATTAAAACAATATTCCGAAACCATACATTTCCTCTAAAATCTTTGTATTTTGTCATTCCGTCTGAAAACAAGAGGATTTCAATACATGCCCTTAACAACATTAAAAAGATTATCTTCATATCTTCAAAGCTAAATACTGTCGACAAAATGAAATAGAATAAGACTTGATCAAGTGCGATTGCAAATGCAGTAACAAAGGGCTTTCTTGACGTATCTGTATCTTGGTTATTATGTAATGCAGAATTTCTCAAAATGATAAATCCTGCTCTTAAGATGAGCATTAAAACCACTGCAGCAGAGTCATCGTACTTAACACTACTCAAAACTATATAGAAGAATGAAATATCAAAAGCAATGATAATGCTGTCACGATAGTTTCTTATTATATTTTTTACCATTCTCTTCCCTCTAGTACCTTAGTACACCCATATATCTGCATTATAGCAGTGTCTTCCATCTTTTTTTGATATGTACGATTAGGTTGATGATTTTATCGCCTAGATTGCACCTTTGGTTATTAAATGGCTAACCTGCGCATTTTGGTGTTTAGGTTGTAGAAAAAACTCCAATCAATAATGATACCATTATAGTAGGAAGGTACTTTGTATGAATAAACACTCTAAATTTACACTATTATTGTTAATTGGCGGCCTTTATTTACTCGGTCACCTATTTCCTGACTTCTATACTGTATTCACAACATTCGTCTTTTGGAGTTGTATTGTTTTCGCAGTCATCTACATTATTTCGGCCATTCGCCTGCAAATGAGATTAAAACACTACAAACGCTTCGAGAAGTAGTTTCCAAACTTCAATAGCATTCCAAAATATATACAATAATTTGCAAATTAGTTGTGAAGATTGATTTCGTTTGAACGTTTCCATGCTATATTTTAGACATATGATGCATTCCTAAATTATGTCTTGTCACCTACCGGAAAATCATTTGACAAACCATAGGTATTATCCTATGATTATACTAGAAATAAGAACTCAACGTTTATATAATGTCTATTATTAAACTGTTTAAACCTTATTCTAGACAGGAGGCACTATATATGGAAACAGGTAAAGTTAAATTCTTTAATGCTGAAAAAGGTTTCGGTTTCATTACAAATGATACAGATAACCAAGACGTGTTCGTACACTTCTCAGCTATCGAATCAACAGGATACAAAACTTTAAACGAAGGACAAGCAGTTAGCTTCGACATCGTTGAAGGACAACGTGGTCCTCAAGCAAGTAACGTAAGACCGTTATAATGACAAAAGCTCTCACAATTAGTTGTGAGAGCTTTTTATATCTTACCTATTGATTCCATTCATCCGTAACTTCGAAATGCGTAGCACTGTACTTCAAGATTTTGGGATTCGGTGTTCTTTTTTTATGAGACTGTAAGTGCGCATCACTTTTCTTAAAATTCATAAATGCTTCCTTGCTTTCCCAAGTAAAAGAGATAACAACTAAATCATAATCTGGATTGCTTGAGTTTAGCCCCATTTCGATTGATTCAAATCCAGGTAATCCTTTAACAATTGAGTTTTCCATAAAATTTGTCATATGGATTTGACTGTAATCTTTAGTGACTTCAAAGCGTTTAATTTCTTTGTATTTATGTAACATCGTTGATCCTCCTATTATTTGATCATACTCTATATTTTTTTATCTTTTAACCCGTAAACACCAAGGTAAATCGCTTGACCTTTTTGTCCATGTGAGATATTATATCAATGCACTCAACGTGCACAGTTTATTACACACACATGCTAGAAAGCCCTGGATCCCCATCCAGGGCTTTCTGTATGTTACTCGTCTGAAAGATTATCGAAATAACCTTGAACAAATACGATCGGGGTTCCTTTGTCACCCGAGCCACTTGTGAGATCACATAGTGACCCAACGAGGTCTACGATACGACGTGGTGTCGTTCCCTGCGCAGCCATTTGGCCAACAAGGTCATCTCCTTTTTCTTTGATTGAAGCTTCGATAGCTTCTTTAAGAGCCTCACCTGTTAAATCTTTAAAATCATTATCTGCTAAATACTTGAGTTTCAATTCATTAGGTGTTCCCTCAAGTCCTTTTGTATATGCAGGAGCAACAGTAGGATCCGCTAGTTCCCAAATTTTACCCATTGGATCTTTGAATGCACCATCTCCATAAACCATGACTTCCACATGTTTTCCAGTTGCTTCAAGCATACGTTTTTGGATGTCTTCAACAAGCCCAAAACTATTATGTGGGAACAACTTAACAGAATCTTCTGTTGATTTGTTTGACCCTAAAAGACCAAACTCAGCATTGTATCCACTTCCATCAACACTCTCAGTCAATATATCATCTAAACCAAGTACGAGTTCTGCACCTTCACGTTTTAAGATACGTTTGGTACATGCACGTGAATGAATGTCACAAGCCAGAACATGCTTTGTATAATTTAAGATTGTCTCACAGCGATTTGAGAATACAATTTCAACTTCTGCACCTTCTGCTTCAATTATTTCACCATAATATGCAACATAATCTACACCAGTAAATGAATGTTTGTTTTCGCCAAATAATGCGCGATATTGCTCCAGTGTCAAAACATCACTATAAGGATTAACTCCAGCTTCATCTAATTGGTCAAGCGTAACCAATTCGTTACCGACTTCATCGGATGGAAAACTGAGCATGAGCACAACTTTTTTAACACCTTGTGCAACTCCTTTGAGTAACATTGAAAAACGGTTTCGTGATAAGATTGGAAAAATTACTCCAATTGTATCTGTTCCAAACTTGGTTCGGATATCCTTTGCAATCGCATCTACATCAGCGTAGTTACCTTGAGCACGCGCTACAATTGATTCTGTCATCGCAATAATGTCACGATCACGAACCTCAAAATTATCACTCTTGCTTGCTTCGAGGATGCTTTGTGTTACGATCGACGCTAAGTCATCTCCTTCTCGAATAATTGGACCACGAATTCCACGTGAGACTGTACCAACTTTTCTTCCCATGTTAGTATACCTTCCTTTTCTTTTTTCATAGAAACAGTATTTATACTGAGAACAGATGTTCTTGTTCCTGTACTATTCTATCATGTGTGGGATTGATATGAAAGAACGACTTGAAGATGTAACAAATTTCATGAATTGGATACGCTTTCTTATCTGAATTATTGTTCAAAGATAACATTTTTAAAATATCTATTTATATTCAGGTTAAAAATGTGTCTATTAAGAAGGGGTCTTTCAATGAAAAACTCTGAAACAAACAACTTAATATTGAAAAACCATCATTATGCTTGACTATCTTTACATTAAACGGTATGGTTAATGAAATTGAATATAGAGGTAGCGGTGCATCAGAGTATGAAGTCGAGTAGGTATACGTTGACGCTTCAGAAAGGTAACCATCGCCGAATAGATTAATTAGACATAATTAACCTATGGGGTTAGTGAAAATATCACTATCACTCGATCCATTCGGATTGGCACTATGAAACTAAAACTCTAGCCAACCGCTAGAGTTTTTCTATTCCCCCAACCATCATTCAATTTGATAGGAGGATTACTATGAGAAGGATAGTAACAGTATTTGCTGTAATGCTTCTGGTATTAGTTGGTTGTGGTGTAAAACCAACAGATCGAGAAACATTTACAGTTGGTATGGAGTGTGGTTATGCACCGTATAACTGGACTCAATCAGAATCAAATGATTCTGCAGTTGCGATTGATGGCAACCAGTTTTGTGAAGGATATGATGTCCAAATTGCAAAACGTGTAGCAGCATCAATGGATAAAGAATTGGTGATTCGTAAGACGAGTTGGGATGGATTGATCCTTTCCCTTCAAACCGGAGAGATTGATGCAATCATTGCGGGAATGTCTCCAACTGATGAGCGTAAAAAAGAAGTTGCGTTTAGCAATGTCTATTATCTTGATGACGAAACTGCATTTGGTATTGTCGTCAAACGGGATGGCCCCTTTAGTCAAGGAAAAACTTTAAAAGACTTCGAAAATGCGCGTGTGTCTGCGCAAGTCGGTACATTCCACACTGAATTATTGGAACAACTTGAGAATATTGATGCAGCACAAGCCATGAAAGATTTTCCAACAATGACAGTTGCCCTACAATCTGGAGAATTAGATGGATTCGTTGCTGATAGTGGTACTGGCGACCGTATTAATGCAACTAATAAAGACTTGATGTATATCCAGTTGGATGGACCTGAAGGATATACGGTCACTGAATCAATGGCTGGGGTTGCTATTGGTCTTCGTAAAGAAGATACCCAACTTCTAAATGAAGTTAATGATGCACTCGCTCTTATTTCCCGTGACACACAAAAAGAATTGATGAATACAGCGGTGAATGCAGGAGATTTTTCAACTGGAAATTTCTTTGAACAAGTAATGACCATTTTATCGCATAATTATCCAGCTTTAATTCGTGGAACGCTTACCACTATTGGGATTTCGTTTACCGCAACATTGATTGGATTTATTATTGGACTTCTCGTTGCAATTTCACGAAACACAAAAGTTACGAATGCAATTGCCTCAGTCTATATTACCGTCTTCCGTGGAACCCCAATGATGGTACAAGCATTAGTCTTCTATTATGGGATTTCAATGATGTTTACAGGATTCCGTTGGTCTAACTTACCAATGGGTAACATACTTGCAGGGATTATCATTGTAAGCATCAATACCGGTGCTTATATGGCTGAAACTATGCGAAGTGGTATTCAAGCCATTGATGATGGACAGTTTGAAGCAGCTAAAAGCCTTGGCTTTACGCGCTGGGAGACAATGCGTCACATTATCTTGCCACAAGCAATTAGAAATGCAATCCCAGCATTAGGTAATGAATTAATCGTTAATGTTAAAGATACATCCGTTCTTAATGTTATTGCAGTAACCGAACTTTTCTTCGTTTCAAATGGAATTGCATCTACGACGTATCAAGTATTCCAAACATTCACGATTACGACAGTAATTTATTTAGTCCTAACTACATTCTTAACGCTATTACTTCGCTTTATCGAATTGAAACTTGATAAAACAAAAACTGAGGCAAGTAGCTATCCATCATCAATTACTGATGGACAAAATATATAGAAAGCAGGTAATCTTATGACAGAAACACCATTGGTATCCATTCAAAATCTACATAAAAGTTTTGGATCCCTTGAGGTATTAAAAGGTGTCACGCTCGATGTCAATCGGGGTGATGTCGTATCCATTATTGGTTCATCAGGTTCAGGAAAATCGACATTGTTACGATGCATTAACGATTTGGAATCCTTTGATGATGGTGATGTCGCCATTGATGGAACCTCAATTCGTCAATTAAAAGGACGCGAACTCAACACAAGCGTCGGGATTGTATTTCAAAACTTCAATCTTTTCAATAATTTAACAGTACTTGAGAACTGTGTTAAGCCACAAATGGTTGTCCTAAACCGTACACGTGAAGCTGCTGAGGCAACAGCCCTCGATTTACTTCGTAAAGTTGGTATGGAACAGTTTGCTAATAAAAATGCCATTCAACTATCAGGAGGACAAAAACAACGAGTTGCGATTGCACGTGCACTCGCGATGAATCCCAAAGTATTGTTATTTGATGAACCAACAAGTGCTCTTGATCCTGAGATGGTTGGTGAAGTATTACAAGTAATGAAAGATCTTGCCAATGAATCACTAACAATGATCGTTGTCACTCATGAAATGGGGTTTGCACGCGATGTTTCATCACACGTTGTTTTTATGGACAATGGCGTTGTGCTTGAATCCGGAACCCCCGAAGCAATTTTCAATAATCCTCAAGAAGTACGTACACAAGCTTTTTTAGCAAGATATAGAAACCAAGGAGCTCAATAATGACACATTCAAATATCAAAAAATATGCACATCAATTTTTGCCAGCAATGCAAGAGGCACGTCGCTTCTTCCACCAAAACCCCGAACTTGCACACGAAGAATATGAAACTCAAAAATATATTCAACAAACACTTGATGCTTTAGGAATCGAGAATCATCAATTATTTGGTACCGGTGTCGTTGGACTTATTCAAGGTGCACACCCTGGAAAAACTGTACTACTTCGTGCAGATATGGATGCTTTACCAATCCATGAAGAGGCAGATGTTCCCTATCGTTCAGGTATTGATGGAAAAATGCATGCTTGTGGCCATGACGGTCATACGGCCGGTCTTTTAGGAGCAGCGATGATTCTAAATGAAATGAAAGATTCTATTCATGGTAATGTTAAACTCATGTTTCAACCTGCTGAGGAAACAGACGGCGGTGCACAACCGATGATTGATGAAGGCATTCTTCTAAATCCAACCGTTGATGCTGCATTTGGTTTACATCTTGCGGGTGACGTAGAACATGGAAAACTCCAAGTCCGTTATGGTGCAATGTATGGAGCTCCTGATGAATTTGAAATCGTAATTCGTGGTCGTGGTGGTCATGCGGCGAGTCCAGAACAAACAATTGATCCAATCAGCATTGCAGTTCAGTTTATTCAAAACGCACAGCACATCCTTACACGCCGCATTGATCCAGTTAAGCCTGCAGTCATCTCCTTCACAAAAATACATGCTGGTGATGGTTTAAATGTAATTCCAGAAGTATGCCGCATTGGCGGTACAATTCGAACATTATATCCAGATACACGAGCAATTGTGTCAGAAATGTTGGAACAAACTCTAAATGCATCCTGTGAGCTACACGGTGCAACGTATGAATTTAGTTTCCTACCATCATATCCACCATTAATTAACAATCAAGAAATGACGGCTTTAGTTCAGGATAGCTTAAGTGGGTACTTTGGTGCTGACCAAGTTATTGAAAAAGAGTTCCCGACACTTGGTGCTGAGGACTTTGCATTCTTAACACTTGCAGTACCTGCATCCTATTATAATGTCGGCATCAACCGCGAGGGCTACGACGAGCCGGTTCATCACCATCCGAAATTTGCATGGGATGACGAAGTCTTAGAAGTCACAAGTGCTTCTTTAGCAACCGTAGCATTAGATTTCTTAAATCAGTAAATTAAAAGGGAAAGCGAGTCATTCGCCTTCCCTTTTAATTTTCATATACAACATCTTGGTATGTTGACGTTTTGGTAAAAATTATACCTGCAATCGCAACAACTACTAACACGCCAATAGTAATCAAATAAGGGGTGTTAGAAATTACTGATGATGAAACTTGAACTCCTAGTCGGGAAATCATTGATTTTGTGATCATCGTTGCAACAATATACGTTGGATACAACAAAATTGCTGATGCGATTGATGCTCCCACGATATATGGAATCCAGAAATAATGACGTTCTAACACAAAGAGTAACACTATTAATGCTATCAGAACACCGGTAGCAACACCAATGAGAAGTGGACTGTTTGAATTAAACCAGCGGGTTAATTCAAGCACTTGTTGTTGGCGAGGCGTTAGATTTTTGGTTACTTCAGTCAGAACCGTGTCATAGACCGTTTTCACATCATAACCAACAAGCACTGATTCCATTTCTGTTCGGATCGTTTCAGTCGTAATCGTTTGACCCGTTACTGCTTCAATTTCTTTCGAATAATTTCCAATGATTGCACTCATATTATCCAGAAGTTCTTTTTCATTAAAAGAAGAGGTTCCATTTAAAATGTCTTGGTACGCGCCACCGATTTGTTGGTTAATAGCCGCCTCAATTTCAGGATCTTTGGAAATCTGTTCAACAACCTGTGTGACTGTGTCCCGATATTCAACAGGAACATTTTGAAAGATTGGTTCGATGAGCTTGGTTGGTTCAAGTTTTTCGACAATTTCAGTTGTTGGAAACATCGTTTCTGGATTCTTAACAAGACTCTGAGCCGCTACAAGATTAACAAGTGCAACTGTCGTAATGACCATGATCATAACAATAAAAATACTCAATGCTTTTTTCATAGGATACTCCTTTAGATTGTCAATTCCATTTGATATTGATACGTATATGCATTAAATCCAAATAATTCCAACAACTTAATAACATCTTCGGCATACGTTTCAATATTGTTGATGGTTAGTGTTTCATACATATTTGATGCATTAAATAGTAATGCTTGTAATTGGTCAGGATGGGAATATCCAAAATGACGAATGGATCCGTTGTTGAGCATCGCTATAAAAGCAACGATTTCACCATTTTCTTGAATCGTGTAAATATTTTGATTTTGCGGTGTTCCAATATAATTAGCAAATGATGGATGATGATTCTCAAGATGACGTAACGACGATACATCCGACCCAAAGTCTAAATTCAATTCATACGGAGTCGTAGGTTTTGTCTTTACACTCCCTTTGTAGCAATTGTAAGTCGCTGTGACTTCAAATCCGTTTTTCTTATATGTTTTAATGGCATTGGTATTATCCTTCAGAACTTCTAACTGATATGTATCAATTCCAAACATATTAAAATAACTCAATGCTGCTTCAAACATCATCGTGTACAATCCTTGTTTTCGATAACGAGAAACGATTCCGGTCATCACATTGTAAGCTACTGCACCGTTCAAGGCATGGATTACAAAGCCAACAAGTTCTTCTTCATCATAGACTCCGAACGAATAATCTAAATTGGTATTCACACCTTCAAGTTTCGTTTTGAGTGTCTCTTGGGTGAATTCCATTGGTACTGGGTAATCTTGAAACGCTTCATTGATGGTTTTTACAAGTGATTCAAAATTCACATCACTTAACTGTTTTACTGCAATCATTCTTATACCTCACATTTAATTTATTTTACCATACCGGTCTATTTTTTCATAATTTATAACTCTTTGATACTGTAAAAAAAGAATCTCTTACGAGATTCTTTGAACGTTATGATTTTCTTCGGCGTTTTGAAATCATGACGATTCCAATTCCTCCAAGGAGTATGATGCTACCATACATCATAAACGTATTACTAATTCCTGTTTTTGGTAGTTCTGTTCCCTCACCTGGGTTCGTAGGTTTAACTGGGGTTACAGGATCCACCGGATCGACTGGGTCAACTGGATCCGTTGGATTAATAACTGTTACAGTGAATTCTTTTGTTGTCAGCACCTGGATGTCTTGCGAGAGGATAGACGCTGTAACAGCGACATCTCCCGTCACATTATCCAACAACAGGTTTTTGACATCAAGTGTCACAGGCATCGTATGAGTACCGGTAACTTCACTTGTTACTACACCTTCAATTGCAAGTGTTGTCGCAAGATATGACTCAAGACTACCGCCCGTAATGAGTTCCTGAAGTTTCGCTTTTGAAAGTGATATTTTACTATCATTCATTTTAATAGCATATGTGCGTGTGCTGTCATAGAGCGTTACTGGAATTGTCTTAGTTGTATTTGATGCCCCATATTCAACAGTTGCAACAACTTCAACACTTCCTTCTTGAACAGCATTCTTGACACTATCTAAATTCATAACGACACGTTCTGTAATATCTTCATTAACTGTGACTGTACCATTTGGTAATGTTTCGCGATATTCAGCCTTCACAAAATCACTTGGAACAACTTGCTCGCGATCTTTCAAGTCAACAGAATGTTTAAGATCAGTAATGATGATTTCACGAACTGTATTTTCTTGTTCAATATATTTTCGAGATATGTCATTGATACCTGCGCGCATACGTTGAACTTCAGTATCAATAAAATCTTTATCAGCTTGACTTGAAGCGACTGCCGCACCATAACCGTTTCCTTTTCCATAACGACGACCAATAGATTGAATTAATGTATCAATTTCTTCGGACAACGTTGGATCAAGACTCTTTAAGTAACGTGCTTTCGTAACATCACGTGTTCCTTCTTTAAGTTTTTCATAGCGTGGTGTTGTATATGGTACAGTTAAATCTTGACCTTTTTCTCTTGGATATACAAAGAATGGATCACCACTTTCCCAATACCAATGGCTAATGTCTTCTAATGGATTCGCAACCCATGCATCAAATGCCCATCTCATAAATCCATCCACACCATGAGATTCTGCATACCACATTGTCCATGCACTCTCACCAGGATTGCTGAATGCAAAACTACTTGGATAGTCACCAACGCATGTATAGATCGTTGTTGTTAGCCCTAAACTACGGCGGTGTTCTGAGAGTTCTCGAAGTTCGTTACTATCGTGATTCGTATGGCCAAGATTAATTGAAATATCATCAATCTTATCAAGAATATCTGCTGAGACAGAGTTATAGTTCATCGCTCCATGAATTTTTAGTGTTTTACCATCTTTATTTGGATGATTTTGGATAATATCGATGACTGGTTGTATTGTCGACAATGGGCGTTCGTCCATTGCAATATATGTTTTTTCAAACCACCCTTTAGAATCTAAATGTTCGACATAACTGACCAAAAATTCATCCCAAAGCTTATTCCAAAGTTCGGAACCTGGTGCAGGTTTTACTTGAACTTCTTTGCCTTGTGCCTCATCAAAATAGAATATTCTATTTTCCCAAGGAATCATTGAAAAACTCTTAATATGTCTATCGATACCAAGACTCATTGCCAATTCGACATACTTATCGAAGTGCTCATAATCAAATGTCATGGTTCCGTCTACAGATTTTGTCCATTTTATCATGGATGGGTATTTATCTGTTGTCTGTTGGTTCCATGGATCCTCAACAATCGTAACAGTGATGGTATCGCCACCACTTTCTTTGTATGATTTCAACTGATTGGTGAGTACTTCCATATGATATGGACCAAATAAATCGTCTGCTTCAATACCATAGTATCGTGCTGATGTATATGGGTATTGCCAGATATCCATTCCAAAATCATACGCTTCAGTGCTATTCAAGTCTGGGACAACTAAATCCAGAACTTCAAATGAATAAGCTAATTCAATGGTTTCTGTCATTGAATCATCATTTAGTTGAATGGTTCCCGTATAGGTACCTGGTTTTGTGGATTCTGGAATTTCAATTGAAACCCAAAGCGGTTGAACACGTTCTGCTGCTACATTCATTGGTAATGTTGTATGAATAACATCAGGTACCATTTCTTTTGGTCCTGTTGGTACACTTCCCCAATTAAAACCACGTCCAATATATGCATTGGTTTCTTTAAGTCCTTTTATTGAAATATTTTCGTTTGAAAATGTATCTGTTCCATTTGAAAAGTCAGAAACTGTTACATCAAGACCTTCAATTGCACTGTTTCGTGTAGTTACAACGATTGATGATGATAGTACATCATTACGCCACGCTGTATCGTGATATGACTTATTCGTTCCATTTTTTATTGCGTTATAATCACTTTGTAAGTAATGACGGTTACTGTCTCCTACAAAAGCATTGAATGTACGTGTATCATGAATAATTTGGTAGGTAACTGATTGGGTCAAGTCTGTGTTAGGAATCGTTGCTGTAATTGTTACTGTTCCCGGTGCGACTCCTGTCACTTTACCTTGTGCATCGACAGTTGCAATTTCAGGATTTGAACTTTCCCACTCGATTGTTTTATTAGTAGCATAGAATGGCTTTACGGTAGCATCTACAATCTCAGTTTGACCTTTATCAAGAACTTCGTTGCTTTGAATTAAATCAAGTGATTCTGGATTGATGGCTTTATGATAAACTCTAAAAAAGTCAATCTCACCACTGTTGGCACTTGCTTGCGGATTTTTATCCCCTGTTACTGTAAGTTTTAATGTATGAGGACCTTCATCTAAGTCTTTGATGGTTCCGAGTACTTGTTGGTCCATTTTGGTTGGCGCATAAGCGTCAAAGCGGACAGAATCTAGATCATCAACTTGTACTTCATAGATTCCATGATTTGGTGCTTTTGTTGCGACAACATCAATTTTATTCCCAATAAAATTAACTTCTAAATAAGGTTTATCACCGGGTTTCAGATTAACCCAATGCTCATCACCATTACTAAAGCGGTCAGGGTAACCGGTACTTTGTGACCAGCCTCTTGAATATTTGACTTGGAATTGTCCCTCACCAACTGATGAGTCTTCTATTTTAGTTTCAAAATCTGTAACGACTTCTGCATGCAGATCATTCGTTACGAACGGAAAAATTGCTAAGCATAGTAAAACTACTAAAAACTTTTGAATTCTTTTTTTCAACATATGTCCTCCCTATTAACACTTTATTGAATAAATAGTAATCAGTTTTTCCTCCTACAGTTCTTAGTATAGCGAGTCACAAAATTTATGTAAGTGCTTTCTTCGTTTGTGTAAACAAAGTGTTAATTTGTACAACGTTATTTAAATCACAAGAAAAAGAGAGCATGACTCTCTTCTAAATTTCGATATTTTTGACATTAAGTCGTCGTAAAAAATAACGATCATGACTTACGACAATGAGTGTTCCTTGGTATTGCATGAGCACATCTTCAAGGATTTCACAGCTTTGAATATCGAGGTGATTAGTCGGCTCATCAAGCACAATCAAGTTATGTTTACGATGCATAATCTCCATCAGTTTAATACGTACTTTTTCACCACCGCTAAGGTAACGAATTGGTTTATACACGTCACTTTGGTAAAACCCGAATTGCGCAAGCATACGTCGGGCATCAAACTCGCTCAAGCTTAACGAGCGTTGCGTAAAGCTTAAAATCCTTTCATTATCATCTTCAAAGACATGTTGTTGGGGCAGATAACCAATTGATACACTTTCGCCAATTTTCAGGGTTCCGCCCAACGCCGGAATTTCACCCATTATCGTTTTTATAAGTGTGCTCTTTCCAGTACCGTTTGCACCTAGAAGTGCAACTCGCTCTTGCCAAAGAATCTTGAGATTCTTCGGATTACCCAAAGGCTGTGTATACCCGACCTCAAGTTCTTGAGCAACAAGAACCTGTTTACCACTTCGGTTTTTCAGATCAAAACTTAAATTCAATTTTCGTTCAAGTTCTTCTGGCTTTGGTAATTTCTCCATTTTTTCAAGACGTTTTTCAATTGCCTTCGCACGTTTAAAGAAGTCTTCATTATCACTTTCGTGACCCCATTGGCGATATCGTCGTATCGCTAATTTGAGTTTTTGAATTATTTTTTGCTGGGCCTCATAATCGAGGACGAGACGTGCAAAACGCTCCTTCTTTTGAATTTGGAAACTATCATAATTACCTTGGTAGGTCACGATACTCCCATCTTCTATATCATGAATTACAGCAACTACTTGATTCAGAAACTCGCGATCATGGGACACAATGATTAATGTTTTACGTAGAGATTTACAATAATTCTCAAGCCATTGGATTCCATCATAATCAAGATGATTCGTTGGTTCATCCAAACACAGTACATCTACATTTGAGACTAACAATTTGACGAGCTCTATTCTCGTTTTTTGTCCTCCACTAAGCTCATTATAGTCCTGTTCCAAAACATTACTGATTGCAAGACCTGTAGCGATGCGTTGAATATCATTACCCACTTGATAGCCACCTTGTGCTTCAAATTGATGGGTTACTCTTTCATACTTTTCAAGATCCAAATCGAGATCATCACTAGTTGCAAATCCCTGTTCAAGGATTTGCATTCTTCGTTCTAACTCCAGAAGTTCACCAAATTGATCCATAACATACGCATGGGCAGTACCTTCAAACCTTGGAAATTGTTGATTCATGTATCCCACTTTGATATCTTTCGGTACGATACGTTGACCTTCTTGATAGTTTTCAAGACCTGCTATTATTTTGAGGAGTGTAGATTTACCACTTCCATTTTCACCGACAATCGCGATATGATCTCCTAATTTTACTTCGAGGTCACATGCCTCAAGAATTGCTTCATCAGCATAGATTTTTGTTATATTATTTAAGTTTATTTTCATATTTATCCTTCTTTCTTAAAGAAGGGTAAGAAAAAAGCCTAGCGTAAACTAGGCCATGATAATGACTGTTCTTACACTTCTTTCAATTAAATTGGACGCACTCGTCCCTTTGTTATTGAAAGAGTTGTAAAAGTAACTGTACGACTAAAAGCATCAAAGTACTTGATGGTATCATTATTGTTATTAATATTTTTAATCATACAGATGGACACAGTCATCACCTCCTTATTTTTTTATAGTTTAGCACGAAATCTGTTTAATGTAAATATCACTCAAAAACCTCTGCTAGAATATCATCTCGCATCGCATCGGCAACGTGCTCGTGTTGCTCGTGAAGCATCCAAAGATACCCAAACGGGTCTTTGAACAACGAATTGCTTACACCATAATCCAACATCGGAGTTACGGCTTGCAATTCCACACACCCATTCCTAAGCGCATTATGATGGGTTTGCATGATATTTGGCACTGTTACATTAAACCAAATTGTCGCTTGAATTTCTCCAGATGGTGCTATTAGACCATACTCAGCATTTTCATCAAGCATATGAAATTTCATACCATAGATTGTGAAGATTGCTTCATTACTGCCTTGAGGGAAATTAGTTACTTCGAGGATATCCACCTCGAAAATCTTTCGATATGTTTCCAGTGCGTTCAAGCTATCTGATACAACAAAATTTATTTCGATATCTCGTGTCATTGTTTGCCTCCTTTTACAAAATTATAACATGGTATTTTTTTGTTTCATCCTTGAAAACGCAAAAGGATGGCAATCACACCATCCTTTTGAATTAATATTATAGAGTTTCTACTTTTTTGGTCTGTAGAACGCCCAGATAGAAAGAGTTGTGGATCGCTCTGCGAGACCCAACAACGCATTAATGAAGAACTTCATTGCTCTCCTCCTTTGGTTTTAAAACAGCGCCAAATGAACGTGATGTTAATACCGCGGATAACGAAACATTATGCGTTTTCGTTTATCATTTCAACATTGAAATAGGATGTAGAAGCAATCACTAGGGTAACGACACTCGAGAAAACAGTTAGTTGAGATGGCGCGAGAATACTAGTTAATAAGAGTACACAGTTTAACACATAGAAGAAATAATCAAATTTATCACTGTGTTTCTCTGGGTCGTCATTTCCCAATACATTGGTATAGTATACAATTAAACAATTTAAGAGCACCAAATATATTCCCCAATACATTTGGACTTCTGCTGCAATCACATACGATAATACCAGAGCAAGTAAGTACGTACCGAATGTCATCATGAAGCAGGACATAAATGTTTTTGCATGATAGCGATCACGAAGACTACGTGAAACAATGAATATCGAGAAGAAAATCATTGTCTCGGTAAATCTATGGATGGCAATCCCAAATACTAAAATTGAGAGAAGTGTAATAGCATTAGAGATTACGACCTCTAATCCATACCGCAAATCTTCAATTTGACTTGCTTCTATATAGCCTAATTTACAAAACGATTTGCTAATCATTCGTGAAATGTATTCCATGGCATACCCCCACCGAATCTATAATACGTCCAAACGAACTTTGTTTAAAGATTTTTGGTTTATATCGTCGTTTTCGTTGCTTAAGTTGTCAATTTAGCTATTATTTATTTGAAAGTGGAATGAGAGTTTTAAATTGAAACATATCCCCTTCGCTCGTAAACATTGCTTTTCCATCTAAGGATCTTACAGCATCCAAGATATTATCGACTCCAAGCCCAACTCGTTTTCCAGATTTGTTAATTGGTTTCCCATCAACCATTGTGACTGGATGTGATAGCTTATTCGCAATATAGATTTTTATATACTGATGATTTTCGCTAATTACAATTTGGATTTCTTTTGGATCTTGTGCACACAGCAGTGTTTCATTTATTGCATTATCAGTCGCATTCCCTAGAATGATTGTTAGTTTATCATGCGGAATCGCAAAGCGACCATCGTCATGACGTACCTTAAAGCGAATGTTCGGGTAAGACGATATTTTCGAATTTAAAACTGCATTAATCGTGAGATTGTTGGTATTAACATAGGACTTAAGTTCAGGCAAAGCGTGTAGCGTCTTAATATATCGAATGGATTCGTCATTCATGTCATTTTCTATAAAACTTTGAAGTGTAATCAGATGATTTTTTAAGTCATGCTTGAGCTTTGCTGTTTCTATTTTGTCTTGAACACTTTGAATATAGGCCTCGTTTTTTTGATTGGCTTCAAATAACGCTGATTCCATAAGCATGCGTTCATTTTTTTCTTTAAAGTATCGTGTAATCAACGCGAGAATAAGTGCAAAGCTTACGACATAAGTGAGTGTCATTAAAATAATGATATTTTCAATATGGGTTAGTGCATTGATAAATAAATAATCATAGAGGAGTACAAGAACGATAAACGAGACACCTAGATACTGTGCAATACCAATTAGATTTTCGCGGCGTGTCTGCGTTGGTAAAAGCGTCGTACTCAAAATAATACCGATAATTAACATCACGAGCTTGATCATCAGTGCTACGACAACCCAAACACTAAATTGTTGTAGGAGTTCGGCATAGGATATGTTAAAAATCCATGATGCAAGGGATGTTACTAACAAAGTTACAATTCCACTTAGCACATAATAACCAAAGACTGCAAAAATTCTTTTGGTATTACTCCCCTCATATAACACAAATGCGTAACTGAGCATCAGCAGTAGTGAAAAAATTGTACCTTCATTCGAGTAAAGGGTATTCGTTGCGAAGTATAATAAACCTGCTGATAGAATTGCTACAATTGCTTTAAACGGTGTTGGAATGTCTTTTTTAGTTGCGAGTTTACTGCAGTAGAAGTCAAGTAATATAATATCCACAAAACATAACATCACTTCAATACCAGTGCGTAGGATTATGTCGAGTGTCATAGGGTATCTCCCAACATGAGATATTCTGTATAAACGCGAATGATATCTTTATATCGCCCTCGTGATATGCTAATTTCTTTATCAAATGAGCGCATTTCTAGGCTCTTAGATGATACCGAATCAACATGAAGTAAATTGATTATAGTACCACTATTTGGTCGTACAAAAAAACGTGAATCCAAACGTTTGTATATATCTGTTAAAGATGCATTGATCACTTTAATTTTGTGTGATTCCGTATAGACATAAGGGTGACGATCGATGTATTCGATAATTATAATGTCATCCACATCTACTTGAATTTCTTTATTGTTGGTTTTGAGTGATATTTTCTTACTTTTTGACTTAACGAATACGTCTCGTATTTCTTCAATAGCTTGGATCAACTCTTGAGCGACATCTTCTTTCATGATGTATTTATGAACATTTAGACCGAACGCATCTTTCATATAATGAACATACGATGTTAGAAAAATTATTTTTGTTGCGTGTTCGGTTTGTTGGATTTGCTTAGCCAGTGATACGCCATCCAAACCAGGCATCTCAATATCTAGAATTGCTAAATTATAAATGATTAATGGTGAACGATTAATATAGGCTTCTGATGACTCATATGTGTCAATTGTAGCAATATTAAGAGTGTCGGATGATTCTGAAATTAACCGAAATACCTGATCTCTAAATTGTAGGTTATCATCAACAATCGCAATTTTAAACATTGAGCGCTCCTTTATCCATTTTAGTTAAGTTTCTATATTGTGAATATTATTTCACAGTTTGTTTTATTGTATCACATTTTATCTAAATTGAGTATTCACACCGGATGCTGATTGCATATAAACTGTGCTAGATTATTGAGGCTTTTCGTCATTGCATGGAGTGAATCTTTACGATATTATTGAATTAATTAAGATACGAGGTCTACTAATGATAAACACACCCAAAATTGGATATGCGAGTTTAAATATCGATACGCATGCGCGGTTCCGAACCTGTCGTAAAGACGACCTCACAGAGTCACTATTGCGTGATTTAATTCGCGATAATTTGGATACTTTAAATGCAATAATCGATTATAACATTAAACAAAAAAATTATTTCTTCAGAATTTCTTCTTCACTTATTCCTTTTGGTTCATCACCCCTAAATACCCTTGATTGGGCCCTTGAGTTTTCAGATTATTTCGCCAATCTTCGTACAAAGATACAAACGCATCAAATCCGAATTTCCTGTCACCCTGGGCAATATACAGTACTCAACGCTCAAAATGAGGCGGTAGTTGCCGCTTCCATCGAAGATTTGTGGTATCATACACAGCTTATGGAACTTTTATCGGGAAACCCTAATCATAAAATAGTTCTTCATGTTGGTGGTGTTTATGGCGATAAACAAGCTGCAATGAATCGTTTCATTGATGTTTACAATCACCGTTTGCCAGAAGCTATTAAAAAGTTTTTGGTGATTGAAAATGATGATCGTCTCTATACGGTAGCTGACATACTCTATCTCTCGAAAATGACGGGGGTACCACTAATTTATGATAACCTTCATCATCTCATCAACCCTTCTTTAGACTCGCTCGCTCCTCATGAAATTGTTGCTCAAGTCATCGATACATGGAAAGTCAATGATGGAATACCGAAAGTCCACTACAGTCAACAAGCCTACAACAAGCGACCGGGGGCCCATACTGATACCATCAACTTAGATCAATTCATTGACGACTATGAGCTTTTATATTCACAATTTGACCTTGATATTATGTTGGAAGTCAAAGATAAGAATCGTTCATTTATGAAAGTAAATCAATACTTTAACCCATCTCAATTAGTACTGGAACAAGAGTGGGCTCGTTATAAATATTTAATCATGTCTTATTCAACGCATGCATACAACGAACTCCGCCTACTGTTTAGAGAAAATAAAATCGTTAATCCTGTAGCATTTTATCGTGTTGTTGATCAAACACTTTCAGGTCCTACTACAATTGGAACTCAAATCAATGCTTTGGAACATGTGTGGGGATATTTTAAACATCATGCATCCTCTGCAGAACAAAAGCGTTTCTTCTCCTACTTGGATGGATTAAGAGCGGAAACGGTTACGATTCAATCTATCACAAAATTCCTGTATAAACTTGCCGTGAAGTATCAAAGTTCATACTTACGCGAATCTTACTTCTTAGTCTCATCGACTACCTAATGAAAAACTCAACAGAGCCAAATCTATCTTAAGGTCCGGCTCTGTTGAGTTTTTTATTGGTTTACCACTATATCCTCGATGACTTTACCATCTTTAAGCTTAATGCGATGATTACATTGTGATGCAATTCCTTCATCATGGGTCACAATAACAAGTGTTAATCCATTTTGATTTAACGATTTGAATATTTTCATTAGATTGGCACCATTCTCACTATCCAAGGCACCTGTAGGCTCATCAGCCAATATAACATCAGGATCATTGATGAGAGCTCGCGCAATCGCAACACGCTGACGCTCACCGCCTGAGAGGTGAAAAGGATATTTGTTTGCTTTCTCGTCCATTCCGAGTTGTTTTAGAATAACAAGTGCTTTCGCTGCATCTTTCTTCCGTTTCATCGGTAACAGCACATTTTTTAGTACAGTCATCGTTGAAATAAGCCCAAAATTTTGAACAATGTATCCTATGTTTTTGTTTCGATATGACGCCATTTGTTTATCTTTAAATTCAGAGATATTTTCTTGTTTAAATAGAATACTTCCCTGTGTCAATGGGATAAGTCCGGCAAGTAGATTCAAAAGGGTACTCTTCCCTGACCCGGATTTTCCCACAATTGCGACCATTTCGCCTTTATTTATTGTTAAGTTAATGCCATCTAATGCTATTCCTCTAGCAGCGTTTTTACCATACACTTTTTCCAAGCGTCTAACTTCATAAATTTTCATAAACTTCCTTTTCTATCTTGCTATCGTTTTCCGGCAATGATTTTAGTGATCTCTAGATTCGCAATTCTCCCCCACGCAAGGTACCAAATTCCAACAATTATCGTTAGTGCAATAATGCTATTTGTGAGTATCCCTATTTTCGTTGCAGCACCCATACCTGTCGTGATGAGTTGTGCAAGAAATAAACCCATGATGAGTTGTACTAGCTTATTCACGATTAGATGAATCGTGATCTGTTTTTTCGAGTAACCAACGGTTTGCATAACCGCGTACTTGTATTTATTGATTTCCAAATCAAGAAAGATAGATATAAAGTAACAAAGTAGCGCATAAAACAATGTGTATAGACCCGTATATACCCAAACCATTGCAAAGGATAGCTTCGATTTTAAAGCCTCAACAAGTTCTACCTGTCCATCGATCGTTTTATATGAAATTGGCGAATAATTCAACGTTTGTTGCACCTGCTTAATTTGAAAGTCGGATAAATCATTGATGATTACATTTTTCAATATATGATGATTTATTTCAAAATTCATTGTTTGGATGTGTTTTGGATGAAACGGAATCACAATATCGTTATCGATAGATTCTGGTAGAAAGTACTGAGGCGATGTAATTGTTTGATGTTGTTTCATAATCCCAACTACAACAAACTGCATCGTATCCTTCTCAAATGTCTGATTTAAGGAAATACTATTTCTCAAATTATATCCAACCAATACTGGAATTCTTCCATCTTTAAACTCATAGTCTTTTTCCATCAAACCCCTTCCAGCTACTACTTCTAAGTCATTGAACTCACCAACCAGTTTGCTCATCGATCGATATTTTTCTATGGACACTCTCAAGTTAAATTTTTCTTGATCAACTTGCTCAAAAAGTAGAACTAGTTGCTTCTCATGTTGATTGAGTAAATGTTCTATTCGCGTTTTATACTGATTTAACTGCGTGTCATTAAGTTTCCCAATATGACCTTCGAAGCTTTCATTAAATGCATCGTTTTCTATTGGTTCAAAATAAGTTAATGATTTACTTTTACTAAACGTCTGCTGCATTTGAAAATCAGTATATGCATTTAGCATATTTATAACGAGAAACATACTAAATGTCAGAGGAACAGCAATTTGAATTATACTCATGACACCTTCGAGAACTTTAATACATCGATTCCTGTATTTGTTAATACCTACCGCCTCTTCAATGTATTCTTTTCTAATCCGAAAAAGTACTTTGATGTAAGTTAATATATGAATAATCAAAAAACTCAAAATTAATGCAACAAGAATGTCTCTTTTGAGACTTCCGTAATGAAATCCAATTACCAGAGCACTTATTAAGTATGCACTTAACGTAATCCATCTAAGAGCAACGATATGATATTTAACCTGTTCCAGAGTCGAATATCCAATAAGTCGAAGTACCTTTGTAATATCAGCATAATAGTAGATCCAGTATTTAATGACGAGATTCAAAGCTATCACACCTGTAATAACCAACGCAATGACATTTATCAAGATAAACCCTTGTTCCATGATGTAACTTTGCATCGTACATACCTGTGGTGGTGTACTTTTCGATTGATGATAGCAGTGAACTCCAAAACTTGACATAATAACTTCGATAATGCAAATGAAGAGTATCGAGGTTATAAACTGATTTGCCCACATGAGTATCTTTAGTTTAATTGACTTATTAAAATTCATTAATTTATCTCCTAGAAGGCCATGAATTAACATGGCCTAAAATTACCTTTTGGATTCTGAACCAGTTGTGCAGGATTGCCCTGGTCTTGCTACGAGCCATGTTTGAACTGTATCTCCAACTTTAGGAAACCACTTGGTATTTGCATGCCTTTTTTGACCAACTTTAACCCATGCTCTCATCCATTTTAGACCTGAATTACGTGCGGTGGTTTTCGAATTGCATCCATATCCAAAAAAATCTGGTGTTCTCCATTCATGATGCGAGACATCTTGATAATGTCGATATGCTTTTACCTGATTAATGCTTCCCGCTAAAAACAAAAAAACTAATATTGCAACAAAGTATTTTTTCATAGTATCACCTCACTCAATAACTCTATCTTCGATATCAGCTATAATCATTTTTTATTTCAAGTATGTCTAAAGCAAGTTTAATCCTACGATTGTATTGTTATTTTAGCATCACATTTTTCGATAATCTCAGCTTTGGAGCGAACGGCATATTCTTTTGTATAAAAGGTTATTTGAATAACCGTCCGCACAAAAAAAGGTTACCCACGGGTAACCCAATTAAACTAAGCCTTTAAAACTATTTAGCTGCCCAAATATCTATTTCGATACTAATTTCCGGCAAACCAAGAGCGCTGATATATGCGATTGTCATGGAAGGATAATCATAACTAAAGAAGTCGTCCCATGTAGCATAGAAATGGTCCCAATCTATTTCCTTAACGGACCATATATTTACTTTTGTGATGTCTTCAGGTGTAATGCTTTCATGATTGAGTAAATCGCGAATATTATAGAACATCTGTTCTATTTCTTTTTTAAAATCAGTTGGTAGTGTTCCATCTTCTTGGACACCTATTTGTCCTGAGAATACAATGGTATCCAGACCTGCGGGAATACGCGTAATATGTGCATACTTGCCGACTGGTTGATTTACATTATGTGGTGTTTTTCTTATTATTTTTTTCATTATTTGTCCTCTATTCTAATCCTGCTGAGTGCAATTTCGGCTTAGTTTGGACGCACTTATCCCATCTTAGTGGGATTTTTCGAAGAAAACAGCAGTCATATTGCTGATTCCAAATGATAAAGATAATTTATTGATACGTTTCATCAGCAACTCCTTCTGCATTTTCTGTATCATACCATTCTCGATTTTTTTTGGCAACAATAATACTAAAGGACAGGCATGTGGAGCCCGTCCTTTTATATTTTTTGAAGGTTAATTAGTTGGCCTTGGTTTACATTTTGATGATTCTCAGCAACCATAAACCGTGAGGTCGGTTGATTCGTTACAATGACCATTGTCGTTGCCTCAATGTTCTTATCTTGAAGCAGCGCTAATTCCACCGTTGCAATCATTGAATTCTCTGTGACCTCATCGCCAACATCAACGAAATTTTTAAAGCCATTTCCTTGAAGTGTCACTGTATCAATTCCAATGTGGATTAACACTTCTGTACCGTCTGGTGTTTTTATGCCAATCGCATGCTTCGTTGGAAATACAGCAACAACAGTCCCTGAAACAGGAGCATAGATTTCATGAGTCGTTGGAATTACTGCAAATCCATCCCCCATTGCAAAGGATGCGAAAACAGGATCTGATACTTCGGTTAATGGAACAAGTTTCCCGGTGACGGGTGCAAAAAATTCAAGTTCCTTTTTTCCAAATAATTTCTTAAACATTATATATTCACTCCTTTTTTTCTGAGTGTCATGACCGTACGAGCAACGGCGTCCGCTACATTATCTACAACGCGTGGATCAAACACTGAAGGCACGATATTTGTTGCACTTAATTCTATATCACCAATACATTCGGCAATTGCTTGGGCCGCTGCAATATGCACTGATTGCGGAACAGAAATCGCTTTAACTTTAAGTAGCCCTTTAAAAAGACCCGGAAATACGAGAACATTGTTAATTTGATTGGGATAGTCACTGCGCCCTGTTCCAACAACCATGGCACCGGCATCAAGTGCATCATCATAGGAAATTTCAGGTATTGGATTAGCCATTGCAAAGACAATTGCGTGCTCCGCCATATGTTTAATCATTGATGTTTTTATGATGTTTCCGGCGGAGACACCAATAAATACATCCGCATTCACCAACGCTTCGTCCATCGTAAACAAATCATCTTGATTTTCTG
This sequence comes from Erysipelothrix anatis, assembly GCF_009828745.1. GTDB lineage: Bacteria > Bacillota_I > Bacilli_A > Erysipelotrichales > Erysipelotrichaceae > Erysipelothrix > Erysipelothrix anatis. The sequence goes on from NZ_WTSX01000007.1 coordinate 50,966, forward strand.
TTAAGGTCGCGATCATCTTTTGATGCTCTGTGGTCGCAGTTTTTAAAGCAACGATTCCGTGAACATCAAATGCGTAGATAGTTTTTATACCGTAGTCCTTTAGGAGTCTTACAATTGCACTCCCTGCAGCACCGGTTCCACTTACAACGACTTTTATTGAATCTACAGATTTGTTGACGAGTTTTAACGCATTAATGAGTGCTGCAAGCGTCACAATCGCGGTTCCATGCTGGTCATCATGAAAAACTGGAATCTTGAGTGCTTTTTCTAGCCTTTGTTCAATTTCAATACAGCGAGGCGCGGAAATATCCTCAAGATTGATGCCACCAAATCCAGGAGCAATCGCTTTGCATACTTCAATAATCGTTTCCGTATCCTGAGTATCTAAAACAATTGGAACTGCGTTAATATTCGCAAAACGCTTGAGAAGAGCTGCTTTTCCTTCCATAACTGGTAATGCGGCTTCGGGTCCAATGTTTCCTAACCCGAGAACTGCACTACCATCAGAAATAACCGCAACTGTATTTTGTTTCCATGTATAGGTATAGGCTTGATCCACATCTTCTTTAATTTTGAGACATGGGTCTGCTACTCCTGGTGAGTAAACTAACGCCAAATCATCTGCAGTTTGTATATCACACTTTGCCTCAACAGTTAGTTTTCCGCGAAGTTTATCGTGTAAATCTAATGCTCTACTCATTTCATTTCAAGAGTCCAATACGGTTTATTGACTTCCATGAGTGCATCTAAAACGGCTTTGGCTTTTTGCGGATCAACCACACTACGATTTAAGGTTAGTGCTTGGAGTGCTTTAGTATAATCACGCTCAATCCATGACTCCACTGTTAACAATTCGTAAGCATATTGCCCTTCCATTAACCCTTTGTAGAACGGTTTAATGTCACCATAAGGTTTACATACTGGACCATTAGAGCCTAATCTTCCCGCAAGCTCAACAATTGCTTCTTGAGGGAAATTTGGAATTAATCCATTATTCGGAACCATAATCACGAACTCGTTGTTCAGATCATGCAGAATCGACTCCGCAATCTCAATCATCAAGTTACCGAAAACAGATCCAGTTAAAATTTCAAGATTACCGAGTGTATCTCGACCAACTGCTTGAGCACACAGTTCAAATACTTCTTTTTCACGACTATCTTTCGCTTCATCCGCACGAGTATATGTTGGATTACTTTCAGCAACTATTTCTTCTGGAAAGAAGTAATATTGAAGATAAGTGTTCGGTAAATATTCTGGGAAAAATTGAAGGTATTTATTGACTCGTTTATATGTTTCAAGCCATGATGCCGATCGTTGTTCAGCATTATAGGGTTTGAATTCATTATCTTTTAAGAACGCTTTTAAGACATCAAAATGTGAATTTCCGTCAGTATCATATATGTCCGTAAACCATCCAAAATGATTCAACCCAAAATAGGTTGCTCGTAAAGATTCCTGCGGAACATCTAGAATTTTTGCATATGAGCGCATCATTGAGTATGGCTGATCACAAAGGTTCAGCAATCGCTTATCGTTCGGAAAGATTTTATGGAGAGCGAGAGCTACAATAGCCGCTGGATTCGTATAGTTTAAAATCCATGCGTCTTCATTAACAGCTCGTATGTCATGAACCATTTCAACCATAGCACCGATGGATCGCATGCCATATGCAAAGCCACCCGGACCACATGTTTCCTGGCCAACAAGACCAAATTGTAATGGAATTTTCTCATCCAAACTACGCATGTGAGTATCGCCAGCACGCATTTGTACGAGTACTGCATCCGCTTGTTGATAGGCAACTGCTTTATCGGTAGTAAAGATAACTTCGGTGTCCGGCATTTCTTGTGCCAACACCAATCGAATATAATCATCCATTTTACTCATACGATCATTGTTAATGTCGAAGAATACTACCTGTTTCAGTGGAAAACGTTCTTTGTAGTCCACTATTGATCCTACAAGAGCGGGAGTTCTGGAACTTCCTGCCCCTACTATTGTGATTGAATATGCTTGTCTCACGATTATCACTACTTTCTAATTTCATCATCTACTGCATTACGCACAAACTCTACTAATGGACCAAATACAATATGTATATGGTTTTTTGAAGGAAGGAAAATACCTGTCGTTCCAGATTCCTTCAAGATATCATTGTTAATTAATTGGGTATCTACAACATCAATGCGAAGTCGAGTAATACAGTTATCAACATGGGCAATATTTCCGCTTCCACCGAGCCCTTCAACTACTAATTCAGCAATTCGTTTATAATTTTTCTCTTTGATAAGTGTATTGTCGAGATTTTGTTCATCTTCACGTCCCGGTGTCTTAATATCAAACTTGAGAATGTACCAACGGAATACAAAATACATGACGACCGCCATCACTAATCCCACTAAAACAAAGTAAATCCATTGTGTATCTTCATACATTAATCCAAAGATTGCAAAATCGAAGATAGTTCCACGAATATAACCAATCGCAACATTGAAGAGTGGTAGGATTGCTGCACTTATACCGATTATGAGTGCATAGATTACATATAAGAATGGAGCTATAAACACGAATGTGAATTCAAGAGGCTCAGTGACGTTTCCAAGCAACGCTGTCATCCATAAAGTAATCAGTAATGGTTTTACAAATTTTTTGTTTTCTGGTTTTGCTGTATGATACATCGCCAATGAAATTGCTGGGAAAGCAAACAACGTAACCAACATTTGTTGCTGAGCCATGAAACGTGTAAGGCTCGGCATCATTGACCAATATTCGCTGTTAGGTCCAAGATTGAATAGAATTTCTTGCATCGCAGGAACAACACCAACAAAGGTTGTACCATTAATGACATATGTTCCACCAGCTTCGGTAAAGCGGAACATTGCATTCCAGATATGGTGTAAACCAAATGGAATGAACAAGCGTTCTCCACCTGCTGTAAAGAGTGGTCCGAGTGGACTAAGAATGACAACCGATAGATGCGTTAACATCTGGACAAAGAACTGCCACACAAATGGAATTAACAAACCAAATCCAATCATAAGTGCTGATGTAATAATTGGAACAGATTTTTTTCCACCAAAGAAGGCAAACGCAATCGGTAATTCTAAGTTGTAGAATTTGTCAGTAGCCCATGCTGCCATTAATCCGGCAAAGATTCCACCTGCTGTGTTCAAGTTCATGGTTTGAACACCGAGCACTTTGATTTGCCCCATTTGTGAGATAAGTTCTGGATCTGCTAAATTTCCAGTAACCGTGAGCCATACGCTCATCGTAATGATAAGGACTAAATAGGCAACAACGGATGCAAAGACCGCGATCCCCTTATCGCGCTTACTCATACCATATGCAACCCCCATTGCAAATAGTAATGGAATGTTGTCAAAGACAACACTCATAATCGTGCGTGTGCTTTTCAGAGTTGTTTGAATTACTTCATTTCCGAGAAATGGTAATTTATCAATCATGTACGGTTGTACGAACGCACCACTAATACCAAGAATCATTCCAACCGGAGCTAAAACTCCAATTGGAAGAAGCAGTGATCGACCAAATGTCTGAATTTGCTTACTATACTTCTTGAACATCTTCTTCCTCCTGTAACGTATATCACGTTTCTAAGACCATAATACAAAACTTCGTAACCGCTTACTCTTTAATTCTCACGGAATTGGACGCATTAGAAAACCTAGGTCGTGTCTTGCGACCTAGGTCGGATTTTTCTGATACAAAATTTCGTTTGCGAGCATCTCGACAATCATAAACATCCCAACTCGAGATATTCCATCATTCGTTGCTGTAGCCACTGAATCTGATGCAGTGTACAGATTAATATCAGACATTCTAGCAAGAACATTATGTGTGAACGATGTAATGGAAATGATAGGAACATTTCGTGACTTAACAATTTTAGCTGCTTCTACTATTTTTCGTGTTTCTCCTGATAATGAAATTAAAATAATTACTTCACGAGGATCAATTGTCGGCGTGATAATTGATAGCAAATTATAATCATCTAGAATAATACATTTTAATCCAATAGTTAATAATAAATGATTAAGATGCTGTGCAACTGATTTTGATGTTCCTCTTGCAGCAATATAAACCGTTTTAGCATTTAGTATTGCTTCAGCAGATTTTTGTAAATTACTGTAGTTCACTAAGTTACCCGTCATTTTTGTTAGCGCAATGACTGAATCGTTGAAAGCCTCCGTCGTAATATGCTCATGTTGAGACGCATTGTAGGTCTTAATGTAGTACTTTAGATCCGAAAAACCCGAAAAACCTAGCTTCTGAGACATTGTAATTACAACTGTTTTTGAGGTTAATGATTTATCAGCCAATTCATTAATATTGATGGTTTCTACCTCATGCATATTTTGCACAATGTAATTACATACACGGCGTTCACTTTCAGTTAAGGTATCAAATTTTTCTATTATCCGATTCATAGTAGATCCTTTCTTGTTACGTATTTATTGTGTCAATCATACTATGTCTCCAACAGTCATGCAATGAAATTCGATAGCGGTTACATTCATTTTTATTTTAGTCTTCATGTGCGACCATGTCATTAATCAATGATTGCTTCTTATATTTGATTTGGAGACATATAACCGTTGCTCCAATAATTGTGAAGCATACAGAAATCGCTAAGAATGCGTACGTAACCGAGTAAATCCCCATGACAGTAATTAGTGCACCTGCAACGATATACCCCACCAAGCAATAGATTATAGTTGGTATTATTGTTTTGTAGATGATATACCTTACGCGATATCCCAATTTCAGATAAATAGCATTTCGATATGCTTTTTTATCAATATCCATAATTGCACTGCTCGTAAAGGTGAATTGTACAAATATTAAGAAAACCAACGCTAACACTAACCAAAAATATGCAATTTTCAATGCAGCTTGATGCGTCTTCGTTACTGAGTCTTTAATATCTACAGCTTCATGTTTTAACGAGCTCATCGATATCTTTTTAATCTTGAACTCTAGTTCCGATATGTCCATATTTTTGACATAAAGATTATTATAGATTGCTTCATGATATTTAAGCGTATCGTCGCGAATTAAACGCGGATTGAACGGTGCAATGATACTTTTATTTACCGTTGTTGATTTAAAGTCACTTGGTGCTAAAACAGTTTCTCCTGCTTTCATAATACCTACAACCTGATACGTATTTCCCATCATTTGATACATTTGATCAATGACTAATTTGTCGGACAAATCAGCTCCAATCAAAACTGGGATTGGTTCTCTAATGCTTGTAAAATCGTCATCTTTGATCATTCTTCCTGAAGCGACTTGAATCTCATTGGCTTTCATTACATACTCACTGGAACTGTAGTAATGATCAACTTTCACTTTAAGGGTTGACGATGCACTACCAGCAGGTTCATAAAAAGTAAACATATCCTGTTCGTGGTCAATAAGCATTGCTCTAAAATTATTAAGAAACGATGCATTCTCTTCTGGTGTCTGCTTACGTAGTTTATGAACGAACATATTGTTAGGACCGCTATCTTCGATCAAGCGTATAGCATGTAGGTTTTCATTATTACTGTACTGCTGATATGCTTTTGTATCTTTTAATTTATTTTCAAGCACAGTTGCAAAGAACGCAATTACCACTAAGGTTAATGTTACTTGCATGATATTTAATCCAGCAGTAAACGATTTCGATATATAACGCATGGATTCGGAGCTTACGTGCTCGTCTGGCTTATCAATCTCAATCAAAATTTTGGTTATTCCCCATAGTGTAGCAACGCTTTCTATCACGATAGCAACCATTCCACTAATCACTACGGTACTTACAACTGGACGAATTATGATGAAGAACAGCATAAATGCGCCTGCAAAACTAGATAGATAATGTATGATTATTTTTCGAACCATGTACCTCCGTTGTTCACAGAGACTGTATCCAACGAGCCGTTGTACCTTATAGATATCCTTTGTTATAAAAATCCAATACTCTAAAACTTTGAAGAAAAACAAACCTGCAGATGCTATCACTAAAACAATCAAAAGAGAAAGGAGCTTCTGTTCACTTATAAACGTAAATATTGAACACGAACTTCGAGCTATAGAGTCTCTAGTGCAGTGCTTCACACCAAGATGAATGAGCGCATACGTTGATGTGATAACTACACTTGAAACTATTAAATTACTAATCCATAATCCTATATGTTTTTTCATATTTTCTCCCAAAAGTCATTCTACGTTCAGATTATCTAATCATCTGCATCGCCACCATATTCACATGTTTGGTCGAAGCGTCCAACAATCCAGGTATGAACCGAATCACCTTCATTTGGAAAATATTTTGTGTTGGTATGTCGTCGATTCCCCATTTTTACCCATGTCCGTATATATTCGTAGTTTGGACTATAGACGGTTGTCTTGGAATTGCACGCTTTGCCAGCAAAATCTATGTTCGACCATCCTTCGTTATACCAACCACTATCTGCTGAAATATGTCCTGTCATCATTGTTAATAGCAAGCAACTTATTATCACATTTTTTTTCATAACTCACCTCTCTAGTATCAAATATGTTCTTTCTAATCTTTTTCCTTTCGTATATTATCATGTTCCCAATGTATAACATTCGCAAAATGTCTTTGAGGCACTTTTTTGTGATTAAGTGGTTTATTCCTATGTTCAATCATAAAAAAACACACCTTTCGGTGTGCTTTAAGAATTAAAAACAGTTTGATAAAGCTTGAAACTTGATGTTTGATAATATGAACTCCCGGAATTAAAGGGCGTCCCATTCTCCATGTATGCGATAACTTCCATTTTGATTAAAGGATCACCGACTGCAATGTTAAGTTGCTCCGATAACGATGCGTCAGCAAGAATTGCTTGAAGTGACTGATCAGCATAATCGAATTGAATACCTCTTGACTCTAGTAGCGCATAGAGCGATCCACTTAGATCCTCTTCGACAAGACTTCCTACAAGTTTTTCTGGAAAGTACACATGTTCACAGACAATTGGAACATCATCGGCACATCGTGTTCGTCTAACCTCCCATACAGGATCTCCAACCATAATTTGTAACTGATGTGCAATACCTTCATTTGCAAAAATACGACGCAGCTCAACATCTTTAGAGGAAGGTGTTTCGTTGCGACGAAGTACTTCCCGTGTGAATCCAACACCATTACGAAATTCTTTATATGATGGCATACTTCGAACAAAAGTACCTCGTCCGTGTTGTCGATATAAAACCCGCTCACTTACAAGTTCATCAATCGCCCGCCGAACTGTAACTCGTGAAATATTAAGGATTTCTGCTAGCTCATTCTCTGAGTCAATCATTTGATGTGCCTTGTAGAAACCTGAATCTATCCTTTGATTAATATAGTCTATTACGACTTCATATTTGTTTTTCATAGACCTATTATAGCAACCCTTCTTCGACACTTCAAGTCAACTTGTATTGACAAGTTGAAAACAACTGTATATGATGATTTTAGGAGGTACTTTATGAGAATAGGTTCCGCAGTAAATTCCATTGTTCCGCATGAACTTTTACCTTTATCCGGTTACATGGGTCACCGCCCATCTTTAGGTAGTCATGATTCTTTAAATGCAACAGTAGTCATTATCGATACACATATCTTTGTATCACTAGACCTAATTGGTATTGACGATAATCTTTATCGTAATATTAAGCGCAAGTTACCCGATCAATACACAATCTCTATTTTTGCATCACACACCCATGCAGGTCCGGTTGGTACATTAGATACATCATCCGTGCTCCACGGAATGCAAAATGTCTTTCAAGATATAGATCATACTTACCTTGAGTTTGTGACACGGCAAGTCCTCGATGCTATCGACAAATCTCTATCTTCGATGGAACCATTTGAAGCAACGTTTGCTGAAGGGGCTATTGAGAATTTGTGGACACATCGTATCAATCCTCAAAATACAATCAACAATTCATTATGGTTTATTGAGTTTAAAACATCCACGAAGACAACTATGATGCTTTCTTTCCCTTGTCATCCAACTGTTTTAAACAATCAAAATCAACTGTATAGTAAAGATCTTCTCTATGGTCTTGATCTTGCGAAAGATATAGATATTCTCTTGTTTATGAATGGACCTTCGGCTGATATAAGCACCCGATTCACCCGACAGGAATCCTCATATTCCGAAATCGAGCGAATGGGACACATATTGTGGAAACAGATTATTAAACTGAGATCCTCAGCTGTTCCTTTCACACTGAACCATATTGATGTCGTTGACTTCTATTATGATTTGAAAACTAAATCACAATCTTCGAATCACAACCTTCAAATTGAACAACTCCAATTAGCGTATAAACAATCCGAAAATCCACACATACTTACCCAATTAGATGGATTAATACTTGAACGGAGTTTCCTATCATCGAATCCACCTTCCGTAATTCCCATACATCTTCAAATTATCGAGCTCGAGAATTTACGTATCGTGGCAATACCCGCAGAACTATCACACGCTTTTACCTTAGACAATACAAAGATTGTGACACTTGCTAACGGATATTTATCCTATTTCACTTCATGCGAATCCTTTGACCAAAAAACCTATGAATCGTATGCTAGTGTAATTGATCGTGGTGAGGCAGAACGCATGATACATTTTATAAAAAATACTATGGAGGCACATTAAATGCAAACACACACTTATCTTGACTACATAAACAAAACTATCAATGAACTCGCAGCAACTCAAACACCAGCAATTGATGCGGCAAGCGTATGCATTGCAGATGCACTTGCTCGCGAAAATCGCGTCTTCGCTTTTGGGAGTGGTCACTCTCATATGATTGCCGAAGAGTTCTATGCGCGTGCTGGGGGACTTGCACCGATTGAAGCAATTTTACCACCAGAACTTATGCTTCACGGTACCGTCGGAAAAAGCACTCAAATAGAACGCATCTCTGGTTATGCCAAACCAATACTTGAACTTCATAATCCTCGCGCTGGAGATGTTATTATTGTTACATCCAATTCTGGTAGAAATAATGTACCAGTTGAAATGTGCTTAGAGGCCAAAGCCTTAGGAATGCATGTTATTGCAATTACATCCTTGAAACACTCAAGTCACACCACATCCCGTCATGAGAGTGGCCTTCGAATGTTTGAAATCGCAGATATTACCATTGATAATCTTTCACCCGCAGGCGATGCTGCATTCTACATCGAAGGATTCGAAACCCCAACCGGTGCCTTAAGTAATATTATCGGTTTAACGATTGCACAGACACTTGTTGTGAATGTTGTAGACGAGCTTGTGCGTAAAAGTATCGTTCCACCCGTATTCAAGAGTTCAAACTTAGACGGTGCCGACGCCTATAATGACGCTTTGTTTGATACTTATCTACGTTAGAATATAAAAAGGGAATTTGAATTCCCTTTTTATTTGATTCTCTGAATTTGTCCTTTTGATAATAAATAGACGTCTCCAAGTACCTCCACAATGCCATTTACTACTTTAATCGCACCATTTTTTGTAGGAGCATAAATAGGAAGTTCATATGAAAATGGCATCAGATCCATGTCAAGGTAGTCATGATTTTCTAAATCAAAATGAGGTTCGAATGATAATTTATTTAATCTTAAGCCCTCTTGAAGTGATGCTTCCTTAACTTTATATTTATTTCGTGGTGAACACATCCATTTTTCACTCATGTTAATGGCACCAGCACTGGTTCCGATAATTACACCTTCGTGATTGCGAATCACATCATCAAGTTCAAGGTCATCTATCATTTTCTTTTGCTCAAGATTGTATCCACCAAGAATAAACACAACAGATGCTTGACTAACCGCCCTGCGTGCTTCTTCAGCACTTAATTTATTATCAACAAAAACATAGTTTTTAAACTCAATACCTGCTTGAAGCAGCCATTCGCGTTCTGCAAGTGGTGGATTTTCGCCTTCATAATAAAGAGGATCTCCTGAAATCAAAGCAATTGTCTCACGGTGGAGAATGGTTTGCTGCAATGATTTTTGAATGTTCGATGGCATCGTGTCATAATACCAATCCAAGTAATAATGTACACTCATTACAGTATTTTCCTTTCACTATTTAAAATAAGACGCTAGAATTGCGATACCTTCCTCATGAAGAACATGCTTAATGACTTCAGGTTGATAATGTGAATGTATAAAGACTGTTTCGCTACTATTAACCTGTGGTTCATCCAAAATTAAATTCAAATCACGACTTCCTGCACTGAATACAAGTGTTCCTAACGTTGACCACACCATTGCACCAGAGCACATGAAACACGGCTCACAGCTCGTGTAAAGTGTATACTCTGATAAATCTATGATTTTGTTTTGACGGCAGAATTCACTAATCAATGCAAGTTCCGCATGCATTGTTGGATCTGTGACCGACTTTATCCGATTCATCGATGTGGCAACGCACTTTCCGTCTTTCACGAGGAGTGCTCCAAAAGGTTCATCACCACATTGCATTGCCTGTTTTGCAAGCGCTAATGCTTCCATCATAAATGCTTTATGTTTATCCATTTTACGGCTCCTTTTTATTCATTCTAGCACATTTGCATTGCTCGAGCGTTGAAACGACGTTTTCAATTACCAAAAAAGGGGCAGATAATCCCCTTTTGATATTATGATTTATGTTTTCTTCTTGCTACAAGTGCTATTACAACACCAAGACTTGAGATTGTTAGGGCACTAATTGGAAGTATGTTACTCATACCCGTGTTCGGTAATGTATGTGTATCCGCTTTTGTGCTTTCATTCGTAGTTAGTACTTCTGGGTCACTCGGTGCTACCGGATCAACTGGGTCAACTGGCTCAACCGGGTCAACTGGATCAACTGGGTCAACTGGGTCAACTGGATTAACTGGGTCAACTGGGTCAACTGGGTCAACCGGGTCAACTGGGTCAACTGGATCAACTGGATCAACTGGGTCAACTGGGTCAACTGGGTCAACTGGGTCAACTGGGTCAACTGGGTCAACTGGGTCAACTGGGTCAACTGGGTCAACTGGGTCAACTGGGTCAATTTTTACTAAATTATTTACTGCCTTTTGTATTTCCAAAATTAGATTATCAATGATATCTTGAGTCAATGACTCACTTTGCAACAGTTGCTGTGCATTATCTGTTAATGCCTTTAGTACCGTCATACTTTCTGGAGTATACAATGATGTATTCATCGCATCAACCTCTTGAATTAATGTTGCTAACTCAGCGGTATCAACTTTAACAACGGCTTTAATTGATACATTGTCAATATACGACGCTATAGCGGGGCCCGATGCTTTATAATAATACAAAGTCACTGCATTCACACCTTCAGGTGTCGTGAATGTTATGGTACTTGGTTGATATTCAGTATGCTTAATTTCAACAAACTGCTTATCTTCTTTACCTTGATTATCTTTCCATTTCACGCCAAGCGTCAATTTTTGACTTGGATCGCCACTCATCGTCATCGCATCAATTTGATATTCGGTGTTTGGCGCAACAGCAATAATATGTTCGATTGAGGCACCACCATTAACAGCCTTTATCTCTCCTGCATACTTACCTTCAAATGGATTATTGGTAGTAATTGCGCCATTCCATTGGAAGTTCCAAGGATCTTTATTTGTATGCTTCGTTGTATCTTCAAATGTTCCATTCTCAAGCTTTACTTCGAACGCTGGAATGGAAGGTTCAATTACTGTTGCCGGTATAAATGGTGTTACATTCTCAAACTTAGTATCTGAAAACTCATGGGCTCCAATATCTGGTAACCCGTTGTAAACAACGTTTCCATCATGAATTGAGTTCTTAAAGAAATCGGTTCCTGCTGTTCCAGGATGTTTGTTGATATCAAGGCTTACAAATCGACCTGCATTAACCGCTGGAGATGCAGCATTAATTTTAAATCCATCAAGTGCAGACCAATCGGTAATATCACGGGTTTCCATATCTTTATCAAGAACTGTACCTGGGAAGGTTATATCCGTAAACATTGGATCAACACCCACCAGATTGCTACCTGGAATTTGATTAGGTTTCGGAACATTACTTCCAGCAAAGATATTATTGGAGTACTCCCAACGTGCTTTTGTTGCGTAACCACCACGTCCATTATTAACAAAAATATTATTATAAATATTTGCTTGAACATTTCCCCCTTGATTGACAAGAGGTGCGGTATTCATGGTTTCATCAATATAAAAGACATTGTTGTAGATATTAATGCCTTCAAGATTGTTTCCTTGGCAAACAGTGAATGTTTGATATTTATCATTGTAACTAATATTGTATCTAAAAGTTCCATCTTTAACACCACCACGGCTTTCAGCACATAATAGCAACGTACCACCATCATTATTATAAGAATAGTTGTATTGATAAACGACGCCTTGAGACCCTTGGTCAAAGTCCCATGGCATTCCATCTCGTGTTGAGAAGCCTCCGGTTACTTCATTGTATTGGAACAATGTATCATCTGCGTTCCATACCCACATACCTGCATTATAACCTGTTGATTTTAAGTTATAACCGTCTAAGAAGTTATACTCTACAAGCGCACCTTTCGTCATATGCGGTGCGATACCATCGCCTCCAATATTATAAAGTTTATTTCCACGAATTTTAACATTTGTAATTGGTGTCCATGGTGTAACTGAATTTTCATTGAAAGCAGGGTCTTCTGGTCGGAGTAAGTCTCTATTTTTCCAGTCAGTCCAAAATAGAATTCCTGAACGATGGACATCTTCGATTATATTATTTTCAATCACAATATTGTCAAAGGTTGTCCGTTGATTAATGCTGTCCTTATTATGAATTTTTCCATCAACCATATCTGGAATATTTACAGTCACCTGAATCCCAGAACTTCCTTTTGCATCTTTTTTATCTTCACCCTTGACGTCATGGATGTACAAATCATGAATGTAGAAGTCATTTAAAGTTGTGGTAGTTTTTGTATTATGCTCCGTTAGATGCTCACCGCCATAATTAACGTTTAAAAGATGAACGCCACGTCGTGGTGATTGTGGCACTAAGCCATTTAGATCTTCATTGGTTATTTCTAAATGACCAATTTCCCAATGTTCTTGATTTTTTAAGAGAATGGTATTTTCAACGCCATTACCATCGATTCGCGGTAATGCTCCTGTGCCATAGGCTCCAATAACAATACGATTGCCCTGGATTCCACTTCCTTGAGGTGCAAGTCCCCCTTTCCAGTTTCCGCCTCGTTTAAATAGAATTTGATTACCTGGTTCAAACACATGCTCATTCACACGTTCTAAGGATTGCCACGCTTGATCTGGTGCAGTTCCACTGTTGGTATCATTTCCAAGTAAATTATCAATATAGTAGATTGTTTGTGACGTGTTGGTGCTTTCTTCAGCAGCAACGGGTACAAATGTTCCCATCATCATGAATGAAATCATAAGGGATAACATCAATTTTCTAAACTTCATAATTCCTCCTTAACACGCTTGTGCACCGATATTGTACCGAAATAAGAACTGAAACCGCTATCAGATGATTGCTATATCCATGTGTTTAATTGTTTTTTCATTTTACTGATTATATTTAGTCCCGTTTTTTCTAATCCTGTCTTAACATTCAGCTCTAATTTGGACACAATATTTAATTAGCAAGTGTCGTTTATGACATCAAAAGCGGTATTTATTACATCAAACCCAAACTTTTTTAATTTTTCGTTAATATTTGTGTATCGAAACAAACATTGTGCAAAATTTAACATGACTTATTTCGATACTAAATGGAGGACAAAAAAATGAAAAAATTTGTAATTTCAGTAAGTACACTTTGTATGGTTATTCTTGCAACTGCAGCATTTACACCACTCAAAGCTGAGGAAAACAAAGAAGAAAAATCAAAAATATCCGATACAATGGAAACTACGGTTCAATCAAACTCTGACCAAACCATTGAAAAAAATGACACCCTTGCAGATGAGTTATTGGAACCAACAGCAGAGAATGATCACCCAAATCTAAATAAAGAAGCAGAGACTGTCACCGTCACTTTTGAACTCAACGGTGGTATTATGTCAGAATCACAAATTGAAATCCCTAAGAATTCTGCATTGGACACAACTCAGTTTAATCCTACAAAAGATGGGGCACTATTTTTTATGTGGTATACAGATGAAAATTTCGAATCTATGCATTATTGGTGGGATCGAATAACAGAAGATATAACCCTGTACGCGCGATGGGGCACCGAAATAAGTCGTGACGAATTTTCAGATGATTTGCTGAATGTACTCGAACATAACTACGGAATCTCAGGTCCTATTAGTGATTTAGACTTGCTCGATATCCATACTTTTGTTTCTTCAGACTTTTACTTCAATGAGGAAACTGATAGTTATGAAAACCTCTCTGTTTATGACTATCGCGGAATTCAATACCTTTCAAATATAAGTACACTAACGATTGGGATTGATCAAGGAAAACCAGTCTCTGGTAGCTCGCTCGCTTATTTAAGCGAACTGAAGCATATCGAATATCTAACATTTAAAGATATTGTTCCTGTTGAACATCTCGAACAATGGATTGATTTTGAATGGTACGTAGCTTCTAATTTGAACAATAAGAATCATGTCGCTTTCTACGAAAGTGAAATTGTCCGTTATCTCAATGCGATGAACTTTGATTCTACGCTTACACGCGATTACCCATTACAATTAAATTTTGACTATAGTCTAAGTTTGTTTGATCAGACTTTCTTGATGGAATGGCACGTTCAAAACTTACCCATATACATTAGCATCAATGCAGGTGAAATATACAATACAGTCTTCGCAAGACCTGTTGCAGTCGATAAGAATGGGGTGACAATGTATCGTGTATCAATGGACAACCCAAATAAATTTGTTTACCTCGATAAAGATAATAAATTAGCACTGGATTCTGATTACGAATATCACGAAACCAATTCATCAATTGAATTCTACCCTAACTTTAGTTTCGAGTTGAGTGATGAGGAAATTGAGCAATTCTACGAGCCAGTGCTCATAGAATATGTGTTGCCGGATGGTACAATCGTCGAAACAAATTCAGAAAATCAAGACCATTCAACTAACTTTAATTCAATCAATCTCTACTTAACCGAACTTCAATATTCCTTAATGAAAAAAGAATTCGATATTTCGAATGGTGTTGTTGATTTTGTGAATCATCCTGGACAAGTTGGAACATTCAATGCATCAACCAACATTCCTTACGAGGAAACACAATCAGGTGGGGGGCTTTTACCTGATGACAATATTTACTTGTATACAAGATACCGCCTTGTTCTTGACTTGAGTGATCTCGTTGAAACTGTAACAGTTTCGTTTGATAGTATGGGTGGATCAAACGTCGATAGTCAAACTATTGATAAAAATACTCAAGCAATCGTTCCACAAGAACCAACATATGATGGATTTACATTTGCAGGGTGGTATACATCATCTTCCTTGGATTCCCAGTATGATTTTACAACTTTAGTTGATAGCGATACTGTACTCTATGCCAAATGGACCAAAAATGATCCAGTTGATCCTGTAGACCCAGTTGATCCTGTCGATCCAGTTGATCCTGTCGATCCAGTCGATCCAGTTGATCCTGTCGATCCAGTTGATCCAGTTGATCCTGCCGATCCAGTTGATCCTGTCGATCCAGTTGATCCTGTTGATCCAGTTGATCCTATTAATCCTGAAATCACAACACCTGATGTAGAAGAAAAATTACCGAACACCGGTATTGACAGTCGGTCATTCCAAACTATCGGAACACTACTCATCATATCAGGACTTGCAATCACCCTATCTCTATATATTAAGCGCAGCCGTCAACAGTTGTAATAAAAAAAGGACCTCAGGGTCCTTTTTATTTTGAGAACAAATCATTCAGGACAAATTGTCCTTTTTCATTGGTAAGGGCGATCACCGTATCATTCGGTTTAAGCTCAACACTACCGTTTATTACAATTGCTTCGTCTTCGCGAATTAAAGTAATTAATACTGTATCTTCAGGTAATTCTAAATCCTTAATCATTTTATTGGCAGCTTGTGATCCTTCTTGAATCCCCATCTGAACAATAGAATTTTTTCCTTTATTGATTTTAAGAAGCGTCGAAAGACTCTTCATATCAATTTCGTCCATAACGATACGTGATACTAAGTCTGCCTGATTAACCGCAACATCCACACCCATTGATTGATTAAACAACCATGTATTTCGAGGATTATTGACGCGAGCAATGACACGTTTAGTCCCATACTCATATTTTGCAATCGTTGCGACAACAAGATTGACCTGGTCTTCTCCTGTGACCGCAACAACGACATCTGCTTGATGTATCCCCGCACGTTCGAGTGTGTCAGGATCACTACCCGTTCCACGCACAAGCATGTCTTCAGTAAAATCGTGTTTAATTTTTTCTAATGGTTTTTCCCGATTCTCAATAATTGATACTTCATAGTTATTTTGTAAGAGTAATTTTGCAACATATGACCCTACTTGGCCACCACCGATAATTATCGCTTTCATCGTCTGTCCCCCTAAAGACCGAGGACACTTTTAAGTGTGTCTAGGTCATTATTTTGAACTGCTACATAGAGTTCATCGTTTGCTTCAAGTACTGCACCACGTTCCGGTATAAATGCATTGTTGTTACGGAGTACGCTAACAACTTGTACGCCTAAATTGTTGACAGTGTCAATATTTTTTCCAATCAGCAACGGAGTGACTCTTAATTTTATAATTTCAACATCACTATTACCAATTGTTGCAATACTATCCATATCAGTTTTTGTTAACAATTTAACAACACGTCGTGTCCCCCATTCCGTAGTCGAAATGGTTTGAACACCGAGCATCGCATAGATCACAGCATTTTTAGTGTTATACTGACGTGCTATGACTTTTGGTACCGAATAAAGATTCCGAGCAATGCGACCAATTAATGCATTGGTTTCATCACTATCCGTGCATGAGACTACAGCATCTGCATGACTAATGTCTGCATTTTCAAGAACTTCTTTGTCAAAGCCAACACCTGACATATACGTAACGTTGTTGTACTTGGGTAAGCGATTTAAAACATCCGTATTCGTATCAATAGCTACGATATCATTGTTGTCTTGACTTAATGTGTGGATTAGCTCAGTTCCCATACGTCCACATCCAATTATAATAATTTTCATCATCAATTATCCTTTCACGATGTTATTGCGAATATATTTTTTACGTAATTCATCCAATAAAATAGCAGGAATTGGAACAAGGATTAAGATCATCCATTCCATCCAACCCAAAGGCGCAGTATCAAAGATATTTTGTAATGCTGGTATGTACATTAACGATGCAATCAAGATTATTTCAACAGCGATACCAATTAGAACTTTGCTATTGGTAAAGATACCGCGTTTGAAGATTGATTGATTTTCTGTACGACAGTTGAGTACCATTCCAATTTGACCAAAGACAATCATTGCAAGTGCCATTGTGGTTGCTTGGCGGTACACATTGCCATTTGCAAGTAAACTTGTTTGTGGCCAGTTGCTGTGCATAAAGTAAATAAAGAAGTAACCAAACATTGCAAAGGCTGAAAGGATGAGACCGTACCAGAAGAATGCGATAATGAAGGTCTTTTTGTTTAAGAGAGCTTCACCACGTTTACGTGGCGGTTTGTTCATAATACCTTCTTCCGGTTGTTCGGTTCCAAGTCCAAGTGCTGGTAGCATATCGGTTCCAAGGTCAATTGCAAGAATTTGCATGATTGTAAGTGGCAATGGAATTGCACCACGTGATAATAGAAACGCAACTGAAGGAATGGCTTCTGCCATGTTACTGTTAAGAATATAGGTTAAGAATTTACGGATATTACTATAGACCGCACGACCTTCTTCAACTGCTTTAACGATTGATGCGAAGTTATCGTCGGTTAAGATGACATCGGCTGCTTCTTTCGCAACATCGGTACCGGTAATTCCCATGGCAACGCCAATATCTGCTTTTTTAAGTGCTGGAGCGTCGTTGACACCATCACCCGTTACCGCGACAATGTGACCTAATTCTTGTAAAGTTGCAACAACGCGATATTTTTGTTCAGGTGCTACACGAGCGAAGATGACTTCATCTTCTAATGCGCGTTTGAGCTCATCATCTGATAACTTATAAAGTTCAGATCCAGTAATAACACGTGGGTGTTCTGTTTTAACAATGCCGATTTTCTTAGCAATACTTTCAGCAGTAAGTCCATAGTCTCCTGTAATCATTATAATACGAATACTTGCATCATGACAGATTTTTACGGCATCACTAACTTCGGGACGTGCTGGATCTGACATAACGACAAGTCCTAAGAATGTAAGATCATCTTCAATAATCTCAGGTGTATATTGACTCATCGTGTTGGGAAGAGATGTTTCATGATCTAAAGCACGATAAGCGACTGCTAAAACACGCAATCCATTTCGAGCATACATATCATTTGCTTCCATTGCTTCATCAAAGAACCCTGATTCCATTGCCACACGTTCGCCATTACGCTCTACGTGGCTTGAGATTTCAAGAATTTCACGAGGTGCTCCTTTTACAAAAGCAATGCGTTGATCACCATGAATTTTGTAGGAATAATCATGAATCGTCGTCATTCGTTTACGGGTTGAATCAAAAGGAAGTTCACGAAGGCGTAAAGCCTCTGTGGTTAAGGAATCAAGATTAATGCCACCCTTTTGTGCCACAACACCCAAACATGCTTCTGTTGGGTCACCTAAGACGGTATAACGATCATTGTCTTCATTCGGAGCGACTACTTTCGCATTACTACACAATGCAGCAGCACGAAGGATTGTTTGAAGGTTTGCATGGTCATACACTTTAATTGCTTCACCATCGAGTGTAATCTGACCTTCAGGCGCATATCCTAAACCACTGACATCATATTCATGATCTAGTGTCCAGACATTGCTGACAGTCATTTCATTTTGGGTTAATGTTCCCGTTTTATCAGAACAGATAACTGAGGTCGAACCCAGTGTCTCTACAGCTGATAATTTTTTAACTAATGCGTTCTCTTTAGCCATTCGTTTAACAGCGATTGCTAAAGAAAGTGTCACTGTAGGTAAAAGTCCTTCTGGAATAAATGCAACAATCATTCCTAATGCAAAGATAAATGATTTCGCAAGTGTTTCCTGTACAAAGAATACCGAGATGATGAAGAAGAGAATCCCAATGGATGTTGCGATTATTGAGATTTGTTTGGTAAGAACATCCAGTTCTTGTTGGAGTGGACTTTTTTCTTCTTTCATATTTTGGGTAAGATCCGCAATTTTTCCAAATTCCGTATTCATCCCCGTTGCATAAACGATTGCTTTTCCTGTTCCGCTTGAAACTGAAGTTCCAGCGAAAATTAAGTTGCGAATTTCAAATCGTGATAAATCATCACCTAAAACAGCGTCTGCATTCCGACGAACAGGATTCGATTCACCGGTTAAGGTTGATTGATCGACATTCAAATCACTGCATTCAACAAGACGCGCATCAACGGAGATACGATCGCCTTCTGCAATAATTAAAATATCACCCACAACTAATTCTTCAGTAAGAATTTGTTGTTCTTCACCATCACGTACGACACGCGCAAATGAAGGCAACATTTTTTTCAATGCATCCGTAGCTTTCCCTGCTTGGAATTCTTGCCAGAAACCAAAGACACCATTGATGACATTGACGAGCCAAATTGAAATACCCAGTTGTGGCATATCAGCAAAGATTGCGATTCCCCCACTGAACCATAACAAAATAGCCATCAAGCTGGAAAAGTGATGTAGAAATTTCTTCCACGTTGGTTCCCCTTTCACTTCTCTTAGCACATTTTTTCCGTATTCGTGTTGACGTTTTTTTACTTCATCAGTACTTAATCCATTACGATCAACATCAAGATGTTCGTAGACATCTTGTGGCGTAACTTTGTAGACTGAGTCATTGTCATATTTCTTCATTTTATTCCCCTTCTTTTCAAAAGATAAAAGTATTCTAACACCACCGGTATTAAGACGGTATTAAGATTGATTTTTCGACTTGAAAATAGAAAGAAAGAGTATCATTGATACTCTTTCTTTTGGAATAAATTTTATTTAGAAACGACAGAAATACGTTCTTGAATATGTTGTGCATGCTCGATTTCATCAACCATTGCAATGGCATAATCAGCATAACTAATCGTACTTTCGCCTTTACTATTCAATGTTAGCATTTCGCCGGCTAGAGTATAGGATCCAGTTCGTTCACCATCGGCTCTAAAATCCGCAGCCGGTGAGATGTATGTCCATTTTACATCACTTCTCATTCGAAGTTGTTTGAGTGCTTCTCCCATATTCGATGCCATAGGTAGATATGCCACCGGAAATCCTTCTGTATCCATTAATTGAGTTGTTAATTCCTCATCCGCATAAAGACTTCCCGCACCGCCAACAACTAAAAGACGTGTTGGTGTTGTGGCTATGAGATTTGCGATGTGATTAAGTGATGTAACATGCACGCTTTGATCGTCTCCAAAGAAACCGAATGCATCAACAACACTATCATACCCTTCCAAATCTTCTGGTTTTAAATCAAACAAGTCGCTTTCAAATACGAATGCTTTATTATTTTTGACTTTACTTGCATTTCGGACGAATGCTGTAACTTCATGTCCGCGGGCAATTGCCTCATCAACAATCAAACTTCCTGCTTTTCCACTTGCGCCAATTACTGCTATTTTCATTTTAAGTCCTCCTGGTTATTGGTTGTAATCACAACACTTACAACTAAAGAATATACCTGTTTTGTTGTAATGTCAATAGTTACAACAAATAATTGTAATCATTGACATTACAACGGTTCGTATCCTATACTAAAGATAATTAGAGGTAATATTATGCAAATTAGTAGTCGTTTTACCATTGCTTTACATTCGTTAATATGTATTCACACTTTCGATGGTGCGCATAAAATCACCAGTGATTTTATCGCTGAAAGCGTCAATGTTAACCCTGTTATCATCCGAAATGTTCTCGGACAATTGAAGAAAGCGGGACTCGTTGAAGTTCAACGTGGTGCCGGCGGGGCTCATATCGTTCCGGAATTATCTGAGTTCACACTTTATGATGTTTTCATTGCAGTTGACAGCATCCAAGATGATCTTTTTGCCTTTCATGATAATCCGAATCCCAATTGTCCCGTCGGAAAACAAGTTCACACGGTACTTGATGGATACCTTGATGATGTTCAAAACGCCATGATCAATGAATTAAAGAAAACAACATTCGAAGATGTCATGCAAAAAGTAGAAATCTAAAAAGGACTGAGTTTATCTCAGTCCTTTTCATTCATTAGTGTCTTCGCAATTGAAAATAACAAAGCTTCGTTGCCTTTAGCAGCCATCAGTTGAGTCCCAAAATATTCATTGTTTTGATTACGATATAATGGAATACTCAATGCAGGTTGTCCAGTGATATTCGCAAGCATCGTAAATGGTGTGTAAGATAAGGACTCTTCAAACATATCCCACACGACTTGATACGGATTTTCATCTGATTCAATTCTTTCCATACGCCTTACAAATGTATCGGTGTGGTAAACATGATTTACAGAAGGTGCAGCTTTGGCCGTCGTAGGTGTTAAATACAAATCATATTTTTGATGGAATTGATGCATGATATCACTCACTCGATCCCAATAATTTAGAGCATCTACCATTTGCCACCCTTGAACACGTAAACCATAATGGTACAAAACCCATGACATGAGTTCAATTTCATGCATTGCCACCGGACGCTCGAGCGTTGTTTCTATATCTTTAAACATCGCGGCTGTTTCAACACCATTTACCATATAGTATGTTTCCATGAGTTTCATACCGTCATAATCAGGTGTTTCATAGACCAATGTATGACCCAATGCCTCAAGCTGTTGGACAGTTTGCATTAATGCAGCTTTCGCATCCTCACTAACAACACTACCGACAGGTGATACATCAGTATAAGCAATTCTTAAAGTTTTTTTAGGAATTGCTTTTGCTACTACATAATTAAATGGTGAAGCAATTGTATTCTGTTTTATAGATTCAAAGAGAAGTTCTGTATCGCCTACTGTCTTTGTCAAAAAGAAGTTCATCGATGCCCCTTGCCATCCACGATGCATATAAGGACCCGTTGGGATACTGCCTCGTGTCGGTTTAAGACCTACCAAGCCCGTATAGCTTGCCGGAATGCGAATCGAACCACCACCATCACTTGCCGCAACGACGGGAGTAAAGCCTGCAACCAACGCTGCTGCCGCACCACCACTTGATCCACCTGGTGTCGTCTCAAGATTTCGTGGGTTGCGTGTAACACCATATAACTTTGAATCTGTGATATTTTTAAATCCAAACTCTGGACTGTTTGTTTGTCCGATAACAATAAAACCAAGATCTAAGATGTTTTGAACAAAGTTGTTCGTATGCTGTGCCGTGGCATCTTTAAATAAATTGGATGCCGCCGTACTTGGTTCATCCGCTAAGCTATGGCCTAGACTCTTCAGTAGAATGGGAATTCCTTTAAATATTGTGTGACTGTAATCATTCTCAGCTTCAGCTAATGCTTTCTCGAAGCGTGGATGAACAACCGCATTCATTGTTGCATTATGATTGTTGATTGCTTCTATTGATGCCTCAACCAATTGCTTCGGGTTGATTGTTTTTGCCTCTAGTTCTTGAATGTATGCTTTTAAATCCATAATACCGCCTCCTTTGTCCTTTATAAGTTATTTACTATATACGCTTTTTGTTTTGTAAGATTAGTGTCCAAGGATTGCGGCACAACTGTCGTCATTGCTTTCAATGGTAAATTGACGTCTAAAAGCCGTACAGCAGCCTCACAGACACTGTTCTCATCTGCTACTTGAATAAGTATCACCCCTAGCAAATCCGCGACACGTTGGGCCATACGTTGATTTTTTAAAAATCCCCCGGTAACAAACAACGGCATATGTCGTTCAAATGCAAGACTCTCTAACATTAAATCAATGTTCGCAAGCATTCCAAGAAATATAGCCTGTGCAATTTGTTCGCTTGAATTTGATTCAAAACTAAGCTTCATGCCTTGGTGAATCCTCCAAAAAGGACCACGTTCACCAAAAGCATAAGGTTTAGCGTAAAGTTCCATTTCATCTGGATCGGCAAGTTCGAGTAATTCAATGAGCCGTTCAAATGATAAGGTGTTCTTAAAATAGGTTTGATTCACCCACTGGTACAAGTTACCGCCATTGTTTGATGCATTCCCGCAGAGATAGGAACCTTCATTAAGGATATAACAAAACGTATTTCCCGTCTTAGATAAAACGGGTTGCTGCGCATAGTATCGGACACCAATACTGGTACCAATGCTCATGACATAGGGAGATTGATCAAGATATGCTTTTTCTCGAAAAAAATGAGACGCCATTACGCCATCTGTTGACCCAATCGTTATGGTAATGTCCTGCTTAGAGTTAGTCATCCGTGCTTGATGCGTTACAGCAACAACTTCAGGGAATTGTATTGGACTTCGGTGAATGACATCTAAAATTTCACCATCCCAGCAGTGTGTATGAATATTAAAACACCCCGATGCAGATGCGCTCGAGACATCTGTTAGGAAAAGACCTGTTAAATGCATCATAAGGTATGATTTTAAATCATGAATCCGATATACGGACTCATTACGCGCTTGATACAACTTCGTTAGAGGGGACATTGGATGGAGCGGTGTTCCTGTTTTCTGATAAAAAGGTATCGACGTTGTTTGAAGAACTTCAATTACTGCTTCAGAACGGTTATCCGACCAAATAATCATTTCGGAAAACTTATCTAATTCAGTTTCATAAATTAACGTATGCATCGCGGTCGTAATCACAACATCCGTAATGTCATGAATATCAACACCTGCTTCAATAAGTGTTTGAACCGTTTTTAAAATATCTTTCGGGTTTTGGGTTTGCATGCGACCATTGCTGTAAGTTGTTACTTCCTTAGCTTGTATATCAATGCATCGATTACCATAAAAAAAAGCTGCTTTTATATTTGTCGTACCTATATCAATACTTAGGATTCTTTTGATTGTCATCATTAATCCTCATTTGCAGAAGTAGTCATTGTGGCTGCAAGTGCAAGAATTTTTCGCACTGTATTGGCCGTACGAATCGTTACAAAATTACGGGCGTCCGTGCTCGCAATTTTAGACCACTTTGTCTGAGAAAAATAAGCAACCACCGCTGTCCAATAGATCATTGCCTCACCGACCTCTACATATTCCTTACCATCTAAATGCGCACCCATAATTTCCATAATTGCCGATGCATCCTTTGGCGGAATTACAAAAACCGCTGTATGATAGTATTCCTTATTACCGTCTCCCCACCATTCTGGTGCGTTATCCGAAACACGTTGCAATGCCTCGACACTCACAACTGTAATAGGAATTTCAAAATTAAATGTTTCGAGTA
Organism: Erysipelothrix anatis; assembly: GCF_009828745.1. Taxonomy (GTDB): domain Bacteria; phylum Bacillota_I; class Bacilli_A; order Erysipelotrichales; family Erysipelotrichaceae; genus Erysipelothrix; species Erysipelothrix anatis. The sequence goes on from NZ_WTSX01000007.1 coordinate 75,500, forward strand.
GGATAGGCTCCAAACTTGCTATTAGAATCCCTTGGTTTTTCTCTGGACTTGAAAAGATAACATTACCACTGTTGATGTAGGTTTTAACATTAACATACCCTAAATCCTCAAACAATTTCTTTAAGTCTTTCATTGGCACCTTATTTTTTCCACCAACATTAATCCCTCTCAAAAAAGCAACATATTGAATCATCGATAATACCTTCTCACTTTCTTTCATAAATTGCATGATAGGTTTCATAAGGAACCATTGCAATCCCTACCGCTTTGAAAAACAAGGTATACTGTGCCAACGTTGTATCATCTTTGAAATCTTGGGTACAGTATAGATAATAGCCACTAGTTCCGTTCATCATCATTTTCTTACGGTAAAGCGCCCGTTGGATCAAGACATTACGAATAAAAATTTCTTCATCACCTAATGCAAGACCAAAAATAATGACGTCTTTATCAAAGAGACAGTTAATCCATGTTTCATCATTGGCGTACTTCGAGTTTTTTTGTAAAGGATTATAACGGCGATTGAAATAGGTTATATTTCCCGCATAATCTTTAACCGTAAGCTTTAATGACCGTTTGTAGTATTGGTCTCCATTGATATGAAAGAGACGAATTCCTTGATCAGAGTTTTTATGGCCTTGTTCAGTATAAAAAACTTGCCATGGATAAAAGTCAGTAAATTTCTTATCCAGTTTGCGTGTGCTAGTTTTTACTAAATTATTGGTCTTTTGAAACGCATGGTCGAAGTTCGTTGTTAAAATATCAATGTGATGTCGATTGCAAAATTGATAAACTTCCTTATGGTAATTATTTCCGACCAACGCATCAATTGCTTCAACAAATTGTGTTCGATGGAGGGTATCGACACCATCTCGATTGTATAATGACAACAACTCAAAAAACTCCGGTAATGGATATCCATCGACATAACTTAGCTTTGAATTAACTTCAAAGTTTTCAAGAATTTGTTGCCAACTTATATCATGACTTCCGCCAATACGATTTATTCCATTACCAATCAAAAACACATACTTAGAATTTGCATAGTCTTGATAGGACATAAATATCGCCCCCCTCTCATGTATATTCATTATAACAATTTAAAGTCTCGCTTTCGATACACAAGCGCGAAGATTACAGTCATTATATTGAGCTTTCGAAGCACAGCTTATATAATGAGGCTACCACCGCGAGACGAAAGGAATTAACTATGATAAAACCTGTAGATTTAGAAACGGTCTATACGATTCGACACCACGCAATGTATCCCAACGAAAGCCGCGATTTTGTTCAAGTTAATGGTGATGATTCAGCACAACATCTTGGATTTTACCTTGGTGATTCCTGCGTCAGTGTCCTATCTATTTTTGAAGATAACGATTTTATCCAAATTCGGAAATTCGCAACACTTCCGGAGTATCAAAATAAAGGCTATGGAACAACCCTAATTCAGCGTGTTCTTGTGTCAGAATCACGACCTATTGTATTAAATGCACGTTTGGAAAAAGTACCATTCTACGAACGCTTGGGTTTTATTCCAACGAACACAACCTTTACCCGACATGGCTTATCGTATACCATGATGACTTTCAATCCAAATCATCATAACTTCTAAAAAAGGTTATTCAGAGATTCCTGAATAACCTTTTTTTATCGTATTACTCGTGTTCTTCCCAGTCAACCGCGCGGCTCACTGCTTTATGCCACCCTTTTAAATATCTCAAACGACGATCTTCATCCAAGTTCGATTGCCATGTTTGCGAGTACTTGTGCATCTTTCGAATAGTCTCTTGATCTTTAAAGAAACCCGTTGCAAGCCCGGCAAGATACGCGGCCCCTAAAGCCGTTGTTTCTGATACAGTCGGACGGCGCACATCAACACCTAAGATGTCAGATTGAAATTGCATAAGGAAGTCATTCGATGAAGCACCACCATCGACTTGAAGTGTTTGAATTTTAACACCACTATCCTTCTCCATTGCTTTGATTACATCATACGATTGATATGCAATCGATTCCAATGCAGCGCGGATAATATGGTTACGATTTGAACCCCGTGTCAGTCCCGAGATACTACCACGAGCATACATATCCCAATGCGGTGCACCCAAACCAGTAAATGCAGGAACGAGATAAACCCCATTATTATCTTCAACCTTTTTAGCACATACTTCAGATTCACCTGAAGTACGAATTAAACCAAGTTCATCACGAAGCCACTGGATTACTGCTCCACCCACAAAAATCGAACCCTCTAAAGCATACTGTACATGATCATTTATTCCGATAGCGATTGTTGTAAGTAAGCCATTGTTAGAAGTTACAGGTTTTTCTCCGGTATTCATTAGTAAGAAGCAGCCAGTTCCATAGGTATTCTTTGCTTCTCCTTCATAGAATGCAGTTTGACCAAAGAGTGCTGCTTGTTGATCTCCAGCAATTCCAGAAATTGGGATTTCATGACCTTGAATATTTGCATATGCATAAATCTCCGAACTTCCTCGGACTTCTGGCAACATATTCATAGGAACATTCATAAGTGCACACAATTCAGGGTCCCAACGTAAATTATGAATATCATACAACATCGTTCGTGAAGCATTGGTCATATCAGTAATATGAACTTGTTTATTACTAAGGTTGTAGACCAACCAGCTATCAACGGTACCAAATAGTAATTCACCACGCTGTGCACGTTCACGCGAACCTGGAACATTATCAAGAATCCACTGAATTTTGGTTCCTGAAAAATATGCATCAACTTCAAGACCTGTTTTATGTCGAATGAATTCTTTATGACCATCGGCCACAAGTTTTGACGCCATCCCCGATGTACGACGACATTGCCAGACAATAGCGTGATAAACAGGGCGCCCTGTCTTTTTATCCCAAACAACCGTAGTTTCCCGCTGATTCGTAATTCCAATCGAATCAATTTCTTCAATCGCAACACCCGAGCGTGCGACGACATCATTCAGTACTGCCGACTGTGTTGCCCATATCTCCATTGGATCATGTTCAACCCACCCTGGCTTTGGATAGAATTGTGTAAACTCGGTTTGCGCAGCTGCAATAATATTTTGATCACGATCAAACATGATTGCCCGCGAACTTGTCGTTCCCTGATCCAGCGCAATAATATATTTTTTTTGCATAGTTCAACATCTCCTCAATACGTTATCAATAAAGCTTAGTATTTTAACCCGAACACAGTGTACTCTCATATACTTTCGGAATCGTAGTTCTATAATAAGTATACTTAAAAATTCGATTGAATGATACGCTCCGATTCTTTAATCAGTTAATCTATCCTTAAACTTCTCTATCTAAATTTTAAATATTTCCAAAGTTTGATTACGATTATTCCTTACCATCCCAAACAATTTTTTGTCGATAAACGCATTCTTAAATATGTGAAAATTTTCATGTTACCACTTAGACATGTTTCACTCTAAAATTCGAAGAACATTTTGTATAAAATGATTCATAACAAAGTTGTTCTATATCCACTTATAAGTGACTGTATTGCCATTCTCTTCAAAATTATCTTGCTAGAAATAGCTACGATTTTACCACATAAAAAAAGTGATTTACCGTCTTAACAATCAACTAATAAATTGATTTAATTTTTTCATAAGCAGAAAGGCAGGGATCAAAATAATTAGTATCAATCATACGCAGTGTAGCATTCACTACTGTCACCTAAAATAGCATTTGCGATATCAGGCAAATTGAATCTTACACACTTCAGAATTACTCACATTAATTCTGCACAGAAAGGAAGGATTAATATCATTGTTAGATCTACTTTAATCGGCACCTTACTGACCAATCGTAGAGGATGGGAGATTTTATCAATCTACCCCTTTACGCTGCTCATCATCCCCTTTGTACTGTTCTTTCTTAGAAAACGAAAAGTATCTTATCGGATCGTTGTAACGGTGGCGATAATTTATACTTCCGCCATCTTAGAAGTCACGTACTTTCCTCTCGATTTTAATCAGATGTTTAAGTCAGGTGAACGTTACTTCAATTTTCTTCATATTGCGTACCATTTCGATGTACTAACCCCACTTACAAATCTAAATGCTCGCGTTATCAACAATTGGCTTTTACAGTTCTACTTCTTTATCCCCTTTGGCATGCTTATTGCACTATTCCAAGACACCTTAAGTTTAAAGAAATTGTTTAAGGTTGTATTCCTAACAGCACTAATTCTGGATACTTCCCAATTAGTCCTCCTATTCATCCTAGATGCACCGGTTGGAATTGCTGATATTTACGATGTCATCATGAATACACTAGGGGGAATCGTTGGAATTCTCTTATTGAAATATGCACTTTCCCCAATTTACACAAAAGTCACAAAAGGAGCCTCAATTTATGACATCAAAAATCACTAGAAAATGCCTAATCTTCACCTTATGCGCAATGGCATTACTCCCCCTCTTATGTAACGATATTCATGCATCTGAATCTGGTCGCACTTACTATGTTAGCTTTGATCAGGACTATTCCAATGGTTATGATAATAACCAAATGTGGTACGCTGGACCGGGAACAATTAGAGTTCGGGGCAAACACTGGATGCCTATTAATGGATACCGAGAAGCAACCATGTACATGCAATTACGCCGTGATAACTGGCCTGCATCGATTCAGTACGAAACAAAATCATTAGGGACAATGAACTCAAATGACAACAATAGTTGGAGTAATGGAAAACCCTTCGACGTATCGTGGCAAGTTGGTGACTTCAATAAGCGATATTACCTTCATGTTACTACTGGGTCTAAATATGTAAACAAGACTGGAATGGGAACCATCAGCTATACCCCACGTTAAAACTCTATGGAAAGGTGATGTATAAACCTTTAACCAACACTAAACGCATTAAAACTGTCCTAAGTTTTTTCTTGGGACAATTCCACTTGCAGTCAAAATAACTTAAAAACAGAATAATACCTTAGGAGAAGATTATGAATAATACAAGCAACGAAAACATCCGCGTAATGTCTGATAGTACTTACGTCACTCTAATGTTACTTTTGAAAGAGAATGGATATTGCCCATCAGAGGCAAACGGCTTACTTTGGAATTTTTTGATAAATAACGTACATCTCATCACAGGAGAACGAGAGCGTTTAATATTTAGAGATGAAAAACTTTATGACGAAATAGTTTAGTCAGATATAACACACTTTAGATTAGTCCCCAAATCAAAGTATTATCTGATTTGATACTCGATAAAAAACGATAATAAGAATAGAGTATTGTTACTCTTTCTTATTATCGTTTGCTTTAAATTCTTTCGCTGTGACACCACAGAAATTATATTTTACAATAGTTATGCAAACCCTTTATTGTTATCATACACACTACTGTCATTCAGGTTAAGGTTAACAGTGCTCACGCTTAAAAATTACTAGTAGCATCAACCCCATCATTCAATCAACTTAGCTTATAGATTAAACTAGTCTATAAAATACTTGATAGTAATTGTAGAACTCATACCGCTTGGAGTCGAATGCATGATTACATCCTTGCTATCCATACATTTATACATTGCCTGACAAACAGAAGGCATTCGATCCGTATATCCTAGATGATTATGAATTTCTCCAGAAACAAGAGTTACCTCAGCTAATCCTTTATTTTTAGCTTGTACCATTTCATTGTGTATATATGCAATTATTTCTTCCTGTCTGGCTGATTTCATAGTATTGCTCCTCCTGTAAATTATAATACATACTCTCCGATTAGCATTCTATGTAGTCTACTACCCTAAAAATCTATCAACACTCATGCATGCATTTGTCCTAACTACGGTTCCTGAAGTCAAATAGGCTTTCAATGACTCAATATTAGAACTGATTCAAATTTTCATTCCGCAACATTACAATTTTTTCTATAAGACTCTGTTCAGAAAACTCCATCTTTTCTACAAAATCAGAATACTTTTTCACATCAAGAGTCGGAACCATGAATGGTATTTTTTCAATTATCGTAGAGTCTTCATTGCTAGAGACTGAGTCACCAAATCCCTCAAGTAGGCTTAATTTTGATAGTTTAGAAACTCTGTCTGTTTCAGTCTGCGGATAGAAAAAATAGCCAGCCTTTCTATCAAACCTAAACATATAAGACAAAATTTGATGATAATCTTGACCAGATATATTATTAAATGGTTTATATTTTACATCTGCAATAACTTTAGAAAAATCATTCTTACCAATCAAATCCGGATAAATAGCTCCAAGTCTCTTTCCTTGTTCATTTTCAAACAGAAACTGCTTGTGCAAACCCGTTCGATTCTCAGGATGAATAAAGTAATCGTTCAGTAAATTCGCGATATATTCTTCCCATAACCAAGCTACATCGAAAACAATACCGCTCAATTCATTATCACTTTGTTTAATTCCGTGCTTTCTTCCTGTTAAAATCATGATACATAGTTTTTGCAATTGACGATATTCGTAGAAGAATGCATGATTTACCGGGCTCATAATATTTTGGGAAATCACTTGATTTCGGTTAAATTTCGAATAACTGGGAGTATTTCGTATTACTTCATCTATATTTTCTTTTAGACGTCGTTGTTGAAGTAAACTACCAACAAGTAAATTATTTTTAGATTTCATGACTTCAATAGTATGTCGAACAAGTTGCGTTACATTGTTATCAAATGAAAATTCCCTCGTAGTATAGGATATTTTTCCATTAAAAGGTGTATTCTTTTTTACAAAATTCGGTATGTCTATCTTTCCTTTTACATTCATATCATTATGAGAGAAAATATTGTATTTCTTAAACATACCTTTCTTCATTGCGGAATCTAAATATTGAGGAAAGATAAATTCGATAAAATTAAAAATAGTGTCTTCCAACCCGTAACTGGTCGAATAATTCAAGAAGTTAATTCCTAGTACTTTTTCCAATAAGTAAAATAGAAAATAGTCATTATCCTTCGAACCGAATCGTGACTTCAAAATAATATTTTCTCCCTTAACTCCAAAGTAGCCAATAAAATTCGAAGTAAAAATTTTTCCATCACGGGTTTCAAAAATTTTACTCTCATTTGCAATAGGCATAAATTCTACAGATCCGTTTGGAAACACGAGAACATTCCCACTACTGAGTAATCGTTGCATGGTAATATCTACAAATTTGTCATGAATATTTGGATAAATCAATCGAAATTCATCTGATGTTGCTACACTAGAATTATCATATAATCTCATTCTAAATTCTCTCTAATTGTGTCAGACTCAAAGATTCGTAAACATTACGTATTCTTTCAATCTGGGACTCTTCATCATAAGTCCCACGAAGATACTCCCTAAATAGCGGTTCTAAATAATCATTCCAAAGATATGAAAAATTACCATTTAGCTCAGCAATTTTTAAAAAATAACTTGCGCCAATGTGATAGTTGCTATTTAACTCTGGGAACTCATCACTTGATATTAAATCATTAATTATCGTCATTCTTGAAATTGACTCCTCGATGACGTTTTCCGACAGCAGTTGCTCCCCATCATTCCCCAACGCTCTTTCTAAAATTCTCGTGCTTTCATTTGCGCTAATATTGATAAATCTAAATCTTCTTCTCATTGCAAAATCAAAACTATCAACTGATCTATCAATATCATTCATTGTTCCTATAATATATACATTTTCTGGGATATAAAATTCACTGCTGTCACCATGAAGACTCGAGTATTGGGTTTTTACCGATCCGACCACACCTCTGTACCCAGGGTCAATACTAAAAAATAACTCACCAAATATTTTTGAAATCTCACCTCTATTTATTTCATCAATTATAAAGACATATTTTCTCTTCGTTTCCTTATGTAGACTAGTCTCACTTTCAACATATTTTTGTAAATAGTTCATTGGAGTAATTAACCATTGTCGAAATCCATGTCTTTTGTCTATTTCTTTTATTCTATCAGCATCATTGTAGATGCTCATCAAGCTGTCATATACTGGGAAATCGTCAATTTTGTTCCCTGAGTATTCTTTTAGACCGAGCAGCTGTTCAATGATATAGAAGTAGTTTTGCTCTTCATTATTTCCAAGTGTTCTTAAATATTTTCTAAACCCCTCTAGCGAGATTTTACCATTCGTAGCTTGTGTCGCTCGTTTACAGAAAGATTTAAAAATCCCATCTGTTAATTTGAATCCAATCTGATTATCTTTGCTGATTGGTCTTAAACCCTCAACGAAATCTGTATAATCGTAACTTGGGTGAAATTGTACAAATTCAATTTGTTGTAACTCTTGTTTAGTCAGTGATAACTGATTAGTCGTGCGGCCCTCACTTACAATGAATGCTGCTATCTCTTTAGCAAGATATGATTTTCCTGTACCTGGTGCACCTCTATAAATGATGTTTTTAGAGGATATTAGCCTTTTGGCATGCGATTCTATGTAAGTATCTACTTTTAGATCTGGATCCGTATCAACACCTGCGGCAATGGCATCATTTTGCGAGACATATACTTTAAAGTAATCATCATCTGCTCCAAACTCATTTAGAAAGCTCTGTGCTAAAAATAAAGAATCATAAAGTCCTGCATTATAAAAGAAGAACTTCTTATCCGCAGTCGACGGGTACACGTTTCCAATAAACTTATCCGCAACATATTCTCTAGATGGTTTTATACCCTTGTTACTACTATTTCCCCACTCTACAGTTAAATCTTCGACGTTATTCCATAAACCTATTCTATTGCCTGTTGCATCAGTGACTAAATTTCTCCGTTCTTGTTCAGAAAGACGATCAAGCTTCTCTTCAAAAACTTGAATGGCCAAACGTGCAATAACTAAGCCACTTTTTTGACGCTCATGCTTTTGAAAATTTCTCTTGATTGGTGGTAGATTTCCACTATAGAATTCTGCATCCTCTAGAAATAAATAAGTTGGTGAATTTTTACCTGATTCAGAAATGTACTCCCATGAATATTCAAAATCAGAAATATTTGATTCAACTTTATCCTTTTTTACTATAATATACTTATCAACCATCTAATTATCCTCCTATTATTCATTTAGTAAATTACGAATGTCTTATCGAAAGTGTTCATAAATCATATTGAATCTATCTTACTAAAAAACGTACATTGTACGTCTTTTAAGTTATCTTTTGTATTTCATCTGCAATTCTTTTAACAATTTCTGTAACCAAAGCGTTACCCATGAAGAACATCCGCATTCGGTCGGATACTTCAACAACTTCACCTGAGTCAAGCTTTTTATATCTTGTCCATTCATCAGGGAAATCCTGCAATCTTTCCGCTTCTATTGGAGTAAGTAATCGATGTTTACCATTTATTTTTAGAAAATGTGTTGATCGATTAATTGACCCTTCAGAAGTCAACATAGTCCTTCCAGGCATATCTAATGAATCGTACTCTGACATACTCCCTTCCGAGAAAGTATAAGTATGTCCCGAAGCAGAGGTTCGGATTTTTTTCTTTGCAGCACGCAATTCTTTGAATTTAGCAAGCTTCTTCTCGTCAGTAATAAAGTATTTTTCTTCAACATCGCTCTCATCTTGAATGATATCACCGAGTTTTAAACACTTCTCTGTTTCCAAGTCAACTGGTGCTGTTTCGATACTATAGTACTTGCCGTGACGCATCACACCTGTATTCCAAACTACACCTGTAAAATTGTCTGAAACTTCTACAATATCCTCTGAGAGTTCGTAATAAGATTGCCTATTCTTAACAATTTCTTCTTTTATCGGGAAGCCTTTGGCGAAAAGTCCATCTTTGAAAATGTACTCATTGTATGCATCTTCTCCGTGTTTTTCTCCATATTTCTTCTCTATTTGTTTTGCGAACTTCGTATCATTTTTGTAGATAAAGAAGAATACTCGACGCCTTCTTTGACTTCGTCCATAATCTGCCGCATTGATTACCCGCCATTCAACTGAATAGCCAATACTATCAAATGATGCAAGCATAATTGCGAAGTCACGTCCTCGTTGCTTGGATGGTGACTTTAGAAGTCGATCAACATTTTCAAGAATTAGAAAGTCAGGTTTTGAATGTTTCGTTGCACGTATTATTTCCCAGAACAACACACCTTTCTTTCCCTCAATCCCCATTTCATGTTTTTTACTTCTAGCTACTGAGTAGTCTTGACACGGAAAACCACCTACAATCATGTCTGCATTGATTTCTTCAAAAAACTCACTCTCAATTTCACTAATGCTGATATTTAAATTCTGACTATCTGGAAAGTGAAAGTTGTATACTTCAAAGGCATCTTGGGATTTACGTGAGGGTTCCCATTGATTTGCCCACTTTGTTTTAAATAGATTTGGATTTGAGTTTTCAAGGCCAATTCTAAAACCACCAACACCCGCGAATAACTCAAGCACTTTTAATTCTTTTCCCATACTAACTTCCCTTCAATAACTTCATTCATTATACTACATTCCGTTTGATTTGAATAGATCAACAATCAATGTTTCTCAAAATTATTATTTATCTCTCAGCATTATGATTTCAACTTAACGTTAACATACTTTGCGTGATATGATGTAAACATATCAATCTACAAGGGGAGGATTCAAATGTCTAATTATAGATGGAAATCAGTAAACGAAGTTCATAATAAAGCTTTAAGCGCTATCAACAAACCAATACGAGATTTAGTTTCTAGTGAAACGCTTCAGAAATATCATGACAAACCAAACAATAAAGGTTGGATAGGAAATTCAATTGAATCTGATTGGTTCTACGTACCAAACAACAGTAGAAATGAGGCAGACATTCCCTATTTAGACCTAGAAATTAAAGTTACCCCAATAAAAATGACAAAAGCAGGTTGGTCAGCTAAAGAGAGACTTGTTCTAAATATTTTTGATTTCCATGATGAAATCAATCGGACTTTCGAAAATGCCTCATTTTTAGAAAAAGCTAACCAAATTGAGTTAATGTATTACGAGCATATAGAAGGTGCCATAAGCCCAGACTTGATTATTAAAAATGCACTAACATTAGATTTAAAAGAATTACCTTACGAAGATCTACTTATTATAAGAAATGATTGGCTAACAATCACAGATATGATTAAACAAGGGAAAGCTGAAGAACTATCAGATTCTCTTACGCAATACTTAGGAGCGACAACTAAAGGTTCTAAAACCGAAGCAAATATGACGACCCAGCCCTTTTCTGATGTAAAAGCTCACAGGCGTTCATTCACTCTTAAAACTTGCTATATGACCAGTTTAGCTCGAAAATATATGGACGAAGATTACATCTCTGGAGAGAAACTCATAACTAATACTAAGGAATTAGAAGTTAGAAGTTTTGAAGATATTATTAAAGATAAGTTTACACCTTATATTGGTAAGTCAAAAAACGAACTAGCCAAGATATTCGATGTAATAATTCCCGATAAAAACGATAAAGCTAGCTCACGCATTATTGCTAACAAAATGCTGAACCTTAATGGAGATGCGGATCAGACCGAAGAATTTGAAAAAGCAAATATTGCGCTTAAAATTGTCACTGTTGACACCAGGGGTAAGAAAAAAGTAAATAAAACAACAGAAGGCTTTAAGTTACAAAACTGGACTGCTGATTTTACTAATGTGGATGAGCAATTTGAAGAATCTAGACTCTACGAGTATCTAACCGAAACCAAGTTCTTACTCGCTGTATATGAAATAACTGACTCTGACGAAATTTTCAAAGGTGTTAAATTCTGGCGTATGCCACTCAACCATATAGAAAATGAAGTTAAGCGCGTATTTGAAGATACAAAAAGAAAAATAAAAGAAGGAGTAATTCTGACTTATAAAGAAGGGAAAAACACCAATTCTTATACTGTAAGCAATAATTTTATGAAGATATCACATAACCTAATAGTTCACGTTCGCCCTGACGCTGTTAAACGAAGCTATGTAGAAGATTCAAATGCAATGTACTTAGACACACCGTTTAATTGGATTAATAAGCCAACTGATCAAGATGACGTTTTATCCTCTCATTATATGACTAAACAAGCATATTGGATTAACCCAAGTTATATGTTTTCTGCCGTTTCTAGCCTTTTGACTGCACCAAGCAAAATAGAAAAGAAGAATACTTAAAAATTAATTGAAAGATGTAGTGTTATGGATTTCCCGACATTTCGCAATTAAGTTTTGTACTGATTTTTCCCCGACAACATGCAAACGACCTTACCTTAATATGGGTCTAAAATTTCTGGTGTTATTGAGATTCATGCTCACTGACACCATATTTTCATCTGTCTGATATTTGCAACTGACTGAGTAAGTACATAAAAAGACATAGTGATCTCCGATATGCTTGAGTAATTACACACAATGCAGAAAGGAGAATTACTACGTCTATGTCTCATTCTTTACTATTGCTCTTAAATATTAAAGAAAAGAGGATACGTTTCTCAAAAAGTTGTGTCATAAGAAATCTATCAATGGAACTCATTGCCTTTTATTCAGAGGTACTTTATCACCTATGACTCCTGATTTATGTCCTAAGCGCGGAGGCATTAATCACCTCTTCGACTTCATCACGCTTGGCCCTAAATCAATTCGCATTAAGATGCCATACGTATCCAATTAACGAACTTTTCTAAAATTGAAGAAATAACGCTATGTATTGATCATACTTTTACTGTTTCACGAGTATCGTTAAAGATAACCACTCCATTTCAAACAACATGGACGGGTTTATATTTCATTTCTGCATTGTACTTTATTATAAACAGATTTACATATTCACCATACCATTGTAGAGCCAAATTTGGCATTTCTATTTAAGCAGTCATTTTATTAACATATTCGATAACTTTACTAAAACCAGAAGTTCTATTCAAATAGTTCGGATGGTAAGTCCAAAAAGCTTTTACACCTATATTTAATGTTGATGTTAAGTCAACTATAGTCTCACTCCGACTAGGTTTCATCCCAATCAACACGGCCTCATCAATTTGAAGTGACGATGACATTGATTTAATATAATGAGGACCCGTTAAAAACAATAAGATGTCGGGGTTAAAATATTCAATTTCTCTTTCCAGTAGGGTTTTATTATCTTCTCCATATACGGAGTTTATAATTAATTCATCTCCCTCTGTCGCATCTTTGAATTTTCCATTTTCAATTCTATTAATTTTGTCAATATTATTCCATATTATTTCATACTCATGAAATTTCAAGTCTCTAATAAATTTCCAAAAGGGAGAAGAGTTTCTTTTATGACCATTATTTACTCCATACACTTGCATTTCTAAATAGCCATTATAATAGTTTTGTTGATTCGATAATGCTTCTGAGTGAAATTTCGTTTCGATTCTAGCATTTTGGCCAATTACCATAATCGTCATATTATTTGGATGACCTTTTCCCAACCTTGTAATAAAAAACAAATCAGAATAAACATTCTTCGGATTTTTTGCCAACATAGGAATAATTACTTCCTCTTTATATTGTTCATATATGGATAGAATATAAATCACGCCTTTCGTTTATTTAAAACATTTCTAACCGAATTAATTATATCATTGTTTTTAGCATTTTTTATGAAGTACTCTACTTTACTAATTTACTTCTAAATAGGAAGTAGTTTCAAATCCTACGACTCAAAACGTATAAATAATTTTTAATAATGAATAATTACAAAATTCAACTTACTTGAATTACACTTTTCGGTGCACCACTATTTAGCTAAAATAGTTTTACTTATTTCAAATACACTGAATCACTTCGTCATAAAAAAACCACCATCATAGAAATGATGGCGGTAGTATCTCGGCAATACTAGATAGCTAAGAGCATGTACATTTAATTACTCCCACTCTACAACCTTAATCGTATCACCAGTCTCAAATCAGCCATTTTAAAGGCTATTTAGACACCATTTTTCTCCGTATTATCACTATTCTCATGGTTATCGAAGTTTTTGACATCAATTTGACATCACTTTGTACCGTCTAAAAATATAATTGATATATATGGAAGAGTAATCAAATCTCTTAAATTACAACTACTTTGAACTAAAAACGCTCCAGATATTCATCATATAGAGCTTTTTTTATCTCTTTTTGTTGACTGCCAATTATATCTTCAAAGTAAACTCTATGTTCAAGATAATCGATACCTTCTAACGAGTCTCGAATAGATTTGACAAAAGCGACATCCTTCTCGATATATGGAACTCTGCTACCTGAAAAGCTTTGAGACATAGGTAATATAGAAATTTGCTTAAAATGACTAAAGTCCTTATTAAGTGATAAATACCTTAGTACAAATAATTTTCTTCTTTCTGTAGTTGCAGTACTTAACAACTTAAACAATATCTTCATCAAATCAATTTGATTGTATTTATTATCTATATATGACTCAATCCACTTATTACAACTTGGACTATCGATAAAAAACGCATCATATCTTCCTAAGGATAAATATATTCTATCTTTGCTCTCAAACTCACTAATTCTCTCGAAAATGAGATCTGCGAGTTCCATATAGTTATTCATGCTCCAAATTACAGTAAGTTTTGTAACCATATTAGGTATATTATTCTTTAGTGCTAAATCAATATACGTATCTAAAAATTCTTTATCTTTTTCTAGAAGAAATGATAGAATATTATTATTGAAATCAAAACTGTTCTTATAAATCATGGCTGAAAGGTATATTTTTTGGAATTTCTTATTGTCGCCTTCACTATTTATACCTTCAAAACAATTATGAAGTTCACTGTTATCGATTTGAAGTGGTCTTAAAAACTCAATAATTAAGTTTGGTTCTTCCTTGCTTAAACTCTCTAATCTACTTGTGTATTCTAGAATCACCTTTGTATTACCTTGACAAATATCAAATAGCTCATCAATAGAAATAACATATTTTATTGCATCGGACTCATAGTCTAAAGTTTTTATTATCCTCTCTTGCCTTTTATTACTTTTACTGCTTAGAATCAAAATAGTTTTTAAAGTTTGACTATTAGTGAATGATGGTTCATCAAATAACTCAAACGCTTTTTCAAATCCTAATTGATTTTCTATAGAATTTACAATGTAAGTAATAGTCCAACTATCTTTTACTGTTTGAAGAATTTTTTTATAGAAAGCTATTGATAAAATAGTATTCCGTAATCTAAACTCTTCAAGTAAAAATCTAACTCCTTCACTAAACGACCAATCAATATCAGCAGTGTTCCTTATTTGAATAAAATCAAACATCTGTGTCAATTCACCAAGACTGTTTTGATCAACCAGCTCTCTTATTTTTCCCTTTTTAAAAAATTCAAATTCATCGTAATCTATTTCCTTAGTGGCAAAATAGCCGATAGTGTAAACTTTCTTGCCAGAAATAAACAAGCCAAAAGCAACCAATGCATCTACAATCCACAAGACGATTTGATAGACAGCGATTCCATTACTGAAGGTGCCACCATCGGTTAGTCCGTTCATTGCTAAACTATTAGCAATATTGAAGAGAACATTCTTACTTGAACGTCGTAATTCAGCTCGACTCCAGTCTTGCTTTGCATCACTTAACGGAATTGCACCAGTAGCAAGGAACATATCGCCACCTGCTGCTAGGAATTGATCCGCAAACTCAGGACTCATACCAGACATATAGTCAGTGATAATTACCCCTTGGAAGCCCCATTCACCACGCGTTACATTTGTTATTAAGTTATAATTTGTGGTTGCATGGGTTGAACCAATTCTATTAAGCGACATCATGAGACCTTTCGCACCACCAGTTTCAATCGACATTTGGAAAGGTTTTAAGTAAATTTCACGAATTGCTTGTTCATTTGACCAAGTCGCAACCGAATTGTAAGCAGCTCTGTTTGTTTCTTGATCATTAAGTGCAAAGTGTTTTACATACACATAAACACCTTTGTCCTGGACTGCCTTAACCACATTCAAACTTACATTTCCTGACAAATATGGATCTTCGGAGTAATACTCGTAGTTTCTGCCAGAGAATGGTGTTCTATGTATATTAACTGCCGGCGCATACCAACCACTCGTCTTCGTATTGATTGCATCTTCGCCGACTAATTTACCAAATTCAGCAGCTAAATCCGTGTTAAAGGTTGCCGCAACCATAGTACTGGTAGGGAAACCAAAACCACTTTCACCAGTGATAAAGTTTGAAATACCACTTGGACCATCGTATTCAAAAGTCTTAGGTTTGCCAACGCTATCAATAGCCGCAGTACCGTAACCTGATTTATTGAATAGACCATGTTGTTCACTTAGTTTCATTGCATTAAGAAGTTCATCCCATTTTGGGTCATCGAATGGAAGTCCTACCATATCTGAAAGAACTAAATTAGTTTTTTCATCATACTTATAGGAATCTTTATTTGGATAGCCCACTGAATCAATGGCCGGAGCACCTGATGCATCATACCCTTCAGCCGATAAGGCATCACGTAACGCTTCACTAATGGTTAGTGTGGCAACATTGCCTTCTAAATCAGTAACTTCTGAAACACCGGAAATTGAAGAACTCGCATACTCAAGCTGCCCATTATCAAGAACTGACCAGTTACTACGAGAAAGATATAAGGCATCTTCAGCAATCACATCATCAAATTGATTAGTAATTTCAGAATTTGTCACCGAAGTATTGAATAATACTTTTTCGGCAACATCAAACTGTGAGACCAGTGATGAATTACCATCATAATCCATTCCGTTTGCAGTAGAGAATCCTTTTGCACTAAGAACATTGTTGACAGCATCATGAGCATTTTTTGCTGCAGTGATATAATACGAACCAGAATCAAGTACATAAGTTTTCTCACCAATGTAATCATATGAAGCTAAATCTTTTTGATCAAACTTAATTTCAATAACTTCTTTTTCATTAGGTTGTAACTCTTTCGTTTTAGCGTAACCAACTAACTGCACTGATGATTTTTCAATACCACCAATCGTATAAGGTGTCTGAGCGTAAAGTTGGATAACATCCTTACCCGCAACTGTTCCACTATTTGTGACTTCTACACTCATGGTATAAGAGCCATTTTCTTCAACTAGTTTTTGTTCACCCCATGTAAATTCAGTATATGATATACCGTGTCCGAATGGGTATTTCACTGTAGACTTGTAGTCATAGTCGCCTACACCATCTGTCCCGATTACTTGATTTTCATATCGGGTTTCATAATAACGGTAACCTACATAGATACCTTCACCATAATTCACATATGATTGTCCTGTAAGTTCACCATTTGCATCAACATATCGATAATCGCCAAAGTTTTGCATCGCTGCTGAGGACTTATTGTCATACACATAGGTATCAATAAGTTATCCTGATGGATTGATTTCACCATTGATCACTTTTCCGATAGCATCGATACCGTTACTTCCAGTACCTGTGTACCACAAGGCAGCATCGACACCATATTCATCTTGATCAACAAAGCCAAGTTCCATTGCACCTGCAGAATTAATAATGACAAGTGTTTTAGCGAAAGTTCCAGAATCCTTGATTGACCGTAAGAGATCTTTCTCTTCTTGTGATAAACTTAAGTAATTATCTTCAGCATTCCCTCCAAAACGTGACATTTCAGTAGGCAAATCGCCACCTTCACCACCTTTTCGAGAAAATACGACAATGGCTGCATCATTGTATGAAGCATAGGAATTAAATACTTCTGAAGCATACTCGCTTTGAGGCACCTCATCAATTTTCCAGTCTCCTTTTGCACTACCACCACCATGTGCTGCGCCTGAACCATGAGAATGAGTAGAATTAGCATAAAAATCGTATAGAGTTTCATTAATTTCATACCCCGAAGCTATTAAGGATTCCTTAAGTGATTTCACTTCGCCAGAAACCGCTCCAGACCCACTTCCTGACACAATTTTCCCGGCTGAAGATATACCAAACAAACTGATTTTTTTCGCATCAGTAAATGGCAAAGCACCATTGTTTTTCAAAAGAACGGTCCCTTCAGCAACAATTTGTTCAGTTAAATCTGCTTGAGCAGTTTTACGTTCTTCTTCCGATGCAAATTCGCTTGGGAACAAGTAATTAGAAGTATCACCCGTACTACCCTCTCCAATAACCCCAAAGTAATCCGACAATGGTTTTTCCCAATATGCTGCCACACTGTTTAAAGCCACAGTCAAGACAATCCCAATGATCATCATTGTCGAAGTTAAACCTATAAATCCTTTTTTACCTCTCTTCTTTTTCTTCATGAGTACCTCCCAAGTGAAATTTATTACAATTTATTCATCATCGGAACTTTTTGTTTCATTGTATGTAAAAGTCGATGTTTCTTTATCAACCGTTACAACAACACTTGAATCATGTTTTTCACTATCCAAATAATACTCTGTTAGGAATAAGTCTAAGGGTTTATGAAACTCATCTTCCTTTACTTGTACTAAGTCTCCAGCCGAAGCTTTTCCACTACTGTTTAATAAATATCCTGTTTCACTAAGCGATGCCCAATTTTCATCAAATTCATTATCTTCAGGCGACTCTAAGGTAACAACAAAATCCTCAGATGTATACTTGCCAGTGAATTTATGAGTTAAATTAATTCCATTCGAATCCACTTTTCCTGAATCATTTAATACTACAATTTGCTTAGTATATTCATATGTACCATCATCATTAAGTACAAGTGTATTGATTTGCGAAGCCCCCAATGCTGAAATAAATCCGTTATGTGATGTTTGTCCTGCTAATTGTTCTGGGCTAATTTGATACGTATATGTCCCAGCAATTTCTGATCCTTTTGCACCACATCCAGATAAAATCAACACTGTGGCTAAAGCAATTACAATAAATCCTGTAAATCTATTTTTGTTTTTCATATTATTTCTCCTTTGACATTATTATACTACCCAAAAAGTAAACCCTTACAGAGATGCATACTCTGCCGAAATACATGCATAATTTGCTCATAATTTAATAAAAGTTTACTACCATCCTCAAATATGACTACCCGAATTATTCGAACACTTACTAAATTGTCATGACTCCACATACATCAACAAGTTATTGATATAAGAAATATTTAGTTTCACACCAAGATTTCTTATCATCTGTTGAATCTGCCATATAATAATCTACTCAACATACAAAAAAAGAAACATCCGTAACCTTTCGTTTTATATCGAAAATCAGGTGGTGGATTATTTCTTTTTATTTGTAATTCTATAAAATTAATTTCTATCTTCGTACCATACTTCCTTCACTACTTTAATACTATGAGGAGATTTTTTTTGATTTTCTATGACGTCTGTATGTAAACCAACCAAGGACTACAATTGTCAAAGAGGCAGCTCCAGTTATGCTATAACGAACTAAATCAGTTGTTCTTACCCCAAGATTAAACTCTTGTTTGAACACGCTACCGCTCATTGCTCCATTCATAGCGTTCGAATTAGCTATTGTATACAAAATTCTATGCATAGCTTTTCTACCATAATGATATGTTGCTGGATCATTTTCATCGAATATATAATCGGTTGGATCTTCTGCGTTTAGGAGTTTTGCATCCGCTCCTGCTTCAATCATTTGATATGTGTCCATAAATACACCAGTATTCGCATTATCGGTTATAACAAACCCATTAAATCCCCATTCAGTCCTCAATAGGCCAGTAATCAGTGGATACGAGCCACCAGTCCATGTCGTACCTATTCGGTTAAAGGCAGTCATTAACGCCATATTAGCTGGAACTTGCTTTGATTTATTAATAAATGTTTCTCCATCAGTGGTTGAAACATATTCTAAGGTAACATCGCCAACCTTCATGGTTGCCTCAAAAGGCTTTAGATAAATTTCTCGGATAGCTTGCTCATTACTCCAAGTCACTAAACCATTTTGTCCTTCCGAATCACCTCGATGATTCTCCTGGTCATTGAGTGCAAAATGTTTGACAAACGTGTAGAGTCCCTTTTCAGAAGCCCCGTACACTGTTTGAGCTGCAAACACACCAGATAAATAACCATCTTCTGAATAATACTCGCCGTTTCTACCCGAGAATGGAGTTCTGTGAATATTCATTGATGGTGAATACCAACCATTTGCGCCACCTTGTAATGCACCGTTTCCTATTGCTTTACCGTAGTCGTATGCAAGATCTTTATTCCATGTCTGAGCCAATGTTATCATCTTCGAGAACATAGTTCCTGTTCCGCCATACACAAGACCAGAAGCAGTATCTCCATCTACATTGTAAGACTTACCTACTGACTTTAGCGGGTCACTTCCGTACCCAGAATTTCCGATCAATTTTTTGTAATCGTCTGCTTTTAGTTGATTAAGTAATTGTTCCCATTTGGGATCATCAAAATTCAGACCACGCATGTCAATTAAATCAAGACCGTTTTTTTCACCATAAACTGGTTTATCAGAAATTGAGCTTGCCTCAACTGGGTTTTTTGAATCTTTGCTCTTAATCGAATCAAGCAGGGCGTTAGAAGCGGTTTTTTTACGCGCAAACGAAGCAGGCAACCCATCGATTTCACCATTTATCTCATTACCCCATGTACTAATTACATCAGAAATTTCACCATCAGGTTTAGGAAATGTACCTTCCCAGTCGCTTCTGCTTAAATACAACAAATCGCCATTTGCTTCATCGAACAAGTTTGAAATTGACATATTGGTCGCTGTATCCTTACTGTATTTCAACAAATCTTCTGTAGCATTTTTAGGCATATATTCTGAAACTAAATCTTCGCGGCCGTTGTATGTCATGCCATCCACACTGGTATATCCCTTGTTACTCAATATGTTATTTATTGCATCATGAGAATCGTGAGCAGCTGTAATATAGTGCGTGCCAGGACTTAGTATATATGTTTTAGCTCCAGTGTAATCATATGACTTTAACTGTTCTTCACTAATCTCAATTGTAACAGTTTCTGTTTCTCCGGATTTTAGCAAACCTGTCTTAGCAAACCCTATAAGTTCAACTGATGCCTTTTCTACCTTATTTAATTTATCATAATCAGTATATGGAGACTGAGCATAGATTTGAACTACTTCTTTACCTTCAACATCCCCGATATTTGTGACTTCAATGTTAATCGTTGCTATATCCTTGTTCCAATCTATAGCGAAGTTCGACCACTCAAACTCAGTGTAGGAAAGTCCATATCCGAACGGATATCTGACTTCCTCATCATATTGAAATTCGCCAGGATTTCCTTGCGATAAAACAACATCCTCATATCGGGTTTCATAGTAACGATAGCCGACATAAATTCCTTCCAAATAGCTAATATAATTGTAGTCTGACATTTGACCCGTTTCATCATAATAGTAGTAACTACCAAAGTTCTGCGCTGCTGGTGAAGCTAGTGCATCATTCGCAAATGTATCTACCAACTTTCCTGACGGATTTACTTCACCAGTTAATACTTCACCTAACGTATCCAAATTTGGAGCAAGCACAATCGATTTCAAATTTTCAAACTCATCAGTCCATCCTAGTTCAATAGCAGAGTTCACATTCAAAACAAGAATGAAATTTTCGTAATTATCATTAAGATAAGAAATAATTTCTTTTTCAATGCTATCCAATTCGAGATAGTGCTTTACCTTATCTTCCTGAATATCCGTATGATTATACATTGAGCGAGGCATATCTCTACCCTCACCAGCTACACGACTTAGAACATACACTGGAATCGTATTCTCTACTGAGGCTAGAACTCCTGAATTTTCTAAAATCGATAGTGGTGCTTCGTTAATCTTGAAATCCTCGTCTCGACCATAATTAACTGAGCCAGATCCCAAACCATATCCTTTTCCATCTCCTTGTGCATAAAAATTCCATAACTCCTCATTGACTATTAATCCAGCTTCTTCCATAAAATCTTTTAAGTTGTTTGACTTCCCCCCTGACATTGCTGAAATAGCGCTCGGATTGAATCTAGTTTTTGCATTTGCACTAAAGAAACTAAAAGTCTCGTTTTTTGAAACTGGTAAATAATCATCATTATTTTGAAGCAGAACTGTACCTTCTGCCACCATGTTGTACTTTAAAGTGTTTTCAAAATCAGTTAATTCCTGTGCAGTGAAATCAGATTTATTGTATTGTAAATCGACACCATCGGTCTTAGCTTTTTCATTATCAATTGTAATTGAATAATCTTTAGTCACATTAGTGACCATCTTATTATTTAGTAAGTTAGAAACAGTAGTATTTGTAACTACAATTACTATCACCATAGCAATAATGATGATTGTAGAAATAACTGTTTTAATAATTTTTTTTCTTTTACTCTGAACATTTTTTCTTTTACTTTGAATTTTTTTCATTTTTTCTCCTTTACCGCCGTGAGACGGTCACAAAAATTTCATTAATTAGTTCCTAATAAGTACTTTTAAAACTGATACCACGAAAGGCTAGCATACTAAGGTCACCATTAAAAGACTAGGGAAAAGTATCTTGAAAATTGTTAGAAGTACCACCACTGCCTCAGAAACAAATTATACTTGATTGTTTTTCCGGGAGAAGTTATTAGTAATATTAACTACGCCACTTAATTCTCAAGTGAAAACTTATACATTCTAGATTTTATTTTTATGCAATACTTCTAGAACATATGGTGGGTTCAATTAGATTTCTAGTTTAAACCGTAAACTATTTGAATTGCTTTATAAACACCAATCGTTAACTTACGATTTAACCATAGATCAGGACTTAACACCGCCCCTATAAGACCCCGTTTTAGGTCTTTATATAAGGGAGTGTTACTCTCTTTAATGTAGTTCCACAACCAAGTTTTCTTTTCTAGGTTTTCTTCCGTGTTGCTACGAATCATCATAACCGATGATACACCAGTTATGATTTCTAAATAGTGAAACAGATATTTTCGAAGGTTTATCTCCTCTGTTTCAATGCGTTTATACTCATCGATTAAAACTTTATTGACAAAGAGTTGTTGATCAATTTGGCGAATCATATTTTTTTCATTTACAGACTGTTCTTGGCGACCAATGTGATATCGATATAAGTCAACATCCATATAATACATGGTCTTTACCGCCTGTAAAGGTACAAATGCATAAATATTATCAACATAGAATGAATGCTTCGGAAGTTCTAAATTTAATTCCTTTAACATTTGCGTTCGGTAAACAATCGAATGCATCAATAGATACTTACCCATTGGGAGTTTAAATTCACCCCAGCCAAAGTACTGATTGAGTGGTAAGGATTTCGTATACCGCATAACTTTTTTGCTTTTTCGGCCTTCTTTTTCATAAACATAATTAGCAATAATCATATCAACAGCTTCTGTTTTAGAAAAATGTTCAATTTGCTTTAGCAAAGCTTTCAACGCAATCTGATCAAGCCAATCATCACTATCGACGATCTTAACATAACGTCCACTTACCAATTCAAGACCCGCATTAATAGCACCACCATGACCAGCGTTTGCTTGTTGGTGAACCTTAACAATAGTTGGATATCTGGCTCGATACTGTTCCGCGATAGCTTGTGTATTGTCAGTTGATCCATCATTAACAATAATTATTTCAATCGAATTATCATCAATTAATAATGAATCAATACACCGTTCCAAAAAAGCTTCGGAATTGTAGCTAGGAACAATAATGCTTAAGTTTTTCATTTTTAATCATCTCGTTTCATTATCTTAAACTTCATCATTGGATAATTAATCACTACCTGAACAACAATATTAACAATATTAGCGATAACCGTTGCGAAACCACCCACATATGGTGTTAAGAATTGGATAATATATGGAGGAAGCCATATCGAGATGATTCCTGCAACAGTAACGGTCAGTATGTACCAGTGAATTACTTTTTTAACACTCACATTCGAATCAAAGACATACTTCCTTTGAACGATGAAATTAACGATTTGTGCGATTACATAAGCAAGCAAGAAACTTAAGAATCCACCAAGACCACCATTTTCAGGTGCGTAGTCAAAGATAAACCAATGAAAGGGAATACTACTAAACGACTTAAATAAAACCGACATGCATATTGCCAAAACAACAAAGTTGGTAATCGTTGCTACATTACTCAATAAGTTAAACATAATAAATTCATACATATCAGGATACTTCACTTTAAAATTTCTTATCGCATCCATACTACACCACCGCTTTCTTACTATCTTTTACCAGTTTTTGATTACTGAAGAAAGTACTGATCAATAAACGCAAACCTCGAATAAAACGTCCATTTACGACGACAAGCATAGCATCAACCATATCCGCACTCACGATTCCATTTGTCATTTTAGCAATAGCTCTAAAAGGCATATTGTAAATGAATAAGATATTTAGATTCGGTTTCCCTTTTTTCTTACTTCTATTTAGAATCATGTCCATTACTTTAAAGACAGTACGAGCGAGCCCACTTTTAGCGTATTGGATACACTTAATCGGGTCATTAGATTCGATTGTTACACGTTTTTGATAAGGCATACTCTCAATATCGCGTTCTAATAATGTTGAATAGACAGAATCACTCACTGATTCCAGTTCTACTGAATAATAAGGTTGAATTCCGTCAATATGATTCAAAACGACGCCATCCAGTTCAATTACTTCGCTTAGTTCGACATCATTAACATTTCGTGCAACCATAATTTTATATTCGCCCGCTTCAACAACCCATTGATTAAGAGATGCATCATACACTCGAAAACTCATTTCATTAAGTGGTAAGAAAACTTCCTTACTTTCGCCTTTATTTAAGAATACTTTGGTGAACGCTTTTAGTTCCTTACCAGCCCGAGGAATCGCAGAATTCTTCTTTGCAATGTAAACTTGAATAATCTCTGCAGCATCATACTCACCCACATTTTCAATAACAACAGTGACTCCTTTTTTATCAGCTTTCATAGACTTGTATTTAAATTCTGAGTAACTTAGACCATAGCCGAAAGGATACTTCACTGATTTGTTAATGGTATCAAAGTAACGATACCCAACAAAAATACCTTCTTTGTATAGAACATCCTCTTCAGTACTTGGAAACTCTGTAGCAAAGGGAATATCACGATATGAATGTGGGTATGTTTCATTTAGTTTGCCGCTAGGCGATACATGACCACAAAGCACATCCAAAATTCCTAACGCTCCCATCTGTCCGGATAAATAGGTATGAAGTACAGCTTTGGCATCGACATCCCAAGTCATCTCAACCACCGATCCCGCCGAAAGCACAGCAACGATATTTTTATTCACTTTAGCAAGCTCCTGAACAAGTTTTCTTTGGTTTTCAGCCAATTTAATATGCTCACGATCCATGCCTTCACTTTCACTTTGTTCACTCAAACCAAGATAGAGTAAGACCTTATCTGCTCTTGAAGCTACGTCAAGTGCTTCATTAAGGAGCTTTTGATCAGCTTGGCCATTTCTTTGAAATCCTTGCGCATAGGCAACAACATTCAATGGATAATTATTTATCTCATCTAGCGTATTGACCAGCTTCATTGGATTAACAATTGATGATCCAGAACCCTGATAACGTGGTGTTTTAACAAAATCACCAATTAAAGCAATCGATTCATTATTTTTTAAGGGCAAAATATGATCTTCATTCTTTAGAAGAACAATACTTTCTCGAGCCGCTTTCTGAGCTAATTCATTATGAGCATCATAGTCGATTTTTGCTATTTTAGGAATTTCTTGTTTGGCAAGAATCACATCCAACAATTCATCAACCCGCTCATCCAGTATCGCTTCACTTAGTTTACCCGATAGAACTGCATCAATAATTTGTTTTTGTCCATCTGGGCCAACGGTTGGCATGGCAAGATGTGCACCATTTTTAACAGAGAGCACATGATCATTACTACCACCCCAATCAGAAACAACCATTCCTTCGAATCCCCAATCATCAAGAAGAATATCTCTCAGCATTTTTTTATTTTCATGAGCATAAACACCGTTAATTTTATTATAGGCAGACATAATACTCTTAGGTTTACCTTCTTTTACAGCAATTTCAAAGCCAGTCATATAAATTTCTCTAAAAGTGCGTTCATCAATGATTGAGTTTGACGACATTCGAATGGTTTCTTGTGAATTGACAGCGTAGTGTTTTGGACAAGCATATGTGCCACTACTCTGAATACCCCGAATGTGAGCCGCAGCCATCTTACCCGTTAAAAATGGGTCTTCACTAAAATACTCAAAGTTTCGTCCACACTTCGGATTTCGCTTAATATTTAAACCAGGTCCTAAAATGACATCAACATCCTTATATGATGATTCCGCCCCAATTTGGTACCCAACTGCTTCAATTAGTGACTCATCCCATGAATTAGCCAGGGTTGCGGCTGTAGGAAAACAGGTTGCGGGTAGACTTTCATTTAAACCCAAATGATCAGCAGCACCTGTTTGTTTTCTAAGTCCATGAGGACCATCAGATAAGAAAATTGAAGGAACTTCTTTATCTACATACGAAACTGTTTCCCACATATTTTTTCCCGACATTAATGCTGCTTTATTTGACAATGTTAGATTCTTTATAATTTCTTTATGCTTCATATCTTAACCTCCGAAAGTGCTTTCATACTATATTCGAGATTATAGCATTCCCTTGTAAAGTTAAAATTACGTCTTCGTAGATTGTTGTTTTTACCACATATTCTGTGTGAAATTTGCTTTGCAAAGAAACATAACTTGCTTTTTTATCAATTTTCGCTTAGATTGTAAATGATAAACACTCATAAATAAGGAGGTATATTATGCGCATCGCTGTCGTCGAAGATAATGAAGAACATCGCACTACACTTGTGAACCATTTAAACTCTTTTGCCAAAGAATTTGGTATCGCCATAACGGTTGATTCATATGAAAGTGGATTTTCTTTTTTTGATCACTTCCATAGTAATTACGACATAATCTATTTAGATGTTCAAATGCCACATATGGATGGCATGGAAACCGCCCATGAAATTCGCAGTCGCGATACACTCGTTGATATTGTCTTCGTCACTAACTATGTTCAATGGGCAATTTACGGTTATGCCGTCAATGCCAGTGATTTTTTATTAAAACCACTAACCTATTTTAACTTTCAAGAACACTTCAAAAAAATCAACAATAAAATTGCTCAAAGAGGCAGTAATTTTATATCAATTAAAACACCTTCGGGAATACGAAAACTCAATGTAAATGAAATTCTCTACATTGAGAGCGAAGGCCATTATTTAAGCTTCCACTTACTTGAAGAAACATTCTCAATTTTAGAAACAATGCGCGAAATGGAAGAAACCCTTGTCCCCTATAACTTCTTTAGATGCAATAATAGTTACATCGTTAATTTAAAATATGTTCAAGGCGTCGAAAAAAATATCGTCAGTGTCGGTTCATCCGAGCTACAAATTAGTCGTCCGCGTCGAAAAGAATTTCTTGAAGCACTGACCAACTACATAAGTGAGAATCGAAACTGATGGAAAATCTACCGAATATACCACGACTTTATACCGCGATTGCAGAGTGGCTCACCTGTCTTCTGTTTATTCTTCCCGCAAGTAAGAGAAAAAACTGGATTCCCTTACTTGGCTTGGCTTTAGTTGGACAAATCCTGCTCCAATCATTCGCCGGAACATGGCCCTTATTCTTCTGGATACCAGGAATGATTCTTAATGTCGTTTGGATGTATATTACAATCATCATCACAACAAACATTAATCCCCGAAACGCAATCTATATTTGTAGTAAGGCCTTCATATTTGCGGAATTCATTGCCTCCTTAGCATGGCAACTATTCTGTCATATGCTTTGGACACCACAACGAACAATTTCTGCCATATCTTTTGCATTCATGTCACTAGTTTATCTTTTACTCATTCTTTGTTCTTCCGTTCTCGAAAAACGAAGCGGCAATATCAGTGCGCAAACCGAAATGAGTACCAAAGATATCTTTATCGCCGTATTTACAGTGATCATCATCTTCTCAATGAGTAATGTAGGGTTTGTATTATCAACCTCGACCAATCATTTCAGCTCACCGACAACTATTTTCGTTACCAGAACACTCGTCAATTTATGTGGTATTTGCATTCTCTATCTGCAAGACAAACAGAAACATGAACTAAGACTACTCACTGAAATTAACGCGATTAATAATATGTTTCAAACACAGTATGAACAATATATTGCCTATCGCGAAAGTAGTGAACAAATAAATCAGAAATTTCATGATTTAAAATATCAAATTGATATTATCAGAGCTGAGAAAGAACTTCCCAAAAAAGAAGCATACCTTTCTGAAATGAGTCAAGTTCTGAATGCATACAGTGTCAGCATTAATACGGGAAACGGCATCATTGATACCATATTAACAAGAAAAAATGCCTATTGTGTTGATCACGAAATCACCTTTACTTGCATTGTAGATGGTAAATTACTGGATCATCTTGACATCATGGATACAGTCGCATTATTCGGAAATGCGCTAGACAATGCCATTGAAGCCGTCGAAAAAAACAAGAAAAAAGAAGAACGCTTGATAAATCTCCGTGTCTTCCGTAAGGAACAATTTATTATGTTTCACATTGAAAACTACTGTAATGAAGTGATTGACTTAAGTACTGGGCTTCCCGAAACTACCAAGTCGAATAAAGATAACCACGGATTTGGCATTAAAAGCATCCAGTTTATTACGGATAAGTATAATGGCAATATGAATTTAACTTATAAGGATAAGTGGTTCTCACTAAAAATATTATTTCCTCTTAACGCTATAAACACAAACAAAAATGAGCCCTTGCACTAAGTAAGCAGCTCATTTTTTAATTCATTTAGTTATTCTGTAGGTACTCATCAATTTCAGTTTTGATAGTTGCAACTTTAGGACCAAATATCAATTGAATATTCTGTTCTTGAATCATGACACCTAGAGCATTAGACTTATTTAAAATTCCTTCATCTATTAGGGATTCATCCTTTACATAAATTCTCAATCTTGTGGCACAGTTACCAATATCCACAATATTATCCTTACCACCTAATCCCTTAAGAATGGTGCTTATCATACTATCCTTATCTTCGTCATTAGACTCATTCTGTATCCGTCCCAAGGTTTTGATGTCTTGTTTGTTAACGATAAATCTAAAAGTAAGATAGTAAAGAATAAAATAAATTATGCCTACGAGTGGAATCAATATCCAAGAGGTACGATCATTACCAGGTAGTATTCCATAGAAAAATAAATCCAATAATCCACCAGAAAACGTAATACCAACTGCAATATTTAAAATATGCGCAATCATATAGGCAAGGGCTGAATAAATGATATGAAGCGTATAAAGGACGGGGGCGACAAGCATGAACATAAACTCAATTGGTTCTGTGACACCCAATGAAATACAAACAAGAGCCGCACTCATATACCGTGAGCGCACTTTATCTTTTTGCGACTTATCAGCACTATGATAAAGCGCTAATGCTGCACCTGGGAGACCAAAAATCATAAAAATATATTCTCCTGAGAAAAAACGGCTGGCTTCAACACTGAGATGACCCGCTGACTCTGTTGCCAGTTGAGCAAAAATAATATTCTGACCACCATGGATAAGTTCACCTCCTACTTCCATAGTTCCGCCTAGCACACCTTGCCAAAAGGGCATGTAGAACACATGATGCAAACCCAGCGGTATTAAACTGCGTTTGATTAATCCAAATAAAAGTGTACCAACATATCCTAAGTTAGAAATAAGCAGTCCCAATTGAAATAAAAGTGAAAATAAATAAGGCCACACAAGAAATATAAGCCATCCTAATACGATTGCTACTAGACTTGAAATGATGGGTATAAACCGCGTGCCCCCAAAGAAGTTCAGTGCCTCAATAAATTCAATCTTATAGAATCGATTATGAAGTTGTGAAGTGACTATACCAATCAAAACTCCTCCAAAAAAGCCCGTATCCAGACATCTCACGCCTAAGATAGTCTTAATACCTGTACGCAACAATTCAGAATCACTCGCGCTCGGATTCATTTCAATCAATGTAGCTACCGTAACATTCATAACTAAATATGCAATTGTTGCAGAAAAAGCAGCCGTTTCTTTCTCCTTATGAGATAAACCAAAAGCAATCGCGATTGCAAATAATAAGGGTAACAATTCAAAAATTAGTTTGCCAACCCGAACCATAATAACCATAAACTGATTTAAAAACGAACCCGACTGCAATATTGTATAACTACTAAATATGTTCCCCGTAAAATAACTACCAACTGAAATCAAGATACCCGCGATTGGTAATAGGCCAATAGGTACCAATAAACTTTTACCCAGCTGTTGTAAAAACCGATTTATTTTTTGTTTCATGATGACACCCCTTAAAATTATAAAATGTAAACTTAGCATACGTGATACGGCTTTTTATTTGAACAAAATCTCATATTCTGTCAAATTTATCACATACATGGTTAATCAAGTTGTTCATCTTTGAAATCAAATTAGACCCTGGCAGTCTCTTAAGGACAAAAAAAGACCGCCTATATCACAAAAGCGTGTCTTATATGGTTATTCTAAAGTTTGCAGTTAATTAAAACCAAATATCTTTTGGGCGATACGATAGAAAAGAATTACAAACCGACGACTGATAACATTCTCTTTGACCAACCAAAAGCCCATAAAACTTCGTTTAAATCTTTGATAAGTGAACTCATCTTGCGCTTCAAAGTCGCGAAGTAACTGTTGCCCTTTAGCATTGCTCTCTTCCGTGTCCGATATGCGAATCATAATTAATGAAATCGCACTCACAATTTCGAGGTGATGATACATCGGATTACCCATTGCCGATCTTTTATCTTCAAAT
Organism: Erysipelothrix anatis; assembly: GCF_009828745.1. Classification (GTDB taxonomy): domain Bacteria; phylum Bacillota_I; class Bacilli_A; order Erysipelotrichales; family Erysipelotrichaceae; genus Erysipelothrix; species Erysipelothrix anatis. The sequence continues at coordinate 106,322 of NZ_WTSX01000007.1, forward strand.
GAAGCATAATAAGCAATCATCGCTTGGTTTACACGTAATTGTTGGTCAATTCGTTGAATCATAACTTTTTCATTCACCGATTGATCATCACGACCAATATAATAGCGATATAAATTAACATCATGATACATGATTTGTTCCGTATAAGGAAGCGACTTGAAAACAAACAAACTGTCAACGTAGAACGTATGTTCAGGTAATCTGGGATGATGCTTTTGTAAGATTTCAGTTCGATGAATCAGAGAATGCATCATCAAATAAGTTCCCAGCTGTAATTCAACCTCACGCCACGAAAAAGTCAAATCGATGGGTAATTGTTTACGATAATTCATCGTTTTTTTATGCTTGACGCCAACTTTTTCATAAACATAATTGCAAATAAGTAAATCAAGTGGCTCTGGTTTATGACTGTTTTTCGCTAAAATTGACAAGACCTCTCTCAAAGCATCTTCATCAAACCAATCATCACTATCAAGCACTTTGAAATACCATCCGGTAGCCGCTTCAATACCGACATTCACGGCCGATCCATGCCCACCATTTTCTTTGTGTATGACACGAATTTGATTAGGGTAATCAACTTGATACGCATCCGCAATCTGCGCGGTGTTATCACTTGATCCATCATTAACAATGATAATCTCAATGCGATCATCACCAATCAACAATGAATCAATACTCTTACGCATGTATTGTTCTGAATTATAGCAGGGTACAACGACACTCAACAGTTTCATATTATTCTCCGCTTCACTTGCTCACTATTATAAAAACACAATCGTTGAAAGTCAAATACTTAATTCAAGCTCGACAAGCTTAAGTGCATTTTCAATCACCTGGTGCATATCATAATATTTATATTCACCCAAGCGACCACCAAAAACAACATTAGGCATGTTTGCTGCCAAGGCTTGATATTTCATTAATTTTTGATTGTTAGGAAGATCATTCAAAGGGTAATAAGGTTCATCACCGAGTTCCCAGTCTTTTGAATATTCCTTCGTGATGACAGTTTTATCTTGGGTCCCAAAGGCAAAATGCTTATGCTCAATAATGCGCGTATACGGTGTTTCACTGTCTGTAAAATTCACTACAGCGTTACCTTGATAATTTTCTTCATCCAAAATTTCATGTTCAAACCGCAAACTACGATAGTCCAAAGCACCAAATTGATAATCAAAAAACTGATCAATCATACCGGTAAAAATAATTTTATCGGCAATTTTTTCATAGTGATCACGATCCGCAAAAAAATCAGCATTTAATTTCACATCAACATCTTTAAGCCATATATCAAAAAGATGATTGTATCCCTTCACAGGAATCCCTTGATAACGATCATTAAAATAATTATTATTGAAGGTAAAGCGCACCGGAAGTCGACGAATAATAAAAGCCGGTAAATCCGTGCAAGCGCGTCCCCATTGCTTTTCAGTATAGCCCTTAATCAGTTTTTCATAGATATCACTACCAACTAACTTGAGCGCTTGTTCCTCTAAATTTTTTGGTTCATCAACAAAATGTTCGGCTTGCTGTTGGGCAATAATGGCATGTGCCTCTTTGGGATAACGAATGCCCCACAATTTACTAAAGGTATTCATGTTGAAAGGCAGGTTAAATAATTCTCCCTTATAGTTGGCTATTGGACTATTAATATAATGATTAAACGAAACAAATTGATTAAGATAGTCCCACACCGCTTGATTATTGGTGTGGAATATATGTGCACCATACCAATGCACTTGAATCCCTTCAATTTCTTTGCAATACATATTACCACCTACATGATCCCGCTTATCAATCACAAGCACACGCTTGCCTTGTTTTTGGGCTTCGTAGGCAAAAACAGAACCAAATGGGCCTGCTCCCACAACTAAATAATCATATGGTTTCATTGTTCACCTCATATGAATTTATCATCTCATACTGCATACCCATAAATCAACCATCCCAAGAAACATTTCATAAGCATCTCATTTTTTGTATTTAAACCTGTAAATAACTAGCAAGTAAAATAGCGATTAACCCTAAAATAAGGCCACCTCGTTTACAAAAAACCAATGTTCTAATTCGTTTTTCATCACTATCATCCTTAAGTTTCGCATTTTCAATTTGAGCATAGCCAACTAAGGCAATACCACAAACCATTACAGTTAATGGAATTAAAATCATACCTCATCCCTCCCAATCATTTGAAACATGGTACGTAAATAAGCTCATAATTACCGATTAAACTACGCAAATAAGAACTCATCGATAAATCATGTTTTATCAAATAACGAAAGCTATATTCAGAAAAAGACGGAAAGAAATATTTCATTATTGAATCATTATAGGACCTATACTGATGTCTCCCTTTGAATATAAGCATGAGTATTAAAGACTCAAGCAATGCAATGATAAATCCGATCATTATCTCATACCCGTTTTACTAAGTCTAACAGAATTTAATCAAGTGTTTCCAACCTATTTACGCACATTAATACGGTAATATTTTAACTAAAATCACCTAAGTCATTTCTCAAAAAAACCACTTTTTCGTCAAGGTGATGATTAACCCTACTACTTAAGTGGCCCTTATCCATTCATTAAATTACCGTTTAGATTTCAGGAAAAAAGAGCATCAATCATATCGAAATCAGTCTGCTCTAGCACGACAACATTCATGTTATCAGCGACTTGACCAACCTGTTTGGCTCCAGGAATTATGGCCGAAATGGCATCATTCATCAAATACCAACTGAGCACAATATTTGTGATATTCGTATTGTATTTAACAGCTAAGGGTTTTAATTGATTAACCTTGGCCACTGTTTCTTTAAACGATTCACCTTGAAATTGTGCTTGTTTCGAACGTAAATCATCTTCCGGAAAAACAAAACTCTCTTGGTATTTTCCGGTTAAAAGACCCGATGCGAGCGGGAAAAACGGAATTAATGAAATATTATTTTCTTGTAAATAAGGGAATAATTCCTGTTCAGCGATAGTGTCAAGTATCTTGTGTAAACATCTAATTGATGTTTACACAAGATACTTGACACTATCCGCAAAATAATATGTCCTAGCATTACTTATAAAATAAATTATAGACTATTCTCCAAAAATTTTATACAAGTTATGTAAGAAAGCTATGTTTCTCAACGGAAAATCAACAAATATAGTCAAAACTATTCCTCAAGAACAAAGTAACAATTCAATTCCTCAAATTTTTATCTTATATATGAACTAGGTGGAAGTATCCCACTATTTAAAAAATCTCATTAATATAGAGACGTGGTTTAATAAAATTAAAGGTCTCTACATCGACGTAACACCATTCTAGTACGCACACACGAAATCATATCCAACTGAAGAAATTTATCTAGCACTCAAATCTGAGTTTTTTTATACCTTGAATGAAAGGAGTTGATAATTAGTGAATCAGCCAATCCGTGGAAGTCCAAATTCGGACTTCTTTTTACATTTAACTATCCCAAGAAAGGAATTCTATGAAAAACTTAAAAAGAAAAATACTACTAATTCTAACACCAATAATCCTTATATTATCGACATTTATGAATACTGCACCAGTATTTGCTGATAGCATTCATATCACAACACAATCATCCGGTGTTATATCAACTGGTTATTTTGAAGCTGTTAATAGTCGTGGTTGGGCAGTTCAAAGAAAGACGGGTCATAACTCAAATATTATTTATGTCAATGATGTCGTTGCCTTTTGCATCGAGCCTGAAATACAACGAGGTGATGGCGACGGTTATACTATGTCCGACTTCACTCATTCACAACGCGAAACTTTCTCTCGTATCATTTACCATGGATATGATAATACCGCAAAAACTGGTAAAGATTATGTCATCACTCAGAATGTTCTGTGGGAATATATTGCATCCATCCGTAACGATTTAGATATTAATGGATCCTGGGGATTTGAGAGTATAGATTATCATGCTGAAAAAGATTTAATTTGGAGTAAAGTGAATAATCATAATACTCGTGCAAGTTTCCACCACACATCCATTAAACTAAAAACTGGCGAGTCAATCACCTTAACTGATACAAACAATACCATAAGTCAATCAACTATCATTGATAACGGCGGTCTTTATGTTTCACTATCTGGAAACCAAGTAACACTTACTGCAAGAAATGATTCTCCAGAATTAACACAAGTATCTTTTAAGAAATATGGCAACATCAATCACAATACCGAAACTTCCCCTATTCTGTATTCTCACCCTTCCATGCAAGATGTCATCAGCGGTGGTAACCCTGATCCGATTCCATTCGTATTAAATGTTGAAGTGGAACACAAAGGTCACTTAAAAATTGGCAAAGAGAACCAAGAAACAGGTGCAATGGTAACTGGCACCGTCTTTGAATTGTCTAAACATTCAGACATGTCACAGGCAACTCGCTATACTACGAGTTCCAATGGATACACTGAATCAATAGAACTGGATGAAGGAACTTACTATTACAGAGAACACTTTGTGCCAAGTCCGTTGATCATTGATACTTCAATTAAAAAAGTTGAAATTAAAGCAGGACATTCACTCGAAGTCATCGCCACCAATGAAGTTGTTAAAGGTCAGATTCAACTTGAAAAGCGAGACAGCGAAACGGGTGATTTATTGAAAGATGCAGAATACACAATCTATCGCGATAAAGGTCTTCAAGATGTTGTGGAAGTTCTTACTACAAACGATCAAGGAACAGCAACATCCACTACCCTACCCCTAGGAACGTACTACATTAAAGAATCAAAGGCACCCATCGGTTATCTTGTGAATGAATCCGTCTATACCGTCAATCTGAACTACAAAGACCAAAACACAAAAGTTGTAATTGTAAACCTAGGTGTTCAAGATCAAGTTATTAAGGGTAAAATTCAGATCGTTAAAGTTGAGCAGGATCAACAAACTCCGATTCAAGGTGCCGTGTTTACAGTTAAAGACGGTAATGGAAATATCGTCCAAGAAATCACTACAGATAAAGACGGGTTCGCCTTTACCGATGACTTACGCTATGGACAATATTTTATTCAAGAGAAATCAACACCATTAGAGTTTTGGATTGATAAAACAATCTATCCCATTTCCATTCTAGAAAATGGTGTGACCATCGTTAAGTATATTCCAAACAAAACGATTGAGATCAAACTTCAAGTTGAGAAAATTGACTTTGATACAAAAACACCATTATCCGGTGCAATCTTTGAAATTCATGACAAAGATGGTTCTACGGTATCATTTGACACTGTCAATGATACTGGTGATATCGTGAGCCAAACTCAGCTAACTACCAACGACAAAGGAATTGCCACAACACGAGGATTCTTAAAAGCAGGGTTATATACTTTAGTAGAAGTTCAAGCGCCAAAAGGTTACTTAAAATCCGCCCCTATTGAATTCGAGATTAATCAAGCCACTGAGTATGTTGAACTTCCAGCCATTGGTAAAACAAAGATTCAAACGGTGTCCAATCACCCGACACAAACTGAAATCATCAAGGTATCAGAAAATACAGGTCTTCCACTTGAAAATGTCACCCTTCGTTTAAGTCATAAACAATCTAAAGAAGTCATTCTTGAATGGGTCACTGATACAGAACCAACATTATTTAAAGGTTTAGAAATTGGTGAAACTTATATTGTTGAGGAAATCAAAACACCCGATGGATACTTCACAATTTATCCTGTAGAGTTCATGGTTAAAGAAACAGCGGAACTCAAAACCATCACATTACTCAATGAATGCATTCCTGAAATCCAAACACAAGCATTTTACGAAAACGGTCAAAAGGAAACAACTGTAAGTGAATCCATGACAGTCATTGATTCTGTAACTTACAAAGATTTAATTATTGGTAAAGAGTATACACTCAAAGGACAGTTACTTGATGTGGAAACAAAGGAAGTCATTACAACTGCTGAAATAACCTTTACGCCATCAACGCCAGATGGTTCCATTGACTTGACCTTCACCTTTGATGGTAGAAAACTACTGGGTAAAGAAGTGGTTGTGTTTGAAGATTTGTATCGTGGAACACGAAAAGTCGCAACACACTCTGAAATCACAGATCAAGATCAAACCGTCAATATCCCCTCTATCGAAACTCAAGTGAGCGTATCAAAACTGGATCCAAGTAATCCTACCAAAATATCACTAACTGATACTGTATCCTACAAGCAATTAACGATTGGAAAGGAATATACTGTAAAAGGTTGGTTAATGGATAAGCAAACAGGTGAGAAATTACTGATTAATAATAAACCTGTGACTGCAGAGAAAACATTTACTCCTGAATCAAAATCTGGAAGCTTTAAAATGACCTTTTCATTTGAGACTTTAGGTTTAGATAAAGGTGACTATGTTGTCTTTGAAGAAGTCTATCTAGGCAATGAGTTAATTGCAGAACACAAAGATCTAAACGATGACAACCAAACTTTCTCACTTATTGAGATTATTGTATTCAAAACCGACAAAGCATCTGGCAATTCACTCCAAGGTGCAGAATTTACCCTTTATGATTCAGAGTATAGTCCCCTCTATAACCAAACAACAGACGAGCATGGAATGGCTCGTTTTTTAGTACCAACAGGTTCATACATACTAAAGGAATCAAAAGCTCCTAAAGGGTACCAATTAAATAAAACATTATATCCCCTGGAACTAACAGGACAAGAAATAAATCATGAAGTTCATTTAGAAATTCCAAATGAAAAGATTCCTGAACTTCCTAATACGGGTGTTTCTGATACTGGAATGATAGTACCACTTCTTTTGCTTGGATCAGGTGCTGCTCTTAGTCTAATCAGTTATTTCATAAAGAGAAAGGAAAGGTCTGATGAAACCAGAAATGTTTAATCTTGCAATCTGTAAAGGACACTTAGTTGCCTTTACGTATGGTCGAATATCCAGTGATGAAATATTAGACGGCTTACACAAATATGATATTCAATCTTCTGATGATGGCTTTGAGCCTTCGGCTATCAAACCTTCTATTCTCGTTCATCATTGGGGAACCCTTGTTTCAAGAGTTCCCCTTCCTTTGGATGAATCCGGTTGGCTCATGCTCGATGATGATAAAGACTTTATCGAACTCAATCGGATGATTCTCACACAAAAAGAGTATGCAGAATTATCCGAAGACGTCATTCATACCTTTTTAAATCTAGAAAACACGAAAGGATACATCTATGATACCCATCAAATTTAAAATGAATAACGGCGATTTAGGATCTTACGATTTCCCACTACCGCTTGAATTGCTAAAGGAGTTCTTTCCAAATAAGAAAATCGAACTTTTAGAAAACAACCTCTTTCCATGGTTGAAAGCACGAAACCATCACGTATTGAATGTTTATGAACTCAATGCATTCTCACGGTTATACTCAGGTTTAAATTCACTTGAACAAAAGAAGATCAATGCATTGTCCTCACTCAAGCCTGAACTAACATTGAATGAGCTTATGTATCATGTAATCCATCAACACTGCTTTGCTTTGATTGATACATTTGATGATTACAATATCCCAGAAAATCTTGCGCGTGAATTGTATATGCAACACTATCCTGATGGCTACCCTGATGAACTCTTGGGATCAGATTTAGAACCTGAATGGATTGAGGATGGAACAATCGCAAAAGAAACACTGGAACATACATTAACTGATTATGGTTGGCTCTTTACGCTATACAAAGATCTACCGCCGATTCCCAAACATCAACAGTTCTTCACGTCTCAGTGGTCAGATATTCCATCCATTTTGCTCACAGTCTCCAACCGTCAAACAAAAGACTTCATTACATTACCGCTTTGGATTGATGACGATGAAATCGAAGAATCCTTACTTCGCTTAGATATTGATACACCTGATAACTTAGTGATCTCACTTGAAAACATCCAACTTAATGAAGTACTCTTCAAAAGACTCGAACCGTTACTCGTTCAAACAGATTGTCTCATGATTAATGCACTTGTCTCGGATATCAATAACCTTAATCAAAACGACGTAAATTGTCTTCTTGCTATCTTGGATCAAATTACAGTTTATGACATTGGTCAAGTACAAATGATTATCGATGCATTGGATGATTTCGAACTCGTTAAGACAGAATCCAACACTGCTGCAGAATATGCAGCACTTAAACTGGAAGACTTACTTTTCAATGATCGTGATGTTTATCAGGATTGGATTCGTGACTTCTTAGATTACGAGGGCATTGGTAAGAAGATGTTGGAAAACGAAACAATACTTTCAACTGACGCTGGCTTCCTAAAAGTCCCTGAAACATTCAGTCACTTTTTTGATGATTTTGACTTAACGGATCAAAAACGATGAAATCCTTTATTCCATGGATTGGTGGTAAAGGTGCACTTCTTCATGAAATCATCCCACGTATACCAAAAGACATTGACACCTACATTGAAGTCTTTGGAGGTGGCGGATCAGTCCTTCTTGGAAAAAGTATTGGTAAAAATGAAGTCTACAACGATTATCAAAGAGATCTCGTTAATCTATTTCAAGTTATAAGAGAACGCCCCCTAGCCTTTCTAGAAGCACTCAAGTTCTTACCACTTAATGCGAGAGAGGAATACAAATACGTACTAGATATCATCGAAGGTAAACAAACACAGTATGCATACTTAGAAGATGAACTTGAAACTGCAGCAGAACACTTTGAACCGCCACTCCTTACCGAAATCATGGAACTTCTTACTAAGAAAGCGAATCAATTTGATGTTAATCGTGCAGTCGTTTATTATAAAGCGATTGTTTATAGTTATGGGTCACGAGGGAAATCCTATGGAAGTCGAGTACTCACGCTTCATAAATTGGATGCGACTATTAAACGAGCCAGCCGAAGACTGCGACGTGTCGTGATTGAGAATCAGGACTTTGAGAAATTGATTCTTTCTAAAGATACCGAAACCTCCTTCTTCTACTGTGATCCACCTTATTTCGAAACTGAAAAACATTATGATGCACCGTTCACAGTTGAAGACCATAAACGACTTTACAACGTCCTAAGTACTATCCAAGGACGTTTTTTACTTTCTTACAATGATTCTGATTTTATTCGCGAACTCTATAAAGACTTCGACATCATCAGTGTTTCAAGACTGAATAATCTGAAGCAACGGTATGAAGCTGGAAGTGAATTCAAAGAAGTATTAATTGCGAATTATGATATTGAGCTTGAACCAACACCAAGACATTATCAACCAGACCTATGGGAGGATATCTGATGAAACAAAATAATGTACTTATAAAAGTACTTGATGATAAAGGGCGAATCGCGATTCGTAAAGACTTACGTGATATCGCCTCTTTTGAATTAGGTGACGTCATAAAAATTATCGCAACACCAACTGAAATAACACTTCGAAAAGTTGGGATTGTCTATCATATCTCTAACAGTAATCAAGATATTGAATCATCGATTAAAAACGGATTCAATGCTTTACCACTAAAACGACAGATTGCGATTGCAAAATCTGTCATTGAAACTCTAGAAAGGACACAATTCAATGATTAAAAAACTCACACAACCTAAAGTATTGCGATGGATTGGGATACTGTTCATCGTAACCTTCTTACTAGTTATCTTTGCATCACCTACCTACGCTGCAGCCAATGTATCTGGTGTGATTGAAGAAACATGGAATAATGCGGAAAGTCAGATCCGACTAGTCGTCAACAATGTCATCTTCCCAGCACTGAGTATTATTCTTGCGATTTTCTTCTTCGTAAAACTCGGATCAAGTTACTTTGATTACAAACGAAATAACGATCGCTTCGAATGGACTGCACCTGCGATTCTCTTTGTCTGTCTTGTCTTTACCTTAACTGCTCCATCCTACATTTGGAAGTTACTCTAAGATGTTTATCTGGGATTTTATAGCTGAGAAGATATTCGATCAACTCGTTGATTGGATTCATTCGATGCTGGTGGGATTCTTGGGTGAATTCTTTGGAATGATGAACAACATGGGTGCTGAACTCTTTGACTTTGTATGGGTACAGTCCATTGTATTATTCTTTCAGTATCTTGGATGGGCTCTCTTTACAGTAGGATTCATTCTCACTGTATTTGAAACAGCCATCGCTTATCAAAGCGGGCAAGGTGATTTAAAAGGAACATTCCTGAATATTTTAAAAGGATTTATGGCTACATCACTCTTTACCATTCTACCCATTGAACTTTATAAGTTTGCGGTGACCCTGCAAACTTCGTTCTCATTAAATCTAGCATCAACACTGGGTGCTGAAAAAACAATTGGTGAGATCGCCAATAATTCCATTGGGTTTGTGAATACCGTATCACTTTCGGGTGTCTTTATGATCTTCTTACTGATTGCCTTAGGTTATGCAGTGATCAAAGTATTCTTTGCGAACCTTAAACGTGGTGGTATCTTATTGACACAAATTGCAGTTGGGAGTTTATATATGTTATCAATTCCTCGTGGATTTACTGATGGTTTTATTGGATGGTGTAAGCAAGTAACTGCCATCTGTCTAACAACCTTCTTACAGTCCTTATTTTTGATTGCAGGACTGATGGTATTCAGAGATAACCTCTTACTCGGAATTGGTCTGATGATGTCAGCAAATGAAATACCACGTATTGCGGATCAATTTGGTCTTGATACATCAACACGTGGTAATATGATGGGAACAATTTATGCAACACAGAGTGCTTTAAATGTAATAAGAAATATTAAGAATTAGTAACCTTGACTCGGGACGTTACAAAAGAAATTGAATTTTCTAATTATTAATGATAGAATAATATTCTAATGAACACTTGAATGAAATAGAGAGGTTGACTGTATGATTGAAAATTGTGATGTAACAGTATTTGAAGAAGAGAAAATAGAAAACGTTCAAAATGCAATAAAATCTTTGGACATAAATTTTACGTCTTCTGTATTAAAGTCTATTTCTGATAAAACACGTCTTACAATTATGTATGCTCTCTTGGTAGAAAACGAGCTTTGTGTTTGCGATTTATCAGCAATTACAAAGTCAACAATTGCAAATACGTCTCATCATCTAAAGAAACTTTCATCTTCTAAAATTGTAAAAAATGAAAAAGTGGGAAAAATGGTTTACTATTCATTTTACGATGAAAATATAAAGCAACTCGTATCTTCCTTAATTACTCCATAATCTTTCCCATCACAACATTCAAACATATACTTGAATGTTGTTTTTATTTATGTTAATATTGTTTCATTCAAGCGTACACTTGAATGAAAGGGCTTGTAAATATGAATGAAGATAAAGAAATTGTTTATCGTATTAATGGATTATCATGCACTAATTGTGCTGCAAAATTTGAAAAAAATGTCAAAGCAATTCCAGGAGTAACTAATGCCACAGTTAATTTTGGTGCAAGCAAAATCTCTGTAGTTGGAAACACATCAATAATTGAACTCGAGAAGGCAGGTGCATTTGAAAATCTCAAGTTATCGGCAGAAAACTCATTCAAATCTAGTAGTGATAACAAAAAATTTGCCATTATTAAGAATAATTTGAACGTTTTTATCTCTGTGTTGCTTTTAATACTTGCGTTTTTTCTACAAGCTACAATTGGTGAAGATAACACAATTACAATTATAGTGTTTATACTTGCGATTGTTATTGGTGGTTACAAACTATTTATTGAAGGCATAGAAAACATTATACATCTCGACTTTACAATGGAGTCTCTTATGACGATTGCCATAATTGGCGCATCAATAATTGGTGAATGGTCTGAAGGATCGGTTGTAGTGATTCTGTTTGCAATAAGTGAATCCTTGGAACGATATTCAATGGATAAAGCTCGAAGTTCAATTAGAGGTCTTATGGAAATTGCACCGAGAGAAGCATTGATTCGGCGAGACGGAGTAGAAGAGATTATTAGTGTTGAAGATATTAAAATAAACGATATTATGATAATTAAACCTGGTGAGAAGATTGCAATGGATGGAGTTGTTATCAAAGGTAACTCGCATGTAAATCAGTCTCCAATAACTGGTGAATCGATTTCTGTAGAAAAAGTGTTAGATAGTGAAATTTTCGCAGGTTCGTTGAATGAAGATGGTCTTTTAGAGGTTTCTATTACAAAATTGGTAGAAGATACAACAATTGCCAATATTATTCATTTAGTAGAAGAGGCACAAGGTCAGAAAGCACCAGCACAAGCTTTTGTTGATAAATTTGCAAAATACTATACCCCTATCATTATGATGATTGCATTATTCGCTGTGATAATACCCCCATTATTCCTTGGAGAAGATTGGTCAAAATGGATTTATCAAGGCTTATCAATCTTGGTTGTTGGTTGCCCTTGCTCTTTAGTCATTTCAACACCAGTCACAATTGTTTCTGCGATAACAAACGCTGCGAAAAATGGCGTTTTAGTTAAAGGTGGCATTCACCTTGAAGAGGTCGGAAAAGCAAATGCTGTTGCATTTGATAAGACAGGAACTTTAACAAAGGGAAATCCCGACGTCACTGATTTTATGATATTAACTAAGGATAATTCAAATAATATCCTTAAAATTATCGCCTCACTTGAAGAAATGTCCCTTCATCCGATCGCTAATGCGATAACGAAGTATGCTAGAGAGCAAATAAGTAACTACAAGAGCTATCAAGTTGAAAACTTTCTATCCACATCAGGAAAAGGTATTCAAGGAGATATTCTAAATTCAACATACTATTTAGGGAATGAAAAGCATATTAGAAATTATGTTTCGATTGAATCTACACATTTAGAACAATATCAAGCACTTGAAAAGCACGGAAAAACTACAATGTTCTTATCAAGTTCAAATGAAGTTTTGGCAATTATTTCTGTAGCTGATCAACTTAGAGAATCTAGCGCAGCAACACTTAAAGAACTTCATAAAATCGGTGTTGTACATTCCATTATGTTAACAGGTGATAACAAGAATACTGCTGAATATATCAGTTCAATTTCTGGTGTTTCTGAGTATAGAAGTGATCTGCTACCCCACCAAAAACTTGATGTTATAACAGAGCTTCAAAATACCTATGGTACAACGATCATGATTGGAGATGGCATAAATGATGCTCCAGCTCTTGCAAAAGCAAACGTAGGTATCGCGATGGGTGGTGCAGGATCTGACACCGCTCTAGAAACCTCTGATATTGCCTTTATGGGAGACGACATATCAAAACTTCCATTTATAATTAAATTAAGTAGAAAGTCAATGAGAATTATAAAGCAAAACATCACCTTCTCAATTGCACTTAAATTGTTAGCATTGCTATTAGTTGTACCTGGTTGGTTATCTCTATGGATTGCAATTGCAGCAGATATGGGAGCAACATTACTGGTTACTTTTAATGGAATGAGGGCATCAAAAACTGAATAGAGAAAGGAAACATATGTACCTATACCCAAACAATCTCAAAGGAAAACCTATCCTTTGGTTGTGGTATATGAAAGACGTTGTCATCATCGGAATCACGATACTTGGCTCCGTCTTTTTTTATACCCAATTAAACTTAATTCAACCCTTAGTCGGAAGTGCTGTTTACGCACTGCTATCACTAAGATTTGACGATATGAGCATTCTTGACTTTATTGTTAACTCATGTCGTTTTTTTATAACGCAACCACAATCGTATTCGTGGTCACTAGAAAGGAACTCACTTAATGACAAAGATTCAAAATAAAGTTATTGGCTATGTGTTCAATGAAGATGGCATGTACGATAAGAAACACTATTTCGAGGATACACCGTCAAACATCGCAAATTTCATTATTCAAAATTCTAACAATGTCTGTGTTGTTACCGATACTGCCGACACCTTAATTGTTAATTCAACCGTAGGAGGATTTGTAGACCGATGTCCGAATCAAAGATACCTACAAGAAGAACTACTACCTGTACTGATACCACTGCAAATGGGCGATGTTGAAGCCGAAGAAATCGAGTTTATTGAAACAGAATACTGTTATGAACAGGTGATGCAATGAGTTTCATAAAACGCAAAGGATCCTCAACGCGTCGATTCTTGAATCTTAAAGAACTCACAGATTTTAGTATTGTCGGCTATAACAATCATTATCTTATTTACTACTCACTGTCACCCTTTAACCTATCCGTATTATCTAAAGAAAACATTCAGGCAAAAGTATTTGACCTCATGAACCTTATCAAAGGAATAGAGGTTTTGGAGTTTCTTTGTCTCAATGGTCGTGAGAACTTCCGCTTCAACAAAATCAACATGCGTAAGCGGATTGATGAAGAAACTAACCCCAAGATTCGAGATCTTCTTGAACAAGATTTAAAACAAATTGATACGATTCAAGTTCAGACCGCAACTGCTCGGTCTTTTTTAATCGGTATCCGAATTAAACATGGTATTGATAATGAACTTCACACGACTCTAAATCGGATTGAAAAATTATTTGAATCTCATGGACTCACGATTCGTAAGCTATCCAAAGATGATTTGAAAACCATGCTTGCGGTTTATTACGAACAAAATGTTACGACTGATAGATTTGAAGATATTGATGGAAAGCAATGGCAACACCAATGAAAAAATTAAATATCCCCTACTTTTTTAAGAATAAAGAAACCGACCCAGAAGTGCTAAGAACCCAAGAATTTCTTGATATGATCAGTCCTTCGCATATTCGATTCTATACCGATTACTTCATTTGCGGTAATACCTATCGTTCCGTTTGGGCAGTTCGTGAATACCCTACATCAACGGATGAACAAGCACTTCTTGATTATCTAGGTGAAAAGGAAAATGTCACACTCAAAATCTATACCCGATTAGTGACACCGGTTGAGGAAAAACGAATCATCACCAATGCCTCCAATAAGAATAAAATGCGAACCACTTCTTCCACACAAGTCCAAGATACCATTGAAGCACAAGCGGACAGTCAAGACTTAACTATTATGATTGCGAACATGCACCGTACACGTGAACCCCTGGTTCATTGCGCGGTATTCATTGAAATGATTGCTTCAAATTATGAAGAACTTAAGACACTTCAAAATGATGTTCTGGCTGATTTGATCCGTTCAAAGATTAATGTTGATAAACTCCTACTTCAACAAAAAGAAGGATTCCTCTCCTTGAACCCATCAGGATCCAATCAATTCAAAGAACAATTTGAACGTGTGCTGCCTGCATCCTCGGTTGCGAATCTCTTCCCATTTAATTACTCCGGTAAAACTGATGAGAAAGGATTCTACCTTGGTCGTGATAAGTATGGTTCCAACATTATCGTGGATTTCAATAAACGATCGGATGATAAAACTAATGCGAATACCTTAATTCTTGGAAACTCCGGACAAGGGAAATCGTATTTACTCAAACTTATTATTTGTAATCTATTGGAAGCAGGAACCAGCGTTATCATCTTTGATCCAGAAAGTGAGTATATGGATTTAACTTTAAACCTTGATGGTGACTATATTGACCTAACAAGCGGTCAGTATAAAATCAATGTACTAGAACCCAAACGTTGGACTGATGATGAAACATATATCGAAGATGACCTTGAGGCATTACCTGAACCCTTTAAGAAGACAACTGTCGTTTCACAACACATTTCATTCTTAAAAGATTTCTTCAAGAGCTACAAAGACTTTGATGACGTACATATTGATACGATTGAAATCATGGTTAAACATTTGTACGACTCTTATAACATTCATGATGATACCGATTTATCGTTACTATCACATATCGATTATCCTACACTATCTGAACTCTACGAGTTAATGGAAACTGAATACAAAAACTATGATGATTCGCAGAAACATCTGTATTCAGAAGAAGTCATTCGTCATGTTTGTCTTGCCTTAAACTCAATGTGTGTTGGTGCAGAAGCGAAATACTTTAATGGGCACACTAACATCAAACATGGATCACTGGTAACATTTGGGGTTAAAGGATTATTGTCTACCAATGAAAATCTTAGAAATGCCTTGCTTTTCAACACACTATCCTACATGTCTAATGAACTGTTAACCAAAGGCAACACTGCAGGTGCTCTAGATGAATTTTATCTCTTCTTAAGTAATCTAACTGCAGTCGAGTATATTCGCAACTTCATGAAGCGCGTCCGTAAAAAAGACAGTTCCATTATTCTTGCTTCTCAAAACCTAGAAGATTTCAACTTGCCGAAAATCAAGGAATACACAAAACCATTATTCTCAATTCCAACCCATCAATTCCTATTCAATGCTGGAAACATTGATAAAAAGTTCTATACGGATACGTTACAGCTAGAAGCGTCTGAATTCGAACTCATTCGTTATCCACAACGGGGTGTCTGTTTGTATCGTTGTGGTAATGAACGTTACAACTTGGAAGTCATAGCACCTGACTATAAAGAAAAACTTTTTGGAAATGCAGGTGGACGTTAATGGGAAAACTCCTGAAAATTGGAATCTCATTACTTACTACTAAAAATGGTCGAAAGACACTTTCAAAGATGCTACTGGTTGCAATGGCACCACTGCTTCTAGTGTTATTAATTGTATCGGGTGGTGCAGATGGTGCAGCACAGCATAACAATCATCTCATTGATGTGTTATTTAATCAGAAAGAGGTATCCTCATCTGCACCTGTTGAGTATCAAGAATTCATTCAAAACTATAAAGTTATATTTTCAGAAATTGATGATGAGATTACATCACTCCAGAATGTCAAGGGATTCGCCGACACAACTTTAATGAAAAGTATCATTCTTGCTTCATCACTTGATAAAGATTCCAATGCTTATCTTCTAGATCTTAAACCATCAGAATATATCAAAAACTTCTATGAAGAAGTTGAAATTGAGTTAGACGATAATCAAGTTGAACAAGACTCAACTATAACATCATTTCAAATGATTACGGATATTGAAACGATACTTAGTAACACTTCCAAATTTCTAAACGTTGATATGCACACCAAGAAAGTTGTGATGTATGAGATCTATTACGTTGTTTTAACTGGACGAGATAAGCCGCTCGATGGTTTTGTTCCGATGAAAACACTGCTTAAAGATGCCTACATTGAATCTGTGAAAACTAACTATATTGGTGGCGAGTTTGGGAGCCCCTTTAAAGATGATTGGCGTGATGATGTGACATCTGAATTTGGTCCAAGAGATCCTATCACATTACCGGATGGAACCAAAACGGGTGATATGCATCGTGGTATTGATTTTGGGAAACCACTCGGTACACCGATTTCATCAGTTGCAGACGGTAAAGTTGTAGCAGTTCAATACACTGATGTTGGTCTTGGTTTCTTTGTCGTTATTGATCATCGTGGTGGCGTCTTTACGGTTTATGGTCATAACTCCCGAATCTTAGTAGCCCAAGGTAATGATGTGAAGAAAGGTCAGATTATCGCAGAAGTAGGGTCTACTGGTGCAAGTACAGGCGCTCACCTTCACTTTGAAGTCATCGTCAACAAGCAACATGTAAACCCAAGGGTTTATCTTAAATAACGAAAGGAGCAACTTATGAATCTATCTGAAGATCAAAAAATTATACGTGATCTTATTTTATCAACAGACGTAATTCAAGATTACGTAGAAAATGAAATCAAATTTGAAGAATGTATTGATGAATTTCAATCACTCAAAGAAAGACTGGATGAACACTATCACAGTAAATCAAACATCATTGATTCAAGAGATTATCAAAGACTGTCGGAGTTCAATGAACTGTTAGTCCAAAGAAGTTTGACACTAGAATTGGATGATATACCTTGTCCAATATCTGAAAATCAACTTCAAACTGAATTATTGAAACACCTTAATAAAACGGACGAGATGCACTAATAATATGGTGCATCTTTACTACGAAAGGAAACCGTATGAAACTAAAACAACTTAAAGAAAAATATATTAAAGGAATGCGTGTTGAATGCATCGCAATGAGTGATACTCAAGCAGTACCACCACACACTCATGGCACTGTTCAATTTGTGGATGACATGGGTACAATCCATGTTGCATGGGATAATGGTCAATCACTTGGTTTAATACCTGAAGAAGATAGCTTCAATATTATCCATGAACAACAAAAAGACTACTCAGTATCTCGAGTGAGTTTAGAAATTGATGCAACACTTATTAGAAAAGCAACACTTGATGTACGAAAGAATATTGTAAATACCGCCATTAAAGTACCCTATGCAGAATATCATAATTTACTAGAGAATCCCGAATTAAAACGTAACTATATTGCAGATCATGTAGATGAGATGTACCAAGATGAAGATGGCATCAATCACTGTATCTTAGTTTACTGTGATGAAGAATCCGGTGGAATTCTGATTGAATCAGAGGGCTATCACTATCCACGTTATCAAGGTTATGTAAATAATGTTCATGAATTGTTGGATACCCATACTCATGCATCGCTTGATCCAGATGACAGACTAACCAAAATAAAAGCACTAGTAGTAGAACCACATGCGAAACCCTATGTTGCAATACTTGATAACGATTTAGAATCATTGCAAGCCATGGTTAGTGGTTCTATTGAACTGGTATCTCTATCTGATTCAGCAGAATTAATATGTAATGAGGATGGAAAAATATACGATCTACCGCCAAACAGAGTCGTTGGTCATGACGTCATTGCAGGACGATTTATTATAGTAGGTTGCGATGAATCAGAACACTTTATCTCCCTCTCGGATAATGATATTCATGACTATTCAGAACAATTTAAAGATCCTGAAATGATAGATCAATCTCAGGTTCACCAGCAACATAAATACACCATATTATATTAGGAGAAAACAATGAAAAAAGTAAAATTCACTATTGAAATAAGTGATGAACAATTAAGTGCCATTAATCTTTATAATAAAGAAACTGATACCGATTTGAAATCTGTTATAAACGATGCAATTCAAAGACACTATGAATCAATTGTTCCTCAAGAAGTACGACATTTCTTGGATTCAAAAGCAGAACAAGAACGCAACAAACCTGAACCAAGTATTCATAAATTTAAAGGAAATACTAAACAAAAGTAGCCAAAGGTCACTCCTCAAGTAAACAAAATCTCAAACAATATATATGATGAATATAGGGATATATTTCATCGTATTTCGGTACCGAATAGTATATCAAAAAGCGGTACCACAGAAAACTATCGTGGTACCGCCCATTTTGGGACTATTTATAGTAAATTTTTGCACTATCTTTCTTGTAAAACAATCTAGAAGATTTAATTGTTTATTTACTTTAAACGTGTGCGATTCTTTGGGCAGTGTGTGCCATTTTTCATACCCAGATGGCACATACACTCATCCATCCTTATTTAATCGCCACTGTGAGCCTATTTTGTGATATTCAATTTTACGGCAATTATTGCGATATTAGCCATTTTTCGACCTTAGAATAATCCGAAGCAGGTTAAAGGAGCGGTAGTACTCCGCTCCTCATTACATCGCCGCGCAATGCTCGGCGAATTATATATTATCCAAACTTCGCTAGAGTCAGTTCAGAAATATTATAGCTAATATCTTTCCCAAAATTATTAACAATAATATCTTGTATTTCTCTATAATCAATTTCTCTATTATTTACGGCAATATGATTGTATAAATACTCAGATAATGTGTTTGCTTTTATAATTACAATATTCTGTTCTTGAATATCGAATCTGACACTCGGAACATATCGTGGTGTAACAACAATGGTGTATCTTGCACCAATGATGTCACGATGTCTTCTCAATCTTCCTGCATTAATTCCAATAAGTTTATTTGAAGTTGATTTAGCTTCAACTGCAAATTTTTCTTTAATGTCTATATACAAACATTCAATATCAGTTCTTCCCGCTCCAGATAATTTATGTGCTTCAACATTAACAAATAGGTTAAACGCTTCTTCGAGAATATCTTCAAACTTATCTGATGTCAAATTCTCCGGATTCATAGAATACTCTTCAATTAGTTTTGGCAACTCTAACAACCCTAACTCAACTGAATCAACTTCTTCACCAATAGATCGAAGTAGTTCAACAGGATAAAACGAATAGATTTCTTTTATAACATCTGAAGACATATATTTCGAATTGTCAAGACTAAGTGGCTTATCAAATGGACTATAAATTGAAATAATTGATTCAATGTATGATTTAACGCCATCAGTCAATTTAAAAAACCCATTGTTAACTATTCTTTTGGTTGGCTTAGATTTGCTGCCTTCTCTTTTAGGATGAAATAATTCTATTGATTGACTACCGGGATTCTTTTCGATAATATTTGCTGATTCCAATAAAGAGGATATATAATACTGCCACTCATAAATTGATTTCACAATACTATACTCATTCTCTTTTAAATAGCCAAATTTCTCATTATCAGTAGTCAATCTTGAAACTAATAATTCATCTACCAACTTAGAGTAACTTGGCTGATCAATTTGATCAATATGAATTAAATATCGATAAACTTCATAATGATATAGAATTCCATTTAATCTTTTATCAAGTAGCAAAGAGAAAATAAGCCTAAATGGATATAAACCAAAATCCTCACTAGGTCTGCTAGAAGGGTGCGGAAACTGCATCCCAACTAACATTGTTGAAAAAATCTTTGCTAATTCATTGGGCTTATCAAGATATTTTAAAAACAAATTTCCCAACGGGCTAAAAATAAACTTCTTATTTCCTTCGAGTATATCCGAATATCCAAACATGAAATAACTCAATCCATCTAATTTATGATTAATTGCATCTAATGGTTCATTCCTTAATGATTTGCGAGGGTTGTATAAATTAGTATTACTAAATTTTTCATACATTCTCGATTTTTCATTCATAGATATTCCCGACTTATTTGCTTTTAAATAGAGAGCTACTTCAACAAGCAGATTCAAGTTATTGGTATGTTTTTTAAATACCCAATGTTTATCATTCATTTGATGCTTTTAGCTCCTTTCCATTTGGAAAACAAATTTCATATAGCAATTTAGGAGGTATTGCTTCTCCTATTATTGTTCGAATATAAGTTTCAGATGAACCCTTAGGAAAATTAATATCGGTGTTAATTGAACTTACAATGAATGTTTCTAAAAGAGATAAAACCCGCGGATCAGAATAAGTCCCATCATTATTTAATCTACCTGGATGAACATTATTATGCGAGCTTATACTTCCGCTATACGTTGTCCTAGCAGGTGCTGGTTTGTCCCAAACCATTCTCTTATAAGTATTATGAAAACCTTTAATTCTCTCGCCATTTTCTTTTTTTGGATAGTACTTATCATTCTTGATTGCACTTTTACCAGGTTTTGTATGCCGTATTGCTTCAATTATTTCTTTTCTATACATTTTTGCGCTATGCCATTTTAAAGCTGAAATTTCACCTGGTTCTAATGATGGTAAGTGCCCTATTGAAGCTTCAAGAGTAATTTCGGGTTGCTTTTTTGGCCATGGCCATTTCAACTTAGGTTTAAACATTTTAATAATCGCTCTTGGTCTAGATTGACTTACACCGTAGTCTTTTGCATTAATTACTTTAATTTCTATTCTATATTTATTTTCATACTTCATCTTAAGAATATCAGATAGTAGATAAAAATCATTATCATATGGGAAATACATTTCTAAAAATCTAGGTACATTTTCTATCAAAATATAATCTAAATCCATATTATCAATAAAATCAAAAACTTCCGTTACCAAATAATTTCTTTTGTCTTCAATGAAATGTTCTTGATGTTTATTTTTTCCTACCGAACTTAATCCTTGACAAGGTGGTGTGGCTAGCAAAAATCTGACATTATTCTTAATTCCATAATTTATCATTTCATTCTTCAACTGAACATTAGTTATGTCTCCTTGAAACATTTTTGTATTTGGATAGAAAAAAGAATAAGTATCTGCTCTTTTCGTCAGTAATTCGTTAGCAGCAACAAAATTTAAATTCCCTTTGTGAAGATGTAGTTCACCAATTCCAGCACTGGCAAAAAGTGTCATTGCATTAATTTTCATAAACAATCTCCTTAACGATTTCTTCTATAAGTAATGGAGGAATGCATTCTCCTATTACTTGTCTAATAAGAATTTCTGGTGTATCAATTGGAATTGGCCAATTGTCAGGTAACCCTGTCAATCTCATTAACTCGAGTATCGAAAGCACTCTAGCATCTGAATAACTTCCATCTTTCATCAATCTACCAGGGTGAACATTTCTCTGAGAACTAATTGCATCATTCCGGATAGTTATTGTTGGAGATGGTTCATCCCATTTAATTCTTCGATAGCTTGATTCATAGCCTTTTACTCTAGTTCCATCTTTTTTTTGCGGAAATTCAAATTCATTTTCGAATGCTGAATGTCCAGTCGGAGTATGTTTCATCCAACGAATTTGCCTAGCATTGTGCCTTCTACCATAATGCCACTGAATTCCACTATTTTCTCCACTTTCGATTGATGGCAAATTTCCAATAACTTCTCTAACTGTTATTTTTTTTTCGTGTTTTTGTGGCCATGGCCAAGAAAAATCTTTGTGATATAATCGAATAATTGCCCTTTTTCTTGATTGAGCGGTTCCATAATCAGATGTATCAAGTATTCCATATTCTATACAATATTCCTGATTGAACTCTTCTTCTAAAATTTCTTCAATTGTCAGTAATTTATTATTAACAGATAACTTTAGTTTTAGTAGTAATGGTACATTTTCTATTAAAACAAATTTCGGTTTTACTTCTTTAATCATCTTGACTACGTAGTTAATTAAGTAATTTCTTTCATCCATAGCCATTTCATGAATATTTCTGTTTTTACCAGCTACACTAATACCTTGACAAGGTGGTGATGCAATCATAAAATCGACTCTATTATTCAATGCAATTTCTTTAATCCTTAAAAAAACTGAGGAATCTCTTATATCTCCAATAATCATATCATGATTCGGATAAATGTTTCTATATAAGTCACCACGTTTTGTGATTAATTCATTTGCAACTACTATATCAATTCCAACACGATTCAAGTAGTATTCACCAATACCTGCGCTTGAAAACAATGACATACCCTTAATTCTTTTCCTCATTGCCTAGTATCCTCTCATAAGTATCAGTAAGAATTACATCACAGATATCACCAATATTGCAATTCAAAGCTCTACAAATCTTTTCTATCGTCTCAGTATTAACTGTGTCTTGATGCACAAGTTTATTGATAGTAAATTGGCTAAGATTAGAAAGATTAGCGAGTTCTTTTTTGTTAATACCTTTTTTCTTTGTTATCTTCCACAACTTATCGTAGCTTATCAAAATATCAACACCTTTCAATACTAAATTTCTTCTATTAGTATATCACATTAGTTAAAGATTGAATCAGAAAATTGAGCGTTCGCTTAATTAAATTATATATAAATAGGAAGGTTTATTTTTATGAATTCCAGAATCAAAACCGGAACTATGATGTTCCCAGAAATTATACAACTTTGCGATGATAACATAGAACTCGCAAATGTGAAATCAAGAAATGATTTCATAGAGGAAGCCGTAAAGTTCTACGTTGGCTATCTCAATACCGAGCACAATACATCCTTTCTCAATGATACTATAGAATCTGTCATTAAGTCTTCCATACTACTCACTGAGGATAGACTTGCTAAAGTCTTGTTTAAATTGACGATCGAAACAAGTATGATGATGAATATCATTGGTGCAAGTTTTGAAATTGATGATGCAACTCTAGACAAACTTAGAGCTAAGTGTATTAAAGATATTAAATCAACCATTGGCACCTTAAATCTTCAAGATATTATGAAATATCAAAATAATGAGGTAGACGATGGCTAAACTCATTGTGAAATTTGGTTATATGAAAGCAAACAAAAAGAATCGTGCAGGTTTTATTGAATATATCGCAAAACGTGATCGTGTCATTATAAACATTCACTCCTTTGGAGATAAACCTGCAACAAATAAACAGAATAACCTGATTACAAATTTCTTAAAGAAATATCCAAACATGCAATCACATCAGCTCTATCAAGAATACATAAACAAGGAGTCAATTTCATCTGCTTCAGAATTCATCTCATATGTTGAAGAAACAATGATTGAAGAGCTCTCACATGTAGATGAATACGTTCAATACATTGCTGAAAGACCACGCGTTGTCAAAGAAGGACAGGAACTGACCTAGTTCCTTGGGACTCAAGAAAAAACCTCTTGTAAACGAATTATTGTAAAATGATTCAATACGGGAGGTTTTCTTATGGGAACACGGATTATGCATAGTTATGAGATAAAAATGAAA
>NZ_WTSX01000008.1 GCF_009828745.1 Erysipelothrix anatis
TCCTTTGATAATTTTAGATAGTTTGCAGACTACACTTAAATATTATCAAATGGAGGTTTAAAACAGAATACATCGCTAAAGCTATAATCGAACCCCCAGACTATCTGGGGGTTTTAAAATGCACAAATAAAAACCCACTAAATAGTGGGTTTGTTTCATATTGGTGGCCCCAGCCAGAATCGAACTGGCGACACACGGAGCTTCAATCCGTTGCTCTACCGACTGAGCTACAGGGCCATTGGTTGCGGGAGAAGGATTTGAACCTACGACCTTCGGGTTATGAGCCCGACGAGCTACCAGACTGCTCCATCCCGCGATATGTAATTTTTACTGCTACACCATTATATCACATTTACTTAACAAATCAAGCAAAATTTATGGCGGAGGAGGGGAGATTCGAACTCCCGCACGCTCTCACGTCTGCTGGTTTTCAAGACCAGTCCCTTCAGCCACTTGGGTACTCCTCCATAAGGAAATTTTGTTTTATTTGGTGGACCCTGTAGGACTCGAACCTACGACCAACCGGTTATGAGCCGGTAGCTCTAACCAACTGAGCTAAGGGTCCAATACTACAGTAGTTTGTTTTAGATAAATGGTAGCGGGTGTGAGATTCGAACTCGCGACCTTCCGGGTATGAACCGGACGCTCTAGCCAACTGAGCTAACCCGCCATGTATAAATGTGTTTTAAAATAAAATGGTCGGGATGACAGGATTCGAACCTGCGACCCCCTGGTCCCAAACCAGGTGCACTACCAAGCTGTGCTACATCCCGACTAATATGGCGCGCTCGACAGGAGTTGAACCCATAACCTCTTGAGCCGTAATCAAGTGCTCTATCCAGTTGAGCTACGAGCGCGAATGTACATCGTTTATTGAATTGTGGATCCACCAGTTAAAAAGTAATGGTGGGGATGAAGGGACTTGAACCCATACGAAGTTGCCTTCAACGGATTTTAAGTCCGTTGCGTCTACCAATTCCGCCACATCCCCATATTGGAGGTTCCTATCGGATTCGAACCGACGATGACAGAGTTGCAGTCTGTTGCCTTACCACTTGGCTAAGGAACCATTTTAAGCGACTTTTAATCTTGCGATTGACTTGCCGTTTCCTTGACTGCTTTTACATTATACAATAACAGAAACAAAATGCAAGCATATTATTGAAAAAGAATTACGTTTTTTAGCAATATTTTCCCAACACTATCAATAACCCACTAAACAGTGCGTTTGAGTATGCTGATACGATTAATAATTATTTAATTCTTTTATAATTTAGTAGAATTTTTCATTCTTGAATCGAGAATTTGAATATTTAATATATCCGCTATTTTAGCGAGCCAAACGCACATTTGTATGTATTACATTTAATATGTTGTACATTTATTTTCGTGAATTAATTGGTGATCTTTGATTCGCTAATAAAAAGCGAGAGTTACGCACATAAACTCCTGTGCATAACCCTCACATTACTACTTAAACTGCTTTAATTTTTTGCCAATAATCTGAAAGAATAACTTTCATGTTTGCATCATAGAAAAACTCTTCATCCTTCTCATAACCATCACGTGGCACGTATGAGCTTACTTCAGCATATTTAGCACCTGGTGCTGTTAATGCCTCCACAACTGTAGGTAACGGACTTGTGTAACCTACTTCCTCAGAGATACGTGTAGATGCATCTTCGCTAATCATGAAATTCATCCATTCATGTGCAAGTTCTGGGTTTTGTGCGTTTGTAGGGATAACCATTGTATCTGACCATACGTTTGTTCCTTGTAACGGTGCATAGAAAGCCATATCAGGATTCTCTGATAGAATATAGCTTGCATCCCCTGAGTACACTACAGCAAGGTCTTTGACCCCTGTAGCCATTCCATCAATAACTTCGTCTGTTACATAAATTGGAGACATTGTTTGGCGCATTTCAACCAACCAGTTGTATGCTATTTCTAATTCTTCTGGGTTTGTCGTATTCATGGAGTATCCATTAGCTTTTAAAGCAACCATGAAAGCATCACGCTCTGAATCGTAGAAATATGTTTTACCTGCATATTTTTGATCCATGAAAATATTCCATCCAAGAGCATCTAAGTCTTTTTGATCAACATTATTCTTATTGTAAACAATTCCAACACTTCCCATGAAGTATGGCACTGTATATTCATCATTTGGATCCATGTGACGTCCTTTTAGACTTGGATTAACATTTGCGTAGTTAGGAATTTTAGAATAATCAACTTTTTGAAGCAAACCTTCTTCGCGCATACGTTGTGTCATATAGTCTGAAGGAATTAAGATATCATAACTTGAACCATCTTGAAGTTTTGTATACATTGCTTCGTTGGATTCAAAGCGATCATAAATTACTTTTGCATTAAATTCTTTTTCAAATTCTGTAATAAGGGTTTCGTCTATGTATTCACCCCAGTTAAATACACGGAGTGTTTGTGTTTCTTTTGATGTACCGGATGCACATCCTGCAAGCACAATTAGTGCTGCAAGTCCTACTAAAATTTTTTTCATATGGTTTCGACCTTTCGTTTATCTTTCTTTTTCACGATGAGTGGGAGTACGTTGATTAAAATGAGGGCTATCGTGATAATAACAACAATAATTGTTGAGAGTGCATTAATCATTGGATTAATACGTTTTGACATCGTATAGACATAAATTGAAATATTGCTGACACCATTACCTGTTGTAAAGTATGAAATCACGAAGTCATCAAATGACATGGTGAAGGCAATTAGCGCAGCGGAAATTATGGCTGGTGTTAGTTGTGGCAGAATTACTTTACGTAATGCTGCAAAGGGTGTTGCACCCAGGTCCATAGCTGCATCGGCAATGCTTGGATCTAACGATCGAAGCTTTGGCAGTACGGTTAGGATTACATAAGGTGTACAGAATGTTATATGGGCAATAAGCATTGTCATATATCCTTTGCCGAGCTTCGGCAAGGATATAAAGAGTAGCATTAACCCTATCGCTGTAACGATCTCTGGATTAAGCACCGGAAGATTATTGATGTTTAGGTAAATCTTACGAACGAGTGGTTTGTGTCGTGAAATACCAATTGCTGTTAGAGTTCCTACGATTGTTGAGATGATTGTTGCAATAATCGCAATGCTTACCGAATTTGATACTGCATCCATGATATCTCGGCTTTCAAAGAGTTTGGAATACCAGTCTGTTGAGAAACCTGTCCATGATGTCAATGATTTCGAACTATTGAACGAGAAGACAATCATAACGATAATTGGACCGTAGAAGAAGATCAGCATTGCTGCAAGTGTTAAGATACTTCCAAATTTACGTTCTTTTTTCATTAGATTTTCCCTCCCTTCATCACTTCGTCAGTATTCGACTTGTCGGCACGTTGTGCAAAGTGCATCGAAACGAGGATGAGAATTGCCATAATGAGTGAAATGGCTGATCCGAAGTTGTAATCACCAATATTAATGAATTGGTTCTCAATGAGGTTACCAATCAAGACATAACTTCCACCTCCGAGAAATTTCGGAATAATAAACGTTGATAATGATGGTAAAAATACTAATGTAATTCCCGAAATAACACCTGAAAGGGATAATGGGAAAATAACTTTTCTAAATGTTTGGAAACGATTTGCTCCAAGATCGTGACTTGCTTGAATGAGTGATTCATCCAGCTTGGATAACACTGTATAAATTTGAATAATCATAAATGGTAAGAAGTTGTAAACCATACCTAGAATTACGGCAAAGTCGGTATACATCATTTTAATAGGTGGAATCCCAAAGAATCCGAGAATATTATTAATGATACCAACATCTGACAGAATGCTAATCCAAGCATATGTTCGGACCAACATATTAATCCACATCGGTAGTGTCACCAACAGAATTAAGAGAGTTTGCATCTTTTCGCTACGGCGTGAAATGATGTATGCAAGTGGGTATCCTATAATTAAACAAATTACCGTTGTTACAGTTGCAATTTTTAGGGATTCGAGCAAGACTTTGATAAAGACTGGATCAAAGAATTTTTTGAAGTTATCTAATGATAATTGTAGCGTCACAACATCATTGCCTTTTGTTGTCAGTGCGTAGATTAGGATGATAAACATCGGTAATACTACGAAGAGTGACATCCAGACAGCATAAGGTGTGATTAACTTACGATAGCTTTTCACTAATAAGTCTCCATCGTGTACATAACATGGATATCTTCTGGGAAGAAGTGGATGCCTACTTCTTTTCCTATTTCAGATATATCGGTTGTATGAATAATAAATTCACGATTTTCCGTTTTTACGACTATTTCATAGTGAACGCCTTTAAAGAGAATTGAATCAACAACACCCGTTAGTTTCCCAAGTTCAACATCAACAATATCGATGTCTTCAGGTCGGATAACAATATCAACTTTTTCATTTTCATCGAATCCATGATCAACACATTCAAATTGAGTGCCGTCAAACTCGACAAGGTTATCGCGAATCATTGTACCCTCAAAGATATTTGAGTCACCAATAAAGTTTGCAACAAAGCGGTTCTCTGGTTCATTGTAAATATCTGTTGGGGTTCCGATTTGTTGAATCTCACCCGCATTCATAACTACAATCTTGTCGGACATCGTTAATGCTTCTTCTTGATCATGGGTAACATAAACGAAAGTAATTCCAACATCTTGCTGAATAGCTTTGAGTTCGTGTTGCATTTCTTTACGTAGTTTTAAATCGAGTGCTCCCAAGGGTTCATCAAGGAGTAAAACCATGGGTTCGTTAACAAGCGCACGTGCAATCGCAATCCGTTGTTGCTGTCCACCTGACATTGCGGTAACACTGCGGTGTTCATAGCCAACAAGGCCTACAAGTTCAAGCATCCGTTCAACTTTTTGTTTAATGATGCTTTCATCTTCCTTTTTGATGCGAAGTCCAAATGCAATATTTTCATAGACATTTAAATGTGGAAAGAGTGCATACCGTTGAAAAACTGTATTGACTTCACGTTTGTAGGCCGGAAGTTTTGTAATCTCTAATTCATCGAAGTAAACTTCTCCTGAATTTTGTTCTAAGAATCCTCCAAGAATTCTCAGTAATGTTGTTTTGCCACATCCTGATGGTCCCAGTAGTGTTACAAATTCATTTTCAAAAATATCAAGGTTAATTCCTTTTAAGACTAGTTGGTCATCAAAACTCTTAACGATATTTCGAAATTGAATCAATGGTTTGTTTTCCATGCGTTTCCTCCTTAAAAAATCGGTGGGGTACATACCCAAATGAGTCGAGCCGTTTGTTGGTACGGATTCTCAATCACGTGCGTTTTGCTCCCGTTAATATAAAATGTTTGTCCTTTAGATACGGTGAGTTCTTCATCACCATACTTAAGAAGTATTTTTCCCTGCAGTACATAACCGAATTCTTCACCTTCATGGGGTTCGATCGTATTTGAAACACCACCTGCTTTAAGTTCAAGCATGATGGGTTCCATTTCATTTTTTTGTGCATTGGGAACAATCCAGTGGATTGTATGGTCTTCATTCTCATCAATAAAGTAGTCATCTGATTTAAAAACAATCTGTTCCTCTTTTTCTTGTTTGAAGAATGCTGATAAGTCCGTACCCAACGCTTCTACAAGATCACTAAGCGTTGCGATTGATGGCGATGTTAAATCATTTTCCAATTGCGATAAAAAGCCTTTCGACAGTTCACTACGACTTGCTAGCTCTTCTAACGTTAATCCGTTTTTTATGCGTAATTGTTTGAGTTTTTTCCCGATTTCCATATGCACCTCGCTTGTTTAGTATTGCTAAACAAATATATTAGTAACCTTAAACACAAGTTTTATTATACATATTCATTTTTGAAATGCAATACATATGAAAAAAAACACCAACAAAATTGTTGGTGTTTAAATTATTCAGCTGATGTGATGAATTTTTCAAGTTCTGGTTTTGGCATGAATCCTGTTTTGCGACCAACAGGTTTTCCGTCTTTAAACAAGATAAGCGTTGGGATTGACATAACGTCGAAACGTTGTGCAAGCTCGCCTTCCTCATCAACATTAACTTTGACGATTGTAGCCTTGTCAGCATGTACCTCTGATAGTTCAGCAAGAATCGGGGAGATCATCTTGCAAGGTCCACACCAGTCAGCGTAAAAATCTACTAATACAACGCCATCTGAAATTTCTTCATTGAAGTTAGCTTTTGTTAAGTTTTTCATGTGTATTACCTCCTAAGCCTGTATATTATACCACAACTACTCAAAAATTAAGTGTTGTTGCCCACAGGCATTCTAAATTTGAGTTTTCCTTGTAATACTTTGATTGCAATATCCGTATATTCAAAGACTTCTCCATCATATCCTACTGCAACTGGATGATTTGCATGAATATGTAATTCTGTGACTTTTTGAGTTTCCACAACATCAAGTCCTAGATGATTTCCTTTATAGTACATTGGAAATAATTTCGGCAATCTCCAAAAAGGAACATCACTAACAATGGTTACATCTAACAATCCATCTTCAATATCTGCCAATGGGGCACTCTTAAACCCGCCGCCGTACCACTTTCCGTTCATTACAGATGTGAGTAGCGTATCGAATCGTTGTGTCTCGCCATTCATCGTTATATCTAAATGCGTTTTCTTTTTTACCGCTAGTGCAATCACCGCGTTGTAGATATATACAAGTGAACGGGGGAAGATTGTTGTACGAACTGCATTGACGCGTTTGTTAACATCAGCGTCTACTCCGATATTTAGGCAGTTTAGGAAATAGTGATCATTCGCGATTCCAATATCAATATTATGAACTTCGCCTTCAATTGTTCGATAAAGTACATCTTTAATATCCTTTTTATCCGCTGCGATCATTCGCCAAAAATCATTACCTGTTCCCACAGGTATTATTGCGAGTTGTGAGTCAAAGTGCATTCCGTTTAGAATCTCGTGGGCTGTTCCATCACCACCAACGGAATATAAGACGACTTCTTCTGTATATTCAGATGCAATGCGTTGTGCATGACCAACAGATTCCGTAAAACGAATTTCATAACTTTCATTACTTTTTTCAAAATATTCATGAACCCAACCAGCAACATCTTTTACATTCCCCAGTCCTGAAATTGGATTAATAATAAATACGTGTTTCATAAAACTTCTCCTGTTTTAACGTTACTATTATCGTACAGTCCGACTTTCTTTTCAACAAAGACGAAAGGAAGTGGCATCACTTCCTTATCCTTCTCTATTAATTCTTGCATAAACGATTACAATTGTAAACACATTTTTATGTTTTCACAACATAATGAATCACAATTGTGGACCCTTGTGGTAGTACATCACCCTCAAGACTCGATTGCGACCAAAATTGGCCATCATTGAACATTTCTGAACTCTGTTCTGATTGTGCAAATTCGATGTCAATTTTATGCTTTGTTGCCCATTTATTGATAGCGTCACGACTCATCGTGCTAAAGTCTGGTACTTTAACTTCGCCATTTGCAGTCATACTATCGATGCTTTCGTTTTTTGAGCTATTTGAGTCCTGCGTATTTTTGGAGTTCGTTTGTGATGTTTTCGAATCATTGGTGCCATTTATCTTGGTTTCTTGATTCGCAATGGATTTATCTTTTGAACGATCTCGATTACTCTTTAACTCATTCTCCGACCACAAGCGACCATCAAATGTTTCTAAGTCAGGGTTTTGAGTAAACGCATCATATGGTTTTGAAAACGTGAAACCGAAGGCTGTATCGCCTTGAAGCTGCGGAGTTGTCTCCATATTTTGATCGATGAGTGTTCGCGTATTATGCACATACGTAGTATATGGACGAATTACGCTTGCACCATTCGGTGCTTCATCGGGTTCTCCAAGTATTTGTGATTGGACAATTCTGAATGTTTCCATTGGTTCTAGTGGTGACGTTTGGATACTTGTGATTGCATACCCCATCAGAGATGTCATGTGATTAACGGACATGTTCGTTGAAATATTGTTTTTAGCTCCATCCAAAATATTTACGAGTGTATTGGGATTGCGAGTATTAATAATAGCTGCCGCTATCTCTCGAATGACATACTGTTGGTTTCGTTGGCGAGCAAAATCATTATCTGCGAAGCTATAGCGTTCGCGGGCAAATGTAACAACTTGTTTTCCGTCGAGATGATTCATCCCTTCAGGTACAGTTATTGGTTCGTATTCGACTGGATTTGAGTCTTCAATTGGGAATGAACCCGCGAATTGTAATGGCGACTCAATATCTAGTCCCCCAAGCGCGTCGACAATTTTCTCAAGAGCATAAAAATCTGTTTCAAAGTAGAAATCGATATCAACATCAAGGAAATTCTCCACAGTATCAATCATGCATTCACGGCTAATACCACGCGAATGATTTATTTTATCAAAAGTTTGGCCTGGGTAACATGCTATAGGGACATAACTATCACGTGGGACACTTGTCATTGTTGCTTTCATCGTGTTTGGGTTGAATGTTGCAAGAATGATGGAATCGGATAGATTATCATTGTTTCCCAGCATGAGTAAGGTAAAGGGTTCACGTACAACATCAACATTAGATACTTCTGAAGATACAGATGCCGAAAAGTTCACAATACTCTTTGATGGCTCGAACGGATTCACAGGTGCATCAACAGTTTCAGCAAGTCGTGTGTAGTTCTTAGGAAGTACCGCAAACGGAATTTCTTTGTTAAGGGCTGCATCCACCAAACTCTTGGTATCTTTATATTCGACCAGTTCCGAAGTTCGTGAGTATCTCTGTACATTCTCTTGAATAAGCGTTTCAAATTCTGGATTGACACTTTGAATATAACCCACTTTCGCGCCGGCTAAATCTTTGTCTGTTTTCGTTCCATCAATTGAGACAATAACGTAGTCAATACTTTCTTCTCCCGAAATGTTGATAATTTGGTTTATTAAAGAATCTGTTTTATATAGATAATAAGTAGCAACTCCACTCACTGTAAGTAAAGCAATTCCAAAGAAAACAGTGATAGTTCGCATGAATCGAACACGTTTCGCATACCCGATTAAGAACGTTAGATTTAAGACAAGTGCTAGAATAACCAATATTCCAATTCCCATCGTAAAGTACTCCGAATGGATTTTCATATAATTACCTGCAAGAACGATCATCATCGCTATTACAATATTGGTTGCAAAGGTTATGAGAATACCATAGAATGGTGCATCAAAAAAACGCTTGGCTTTGGGTTGTTTTCGGTGTCGCATCGGTTGCCTCCTTATCGAAATAAAACCATCGCTGCAATGACGTGCACACGACGGTTTTGCTTTCATTAAATTACAATTTCTGTGCTAACTATTCGTTGGCTTTTGTGCTTGACCAGATGAACCTGAATCTGGTTTTGTTGAATTTGTTCCTGAGTTATCGTCTGGTTTTTGGTTCTCATTATCCGTATCAGGTTTGGTTTCCGGTTCTGTTGGTTTCGTAATTGGTGGTTTTGTTTCTTCCACCGCTTCTTCTTCGTTATCAGTCGGACGTTCTGTTTGTGTATTCTGTTGAGATTCGTTTTGATTATTTGTTTGTGGCTCTCTTGTTTGTTCCTGCTCTGTTGTCTCTTCGCGTTCTGACACCGGTAAGCGTGTCGGACCGTTCGGTGACCAGAATAGCCCATCAAATGGTTCTAAATCTGGATTTTGAGTGAAAGCATCATAGGGTTTTAAGAGTGTAAAGCCAAAGGATGTATCATTTTGCAATCGAGGTTCTTTTTCCATATTTTGATCGATCAATGTACGTGTGTTATTGACATATGTTGAGTATGGACGAACCACAGACGCATCACCCACGAAATCTGGAACGCCTAAGACTTGCGACTGTGTAATTCTGAAGGTATCCATAGGTTCAAGTGGTGATGATTGAATACTTTGAATTGCATACCCCATAAGTCCTGTCATATCACTGACTGACATGTTCGTAGAAATGTTATCTTTTGCGCCATCGAGAACACTTACAAGGGTATTCGGATTGCGGGTGTTGATAATCTTTTTCGCAACTTCTTGAATTACATATTGTTGGTTTCGTTGACGGGCAAAGTCACCATCAGGGAACGTATGACGTTCACGTGCAAAGGTAACAACTTGCTTACCATCTAAATGATTAAGACCTGCAGGAACAGTGATATCGTCGTACTCCACAGGATTTGAACCTTCAATTGGGAATGATCCCGCAAATTGATGTGGCGATTCAATTTCAAGGCCTCCTAAAGCATCAACAATCTTAACGAGTGCATAGAAGTCTGTTTCGAAGTAGAAATCCACTTGGATATCCAAGAAGTTTTCCACAGTATCAATCATACATTCACGGCTGATACCTCGAGCATGGTTGATTTTATCTGACGACTGTCCAGGGTAGCATGCAATTGGAACATAACTGTCACGAGGAATACTTGTCATCGTTGCTTTCATCGTTTGTGGATTAAAGGTTGCCAGAATGATTGAGTCTGATAAGTTGTCATTGTTTCCCAGCATAAGCATGGTAAACGGTTCTTTAATAACATCGACACTCGAAATATCTGATGTTATCGATGTTGAAAATTGAATAATTGCTTTTGATTTTTCAAATGGATTCACTGGAGCATCCACTGTTTCCGCAACACGTGTATAGTTTTTCGGTAAGACAGCAAATGGAATTTCCTTATCAATCGCCGCTTGGACAAGTTCTTTGTTGCTTGGATATTCAACGAACTCGACTGTCCGTGAGTAACGATGAATCGTATCTTGCATCAACGGTGCAAACTCAGGATTTGTGCTTGTTACAAATCCAACACGTTTTCCATCTAAATCATTTTCTGTTAGTGTACCATCAATGGATACAACGACATGCTCGACATTCTCTTGACCTGTCGTATTAACAATTTGATTAATGAGGAAATCCGTACGGTAAAGGTAGTATGTTGCAACACTCCCCACGGTTATTAGGAGTAACCCAATGACGACCGTTACGATGCGAAATATGCGTTTATTTTTTGCATATCCCACGAGGAATGTAATATTAAGAAGTAACGCAAGAATCACAAGGATTCCTATTGCCCACGTAAAGTACTCTGCATGGATTTTCATGTAGTTTCCTACTATAAAGAGTAGTGCGATAACAAGTCCGTTGCTGATAAGCGCTACGCCCATTCCAACGTATACATTGTCCCACAATGAAAATTTAGGCTTGGTTGTTGGTGTCTGTTGGTTGTCCATCAGTTACCTCCACGATTGAGTATAAGCCATCGGTATCTTTCACGATTGTTATGGTCGATGATTTTTGGAAGTCTCCGGTTTTCACTGCAGTTGCTTCTTTATAAGTCCATGTGATTTCAACTTGGAAAGCATCAACTGTGATAGCTTCTTTCGTGATAACACCGTCTTCATCCATTTCCTCTTCCTGCATTAAAAATTTAACATTCGTTGTTGGTTTCGTTGTTGACTGATTGACCTCCAACGTATTGGCAATGTCGCCTTTTTGAAGGTAATAGTTCATATCCCCATAAATATTATCGAGTGCCTGGTCAAAGACAGGTTTTCGAATATCTTGGTGAATAAACTGGAGTCCTCCAACATCGTTAAATTTTGTTTTATTTGTCCATGTATAGAAATCCGCAACAAAACTCTGAGCTACAAGCCCAGCTATTTTTTGATCGTCACGCACATCTTGATTTAGTGCATCCGATAATTGATCATAGATTTCCTTTTGATGTGGTGTTGCATTTTTACGTAATGTATAAAAATTATTTTGACTTACGGTTCCGACACCAGAATTATTTTTGTTTCCTTGAAATCCCTTCATAATGTAAAAGCCCCCAACACTCATAATTGCAAGTGATAGTATTGTTATAAAGAGCACAAGTCCTTTTGATT
The DNA here is from genome assembly GCF_009828745.1 of Erysipelothrix anatis. Taxonomy (GTDB): domain Bacteria; phylum Bacillota_I; class Bacilli_A; order Erysipelotrichales; family Erysipelotrichaceae; genus Erysipelothrix; species Erysipelothrix anatis. Next base: position 11,871 of record NZ_WTSX01000008.1, read on the forward strand.
GTTTGGTTGTATTTTTCATATGTCCACTTCCTGTAGTTATTTTAGCATACTAAGACTTGTAGTTTATGTCAATTTCGTGAATTGTGTTACACGACTTCACATTTTCTTTTATAATAGTTTTAGGAGGTATTACGATGAATACATTAATTATTTCCGATATCCACGGAAGTCACCAGCGGTTGCAGGAGGTTTTAGCAACACCTTTGCCTTATGATCAAATAATCTTGGTCGGTGATTCCCTCTATCATGGTCCACGAAATCCAATCTTGGATGACTACAATCCACAAGCTGTTGCCGATTTATTAAATTCCGAAACCGTTCCTATTTTAGCGGTACGTGGTAATTGCGATGCTGAAGTCGACCAAATGTTGTTGAACTTTCCAATGATGCAAGACTACACCCTGACACAACTTAATAATAAGAAGATATATATTACACACGGACACTTGGTTGATCCAAATACGTTTGGCCCTCAATCAAACGCTGACATCTTTATTTCAGGCCATACGCACATCCCTGTCCTCGAAATATCCGGTAACACCCTTATGTATAATCCTGGTTCAATTGCACTCCCAAAGGGCGGACATCCTAATTCTTACGGATATCTCAGCGATTCATCAATATCAATACTAACGTTGGACCACAAACCTTACATGACCTTAGATTTTTAAGCACACAAAAACTCCGATATTTACACCGGAGTTTTTATTTGTTTTAGTTTAAGATTTCAAGTTTGTTGTTCCAGAACCAAATCGTTCCAACACCACTAATAATGATAAAGATAACATCTTTAATCAATGATATGACTTGGTATGAATTTGAAATTCCACCACCTGTGCCATTTTCGATACTCGTGATGTCAAATCCAGATCCTGGTAACATGATATTTGACATAATTAAAATTAGGAAATACATTCCGATAAAGAATACAAATGTTAATAAACCACGATTGTTTCTGAATCGGCTTGAGTTCGCAATACTTCCTGCAAACAATAATACGGATACCCACAAGATTGTTTGTGTAAATTGACCAAGTACAATGAGGAATGATGCAAAGGTTGCATTCCCTTCAAAGATTGAGCCAAATAAGAAACTAAAGATTTTGGTAATTTGACGCCATGTGGATGCATCGATAAAGAAAATACTGATTGCACCAAAGTAAATGGCAAAGATTCCTCCAAATGAAACAAGACTCCAGAAGGATGCTGTAATTGTTTTGGCTATGAAAATTTCAGTTGATGATGCAGGGTATGTAAATAAGCGATAAGCACTTTTCTTATAAATACCTTTGTAAAGCATATCAATAAGTGCTTTATAGGTTAGTACAATTGATGCAATAATCATGGCATAGATTGCTAGCATCGCGACACCAAGGAAAATTGATCCGAATGTCGTTAGTTCAAGACCACTTGTGACATCTTTCATTTGGAACACAATGACAACGGCAAGGACTGCACCAATAATTGTCATAATAAGCACTGGCAAGAATGATTTTGCTGTTGCTTTAATTTCGTTTTTAACAAGTTTGATTACCATTTGAACACCTCACGGAATACATCATTAACCGATGCATTGTACTCTTCACGTAGATCATCACAGTTTCGGTGAAGGTGAATTTGTCCTTCTTTAAGGAAAACAACTTCATCCAAGACTGGCTCAATATCAGCAATTAAGTGCGTGGCAATAATCAATAACGCATCGTTTGCATAATTACCAAGAATTGTATCTAAAATTGAATCACGTGATGCTGGGTCAACCCCTGCAATCGGTTCATCAAAAATATAGATATCAGCTTTTCTTGACAAGCACAATGCTAGCTGAAATTTTTCACGCATCCCTTTTGACATTTTGGAAACTGGCATCGTTGGATCCAGTTTTAGTTTTAAGAACAAGTCTTCTAACACTGCCATGTCAAAATCAGGGTAGATATCTTTATACAGTTTTGCTGCATTGATTCCTGTAAGTGTTGGTTCTAAATATTCTACATCAGGTAAATATGAGATTTTTGCTTTTGAAATTGCACCAATTTCATTACCTTGGACCAAAATTTCGCCATCAAAATCTCTGAGTAATCCCATAATGGATTTAATCATCGTTGTTTTTCCAGAACCGTTAGGTCCACACAAACCGATAATCTTACCACCGTCTAATTCTAAATTAATGCCTCGAAGCACAGGATATGATCCGTATTGTTTCGATACATTACGCATACTTAAGAATGGTTGATTCATATTATTCCTCCCACACCAGCGTGACTGCTTCTAGAAGTGCCTCGCTGCCTATATTTAAATCTTTCGCCCTTTGAACAAAGTCAACAGTTAAATCGTGCGTTAGTTTCTGTTTCAATTCTTGAATTTTAACTTCATCCTCTGTCACAAATTTTCCGTTTGTTCTATCTGTGATGATAAATCCATCACGTTCTAATTCTGTTAAGCCTTTTTGTACTGTATTTGGATTCACCTTAAACTTAAGTGCTAAGTTACGAATCGAATCAATACGTTCCCCTGGTACAGCACGGCCTGATGCTATTTCATATTGAAAGTAGTCAATTATTTGTCGGTAGATTGCTACCGTACTTTTATTTAACGACATGCCATGACCTCCTTGTGATACTTATATAATACACTGATACACTAGGATGTGCAACTACATTTGTTCAGGTGCTGAAACCCCAACAAGGTTTAGTGCATTTTTTAATGTAATTTGTGTTGCCACAAGTAAGTTTAGACGTTGTTGTGTTAAAGCTGGATTACTTGGATCATTGACTTTTAATTCTCCATAGAAACTATGGAAATATGCTGCTAATTCTTGAATATAGTTTGTAATTTTATGAACGGTACGATTTTTAGCTGTATCCGCAACTACAGAGCTGAATTCGTTAATATGTTTAAGTAGCTCTACTTCTTTTTGATGTGTTAGTAAATCAATAACAGGTACACGATTTACATCACCTGCTTGACGCAAGATTGATGCGATGCGCGCATGCGCATATTGTGCGTAAAAAACAGGGTTGTCATTTGATTGTGTTCGGGCAAGACCCAAATCAAAATCAAGTGGTGTCTGTAGTGCACGGCTTGCAAAGAAATAACGGGCTGCATCAACACCAATATCATCAATAAGATCCACAAGACCTACAGCATTTCCTGTACGTTTGGACATCTTAACTTCTTCCCCATTTTCCACAAGGCGTACCATTTGAATGATATCGACATCCATGACGTCTTTATATCCAAAGGACTCAAGCGCAGCATTCATTCGTGGAATATATCCATGATGATCGCCACCCCAAAGGTTGAGAAGACGTTGATAACCACGTTCTAGTTTGTAGAGGTGGTAAGCAATATCTGGTACAAGATATGTGTATGAACCATCTGATTTAATCAGCACTCGGTCTTTATCATCACCATATTTTGTGGATGCAAACCATAATGCATCATCTTTTTCATAAGTTTCGCCATTTGCTTTCATTTCTTCTAAGCGACGGACAACACTACCATTGTCGTAAACGGATTTTTCACTGACCCATGAGTCGAATGAAACCCCAAATTTACCAAGATCACGTTCAATACGTTCCAGTTCAAACTCAATACCAATTTTTTTAAAGAATGGTTCCCATTCTTCTTGTGGTTTTGTGAGCCATGCGTCACCTTCACGTGCAATAACATCTTGGGCAATTTGTTTAATGTCTTCACCATGATAGCCGTCTTCAGGCATCACAGCTTCAATACCATACGCTTGTTGATAACGTGCATACAGTGAATGGCTTAGCATTGTGATTTGATTTCCAAGGTCATTAACATAATATTCACGTAAGACATCATAACCTGCATACGTCATGATTCGTGTTAATGAATCACCCCATGCCGCACCGCGAGCATGTCCAACATGAAGTTGTCCTGTTGGGTTTGCACTAACGTACTCTACAAGGACACTTTTTCCAGCGCCTACTGTGGAGCGACCATAGTTATCTTTAGCATCTAAGACCGTATTGATAACATCGCCCAATACTGATGGTTTCATAAAAAAGTTAATAAATCCTGGTCCCGCAACTTCCACCTTTTGGATCATTGGGTTTGCTGCAATGGCTTCTGTAATAATAGTTGCTATTTCGCGTGGATTTTTCCCCACACGTTTGGTTAAGCGCATTGCAATATTGGATGAATAATCACCCATTTCAGATTTGTTTGGAATTTCTAACATAACTAAGCCCGGTTCATGATCGATACCGAATGCTTCTTTTATGATGGTTTCTAGCGCTGCGACTAGATTTGTTTCAATTGAATTCATGATTTACTCCTCTTAAATAATCTTTTTGTAAGCTGCGATTGAAATTGAACCGGGCCCTGTATGGGCAAGGACAATTGGATACAACAACTCACGAATAACCGTTTGTCCCGTAATTTTCTCAACATCATCAATCGTTTGTTGTAGTAATTTAGGATCGCAATCTCCGTCAAGCACGACCCAATGGTATGCTTCTGGATTGCGGCCTTCTGTTACTTTCTCAACACCAACTTTTACTGCTTTTTTATGAGTACGTACTTTTTCCAATAAATCAATTTCACCGTTCGCAACTTTAAGAACAGGAATGATTTTCAGTAAGTTTGCAATCGCGGCTGCCGTTGGCGTAATTCGCCCCCCTCGTTTGAGGTATTGAATATCTTCGGGAATCAATGGTGCAAACATGTCTGCATTTTGTTCCACATGGCTTTTAATCGCATCGGGTGTCATACCATTATCCACCATTTGTTTTACATCTTTTGATAATAAAAGTAATGGAGCTGCCACAAATTTTGAATCAATTACAGTTATACGGCGATCAAAGTCATCGATAATGCTTGAGACTGTTTGAAATGTACCGCTTAACTTACTTGAAATGGGAAGAAATATAATATGGTCATATGTCTTCAAGAGTGTTTCAAATTGTTCCATCATTGCCCCCAATGGTGGCTGAGATGTTCCAACAGTTGAACCACGTCGCATTGCTGCAATGAGGTCTTCACGTGAAATCCCTTCTTCTTCCATATATTCTTTCCCGTCTATGGTTATTGGCATACGTGCCACGTAGATTCCGTATTCTTCAGCTTGTGCCTTAGAAATTCCTGCGGATGAGTCTGTGATCACTGCAATTTTCATCGTGTTTTTTCCTCCATTATTACAGTAACTATATCATATTTCGTTATTTTTAATATACCCTATTTACAAACGATTTTTTATGGGCTATAATGTCAAAGCATATGGCGGTCGTGGCGAAGTTGGTTAACGCACCGGGTTGTGGCTCCGGCACTCGCGGGTTCAAGTCCCGTCGGTCGCCCCATGATAAAAATACAAGCTCCCTTGAACAAGGGAGCTTTTTTATTATGTCTAATTATCGAGTTGTTTTCGCTTATAATAGGTCGTAAATGCGAGTATGGCAATGACAATCCATAAGAGCATCGATCCATAGCCTAACCAACTTGGATAAACTAAACTGGGATCCACTTCACGAAAGAGCATCAACGTGATCGGTCCTGTAGGTAAGAATTTGCTGATTGTTAGCACGACACTGTTTTCACCCATAATCGAAAACATAGGTGCTGCCGTCAACATCATTACAGGTAATCCATAGATTCCAACAGCTTGTTGATTTGGTGCTATTAATCCAATAATAGAACTTATGAATAGTAGTGAGAGTACACTCAGAAATACCAATAATATATAATATGGTAAATAATTAAGCGCAACACCTACAATTAGGAAGCATATAACTTGAATCAACGTAAAGAGTAGCGTGACAACGATCATTTTGCTTACTAAGAATTCCAAACCGGATACATCGGACAACATTAGTGATCGCAATGTCTTCTTTTCTTTTTCTTCAGCAATCGACATCCCCATCGCCGAAGATCCGAGCATCATCAAACCTAAAACCGTAATCATAATTAAGATAATCATATCCGCTTCTGGTCCTGGTGGCATTGGCAGTATCGTCGTGTAAAAAACGGCAAAGATTACTGGCATAAGCATAATAACCAGAAAACTTTTATTGCTGAATGTTAATTTAAAGTCTTTTTGAATAAGTGCTTTCCATTTACGCATTGTCATAATTATTTCTCCCTGTTACTGCTAAGAATATTGTTTCTAAGTTAGGCTCTATCGAGTGAATTGTGTTAATAATTTTCGTTTCATTCGCAAGTTCTTGAAGTCCTTGTTGATCTTTCGTGACTCGCTTTTGTGTACCGTCATTGTAATGAACAATGACTTCATTTTCTGCATATTTAAGTTTTAGTGCCTCTGATGACCCCATCTCAACAATGGTTCCATTGTCTAGAAATGCAATACGATCACACAGTTTATCAGCTTCTTCCATTGAATGTGTGGTTAAGAAGATAGTTGTTCCATTCTGATTAATCCGTTGAAACAGGTTATGGATATCAGCGGTTGTCTTTGGGTCCAAAGCGGCGGTTGGTTCATCCAAAAATAATAGTGCGGGTTTGTGGATGAGTGCTGTAGCAAGGATGAGGCGTTGTCGCATCCCGCGGGATAGCTTTTTAGCGAGTGTCTTTCGATCCTCATAGAGACCAATTTCTTTCAGCAATTGATCAACTTGGTCCAAATCAACATGCTTCAAATTGGCAAAGAATTTTAAATTATCATACACACTGAGTGCATCATACACATCATTGCTATCCGTCATAATACCAAGTCGGTCATAAACTGATGCATTATGATCTTCAAGTGGTTTCCCAAATAGTTCAATACTATTGGGGCGAACTCGTAGTTGTTTGGTAAGAGCTTTGATTGTTGTGGTTTTCCCAGCACCACTTGGTCCTAAGAACCCAAATATTTCTCCTTCGTACACATCAAAGGACATATGCTTTAAAACTTTTTTAGTGTTAAATGCGATTGATAAATCGTTAATTGATACGATTTTATTCATACATAAACCTCCTGGCTTGTTTGCCTAAGACCAGTATAGAGGTTCTTAATTTGATTTTAAGCTTCTTTCACCGAATGGCGTGAGAAAGCCCGTGAATACTGCATATCATTCGCTGAGTGGCGCATTATTGGCCTGAGTGGAGCACTGCTTTAAATTCACTATAGCGTCGTTTGCTAAGGGGAATCTCCACATCGCTTTGTCCCGTTAAGACGAGTACGTAACTATTACGGATCCATTGTTGAATTTCTGAAACCTTGGGAATGTTAACAAGATAGGAACGATGGCATCTAAAAAATTGGTATGCTTGCAATTGTGTCTCTAATTCCTCCAGTGTAAATTGGGTTGGGATTAACGAATTTTTGACATAGATGTGGGTTACGGAATCGATACTCTCTGCATAATAAATATCTTGAATATCAATGACATATTCATTGCCTTTACTTTTCACCACGAGTGTATTCGTTGTCTGAATGCTTGGCATGATATTTTGAACTGATTCATAAATTGGAATAATGGTTTCGTTACGACTGTAGTACAAGTTTCCGGGCATTAAACACACATTCCGAAAAGACGGTGATGTGGTAATAATACGAGTCGTCTCACTCATCGATTCGATTGCACCAACAATTATTTTCGCCGACGTGTTATCGAGATTGGCTAAGGGATCTTCAATCAGGATTAACTGTGGATTCATAAGCAATGCCTGTGCAATCATCAAACGGCGTTTAACTCCCGTATCAAGCTGAGATACTTTATGTTGCGCATATCGATGTAAATCCAAACAAGTCATCACATCATAGATATCTACGTGCGAATGATTAATGTCTTTATAGAAATTGAGGAGCTTACTAACTTTCATAAACTCGTACATACCATCATCAAAGGCAATCGTAATTAAATTGGTTTGTGGTAGTTTTTTCTGAATTTCAACAAACGTATCGTGGTCACATTCAATATGAACCGACTGCACACCTTCATTTAAGAGCTGGATTAAATCAAAATTAGTCATAGTTATTCCCCATTCTATTCTTTATTGTATCAAATATTAGATGTCGTAAACTTCTTTTTTTGATAGTCTAAAGAGCAACAAAAGTGGTGCGTACATGCATCACTTTTGAATTCATTGTCGTTCATCAATTTTTTTTGAATAATCTGTTTACACCGTCAGGTATTTGGGCTATAATGTCAAAGCACATGGCGATCGTGGCGAAGTTGGTTAACGCACCGGGTTGTGGCTCCGGCACTCGCGGGTTCAAGTCCCGTCGGTCGCCCCATGATGATATTCAAACACGTGAATTTCCACGTGTTTTTTATATGCCGTTGAAAAGAATAACCCACTCAAATTGCTGAGTGGGTTATTTTATTTGTGGTTGTAAACAAGTTTGCGTCCACAATATTCACATTCACGAGTCTCATTTTCAACGACTTCATTACGAGCACCGCAACCACTACAACGAATAACCTTGCGTTGAATCTGTTCTTTGACAGATGTGACGAAGGCCCCTTCAACGGTTCGCAGTTTTTCATTCAAATGAATGTTTTTAAGAAAACCATCATTAATCAAACTATTAATTTCTCGAATAATTGTCGCTTCTGATTTGTCACTTGCCTTCGCAAGTTCCTGAAGTGTAAACATTTCGTTTTGATAAATCCAATAGTAATATTGATTGTACATGTCAATTTGTAGATTAAAGCGCGTTGCTCGATAAATCATCAAAAGACCTACCGCGATAAATACAAAGGCAAAGTACTTACCCATTTCAAATGCATAGTAATAATCACCAAACGCTTGCTGATACCACGTAAACATCCCAAATACATATACGGCGATCCCGATATTACGCAATGCTTGTTTTTTAAGAACTTTACCGGATTCACTGCGGCGTAAGTCCTTTTTTCTCTCACTTAACTTCGCCATGACTATGATTCCTTATGATTTGCATGCGCAGTTGTATTAATGACAAGATAGGCAATAATGACAGCTCCAAGTAGGACAGCTTCACCAATATGCAAAATAGCTTCTGAGGAATTTGGAATTGCGAACATAATTATCGCAAAGACCATTGCAAGCAAAACATATACAACCATGATTGGCATCACTGCAATCTTGGTCAGTGTATTTTTTTGTAAAGATTGGTAGGTTAGCCCTGTCGCAAGTAATTCCGCAACCAAAACCCAAACAATATAACTTGAACCCAATATATCTGCTAGCACTCCAATAAGTACGGTTAAGGCGATAATAATTATCCCCGAGACTAGGGCTGTATCTGCTTTACGCTTCATCCTCTACAACCGCCTTTCCGCACTCTGGGCAGAACTTCGCATCGTTTTTAAGTGGTGCATCACAAGCAACACATTTCTTATGTAGGCTTTGACCACATTCATGACAGAACTTTTGCTGTTCTCCTACAACTGCCCCACATGTGCAGTGTCGTTCTGGCTCTTCCAAGATCTGCGCACAATTTCCACAGAACTTGTCACCTTCTTTTACAGGATGATTGCAATTGCTGCATGTCTTCGTATCTGATGTCAAAACGCTTTGAGTAACGTCGTTCATGGCTGCTCCGAGGTTTTGACCCACAGCACTTCCGACACCCAAGCCAATCCCAGCTCCCATGAAGCCGCCTGTGCTTCCTTCATTTTGTGCAGCACCCACTAATGCATCGAATGTTCGTTCTTCTTTGTATTCATAGCCGATGATATCCATTTCTGCGCGTTTTGATAGTGCTTTTTTGAGACGAACAACACCTTCATCATCGTCATCCGTACTAATGTCTTCAACATAGAAATTGAGTAATTCAATCCCATAGGCATCAAATTCCGGTTTCATTTGTTGTTTCATAAAGGCAGACAGTTCCGTTAAGTACGCACCTAAATCCAAGACTGGAATTTTCTTTTCAAGAAGATACGTCGAAATTTCATCTTTTACATGGCTGGTATACATGCCTCTAAAATATTTCGTGATATGTTCGCGCCCGAAACTTGGAATGGTTCCGACCATCTTTTTCAAGAATGTTTTAGGATCATGTATCGTCATTCCAAATTGTCCATAAGCACTCACAGGAACATAGATACCATATTTCGGATCTTGAATATTCACCGGTGTCTGTGTTCCCCATTTTACATCCAGGGCATGAACCATATTGACATACCATATTTCGACTTTGAATGGCGATTCTCCACCAAACGGAAGGTTGATGATTGTATTGAGTAATGGAATATTTTCTGTATTTAAAGTATGGCGTCCGGGTTCGAAGATATCATATGCTTTCCCCCCTTTAAAGAGCACTGCCACTTGTGATTCATTAACGATTACTTGTGATTTTGTTGAAAGTGCATCATTTGGGAATTTCCATGCGAATTCTTGATTGTCACCTTCATATTTTACGATATCGATCATTGCCATTTTATTATCCCCCTATTGTTCTAGCTTGAATTCACCCTCAAGCAGAATTTCCTTTCTATCATTTGATAAGATAAAGCGATATGTCTCATTTGGAACAAGAGCATTCATGCCGCGTTCATCTCTTAAAAATTCGAAAATAAGATCGGCTGTCCCATTGGCATCAACTTGCAGTCGTGATGCCACGAGGTATCCCGTTGATTTGTAATTACTTGATGTTAAATCCAGTGAAGCGTTGAGTACCTGTGTATTAATCGATGACATTCCCAAATTCGTCAATCGTATTTTTACGACTTGATAGTTTGTTTTGCCAAGGAGGTATGAACGATTTTTCCGTTCATGAATATAATATGGACGGTATTCAGCATAACCTTCTTCTATCGTATCGATTGTGACCGCGATTGTCTCTTGAGCATTTATCATTGATACATGTGGTTCATAGCGCGTTGATACTTTTGAGAAACTTGTATTTCGTGTTGTTTGATCAATCGGTAAATTGTTGACCGTTTCAAGATAAGCGGCCATGACAGGTTCTACCATTGGCAGCTCAATCATTTTGGATATTCCCATAAGATTTCGATCATCGAATGTCGAAGTATCTAGAATATCTGGCATCTCAATCCAGTAACTTCCTTCAAAGTATAATTGTCGGTATGCTTCACTTGTTAGTGGATAGAATAAATAGCCATCATATGTTTCATGCGGATTTACGTTAAATGGTGCGTCACGACCAAAGCTCCCAATGTTGTTGGGAATCTCAAACTCTTCATTGCTTAGAGATTTTGTAAAGTCGGAAACTGATCCGTATGTCTGGCGGAATTCTCCAATTGTAATTGGATTATCACGATTGTTCGCAACTTCCATCCGCAAAATCACAAAGTGGCTTGCTTTATTGTATTTATAGACTGATGTTAATGGCACATTGCTTTCTGTTTGGAATAGTTCGTACCCTTTAACACAAAGTGAAACATCATTCATTTCATAACAATAAGGTGTCTCAAGCTTAAAATGTACATCTTTAACCGATGCACCCTTCTCTTGCGATAGCAATTCATAAAATTCGTTAAAATCGTAACTTCCTGTTACCTCATTATAGTTACGCGTATTTGTGTAAAATGGTGTTCGCATTGAATTGGGTCGATCTTCCCAAAGGGTGTACCCGATTAACACTACCGCAATAACCATAAGAATATTAAATAGCTTATAGTTTATTGCCCATTTTTTAAATGCATTGAATGAAAACTCAATGCGTCCTTTTGAATTCAGTATTTTACCCATATTTCTTACCCCAATACTTACTATTTATTTGTATGATAATCATATCACAAAATTCCAGCAAACATTCAACGATATGTAATACTTCCACAGCGAAAAAAAAGTAAGCAATTAATTGCTTACTTTTCCATATGAAGAATTGGATAAGGCTTACCTTCATCATCCACAGCACTTCGACGCACCACACGATAACCCATTGCTTCATAAAATGCGTGAGCATTAGGATTGTCTTCGTTTACATCGAGGGTTGTTACACCCAATGCTTCCATTGCTTTAAGAAGTTGCTTACCGATTCCCTTGCCAAAATAAATTGGGTCTACAAAGAGCATATCGAGATTCACGCCTTTACGGGCTGCAAATCCGACACATTGATCTCCTTCATAAGCGCCTAAAACAACATCCGTATATTCAAAATAATTAGGGATCATTGTTTTATATTTACGGAAGTCCCCGATTTGTAAGAAGTCATGCGTCTCAAAGACCGCACGTTCCCAAATGTCGACCAAGATTGCAATTTGTTGTGCATCTAATGGCTCTATACGTTTAATTTTCATGATTAACTCCTTTCTTATAGTATAACAAATATTGTGATTTATGCGTCATTGAAGTTCATAATTGATTGGTGTAAGATATCCATAGATTAAATGGGCAATGCCTTAAGGAGTTACTATGAACGCAACAGAATTCACTTACTTACGAAATGCTTACGAAAAAAAACTTCACAACACAGATTCTCAATCTCAACATTTGCTTGAATTGGGATTCATTGATGCTGATCTCAACATTACCGATGCTGGCTTGAACGCACTGGAGCCGTATAAAGTTGATAATGCCGTCATTATGGCTGCGGGAATGGCTTCTCGCTTTGCGCCTCTTTCATTTGAAAAACCAAAGGGCCTTTTATTAGTTAAAGACGAAATTTTAATTGAACGTCAAATCAAACAACTCCAAGCTGTTGGTATTACAGATATTACATTAGTTCTTGGTTACAAGTACGAGTTGTTTGAATACTTGGGTGACAAATTTAATGTTAACATTGTGATTAACCATGATTTCAACCGCTACAATAACACTTCAACACTGATGCTCGTCTTGGATAAACTAAAGAATACATACATTTGTTCATCCGATAATTATTTTACTGAGAATGTATTTCATGCTTATGAACTTCATGCAACATATCCTGTTGTCAAGCATGAAGTCTCTGAAGCGGGAGAGTATTATGTCAGTGCAGATGCTGATGGAAAAATTCTTGATGTCGTTATAGGCGAAGGTACTTGGTGTATGTTGGGACACGTCTATTATGATCGTGCCTTCTCTACTGCGTTCTCCGCACTTCTTGTTCAAGAATATGAGAAACTCGAAACCCGGGAAAATCTCTGGGAAAAACTATACATCCAACACATTGATGCGTTTGATCTTCGTGCCAAACAATATGAAGATGGTATCATCCAAGAGTTTGATGCCCTTCACGAACTTCAACAATTTGACACTCAATACCTCGAAACAACAGATAGCCCCATTCTCAATGAAATTATGACAACATTGAATGTTCCTTTACGTGACATTCAAGACATTGACGTAGTCAAAGAGTCTGCGTATCCACTTGCTTTTAACTTTAGTGTCCATGGCGTCCCTTATCTTTATGAATACAGTGCTTCGCCTGCAATCAAACAACGTTAATTTTAAAACACCCGCTTAAACCGGGTGTTTTTTTTACTTGAAATATTCTTGAATTACGATTATACTCTAATTATGAATATTGTAACTAAATTATTCACGATTGGAGATTATGATGAAAACTGGACCAAAAGGATTCTCTGAAACAGAGAAAAATATCTTGCGTCACCAACTTATTCAATCATGCGTACAGTTCTGGACAACTTACGGTTATTCAAAAACGAGTATCGCAAAACTAACAGCTGATGCGAATATAGCAACCGGTTCATTTTACTTACTCTTTGAGACCAAAGAGGACTTATTCTATGCGGCCTTTATGTATATTCAAAACGAGCTTGCGCAACGGGCAAAACAAATAACCCAAGCTCAACCATCATCTGAAGGCTTTATTGCTCTAAATTTAATGTTGTATCAAGAATATGCTTCCAAACCGTTCCTGTATACGTTCAACAATCATGACTTCTCGTTGTTTCTCAAAAAACTTGATCCACAACAGGTAGAATCACTTTTTTCGAGTAATTATGACAGCTTTGAAGCAGCATTAAAAACGTGCCATCTTACATCTACTATTTCTGATACTTTTACATTTGACACGCTCAACACACTACTCGCCACACTCAAAATTGATCATCAAACAACGCATTCCCAGCACGAAATTTATGAACTGTTGCTGCGCGCGACACTACCACACATCACAAAGGAGGAAATCCAATGATTCGCGAAATCAACCAAAAAATAAATGCAATAAATAAGAAAATAGGTGTCAACGTGACATTACCAAAGGATGACAACGAAAGCCTTCGGAAACACGCTAAAATCAATGGCACTGTAGCAACAGTCTTGTTAGGTGCTGGCATTATTTTTAACTCTAAAGGATTACTCGTCCTCTCCGCTTTAGCAGGTATCGGAACCTATTTCACGCTACGCGAGAGTAAGCACGACTAAGACTGTAAAAACACCACATGAAGTGGTGTTTTTATATTTTGGTGATCGTTTCTAAAAAATCCTTCATACCTTTGCTTAAAAATTTCTTTTCATGCACCATAACCTGGCGCCACATTGTAACGTGGGGAATATCGACATCAACAATGTTTAGTACATGACTGTCAACATCATCTTTAACTGAAAAATATGGAAGGTACGCAATTCCCAAACCTTTCTTGAGCACTTTTGTAATAATGCCAATCTCACCCACTTCAACAATCGCGTTGAGATCAACCGATTCATGTGCAAGGTGACGTTCGAGTTCATACCGATACGCTTCTCCTTTTTCTGTGAGTAAAAACGGATAATCACTAATAGCATCCAACGAATATTTTTGTGCTTTAATGTTTGGATCTTTAGTTACAAAATAAATTGGCTCAGGTTCTCGCATCATGTTTACAAGTTCGGGCTCATAAATGAGTTCGTCAATCGTGTACATGATATCAATTTCGTTACGATGTAACATATCAGTCAGACTTTTCGTCGTGCCAATAATTATTTTGAGTTCAACTAACGGATATTGTTGGCTAAACGTATAGATAAAATCCGGGAAGAAGTGACTTCCCAACGAACCGACGGTCCCAACGCGAATAATTGTCTTTACCGATTCCTCATCATGCTTGAAAGATCGCGCACGATTGAATGTACGTAAAATATCGTTAGCATAAAAAATAAAGGCTTCTCCATCTTCAGTTAAGCGCACTCTACGATGGATTCGGTCAAACAACTTCGTGCCTAGCGTTTCTTCAAGTTGTTTAATCTGAATTGTGATTGCTGCTTGAGTATAACCCAACTCCTGCGCAGCCTTACTAAAGCTTTGCTTTTCCACAACCTTTACAAATGATTGAATATGTCGTAAATCCATGGGTACCTCCTATTAATATTATTTATAGGTCACATTAATTAGTTTAATTTTTCTTATGTATACTGACATGGTATATTTAATCGAAAGCATTGTAAAGGAGTTCCCCATGAAAAATTTAAATCTATCAGAAGATCAAGCGGTCTATGAAGCAGCACTTGCGTTTATCGACGCCTATTTTAACGATACAACCGATGCCCCAGCTCGCAGTGTTGCTCCGGACGAAACCATTGCATACTTCGCAAACCAAACCTTTAGCAAGGAAGGGCGAAGCGTTGATGCGGTTGTCCAAGAACTACTCACAGACGTTTATCCACATATCCTAAAACAAGACCATACCCGCGCATTTGGGTTTATCCCCGGACCTGCATCAAAGTTGTCATGGTTAGGTGATGTCATGACTCAAGCGTTTAATGTACATGCAAGTAACTGGATTAACAGTTCTTCCGCAAGTACTATCGAAGAAAACGTCATCCAATGGCTAGCTCAACAAATTGGCTTCACCGGAAAAGCTGGTGGTGTCTTTGTTTCAGGTGGTTCCATGGCTAACTTAACAGGTGTTATTGCAGGACGTGACAAAATATTATCCGAAGATAACCGTCATCTTGGTGTGGTATATTTATCCGACCAAACACACCACTCTGTTGAAAAAGCATTGTATATTATCGGGTACACCCGCAAGCAATTGCGTTTTGTTCCAACCAATAATGCCTTCCAAATGGACGTCCATCAACTTCAAACAATGATCGAACAAGACCTCTCAAATGGCCTTGTCCCAACAACAATTATTGCGAGCGCAGGAACAACCAACACTGGAACAGTCGACCCCCTTCATGGCATTGCCGACATCGCAGCATCGTATGGTATTTGGCTCCATGTGGATGGTGCCTATGGCGCATCGTTCTTGTTATCGACAACCCAACGTCATCATTTAGCAGGCATCGAGCGTGCAGACAGCGTAAGCTGGGATGCTCACAAATTACTGTTCCAAACTTACAGCTGTGCCATGATTATCGTTAAGGACAAACAAGACCTTCTCAATAGTTTTAGTGCAACGCCGGAATATCTGCAAGATATTGATGGTGGTTCAGTCGACTTTTCTTCTTTAGGAATTGAACTAACTCGGCCCGCACGTGCGCTAAAATTATGGCTCACACTGCAAGTTCTTGGTACGGACGAATTTAGCCGCCGTGTCGATTATGGTCAAACATTAGCAGAGTTAGGAGAACTCACACTGAGCACGATGGAAAACTGGGAAATTGTATCTCATGCACATTTCGCAATTATCAATTTCCGTTACAATCACCCCAACTATTCAAAAGAAGAAAACGATGCCCTAAATGCAAGCATTGCGAAGTCCATTGTAGATTCAGGATTTGCAGGCGTATTCACGACAGAATTAAAATCAAAGACTGTCGTTCGTATGTGTAGCACCAATCCAGCTACTTCCGATCACGATATTATAAGCACACTCAATCGTTTAAATACATATGCACAAGAATATGTTGCAGCCCATAGTGCATAATTTGTATACTTAAGGTAGAGGTGGCCTTATGGACTTACAAAAACTTTTTCGAACCAAACAGCAACAAGAGCAAGATGCTCAAGATTACTTCAAACACGTTTTTCCTTTCGGAGAAATTCATCAAAAGACAATTAAAGATTTACTCGATACACGCATCGAACAAGGCGCTCATATCGAACCCAATTTGATGTATCATTATCTCGTTCTCAAGCAGCATTATCTTGAAACACCGGAAACTTCACCAACATACCCAACAGAATTTAATGTATTGAGTGCAAATGAATTGGCAACCTTTCAAACAATTCTCACCATGGATTTAAGTGCTCAATCAATTGACGATATCTTAACGTTATCAAAACGGATGGATGGCGAAACAACCGAAACGATTTTCGAACATAAACCAACACTGATCGGCAAAAATATTCAACTTCGTCGTTTTGAGACTGAAGACATTCCACGAATGATTGAAATCATCAACATTCCCGAAGTGACCTTTTTAACCGGAAGTGCTTTTACATCTAAGGATGCTCAAAAAGCACCCACCGAAGCAGATCTTCAACGTTATACAACATGGTATCAATCACTACCAAGTGCAACCGACCGCCTCGACTTTGCTATTGTCGCAAATGGCATTGTCGTTGGGGAAATCGTCTTGAACGAATGGGATGAAATCCTGAATATTTGCAATCTTCGGATTCTTATGGATCCAGCACATGCAAACTTTGGTTATGGAAGCGAAGCAATTCAACTTCTATTAGGCTATGCATTCGGAACTTTAGGACTGCACCGTATCGAGTTGGATGTCTTTGACTTCAACCCGAGAGCCCGTCATGTTTATGAGAAACTAGGCTTCAAGCATGAAGGAACCAAACGGGAAGCATTCCGCTACGACGATATTTGGTATGACATTCACTACTTTGGATATCTATTAAAAGACTGGCAATCACAGTAATGTGACACCAGTCTTTTTTATGATCCCGTTGATCGATAATGATTACGTCCCCATCGCCACATCACCAATGCAGGAATCACGAAGAGAAAGCACGCAAGCGGCGTCCATTGAAAGTATGTTGGAACATCACGTCCAAGTACTACCAACAACGGATAATATTGAAAACATGCCAAAGGGAGTATGAAGGTTAATACTTTTAGGATATTCTTTCCATACAAACCATACGGCATTTGGCCAAACTCACGACCACCATCCGTTAAAATATTGAACACTTCTAAGGAATCAGTCGTAAAGAAACTACAGGATCCATAAATTATAAATAAAGAACCAAAAAGAACGATCCCAGACACAACCATGATTACCAGTAACCAAATATGGTATAGCACTACAGTTTGTGAGACCACCACAAGAATGATACTCGCAACTACAATTCTTCCGAACCGACTTAATTCCATTGTGCTCCCTAAGACCTGAAGCAGCACATTTTGAGGCCGGACGAGGATACGATCAAATTGACCGTTGCTCAACAACCTTGGAAAGGTATCAAACCCACGAAAGACGCATTCTGCAATTGCGAATGATAAAGTTACAACTGCGCCCGCAAGCAAAATTTCTGGTGTGCTAAACCCCTCAACTGTCGTAACATTGGACGCTAAAATTATAACTGCAAAAATACCACTAAATGTTAATAAAGCCTGTCCTAAAGATAACGCAAGAAATGCGGTTCGATGTTGTAATTGTGACTTAACATGCATTGCAACGATTTTAAAATACAGTTTCATATTATCCTCCCACAATTTCGAATGACTTGAGTTTGTACTGCATTGCAACATACCCCGTACCAATTAGGACACAGGCCCAAAAGAATTGTATGCTCAGAGTTGAAAGTGGTTCTGCAAGCCCAAGATAAAGATTAAATGTAGCTGTTTGCAAACCATAAAAGAAGGTTAATTTGAGGATGTTTTGAAATGCAATCGGAAAGAACGCATAGGGAATGCTGCTTCCAGAAAACATTTCAAACAAAGCTACAAAGAATGTTCGGATACCCAATGATGACTTCGTATGCATAACAAAGACATACATCCACATTGTTATCGCAACCTCAATTGTGACTGTAAGTGCAAGTGAGAGGAGAAATCCTAAGAAGTGGGTAGGTGTTGATGGCAACCGTAATGTAAAGGGTGCTGGTAACCACAATGCAATCAGAAGAATTGGCGCAAACCGTAATGCACAACGAGATAGCCGATGGGCCACATTGCGAACAAACCACAGTGTGTAGAGATTCACCGGTTTCACTGCTTCATAAGCGACATCACCATTTTCAATCGTTTCGAATACACTACTATCCAGTGCCCAAATCGCAGTTAAGGCAAGTAGCGCTTGATTAAGCCACACGTACGTTGATAAATCGGCGGGTGCCATCGTACTACCGTTAAAGACCCCTAACATGACAATAAGCATAAAGCCCCATGCAAATTGGGTTATCATTCCCGAAAGGGCTGCAGCACGGTATTGAAGACCCGCTTTAAAACGTATTTTAAAAAACGATAGATACAGTTTCATATTTGATATGCCTCGTAGGCCTTGACGATAATATCATCTAAAGATGTGCTCACAATTTCCATATCCACGATATCAACGGTATCACTTAAAACACGGACCGCATCACTGACGGCACCGACAACACGAAGCATTGCTGTTTGGTCGTCTTGCAACTCGATAACATAGCTCGAATGCTCAATAAGCCTGCCGTTGAAACGAATCTTGATCTGCTTTTCGAGTTCATACTGATTTTTAAGCATGCGCATAGTACCATCAAATAAAATACGTCCCTTGCCTATTAATATAATTCGGTCTACCAACGATTCAATATCTTGCATGTCGTGAGTTGTTAAAACGATTGTTGTTTCAAAGCGTTTATTGATTGATTTAATAAATCGGCGAACTGCTATTTTTGAAGGTGCATCCAACCCAATCGTTGGTTCATCCAAAAACAGCACCTTCGGATTGTGGATTAATGCAGCAGCAATATCACACCGCATTCGCTGCCCTAAGCTCAATTGTCGAGTGGGTATCTTTAATAACGGATTGAGATCTAAGAGTGTCGAAAGTTCCGACAATCGGTGCTGGTAATCTTCATCCGAAATCGCGTAGATATCTTTGAGTAGTTCAAATGAATCAATAACGGGAATATCCCACCATAACTGTGTCCGTTGGCCAAAGACAACCCCAATTTGTTTGGCATGCTCTTTTCGCGAACGAAAAGGATCACGACCGTTGATGGTGCATGATCCAGTATCGGGTTGTAGAATGCCTGTCATAATTTTAATCGTCGTACTTTTCCCCGCTCCATTTGGACCGATGTAACCAACAATTTGACCCTTGGGAATGGTATAACTAATATCGTCTAAAGCCTTAATGATTTGGTACTGACGATTGTAAAGGGCACGGATTGCTTCTTTGATACCACCCTCACGGATGGGTACTTTATATGTTTTAGAAATATGCTCTATTTGTATCATAATGCCTCCTTAATTTCTAAATCAAAATTAAGGGTCATTACACACCGAGAAGCGGACCCATAGTGGAAGTATCATACCACATATTTAAGGTTGTTTCTATATTTTCATAACACACTCGTGTACTTTTTATTCCACAATAATACTCGTCATCATACCACCATCTTCGTGATCTAAAATATGGCAATGAAGCATCCACTCGCCAGGGTTTTTAAATTGGATGGCAATATCTATAGAGCTCCCAGCTGGTACGTCAACAGTATCTTTCCACACTGTTCTTTCAACGGCTTCGCCATTCACACTTAAAATTTTAAAATGAGCCCCATGGATATGCATCGGATGATTGTTCATACGATTTTCATTGGTAAAACGTATACGGTAGACTGTATCTTTTTGTAGATTGAACGATTCCGTATTGGGGAAAACTTCATCATTTAATGTCCACTCATGACCCATACCACGACTCATGGTTGAACCCATTCGTATTGATACATTGGGTTGTTGTGGAATTGCAGTTTCCGCGATTTGGTAAAGCGATGGTTGTTGATTTGTGGTTGTTTGAGGATTTCCTTCCTCTTTCGCCTCATAAATCAAAGGAATCTTAAATCCTTGATTACGATCATTGGTGATTGCAAATGTCTCATTTGTATTTCCTTGATGGGTTAATTCAACATCATAGCGCTCTCCTGGTGCAATTTCTAATTCGGTTGTTTTAAAAGGAGCTTCAAGTGGCATCCCATCGGTATGCGTTACATTGACCTCAAATGGAAAGCTAATAACTGTACTCTTCGCTGTTGCTGCCTGGATAAATCGTAACTTCACTAAATCCGTATTATTAAAAGAAATTGGCTTAATTTCAGACCCTGTTTTTCCATTAACTGTATCCGTATCACCTTCAATTTGCATATGACCGCTGACTTGATTTACAGCCCAGTCATCGATCACTAGGATTTGATCTATCGTATATTTTGCATCTTCTGGTTCTAAAATAACCAACGGCCCATACATCCCAAAATCAACTTGGTCTCGAACCGGACGATTATGTGAATGGTACCAGTAGGTCCCTTGATAGTCAGGCGTGAACTTATATTGAAAGGTCTGGTGAGGGTTTATCAGTAACGCAGGACCGTCTTGATCATTGGGTAAGGATAAACCGTGCCAGTGAATATTCGTATCCGTTTGCGTTTGATTCTCAACATTCAAGGTTAGTGCTGTATCTTTTTTTACAACGATTGGATACCCTGCCGGATATGCCGTGTTGTCTTGATCGGTATACATATAACGGTTTAATGTTTGAGAATTGAATGTTTGCGTTGTTTCAATCACCTTTATGTCATGCGTTGTATCTGTATCAGAGACTGCATCATATTCAATCCGATACGGATCATGATCCTTTGTTTGAACGACTTGTTTTGGTGCTTCTAAAGGCTCCGTTTCTTGGCTTTGGGTGCAACCCACTAGCAAAACTAAGAGCAGAAGTAATATTGTTAGTTTTTTCATTATCCACCTCCTCATAAGCATACACATCAAATAGGGCAAAAGTATGACATAAAAAAGAAACGACTAAAGTCGTTTCAAATTTTCGATAATACTATGTCGTTCAAGGGTGCGCAAGGCTACTTTAGCATTAATTATGCATATCACTACAATTGCAATTGCGAGTAACACAATACTTCGAATATCGAGATAAAATGGCATCTGATCCACTGCAGGTAGATCCTTATTCATAATGTAGATCATTGCAGAATACCCAAGCACACCGAGCACTAATCCGATCATCATGGGGCGCACTGTTACGATTGTGCTTTCTACCATTACTGTCTTACTTAGTTGTGTTTGCGTCATGCCCATTGATCGCATCATTGCAAATTCACTGCGACGTTCACGATACAGAATCATTGACATACTAATTAAATTAGCAAAAACGATAAATCCAATCATTCCTGTAATTAATTTTGTGATATTATCCACTGTTGCAAGCACGATCACACGAGACTCATACCTCGTTTGATTATTATCAATATGAAGTCCCGGAAAATGTTTCGTTAATAATTCCTCGGTTGCCATCGCATCACTACTGGATATGTTAAATATCGTTTCGGAGAACGGTTTATGGTTCTCTTCATACGCTGAGGGACCTGAAAGCACTTTATTAATCTCATTGAATGTTGTCATGTTTGTCAAAATGATAGGGCTGGCCATTTGTCCATGTCCTATTCTAAGTATATCTAAATTTGTATTGTCCTCATTTATAACTTGATGAATTTTAACATTAACATTTTGATGATCACTGTTTGTCAATGTCACCGTTTCAATGCCTTCAAAATCCAAAATCGGACCCGCATATTGAACGTACTCAGATCCTTTTTCCAGATATCCTTCATAATAATTATCAATCACAAGCATCGGTTCGCTTGACGAAGTCTTCTGGAATACCGACGCAAATAACGAATCATCTAGAACTATCATCTTCGTCGAATTCATTTGTTTTGCGACTGTATAAGATTCACTTAAATCTGCATTATAGATGGATTTTGAGTAATCGATGTCCCCCATCATCAGTTCTGATATATTGATTGGAAATGTTCGTGTAATCACTACCTGATTGGTATGATCGCTGTTATGCAAGACTTTGGCGATTTCTTGAACAAACGGCTCTTGTTGCGCAAGCGTATCGAGAGCTGGTACCTCACCGCCATTATCCAATCTAAAAAACAGATTATAAGCAACCGGTTGGGGAACTGCATGTCTCAATACCGTTTGAAATAATGAGACAACTAAAACCGTAAGCATCACTACAATCACAATTGCGACTCGAATTCCTCGATACTTATACCCGTCACGTTGCATTGATTTTCCAGCTAAACGAATGGGTTCTTTGCGGCTCAATCGGGCCCAAAGCGGTAATTGCCCTTTGCGTTTATAACGCGTCGATTCTTTTATTGTTTCCAATGCTGTCATCCGATACATTTTAGTAATCATAAATTCAATCGGTATCATGACTGAAATGAAACCGATAAGCATTAAGATTCCAATTAACTGCCATGTTAACCTGAGATGAAAGGGAGCATAACTTTCCATATTAAGAGTCGTTGTGAGCGTGGATGCATTGTTATAAATCAGCTGAATACTTCGCGTCATTAAGATTCCTACACCAATTCCAAAGATGATTCCTAGAGCGGCAAGCACATAACTTTCTTTTCGCATCATTGCATGAATCTGCTTCTTACTCGCACCGATACTTCGAAGTAAACCAAAGTCCTTTTGCCGACGACTCATAGTGGCAAAGAATGCATTTTGGACCATCGTGAACGTTGCAAGGCCGAAGACAGTCATCACAACCGCAGCAATACCGATTGCAAGCATTTTTTCTGGCGCAACACCACGCATCATTCCAAGTTCGCGATTGTAGCTTTGGTTGTAAGTTACAAGAATGTTATCTCCATTTGTTGCGATTGCAGTTTCAACCAATTTATCAATTCTTTGGGTACCCGGTTTAAAGATAATATCTGCTTGTGTTGCATACATTGGATTGGATAACTGACTGTAGTATCCATAACCAGTACCCGCATCATTCTCAAAGAAACCAACAACTGTCAGCGGACTCATGTCAATTGGTTCTCCATTATCCAACACTGCAACAACCGTATCTCCAAGGGTCATAGAGTCAGCAAAATAAGAACCAAAAGCGACTTCCGTTTCATTAAGTGGAGCACGACCCGATATAAAGTTCCGATTGCCATTGTATTTTACATCACTATCAGATCGCATTGAATCAAAATTAGCATCACTCATTACGCCCCGAATAATATTGTTACCATGTTTGATTAAGAGTGGCCTACTATAAGATACAGTATCAATTGATGCTTCCATTTGACTTATGGTAGTGGGTAAATCCGTTCCGTTTAATTGAGCATTCCATTTTTCGGTGTAACTCAGCTGATTATGCATCTGAGCATCATAAATTGTCTGGGTGATTAGTCCAACCATTGTCAGTAATGCGACCGAAAGTACGACACTCAAAATAGTCATGACGGCTGCGAACGAATCGTGACCCAACTGTCGTTTCATAAGTTTGTTAAGAATGCTCATTGATTAGTACCATCATATACGATCTGCCCATCTTCGATATGAATTGTACGATCAGCCATTCGTGCAATATCGATATCGTGGGTGACTAAAATGATTGTTTGATTATAGGTTTCATTTGCATACCGTAACATGGTCATAATACTGCGCGAATTTTCCTGATCAAGATTTCCTGTCGGTTCATCCGCTAGCAGCAGTGAGGGTTTGTTCATCAAGGCCCGTGCTATCGCAACCCGTTGTTGCTGACCCCCTGATAGTTGATTGGGCAAATGATTAAGCCGATTTTCAAGTTGCAGCATCGTAACAAGCTCATTGTAATAGTTCATATCCACTATTCCTTCATCCAGTAAAATAGGCAATTGAATATTCTCTTCCACAGACAACATAGGAATAAGATTGTAAAATTGGTAGATTAAACCAATATGACGTCTACGGAAAAGTGTCAATTTGGTGTCGTCCAAGGTTTCCATTTGCAACTCATCAATGGCAACCGTACCGCTTGTTTGTTGGTCCACACCTCCTAAAATATGAAGTAATGTTGACTTTCCACTACCACTTGGTCCAGTTATAGCTATAAACTCTCCTTTTTGAACGCTAAGCGATATTGATTGGAGCGCATCAACGTGATAGTCAGGGGTCTTGTATACTTTTCTTAGATTCTCAATTTTTAGTATTTCCATTGTACATCCTCCTCGCACCCCAATTCTAAGTCAAACAAGTACCTACAGTTATGACACTTCCGTCACACTTAAAAAACGAAAAACAAAGGAATTATCAGCTTCGACATAAAGCGCTCCGTGTTGCTGGTGCATAATTTCTCGAGCCATAGACAGACCGATACCAACACTATCTGGTGCTTTATTCATCCCACTATAAAATCTTTCAAAAATCCGTTCACGATCGCGCGGTGAAATTTCAACACCATCATCTTTGATGACAACCTCAGTTGCCCTACCACTCTTGCGGGTTTGGATCGTAATCATAGTTTTTGCATATCTTATTTTATTTACTAAAACATTCGACAATGCCTCATATGTTTGATTATAATCACACTGAATTATCATGTCATGGAGTAAATTATTAACGGTTAGTTCAGCTTCATAAAGCTGTGGTTCTATTGCCGTAAGTAATTGTGTCATCAAATTATTGAGCGAAATGCGTTCAAGCTTGAATACAATCATATGAGTCTCTAATTGAACGATTTTATTTAAAGACAAAACAAGATTTTCCATACGACGTAGTTGTAGGGACATAGTCTCAGAAAGTTCTGGTTCCAATGTTTCGACCTCCACCATTATCGATAAAGCAGTTAGCGGCGTCTTTAGCTGATGCGAAATATCTTCCATTGCTTTTTTCAAGCCTTGTTTTTGTAGTTGTAGTTGATATGCTGTCCCTTTCATCGCAATCATCGTTTTATTCAACTCGGCATGCAATGTAGACAATTCCCCTTCTTCATATGCCTGAATATCGTGATGGTAATCTCCGCTATTTAATGTTCGTAGGTATGCGACTACACCTTCTATTGCTTGGTTTCGTTGGCGTACAAACTGATAGAAACAGATTGTCGAAAATACAGCAAAAAAAATAAGCCCCGCAAACGGTAATAAGTGTTCAATAACAACTGCAACAAAAAATCCAATACTAACTTGGATCAAAAACTTTTTGACATCACGATTTCGAAATTGTTTCATAAGTAGCGGTATCCTTTTCCATGAACGGATTCGATAACCCGTATGTTCGCAAGTTTCTCGCGAAGCCGTTTAATCGTAACTGTAAGTGCATTGTCCGTTATATATTGAGATCCTTGCCATAACATCTGATTCAATCTTTCTCGACTTACAATTTCCCCTTTATGCTCCACAAACATCACGAGTAATCGATATTCTTGAACGCTAAGCATGATGAGCGTCTTTTGATAGTACACTGTCGCATTACTCAAGTGAATGGTTATATCACCATCATGAATCCGCAGTGCCAAAGAACGCTTCGCAATAGCACGAATACGACTATCTAATTCCGCTAAACGAAATGGTTTTGTAATGTAGTCATCAGCCCCAATACTGAATCCTTCTAAGATGGTAATTTCGTCATCCATAGCTGTGAGGAAAATGATGGGCGTTTCAAACTGACTTCGAACATAACGTGCAAAATCAAGCCCATTCCCATCCGGTAAACCAACATCTAAAATGATGATATCAAAAGTATTGTTTAATAACCGTTCTCCCTCTTGAACACTAAAAGCAACTGTTAGATCCCAGTTGTTATTTTTAAAATATTTACGCAATCCATATACGATGCCTGCGTCATCTTCTAATAGGAATATTTTCATACCTTCATTATAACTGAGGACACTTAAATACGTGTGAATAAATCGTCACTTTTGGTATGATTAGTGTACAGATAGAAAGTGGTGCATCCCTATGAAAATAATCACCTTAGACCGGCAAGTGTATCAAGGAGTCGTCTTACAGTTTAACTACACTACAGATGCTTATTATGATGTTCTCGTGGATCCACAAGAACTATTTAGTGTGCGCTTGGTTAAAAAACAGTTTACGAGCCCAATAAACAAATCATTTACAGGTGCGTTGTTTCCAGATCATCTTGAAGATGCCCATGTATTTGCGGCAATAGATGACAATGAACAGATTGTTGGGTATCTCGAAGTTGGTGTGGAAACTTGGCATCAACGAGTACGGTTATCCGAAATTTTGGTAGTCGAACACGCACGTGGAAAAGGTGTCGGAACACTGCTTATGAACACCGCGTATGAATTTGCACAAACACGTGGATGTCGCGAAGTAGTATTAGAAACACAGACGTGTAATGTCCCAGCAATTAACTTTTACTTGCAGCATCACTACCGTGTAATTGGCATTGACCTAACACATTATTCTGACGAAGATATTGCTGACAAAGAGGTTCGTTTAGAGATGGTTCGATCTGTCATCTCAAAAACCACATCAAAATAAATAATAATAAAGTTTGACAATCCAAGTGAAACCTAGTATATTACTCTTAAATCGTTGAACAAGAGAGTAAACTTAAGAATGCCTCAAGCGAGTCAGGGTTGGTGGAAGCCTGATAGGAAACAATAAGTCGAACCGCACTTGGGAGATATTAGATTGAACTTAGTAGGTCTAATCGCCAACCTAGCGTTATAGGAAAGTGGTTTATCATACATGATAAGCAATTAGAGTGGCACCGCGTTAATGACGTCTCTAGATACAAATATCTAGAGATTTTTTTATTTCTAGATCATCAATAACATCAAAGAACAAGAGAGTAATTATTGGGATGTGATAGCGAACTAAGGATGGTGGAAGCTTAGTGACTCAACAATAATGAACCGCACTTGGAAGATGGTTATGTGAACTGAAGTAGCAAAACCCGCAGATACTGCGTTACCAAAAAGAGTGGCTAAATGATATTTAGCAATTAGAGTGGTACCGCGATAACTTCGTCTCTAGACAAATCTTGTCTAGAGTTTTTTTATTATAAGGAGAGAAAGAATATGAAGAAACTATTATTAAGTCTCATCATGGTGTTAGTCCTCACAGCGTGTGGTGCAAATACAACATCAACTGAGACCGCACCACCTCAAAATATGCTTGAGGAAATTCAACAACGTGGAGAACTCATTGTTGGAACTTCCCCTGACTATGCGCCATTCGAGTTTATTGATCCTTCAAAATTAGGTCAAGATCAATACGTTGGTGCTGACATCGATCTTGCCCAACAAATTGCGGATGACTTAGGGGTTAAGTTAACCGTTAAAGCGATGAATTTTGATGACATCCCGACGGCTGTCAAAGAACGTAAATTTGATATCGGATTATCCGGTTTTACGTATACAGATGACCGTGCTAAAGTTATTCAGTTCAGCGAACCTTACGATAACTCCGAATCCCTTTGCCAAGGATTCCTCGTTCGTTCTGACAATACATTCACATCACTTGATGATTTCAATAATGCGACAGTTACCGTTCAAAACGGTTCAGTCCAACAACAATATACGGAGCAACAACTCCCAGGGGCTAACGTTCGATTCGTTACAGCTCTAGAAGACGGTGCATTAGAACTAAAAGCTGGTAAGACAGACGCTGTTGCGGTAAGCTGTAAATCAGGTGAAGGTTTCCTTGCCAACAATCCAGAACTTAAACTTAGTGATACACTCTTTGCAGTTAGCGATGCCATCGGTACAATGGTTATCATGCCATTGGGTGAACCAGAATTACTTGAAGCAGTCAATACAAGCATTATCGCAGTTAAAGACGCTGGTCTTTATACACAATGGTTAAGTGATGCGAAAGCATTATCTGCACAGGTTGGAGAACTTGGTGCCGCTAAACCAAATGTCTTTACATTGTTAGGAGCCTACGGAAATGTCTTCTGGCAAGGAACATTGGGAACAATTTGGTTATCACTAATCGTTGTCTTCTTCGGAACAATTGGTGGAGCATTACTTGCTCTCGCTAAAATGTCGAAGTTTAAACCATTACAATGGTTTGCGACTGCATATATTGAACTAGTACGTGGAACGCCAATTCTCTTACAACTCTACTTATTTGTATTTGGAGGGGCACAGTTCTTCCCGAATGGTATTAGTGATCAAATGTGGGTCATCTTTGCCTTAATCTTCAACTCCAGTGCCTACGTTGCAGAAATCTTCCGTGCTGGAATTCAAGCTGTCGACAAAGGACAATTTGAAGCTGCGAAGAGCTTGGGTCTTTCTGATCGCAACATGATGATTAAAGTTATTATGCCACAAGCCGTTAAAAATATCTTACCGGCACTTGGAAACGAATTTATCACAATGATTAAAGAAACATCATTAGCATCTATCTTCTTTATTAACAGTTTAATGACATCACAATCCATTGTTTCAGCTGCAACACACATGAAACTTGAAGCATTAATGATTGTTGGGGTTATCTACTTTATTCTGACATTCTCACTTTCAAAAGTTGTTCAATACTTTGAAAAGAAAGGACAAACAAACCATGACTAACGAACTCATCAAAATTAAAAATCTTAAAAAGAACTATGGTAGTCTCGAAGTCCTCAAAGGCATCGACTTCACCATCAACAAAGGTCAAGTTATTTCAATTATCGGGCCTTCAGGATCGGGTAAATCGACATTTCTAAGATGCTTGAATCTTCTCGAAGTTCCGACAGATGGAACGATTGAATTTAAAGAACAAGTCTTAAGTGCTAAAGGGAAATCACTGGACAAGATTCGCCAAGAAATTGGAATGGTCTTCCAACACTTCAACGTCTTTCCCAATTTAACGGTACTTGAGAACATCACATTAGCTCCTACACTTGAGAAAGGTATTTCTAAGGAAGATGCTAAAGCACAAGCATTAGAACTCCTAGAGCGCGTTGGATTGGCTGACAAGGCTGATACTTTCCCAACGAAACTATCAGGGGGTCAGAAACAACGGTTAGCGATTGTGCGCGCCTTGGCGATGAATCCTGATGTCATGCTCTTTGATGAACCAACCAGTGCATTAGACCCTGAAATGGTAAAAGATGTTTTGGATGTTATCAATCAATTAGCAGACTCGGGAATGACTATTGTGATCGTAACACACGAAATGAACTTTGCGAAACACATCAGTGATACCGTATTGTTCATGGACGGCGGTATTATTGAAGAAGCTGGAACACCTTCTCAAATTTTCGATAATCCAACAAGCCCTCGTACTCAAGAATTCCTCAGTAAAGTTTTATAATGAAGCAAGCAACACATGTCGATGTGTTGCTTTTTTTAACTATAAGTAGAACAGATGATCTGCATATGTCATACCACAAGATGGTATTGGCAAAGTGGGCATTGTTAAAGTAAATAGACATACAAAAAAGGCCTTACGGCCTTTCTCTTTATTATTTTATTGAACCAAATACTTGTTGGGTTGGTACAGGATGACTTAAGGCATCTTGCCCATCCAGCGTGAAGTCGTTAAGATTTACGCGAACGATTTGTGAGTTGTTGTACATCTTAAAGTAATACGTACGCGTATTTGTCATCATACATGTAGTGTATTGCGTGTAGTCTAAGGAGTTACGTTGTGTCACAACGGATCCTTTCATAATATCAACACCGCTTAGAATATGATATGCGCTGTTGACTAGATCTTCCTCGCCATAGTTTGGCACGCGTGTTAATTTCGCAAAAAGCGTACGAATGAATCGTGAAGGTGGACTGTAATCGCCAGGTAAACCAAAGGTACCCGATCCCTGCCCAAATGGCTTAAAGGTTTCTTCAAAGAGTTCAACAGGTTCTACTTGTTTTGGATTAACTCCTATATAGTTACGAATATTTGTTTTATGCCAGTCGTAATCCGGACTGTTAGCCATAACACCCAGTTTGTTTTCATGGATTTTAAGTCCGTCTTTTAACGGTTCTACGATGATGCTGCGTCCTGTTGCATCGGTAAACACCCAGTGCAATGGCGATGCAATCCCTAACATAGGATTGGCATCATTGGTAATATTAATGCGACCAAAAGCTTCTACCACTTCTTCAATCGAAGTATACGATGCAAGAATCCAGTTTACAATTTCATGGGACATAAGGTTGAGTGCACCCTCTTTTTGATCATTGTAATGAGCATAGCCTTCAAAATATAGTACTGCAGCTGCAAGTCCATACTCATTCAATCCGTCTGCCATAATATGATCGCCAATATTTTTAGATAAACCTAAGAATGCGAAATGATTGGTTAATGGTTGATCAAGCAAACCAAATTTCAGTGGATAATCACGCTGAATTATCGTCATTTCTGGTGAGAGATCATATGAGAAGTCCATGGTTCGTGCAAGTAAATGCAAATCATCACGACTCTTTAATGAAACACTTGTACACATAAATAAAGCCCCCTTTTTTTATATTATATAGTTTATGCGGGGAATAATAAAGACCTACAGGTGTAGGTCTTTTAAGGAGATTGTATGTTTTTAATCAACAACTCTGTCAAACGCTGTGACAAGCGTTGCTAGAAATTGAAAGGCATCAGTGAGATCGGTATTTAAATCGAGTTTCCATTCCCAGTTAGGAGACCCAATTGTTCCCGGTTCATTGATTCGTGCTTCATTATCAAGTCCCATAAGATCTTGAATCGGCAGAATCGCCCAGTTCGCATTTAGTGAGAGTGTATACGATGCGACTTGTTGCCATAGCGATGGGTAATCGTGGCCAAGATCCTTAAGATTTTTGGTAATTTCTTTATATTTTTTTATGGTGAGTTCATCCGTCCAATCTGCCATAGTTTGATTATCATGCGTTCCTGTGTAAACAAGAATATTCGAATCAACAAGGGCGTTGGCTTCAAGCTCATGCGGATTGAGATTGAATTGAATTATCTTCATACCCATGAGATCGTAGTCATCACGAAGTTCAAGAACTTCCGGTCGTAAATCACCCAAATCCTCGACTACAAGTTCCAAATTTTCAATTTGACGGTACATAGCATCGAAGAAATGATTGCGTGGACCTATTTTCCATTCGCCAATGCGTGCGGTTTCACTTTCTCCCGGTATGATCCAATAGGTATCAAAAGCACGGAAGTGATCAATCCTAATCACATCAAACATTTCTTGATTCCATCGTAAACGATCTGCCCAAAGCGCATAGTCATTATGTGCCATAGCTTTCCAATCATAAATAGGATTTCCCCACAACTGACCTTCAGTACTAAAATAGTCAGGCGGAACACCCGCAACCCAAGCTGGTGTGCCATCACGGTTCAATAAAAACTGATCGCGATGATGATATACCTCAGCAGAGTCATGACCTAAGTAAATCGGAATATCACCAACGACGCGAATACCTAAGTCATTCGCATACTTTTTAAGGTCCATCCACTGCATGTAGAATACATATTGAACAAAACGTTCGTATTCGAGCTCGGACTCTGAAACCTTCATGACTTTCCATTCTGTCCATGACGCATTATCGTTCAATTTTTTAAGAGCAATAAATGTCACATACTCATCAAGCCACGTTACCGCTACTTCAAGAAAGGCATCATAAGACGCATCTTTCTTAAAATGTTGGAATGCATTACGAAGGTATGCTGTTTTCAAAGTACGAACAGCTCCAAAATTGACGCGCTTGCCAAAAACAGGTTCTTGGTCAAACTCGAGTTGCAAGGTTGCATATAGCTTCTCGATCGATATATAAATTTCATCGCCTGCAAACGATGAATACGTTTGGTATGGACTGTTTCCATATCCGACAGGGTTTAGTGGCAAGATTTGCCAAATAGTTGCGTTTGTTTTTGCGAGATTTTGAATCCAAGTATAAGCACTTGATCCAAAGTCACCGATGCCAAGTGTCCCTTCAAAACTGGACACCGGCATCAGGACACCAGCGCGTCTTGTCTGTGTCATACTATACCTTCCAAATATCACGATTGTATTCCGCAATCGTACGGTCGCTTGAGAAGAAACCTGCGCGTGCAATATTAATTAATGTCTTCTTAGCCCAGGTCATGCGGTCTTCATAGTCCGCAATCATTGTGTTTTTAGTTGCAATGTATGCTTCAAGGTCAATCAAAGTCATGAACCAGTCTTTGCTAATTAGTTCATGATGCAAGCGATCAAGATTTTCTTTTGTTCCACTTGCAAGCATTAACGGTCCATTGATAAAATCAACGGCCTGTTTAATTTGAGGGCTCTTTTCATAATAATCTCTTGATACATAATCAGCTTTCGCATAGTGTTCGATAATCGTATCACTGGATTCACCAAAGATATAAATATTTTCATCACCTACAAGTTCGCTGATTTCAACGTTAGCGCCATCCATAGTTCCCAGTGTTAAAGCGCCATTCAGCATAAATTTCATGTTTCCTGTTCCACTTGCTTCTTTAGATGCAAGCGAAATTTGCTCAGAGATATCACATGCAGGAATCAACATTTCGGCCTTCGATACATTGTAGTTTTCCACAAAGACAATTTGTAAGTATTGGCTTACGAGTTCGTCATCCGCAATCACTTTGGATAGCGTGAGTAAAGCGTGAATAATGTCCTTAGCGATCGTATAGGCAGGTGCTGCTTTCGAACCAAAGAACATTGTAAGTGGACGTGTTGGAACATATCCCGCTTTAATTTCATGGTACATGTGAATTGCATAGAGTAAATTCATTTGTTGGCGTTTGTATTCATGAAGACGTTTAATTTGAATATCGAAAATAGCATCCGCATTAACACTAATGCCTTCCGTCTTTTCAATATATGCAGCAAGGTCTTCTTTCTTCGTATGTTTGATCGTTAGTAATTCTTGAAGGCTTGCTTCATCATCCACAAAACGCTCTAACTTCAATAATTCCATAGCATCCTGCTTAAATCCATCACCAATACGTGTTTCGATAAATTCAGTTAGCGGTCGGTTGGTATGTTGGAGCCAACGACGGAATGTAATTCCATTAGTCTTATTATTAAATCGGTCAGGATACATATCAAAGAACGGTTTGAGTTCACTGTTTTTTAAGATTTCTGTATGTAAGGCTGCAACACCATTGGTTGATTTACTGAAATGGATTGCAAGTGACGCCATATGTACACGTCCTTCGTGATCAATAACCGCAGTACGAGCATCATTGCTTCGTGCTGCCGCAAGATCTTGAAGTTGATGTAATAATGGTACTAAACTTGCATCAACTGCTTCAAAGTATGCGAGTGGCCATTTTTCAAGTGCTTCTGCCAAAATTGTATGGTTGGTGTACGCACAGGTGTTTGAAATAATTTCAACGGCACGATCAAATGCTATACCATCTGCCAACAAGGCTTTTAAAAGTAACACGATGACCATCGATGGGTGTGTATCGTTAATTTGAATGGTTGCATAAGAATCCAAACGGTCAAGATGGTCTTTGTGTTCTTCTAAGATCCACGCAAGTCCCCCAGAAACCATAAAATACTGTTGTGCAAAGCGAAGACGTAACCCTTCTTCGGTTGAGTCATCTGGATATAAGAATAATGTGAGGTTCTTGTCCACAGCACGCTCATCAAAACGAATTCCTTCTGTAATGATTGAATCATCAATTGACTCAAGATCGAATAAACGAAGCGGTGCTTTTTCACCGTTATATCCGAGTACGTCAATTTCATACATACGACCCGTCACTGCGACATCGCCAATTTGTACGGGCACTGTAAAATCAGTCTTACGTAACCAACCTGGTTTGTCCAACCACGTATCTTTTTCTTCAGCTTGAAGTCGATTCCGGAACACTTGGCGGAACAGACCGTAGTGGTAGACTAAACCGAGCCCTTGGCCATTCAGTCCTAATGTTGCGATTGAATCCATAAAGCACGCTGCAAGTCGTCCTAATCCACCATTTCCTAGTGATGGTTCTGGTTCATAATCTTCAACTTCAGAAATATCGCGACCATTCGCAGCTAACACATCGCGAACTTCATCATAGATGCCTAAATTCATTAAATTATTGGATAATAGTTTTCCAATTAGAAACTCTGCCGACATGTAGTAGACGCTGCGTTCGCCCGTCACAGCTGGTACTTTAGCAATGCGATTTTGTGCAATTTCAAGCACAGCTTCGTATAATTTATCGACCGATACAGTACGCATATCCGTATCTAAAATATGTTCTAATTCTTGTTTTATCATGGGTTTCCTCCGAAAACGTTTTCTAAAAGATGTTAATAATTAGGGCTTTCGCCCTAGTTATTACATGATGACATCATCGTATGATATCGTAGTCAGTTCATAGTCCATTAAGATTTCTTCAGATGGGTTTCCTTGGAGTAAGCGGCTCACTGCATTCATCGCATTTACCGATACCTGGTAGAAATCTTGACGTACCGTATCAATTTTATAGTTAATATACCCTAATAGTGTAATCCCGTCAAATCCACAAACTGGGCGGAATTCTTCGATCTCCTTCAGTCCATGTACAGCCCCAATGGCTGTAAGGTCTGAAGCACAGATCACAAGATCTGATTTTAGTGCGTGTTGTTTCACTAATTCACGTGCCCGTTTCTCACTAAAATTTGCATATTGCGCATTCATGGTGACACCCAACTCATCGCAAGCATTCACAACACCTTGCATTCTTAAGTCTGTGACATAGCCATCACGACGTCCAGCCAAATATAAAATACGTTTCGCTTTATGACGTTTGATCATTTTGACGGCAATATCGTATTGGGCCGTTTCATGATCAACCATGACATAACTAGTTCGTGGACCAATGATTGGTGCATCTACCACAACACTTGGGAACACATCCATATCTATCAATTCTTTGTACGAGACAGCTTCTTTCGATAATCCATAGTAGATAACTGCACTCACTCGAAGTGAATTAAAATGCTGAAGAATTTCTTTCGCATTCTTTCCTTCAAGAAGATTAGAGAAGACAGGTATTACTTCAATTTTAAGTTCTTTGGAATGATTCATCGCCCCAAAGAGATACTGCATATTAATTTCATCAATTGCTTGGCGGTGGTTGTTGATAAAAATGACCAACGCCACCCTTTTGCCTTGCTTGGATGATAATGCAGATGCAATGGAGTTTGGCACATAGTTGAGTTCTTCAACTGCTGCAAGTACTTTTGCACGTGTTGCATCACTAATATTATTGTAGTTGTTTAAAACCTTAGAAACAGTTGAAACCCCTACGCCTGCTTTTTTAGCGACATCATTTATACTGGCCATGTGTTGCCTCCCTTACACTGATTAATTATAGCATCCTGACTGTAAATACGTGGAAAATCACGCTTTTTTCAGCAAGTATCACATATCTTTTGTTTTATTTGTCTCTAACGATAATACTACTCATGCCTTCGATTTGCAATCCATCTGACGATGCTTTTGCAGATCCTTGAATGGTATCTAGAATGGAATACGAGCCTGGCAGCGTTTGTAATTCCTGCGATAAATTATGAATAACGGTAATATCGTCATGTCTCATGACGTATAATGCTGCACTGGATGTCACTGCAGTGGGTGAGCTCGTAACCAGCTGCGGATACTTATTCCGTATTTTAATTGCGTGTGCATAATGATTAAGTAACGATGCTTTATCCTTTTCTTGATCCGCAACTGACGAATCAAAAGGTACTGTATAGTCCGCATTTTGTGGTGCTTTCGTTTGACCCGTTGTTTCTTTTTGAGACCAGACCATAGGCAAGCGTTTGTTTTCATCAACACCGCTTCCCTTCATCCCAATCTCTTCGCCGTAGTAAACAAACGGATTTCCTGGCATCATCAAGTATAATGACGCAGCCATCTTCTGTTGATCTACATCATTAAAGTATGTTGCGGATCGACCCTGATCATGATTCGATAAAAAGGGTGCATCTAAAGCATTTTCATTATTAACTTTAATTGCTTGATTATATTCTGCAACAAACTGTGCAAGTGATTGACCGTCACCTTTTTTCACGCTCTTTGCAATCATACCGTTGGCTTGGCTGAGACCAAAATTAAAGAAAGAGTCAATATTTGATGCATACATATCCGTTACAATCGCATTCGGAATCCATGCTTCCGCAACGATATATGCATCTTTTGTATGTGTTTTTACTTCAGTATTGAGCCAATCTAAAAATTCATTGTTACGCGCTACATCATCAGCATAATAATGACTGGTTGCATCAAGACGAAAGCCTTTAACACCCATGTCGAGCCAATATGTAACGATATCCGAGATTTCACGGCGCACTTCTAAACTATCCAAATTTAAATCTGGCATATGTTCAGAGAACACCGATTCATACCAAATACCCGGTGCATATTCACGATATCCCGTTTGCCACGTATCACTGAAATTGTAGTATTCACAATATTTGTTTGAATCACATGTGTTGGTCTGTTTCGCAGCAACTGCCTGGGTAAACCATGGATGCTCAATAGATGTATGATTGAGTACCAAATCGAGAATCAAGGTCATGCTTCGAGATTCCATTGCGGTTAATAAGTTTTTCATTGATTCCAAATCCCCATACTGAGGATCAATTGCCTTATAATCGGTGACATCATACTTATGATATGACGGTGATGGCATCACAGGCATAAACCATACATTTGAAATCCCCAATGTTTCTTGGATATATGGAAGTTTCTCACGAACACCATCAAGATCACCCATACCGTCACCATTACTGTCATAATACGATGCAACAAATATTTCGTAATAGACTGAAGGTATTTCAGGATGGACATACGATGTTTGTGACGATGCACATCCTGAAATCATTAAGACTAAGATTAGAAGTAAACTCAATTTTTTCATTATCCTTTAACAGAGCCTCCGGTAACACCTGTTACATAGTATTTTTGCATAAAGATAAAGAGAATTGTAATCGGAATCGCAATCAATACCGCTGCCGCACAGAAGCGGGTAAAGTATTGATAGATGTTCTCACGTTTCAACATCTCGAAGAGTCCTAGAGCGACTGTATAGTTATTGTAGTTATCACGCATGATAAAACTTACAAAGATAAAATCGACCCATGGTGCTAAGAATGATGTTAATACAGTATAGACAATAATTGGTTTTGAAAGTGGTAACGTAATTTTCCAGAAAATATCGTTACGAGTCGCACCATCAATAATCGCTGATTCATCGATGGCCTTTGGAATCGTATCAAAGAATCCTTTGGAGATATAGTAACCCATCGCTGCTCCACCTGAATAAACAAGAACAAGTGCCGCTAGTGATTGGTCCAACCCAATTGCTTTAATTAGATAATAAATTGCAATCATTGCCATAAAGCCAGGGAACATCCCAATAACTAATACCACATTCATCATGGGTTTACGCAATTTGAAGCGTAATCGTGAAAATGCATACGATGTTGCAAGTGTAATAACAGTCGAAATCGCACATGTAAAGATAGCAACAATCAACGTGTTCATAAACCAACGTGGAAAGTTAAATAATGTCGTATCTGTAAACAGACGTGTATAGTTATCGAGTGTCCATGTTTTAGGAATAATGTAACTTGTAAATGCTCCACCTTCTCCACGGAACGATGTCATGACAACCCATGCTACTGGTAGTAACCAGATAAAACTTAGGATTGTTAGGACAGTATGGCCTGCTGCACTTGTTGCACGGCGTTTTGCTTTAATACCTCGGATCATTGGAAATCACTCTCCTTCGATGTAACCCTTCTAAAGACTACTAATGATAATACTGCACTGATAATGAAGATAATAATACCGACCGTTGATGCAAGTGCGTAGTTTTTGTCTGTAAGCGTTAGCTTATAGAGCCACGTTACTAAGAGGTCAGTTTCACCAGCTTGGTAGTAATTCAAGGATAATGGACCACCACCTGTTAATAGATAAATTAAGTTAAAGTTATTGAGGTTACCAATGAACTGTGTAATAAGATAAGGTGTCGTAACACTTAACATGTACGGTAACGTAATGCTAAAGAATTGGCGGACCGGTCCGGCACCATCAATTCGTGCACTTTCGTACATATCTTGTGGAATGTTCATAAGGATTCCAGATGTGATTAACATTGTATAAGGAACCCCAACCCATAAGTTAACAACAATAACTGTTATCTTGGCCAATGTACCGTTCGTTAAGAAACGAATCGGTTCGTTGATGATACCCCAGTTTTGAAGCAAGACATTAACAGGGCCAAGATCGTGTAAAAGTTGACTCATTATCATTAAACTTACAAATTGCGGAATCGCAATCGAGACAATAAAAATTGTTCTCCAGAATTTTTTAATTTTAATGCCTTTGGCGTTGATAAGCATCGCTAACAACATTCCAAAGATATAGTTCAAGAATGTTGCAAAGATTGCCCAAATAAAGGTCCATTTCAATAATGCAAAGAATGTTCCAGAAATGATTTTATTATTATAGAGCATATCTGTAAAGTTTTTGATTCCAACCCAGCCGAAGATATTACCTGGAGGTTGGTGATTTTTATCAAAGTTGGTAAATGCAATTAAAATCATAAAAATTAGCGGTGCAATTGTGAATGCAAAGGTCAAAATTGTTGGTAGCGCTAAAATTGTAATGTGGAAGCGTTCGTTAAGAAGTGTTTTAAGTTCTTCTTTGAATGTTGGTAAAGGGTGCCCTTCTTCAATCATTTTTTGATTGTTAATTGCCCCTTTAACACTAATAAAGTAAATCAGTAAAAATCCTAAAATGATAAAGATACAAAATACTCCAAATAGAAGCATAAGCATCGAGTTATCACCCTCAGTATAAATATAAATCCCCAATGCTTCGTCAAAGACTTTTCCTTGGACATTAGTTCCTAATGTCACGAGCCCTGCGAGCTGGTTTACACCAAATCGTAGCATATACAACACAAATAGAATTTGTGCGGATAGATACAGGTATCCTTTTATAAATTGCTTTCTTAAGAAGGCCCCCGAACCCATGATAAAGTATGCGCATCGTGTGGCTGTATCACCCTTAACAAATCCGTTGATATACCTTTTAAACGGTAGAGTTAGTTTCTCCATTTCACGTTCTCCTTAATAAATAAAGGGGCTTACGCCCCTAATTGTTACTCTATTACACCTTCTTGAATTTGTTTGACCATTTGATCTAAGAGTTCTTGCATAGGTGCAGGATTCTTATCTTCAAGTGCAAGGCCGAATGCTTCAGATGGTGTCCAGTAGTTTGAAAGGACACTCTTTTGACTGTGTGCGAATTGTGCTTGTTCTGCTAAAGCGCTTAATGCAACGTTAGCTTGAACTGCTTCACTTTCTGCAGCTTTAATATTTGATGGTCCAAGTTTCAATGTGTTGAAACGTTCTAATTGACTTTCTTCATTTGTTAAGAAGTCTGCTAATGCCATTGCTTCAATTGGATGTTCTGTTTTTGTTTTAACACCCATGAGTTTATAACCACCGAAGCTTGCCATTTGAACATCTTCGCCCCCAATGTTGAATGTTGGAAGTTTTGTCGCTGCATAGTTATCACCCAATGTTTTTTCCATTGATTCTGCAACCCATGTTCCAGATACACCAGCAGCAATTGTATCACCCATACCAGCTTGTAAAACTGTGTCATCGCCAGTTAAGAATGCTGGTGATGCTGTGAATGAACGCATGTATTCACCAACTTGAAGTCCACGAGCATTATTGAAGTCAGTGACTTGTTTACCGTTTTCAACAGCAAGTTTTCCACCAGCTCCTAAGAAGAATGATGCATTATACCAACCGTTTGAAACGTCCATGAAGATTTTTTTATTTTTTTCTTCAGCAACTTTAACCATTGAATCTAATGACTTAACATCTTCTTCTGTGAAGACACTCTTGTCATAGTACATGAAGTATCCATTATCTGCAGTCATTGGGTAAGCATAAAGTTTACCATCAATTGTTGCTGCATCAACTGATCCCGGAACATTGTCTTTAACAATACGTTCTTTGTCTTTAGTGATTTCATATAATGCACCTGCTTCAACCAAGTCTGTGATTTGGTCATTAGCAAATGCGAAGACATCTGCAGCTGCTTCGATATCTTGTGTTACATAATCACGTGCGTCAGGTTCCCCGACAACACCTAATTCAATATTGTATGTCTTGTCCGTGTTTAGTTCTTTGAACTTCTCAATACGTTTTGATAGGAACTCTTGAGAATCTTGGGAACCCCATACTTTCAGATTAATTGTTTCGGATGCTGGCTTGCCTGATGAACATCCTGCTAGTGCTAGTGATACCATAAGTACCGTCATAACTTTAACAAATCGTTTCACTACTTCTTCCTCCTCACGATTTAGGAAATCGTTTTCTTAAGCATATTATAACAAGACTTTTGTATTTGTAAAGAGGGAAATGTATACGTTTACATTATTCATCGTGGAAGATAACATTGTTAGGTGTTACAGATATCGCTCCATGAGTACCTTTGAACACAATTTCATCACCTACAAAATTTATAGAATAATTTTTGTTTTTTGTTCTAAATTCAATGAATCGCTTCACATTTTCATGATAATCGCGATATGTCTTCACAAAAGACCAATCAATCCGATTTATTGCATCTGGTAAATTATAGGAGTTATGGTTGCGTTGTTTATTTCGGAAGAAACTTTGACCTATTTGCATGAAAGGAACACCCTTCGATAAAATCACCAAGGCATTTAAGACATCGATGGCTTCCACCTGCTTATGATTTAAAACAACTTTATCTGCAAGGGCATAATTATCATGGCATTCAATGTAATTAATACTTAAAGCAGCGTCAGCGAAAAGATTACTACTTCCCAAAATACTTTCTTTTATGAGTGGCGTCAGCCCCGTATCGACATATCCTAAATTACGAGCATCCGTGTCTCCTCCTACTAGATTTCGGAATTGATCATTGAAATGGCCGATACTTGGCAAGCTCGCGGTATTTTCCATACTCGCTTTAAGACTATCAGGGAGTCCTGATGCCATATGCCATCCTTCTCCGTATAACGTTGTATTCGGAATGGCTTCTTGAATTGCGAGTATGGTGTCGATGTCCATTATGCCCATCAAATCAAAACGGTAACCATCAATTCTAAATGTTTCAACATAATAGCGACATGCATCGACGATCATTTTTCGAACCATAGGACGCTCTGAGGCAACCTCATTTCCGCAGAATGTTCCATTATAAAGTTCAAAGACATTGTCGTAACGGAAGTAATAGTATGGGACCGTTTGATGAAACGCTGATGGTGCGACTTCATAGACATGATTAAAAACAACGTCAACATTAACTCCTATACCGTGTTTGTGATAACCATTCACCAATGTGGAAAACTCGGAAATGACACGAAGTGGATCATTGGGATCGGTACTGTATGATCCTTCCAATGCCATATACTGCATTGGATCATAGCCCCAGTTATAGTTTTCCAAAGGATTGAGTTCGTCAATACTTCCGAAATCATTGATTGGCATCAACTGAATATGGCTGACTCCCATATCGAGGATATGTTGCATCCCATAGTCGCCATAAGACTCCAGCATGCCAAGGAACTTACCACGATACTTAAATGCAACATTCGGGTCCATTGAAAAATCACGAACCTGAGTTTCCAAAATGACCCCTGAGCGAGACTCAATTGGATTCGTTTCAAGATGCATTTGATTAAAATCAACCACTACACTGGCAGAACCATTCGGCATCGATGCTTTTGCGTAAATATCTGTCGTGATATTGACGTCCCCGTTGACATGCACTTCATAGTTATAAATTATCCCATGAAGATTTTGTGCAATCGTGTGCGTATAAACACCGTTATCTTTGCGGTGCATTAAAATACGGGCATTATCTACGCGTAGGTATACTGCAATTGCCGTTGGAGCAAAAACACTAAAAGTCGTTTCATCTGCTTCAACGTAACTGCCTAAGCGCTCATCCGTTGCATCAAAGGTAGTATCAAACCAAGTCGTATGTACAATACCACGATAGATGATTGGATAGACCGTTCCAAATTGATCCGTCACAACATGGTCAATTCCCAATTCTAAATTAGGTACAACACCATTTTCAATTAGCACACCATGATAATATAAATTAATGGGTTCACGCCACGTTAATTTTCCAAGTGTATCATAAAATACTTTCATGATAATTCTCCTTTGTGATATAGACGCTGCATACTTTAGCAGCAACCGGGAACAAGCCAATTCCCTTCTCATTGATCGTTACCACACCTTCAGTGTGTTCCATCAAATCAACAAACTCTTTACCTGCATGTTGTTTTCCAACATACATTTTTTTAATACTATTGTAGCGGTTACTCATGACGACCGCCCCAGGATAGTCGCCGTCAAAACTCCATCCAATAACATGAGTATCATCAATCATATCGAACTGTTTACCATTAAGTCGATGTGATACGCGCATCATGCGTGCCAATTTGGGAAGATGCGTTTTATAATCAGGATAAAATACACACGGTACACCTTCAGTACGTAATAGAATCAATGCATACGCATGATAACGAAACCAATGTTTGACATACGACTCCAGCGATTGGCCCACTTGGGTATCGTGATTGTCCACAAATGTAACTGCAAAATCAGGTTGTGTTGCAACGAGTGTGCCATTGAATATTTTTCGTAAATCATAGTTATCTCCAAGAAAACTCGCAATATGAAAGTTAAAGTGTAATGGGACATCAAACAATGACATACTGTACTGTGTTTCTTGAAGATAGTTATGAAGCGCTCGCAAATCAGGGCTCCAATATTCACCGACTGCATACTTCGGTGCCTCAGACTGCATTTCCTGAAGCCACTCATAATAAAAGTCAAAATCAATATGCTTAACAGCATCAATTCGGTAGCCATCCAAACCGAAACGCTTGGTATACCAGTGACCCCAATCTTTTAAATGTTGGCGCACTTCAGGGTTCGACACATCAATATCTGCACCCATAAGGTAGTCATAATTTCCTAACTCAACATCGATGTTCTCAGACCATGACTTCCCATCAAAAAGATAGATTTCAGATGTCTTAGAGCGATGATCAAAGTCCACTGCTTTGAAATGATGCTTGTTCCACTTAAAATCGGAATACATGTTATTACGATTATCGAAATTAAAAACAGTCCATGCTTCTATCTCAGTTTGGTGTTTCATATTTAGACGATTCGTGGCATGTGATACCGTCGCATTCACACGCTCAACGCCATCAGCACCCATTTTATGATTTAAGACAATATCTGCATAGACTTTAATACGCTGCGCTTGAAGTGCTTTGATTGCTTGCTCATATTCTGAACATGTTCCATACTTGGTCCGAACCGTGTTCTTCTGATTAAATTCACCAAGATCGTATAAATCATAGACTCCATACCCAACATCATTAATTCCATTCTTAGCTTTATATGCTGGTGGCAACCATGATTCCGTAATTCCATCTTGCGCATACTGATAAGCATCACGTGCAATTTCTGCCCATAGATTCGTTTCTGGTTTCATATACCACTCAAAATTTTGTAATAAAATACGTTTCATGCAAACCTCCGAGAAAACGTTTTCCTCATGTTCATTATATACAACGCGTATAAAATTGCAACCAAGAAGCCGATGAATCAATCGACAAAAACATTACCG
The DNA here is from genome assembly GCF_009828745.1 of Erysipelothrix anatis. Classification (GTDB taxonomy): domain Bacteria; phylum Bacillota_I; class Bacilli_A; order Erysipelotrichales; family Erysipelotrichaceae; genus Erysipelothrix; species Erysipelothrix anatis. The sequence goes on from NZ_WTSX01000008.1 coordinate 56,138, forward strand.
ATTCCATTTGTGCCATTAGCGTGAAAAAAAAGGTCATTCATTGACCTTTTTAATTAAATACTCTCGTGCTTCCGAAATAAAATAAAGTGAACCCGTTACGATGATACTCCCTGTTCCTTGATTCTCGAGGGCTGTATCAATCGCTTGTGTATAAGGTGTCATTGTTTGGACATTTTGATTTTCTGCAAGTTCTTGTGCTCGAGCAGCACGGAAAAAATCAAACTCTGTAACAATCACTGTATCAAATGCCTCCGTAAGTTGATGCACCATATTCTCATATTCTTTGTCCTTAAGTGCTGCGAAAACGGCAACATGTGGACGTGGTAAAATCTCAGCACTTTGAACCAAACGCTCAATTCCCATTTCATTGTGCGCACCATCAACGTAAACATTAGGCAATATTTCTTCAAAACGTCCTGCCCATGACGCAAGACGGACACCGCGTTGAAAGACATCGGCCGCTAATTCTGGAATTATGAACCGAACGATTGACGCCGCTAATGCTGCATTACCGACTTGATAACTGCCCTGATTCGTAAGTGTATACGTTACATTTTCATGTTCAAAAAAATAGGATTTGTCCACCCGCTTGTAACGAGGAATGCATAATTGTTTTAGTTTTCCATGGTGGTCGTGCACCGTATTAATCATCACATCCAAAGCTTCGCGATCTTGGATTGTTGTGACAAGCTGCACACCCTCTTTGATAATACCAGCCTTTTCATGTGCAATTGCTGTAATCGTATCACCTAATATCCCTTGGTGATCGAGACCAATATTCGTAATAGCACATATCTCTGGGTTAATTACATTGGTTGCATCCAAACGGCCGCCTAAACCTACTTCATAGATAACATAATCGACACCTTCATCCAAGAAATAGAGAATTGAAATCAACATATCAATCTCAAACATGCTCAGATGATGCTCATCCCATAGAGGATATGTTTGATTGATATAGTTTAAGAAGATATCGTCCGCAATTGGTACATTATTGATGCGAATTCGATCATTGTGAACAATGAGATGTGGCGATGTAAATGTTCCCACACGAAACCCTGCTTCTTGCAAGATTGAGCGTGTGTAGTTTGTAGTTGAACCTTTCCCATTGGTTCCCCCAATATGAATGGTCTGCAGTTGGTCTTGGGGGTTGCCCATACTTTTCAAAAGTTTTCTAAAGTGATCGATGCCGTATGTTTGGTTCTTACGTTGCATCAACGCATCTAAAGCTATATGAATATCGTTATACATTGAGACTCCAATCAATTGGCGTTTCGCCAAGTTCTTCTAAATGGTGATTTATAGTTGAGAAAGGGCGCGATCCATTAAATCCGCGATAGGCACCCAATGGTGAAGGATGACTGCTTTCAACAAAAATATGATGCTTTTTTATCAGTACTTTTTTTTCTTGTGCCTTCTTACCCCACAAGACGAAAACAATTGGTTTATCTTGACTTCCAAGCGTTGCAATAACTGTATCCGTAAATGTCTCCCATCCTTTTTTTTGATGTGACAACGGTTGACTTTCCTCCACCGTCAAAATTGTATTAAGCATGAAGACACCTTGTTTTGCCCACGAGGACAAATCACCGTGTGTGTTAACAATTCCTAAATCTCGTTCTAATTCTTTATACATATTGATGAGACTTTTCGGAAGTGGAATATCTTTATGTACGGAAAAACTAAGACCCATCGCCTGCCCAGGTTGATGGTAAGGGTCTTGTCCCAAAATCACGACCTTCACGGTATCAAGCGGGGTATCATCAAATGCAGCAAAAACATCTTGTTCGGGCGGATAAACTGGAACTTCCAGGCGGCGTTCACGAACAAATTGCGTCAATGAAATAAAGTAAGGTTTTTCAAATTCTTCTTGAAGTAGTTCTTGCCATGTACTCATAGATACCTCCATTAAAAAAAGAAGCTTACGCTTCTTTTAGTATATCATTTTTCGCAATCCATTCGTCAGCAAGCTTTTGAATTTCTTCTTGCGCTTTTTTGACATCTATTTTTCCATTATAAAGGTCACGCAAGGGTTGCATGATATCAACCTCTGAGTACAATGTACGCGCGAGCACATTAGGATTGTTATCTAATGCCATGACAGGCGGAGTATCGCTTGTATTGTAAGCAAAAATACGTTCTTTCGTATGTCTGTCTTCAATCTTCAATTCATCGATATATGTTTTATGATATACTGGGATTTTTCCTGTGGATGTATTGTGAATTGAGACAGCTTCTGGCGAACGCAGAATTCGAATGACTTCTGCTGCAGCTGAAGGATACTGTACATCTTTTGAAACTACATAACCATCAGTCTCTGCCATCGGTGATAAACGGTGATCTTGATAGGATGGGAATGGTGCATAGACATATTTTTGTCCTGTGCTTTCCTCATATTGTGCGGCCATATCAAAGTCGTTAATAATTGTGAAAAGAGCTCGGTTTTCATAGAATGCTTTTTCATATTGCCATGTTAACTCTTCAGCAACATTTCGTTTAACTGTTGGAACTACTGGTGCTTTCACATCAGAATCACCATCTGCTGTCGTGGCTTGGTCTGTGTTCGTTTCAGTCGTGTTTTCAGAATCACTTGGTTTGTCTGGAGTAGTGCTTGGTTTTTGAGCATCCGATTCGCTATCTTTTGCATTTGCATGATCATCTTGTTTTGTTTCTGTTGGAATTGGCGCATTGGGATCTGGGAAATCTTTAGCAACTGTTCGATCCCAGACGATATCTCCCATCGCATCAATAAGTTCTAATCCCTCTCGGAACTCACGTGTATTAAATCCAGGATTGGATCCTTTTTTGGTAAAATTCAATGTCCAACGACCCGCTGTTAACATTGGATAAAAACTTTGTTGATCGGTGAAAGTCAAAGGAAAAATAACATCTACTTGTTCATTCAATGTTTTACTTTGGTTCATGATTTTTGTCCATGAATCAAAAACATCCGGAAGCCCTGAGGTATCACTGTCTTCGATATTATAGCCGAGTGATTTCATTAAGGTCTCATTGTATGCAAAAGTTGGACCCGAGATACTATTTTGAATAAAATAATAGCCCGTTAAATTAATGGTATCCTGTATTTGTACAGGGATCTTCGATCCAACGATCGAGTCGAGTTTCCCACCCATATCATGGAATTTATCCAGGAAGTACGCTGCATCATTCTGCTTTGTTACCAAGATATCTGTTTGAAAGGGTTCATTCAATTGCTTTGCAGTTAGTGGGGCTGCAACTTCGTAGGTGATGGCATCAATATGATTAGGATGTGCCTCATTCCATGTCGCAACGACATATTCACCCAATGCTTCACTTTCGACTTGAATCTTTAATGTTGCATTCTCTTCGATCAAGAAGCGTTCTGTTTCTTTGTCATAACATACCGATTGTCCATCTAAAGTACATCGGTTCGCAATCACAAAGTACGATGTTGCAAATAAAGCCACAACTAAAACAAGGACAATCCCTATTATTGTGGGTTTATTTTGTTTCATCGTACATCACCAATCTCTCTAATAGTTGAATTTTACGTTTACGCAATGCTGTTAAGTCTGAAGCACCGATCAGCACCATGAGTTTCTTTAAATCCTCAAGGAAAAGTTCGACTTCATCAAACATTGCATCTGTTTCTAAGTGTGCTGCTTTGAGGAAGTATCCTGAAATACCAACACCATGCGCTCCCAATCGGAGCAGTTTCATGACATCCAAGGGATTCGTTACTCCACCTGAGGCTAACATCTGTGCTTGATGGTGATAGGGCTGTGTCATGAGTAAGGATTCAACTGGTGTTAAACCCCAATCCGCAAGATAATCATAACGTTTTCGTTCAGAGCGAGCATTTTCAATCATGATGAAATTGGTACCACCGCGACCACTCACGTCAACATAGCGTACGCCGCGATCAAGCAATTGACGGACTGTTTCATCACTCATGCCAAAGCCTACTTCTTTAACGATTACAGGAACATCAACACTACGAATAATGGCTTCAATATGATCTAACCAGTGTGCAAAGTCACGGTCACCTTCATCCATTGTAATTTCTTGCGCAATATTAATGTGGATACCCAAGGCATCTGCTTTAATCATTTGAATCGCACGGATAGCATCGTCGACTGATGCATTCGCATTAATATTACCAATTATAAATCCATCTGGGTTTGTTTCACGAACAATTGAAAAACTTGGAATTTGTGATGCATCATCTAAGGCAACATGCTGCGAACCCACGGCCATTGCAAGACCAAAATGCTTCGCAATCATTGCAAGTTTTTGATTGATTTCACGTGTTTTATCACTACCACCCGTCATCGCATTAATATAAACCGGATACTCAAAAGCATGACCAAAATAATGGCTACTTAAGTCAACATCCGAAAAATTCATATTCGGTAAACTATTGTGGATAAAACGCACTAACTCAAAATCGTTTTTGAAACCGTTTTGTTCCAATGCATGTGCGACGTGATCGTCTTTTCGTTGGGATCGTATACTACTCATAATGTCTAAATACCTCTACATCTAATGATACAATATCATTTTTTTTCCATTCCATGTCTAATTTGATAATTTTTTCATAATTATGGGGCTCGTAAATTGCAATTCCGCAGTCACCACCACCAGAGCCAGAGATTTTCGCACCTAAATTTAAAACTTCTGATTTTTCGATAAGAGCTGTTAGTGCAACCGTTTCAATATCGAGTTGCGTCCATGATGCAACTGCTTGCATCCATTTACGGTAATGATGCATTGATGAACGAACTCCTTCATAATTACTATCTTGCCAAGCGTTGATAAATGAATCGACACACGATTTAGAGCCCAACAATAATGCTCTGTACGTCAAAGGATCCTCATCTGCACGTCGATAGTACGTTTTAAGATACGAGACCGTTCTATTGACGGACTGCGTCCAGCCAACATGAATTTTAAATATATCATCTTGCAAAGGTTCAATCTTAAGGAGGGGCCATTCTAGATGGAGAATATCCGGTGAAGACTGATGAGTTTTCAACCATTGGACATCATAACGTTCATAGATAATAATGCCACCAAAGACCGCTGCAGCCAAATCACCACCAGAACTCAATTCATTCATCTCAAGTTGTGCCAGTACCGCCATCTTAAATAATTCTGTTTTTGATATTGAAACTTGGTAAAAATCAAGGACCGATGCAATTACCGCAACAATTACAACGCCTGACGAACCCAATCCATACTTCTGATGATTGACCGATTCTAACTCGCTTTCAATGGTGAGGTGAAACGGTTCTTGAAGTGGATAAAAACGGTTGACAGTTCGCAATGCCGCCGATACATAACGCATACCTTCAGTATCAGTTAAAAGCGTCTTACCGGATAACTGACCATACTGACTCACGATTGTAAATGCATCTGTCGCGCAAATTTTCGTATTAATTGTTTTATCAACAGCCATTACAACTGATGGAAACCCTGGTTCCATCACTGCATATTCACCCATTAAAAACAATTTCCCAGGGAATCTCATAAAACGATAAGCCCTGGTCCTGACTTACAAACAACTGTTGTAACTGATGATGGCAGTGCTTCTAAAATGGTTTCAACATGAGCCGCAGTTGTCATAATTTTGACATTTGGCCCAGCGTCCATTGTAAAGTATGCTGGAATTGATTTTTGCAGTTGACGGACCCGATTCATGATTTCTACCGTCATAGGTTCAAAATACCACATATTCACCGCCATTAAAGAGGCATGCATTTTCAATGCATTGGTTTGTGCAATTTCACCGACACGTTCGATATCATGATTTTTGACAGCTTCTTCCAGTTGTATGAGATCTGCTTCTGTTGATGCAACCCATGAATCATAATATGGTGAGTCTGCCACAGTTGTGTTCATTGCATCCGTACTCGAAAAAGGTTTTATCTGATCATTTAAGATACAAACAATCATTCTAAAATCAGACCAGGGCTCCATGGTAATTGGTTCAGCAAAACTGTCTTCATCAGAAGTACCACGATTCCATCGTACGAAATCCCCGTAGACCGATCGTGACGCACTTCCAGAGCCCAAACGAGCAAGTCTTGATATTTCCCTGTCATCAAGATTTAAGTCTAAAGTCGCAGCTTTAGCGAGCGCAGCGAAAGCTGACGCACTTGATGCGAGTCCTGCTTCTTTCGGTACATGATTTTCCGATATAATGCGGGCATACTCTTGAATACCGTATCGCTCACGAATTCGGTCCATAAACCAATAAACTCGTTGGCTGGTTTTATCATCAACCCATGCTCCATCCAACATAAATTGGTCTTGTGTTAATGAAGCATCGTATTCAACCCGTGTTTCAGTATAGAATTGATCGAGTGTCAATGATAAACTCGAATTATGCGGAATTTTTAACGCATTGTCTTTTTTGCCCCAATACTTAATCAGCGCAATGTTTGTATGTGCACGAACTGTTTTCATATTACACCATTTCCTTTAAGTGATACTGCCATGTTTGAACTGCTCCATGACCTTTTAAGACTGCTGAAATTTCTGAGGCAACTGTTAAATTAGGCGCAAGCGCAATCATACATCCACCTTGACCACTACCCGTCAATTTAGCACCAACTGCACCTGCACGACGTGCTGCATTAACTAAAGTATCCAAAGTCGTTTCTGACACACCAAAGAGGCGCAATAGCTCATGCGCACGGTTCATTGCTTCACCTACACTCGCAATGTCATTCAGTTCAAGACCGCGAACTGTTTTCATTGCGAGTTGTGTAAACTCATCCAAATAAGGTTTCATCTTTTCAGGCTCACATTCCAGTTGGGTCCCAAAAGTAGCAACTGCTTCTTTTGTATTCCCTAGTACACCTGTATCTGCAACAACCAAGTAACCATCCATGTTCATGGCAATTGAGTCCATCAGTTTATCCCGTTCAAATAACGTTGGCACACCACGTGTAATTGTGTTTGCATCCAAACCACTTGGATTAAGATGGTGAATTGACTCCGCCACTAAGACAAGTTCTTTCATAATATCTTCTGTAATTTTAATCTCAAAAGCATCAAACAATGCACGGACAATCGATACAGATACAGCCGCACTGGACCCGAGTCCTCGTGACGCTGGAAGCATTGAGTTGATGTTGATATCAATATTAACGTTTTCTTTATTTAAATATTTTAAAACAGCATGAATCAAGGCTGTTATTCCTTCTATCGATTCCGGTGCTGTATTTAATTTCCCTGTATAAAAGACACAATCTATGGTTGATTCTGATTGTGTTATTGTTACTGTTGTTTCAATTTTCGCAGCATAAAAAGGTAAGGCAATTGCTGGTTTACCATAAACGACAGCATGCTCACCAATCAAGATTATTTTTCCTGTTGCGATTCCGATTCCAATTTGATTCATATTTACCATCCGTATCTATTATACATCATTTTATTTACAAATAATCGCTTCACATAAATTCATGAAATTACATAAAGAAAACTCTCTAGCCAGATGGTTAGAGAGTTAGTATTAGATACGTTCAATATCTGTGTATGAAATTTCTGTAGGTGTTTCACGTCCAAAGAGAATTGTTAGAACCATCGCTGACTGTGAATCATCATTCATACTGTCAACTGTACCTTCGATTCCGGCAAACGGTCCGGATAAAATTCGAACTGTATCTCCAATTTCGAAATCTACGATAAGTTTTTGATCACTCATACCCATACGTTGTAAGATTGATTCAATTTCTTCTGGTGAAACTGGGAACGGCTTCGCTCCACCACCTGATGATCCGATAAATCCTGTGACACCTGGTGTATTACGAACAACATACCATGCTTCATCAGTCATAATCATTTCAACGAAAAGGTATCCTGGGAAAAGATTACGCATCTTCTCTACTTTTTTACCATTTTTATATTCAATTTCTTTTTCTTCAGCAACAAGAATGCGGAATAATGAATCCTCAATTCCCATTGACTCAACACGTCGTTCTAAATTTTCCTTAACACGGTTTTCATGACCAGCATAAGTATTAACGACATACCATTGTTTATCTTCCATAGTTTATTATCCACCAATTCCAAGTAATTTTAATGCTTCGATTGACACAATTTCTGTGAATAGGAAATAGACTACAAAGAAAAGAATAAACGAAATCGCAATAACCGTATTGCTTGAAAGTTCTTTTCGGCTTGGCCAATGGATTTTACGAATTTCTTCTTTAATTCCTGCAATTGTAAACCAACTCATAACTAAAACCTCCTATTTAGAATCGCGATGCAATGTATGTTTTCCGCATCGTTTGCAAAACTTTTTAATCTCTAAACGCTCACTTGCGTTTGTATGATTTCGACTTGTTGAGTAGTTTCTTGAGAGACACTCTGTACAAATTAGAATCACTTTTTCTCTTTTGTTTGACATTATAAAAAAACCCACTTTCGTGCTCTATAACTTTATCATAATCGAAACTGAGTGTCAATTTGATACGTTATCTTGATACGATCATTCTTTATTTTATAATTTAAAATGATGATAAAGGTTATCCCTTTATCACCATCTTTATTTTTTACTGTATTCCGATGACTTATGGACCAGCCGACGCACTTTCTGCAAAGTATTATCTATCTGCTTTTTACTAATATTAAGCAGCTCAGAAATTTCGACATAACTATAACCAGCCTCACGAAGGTTATAAACGGTTCGTTCGACTTCACTCAGTCCATCTAATATTTTATTGAGGTCGCTCAGTGCCTCATAGTAGTGTGACATAAATTGCGGATCTTTTCGAACATCTTTTTCAATGAGGATATCACTAAGAAAAAGTGACGCATCTTCATTTATTGTCATATCTAAGGAGCGCTTTGAATCTAAAAGTGTGTATGACTTTCCACGACACTTACGAAGACTACTTTGAATGTGTGAATCGATACAGATGGCTATAAAATGCGCAAGGCCTACATCCATACTCTCTTTATACATATAAATCGCTTCGATGAAGCCTAATGACGCATTCTGAAACACATCATCGATACCAATACCTTGTGGTGAGTACATTCGCCAAAAAACGTGCGTTCGTTTCCAAATTAGACCTTTGTAATTATTCATTAATGTAGTTAGTGCTTCTGTATGATTCTGTCGAATCATGTAAAGATATTCATAATCTCCAGGCATTAATAACTCCTATCTTATTTTAGCAAGTTTCGACGTCTGACGATTTCAAAGAGAAGGATGCCTGTTGCAACAGAGACATTTAAAGAGTTAACTGTACCAAACATTGGAATTGTAGTGAGAATATCACATTCTTTTTTCATGAGTCGGGATATTCCCTTACCTTCTGAACCTACGACTAATGCGATTGGCATGTCAACATTGAACTGATCATACGATACGGCATCCACTGCATTTTCAGCAGCAACAACCCAATATCCTTGTTGTTTGAGGTACTGAACCGTTTGAACTAGGTTAGTAACCTGCGCAACCGGGACTGTATTAATCGCACCTGTTGATACCTTCGCAACAGTAGCAGTTAAACTAACACTTCGATGTTTACCAATAACAACACCATCCACACCTGCAGCATCTGAGCTTCGCAAAATGGCTCCAAGATTGTGTGGGTCTTCCAATTGATCGCAAACAACAATTAACTTGTGTTTTGCATTCTTAACAATCGTTTCAATGTCAGCGTAACGATAGTCTTGGATTTCAATGACAGCTCCTTGATGGACGCCTTTTACCATTTTGTCCAAACGAAATTTATCCACAAATTGGATATTGATGTTCTTTTCTTTTGCAATCGCTACAATTTCGGGATAACTCCCTTTATTGAACAAATAGACGTTCTTGGGTTTTTGACCACTCTTTAAGTATGCTGTTACTGTATTTTTTCCAAAGATATATTCTGACATTATAGTTCTACCGTTTCTATGAACGCGTTCCACAATTGGTCCAGACGTTCAGTTTGTTGTGTTTCATAGAGATATCCCCAAAGTGCTTCGAATCCTGTTGCAATGCGATAGGTTGTCACATCTGCATTTTTGGCTATCGATGTACTTTTGGCATTTCGTCCACGCTTATACATTACCATTTCTTCTTCAGTTAATGCATCGTTTTCTAAAAGGTTCTTCATGAACAGTGCTTGCGATTTTGCACTAACAAATCGGGTTGATAATTCTTGCAATTGTTTTGTTTTCGTGATTCCTTGCGCAACTAAATGTTGGCGCACTTGAAGCGAAAGGACAGCATCTCCAATAAATGCTAAAACGTTTCCAGAGAGCTGTGACATTAGATTAAACCCCGTTCTATGAGTGCTGCGCGTGCATTATCTGCGGCTTCAAAATCCTTTGATTGTTTGGCCTCATTCCATTCCGCAAAAAGTCCTTTATCCGATTCTGTAAGGGTGATTCTTGGAATTTTTATCCCCAGGATATTTATCATTTTTTCTACCGTTTGTACATAATCACTTACCACTTGCGCATCAATTTCCTTCGTTCGTAAGGCTTGATTGAGAACTTTCACTGCATCAAAGAGAACCATTGTCGCATTCGCCACATTCATGTCATCTTTTAATGCATCTAAAAACGCATCATATAAAGCAACATCATAACCTTCCATAATTTCAGCATTAGCAAGTTCCAAGGCGATATACGCTTTGTTGAGACCTTGTTCAATTTTTTGAAGTTCTTTACGCGATTGTTCCACAAGCGCATCAGTTATATTGAGGACGAGTCGATAGTGTGTTGATAAGAGTACCCAACGTGTAAGATTAGAACCCAATGTATCAATATACTCTTGAGCCCATTGAACATTCCCCAAAGATTTGCTCATTTTAGCCCCATCAAGATTCAACATTGCATTATGAACCCAATAGTTCGCTAAATCATGATTATGAATTGCTTTAGATTGTGCTGATTCGTTTTCATGGTGTGGGAATTTCAAATCCTGACCACCACCGTGAATATCAATACGCTCTTGCTTAAATTCATCATTTATCATAACGACACACTCAGTATGCCACCCAGGACGTCCTTTTCCCCAGGGTGAATCCCATTTGATACCGTCATCATTCGTAAACTTCCATAAGGCAAAATCAAGGGGGTTTTCTTTATTAGTATTTTCTTCGATTCTCGCACCAACCATTAAATCTTCAATACGTTGCGAGGAGATTTCTCCATAATCTTTAACTTTCGTTACTCGGAAATAAACGTCGCCATTGGCTTCATAAGCAAATCCTTTATCGACAAGCTCTGCGATAAACTCAATGATTCGATCCATTGTTTCAGTTACTTTAGGTGTTGCATCGATTCCTTCTGCATGTAATTCAGTACGAACTTTATTATAGGCATCAATGTAACGTTGCGTAATAACCGTTTCATCAACACCTTCATGTTGTGCTTTTTTAATAATGTTATCGTCAACATCCGTAAAGTTCGACACCATCTTCACGTCGTAGCCAATTGCATCAAGAATGCGTCGTAGCAAATCGAAAACAACAATCGGTCTTGCATTTCCAATATGGGGGTGATTGTACACTGTTGGTCCACAGACATACATCATCACTTTGCCAGGTTCAATCGGGCTAAATGTTTCTATTTTATTATGTTTTGAATTGTATAGTTTCATGGGACCTCCAGTAATATGTATCGTTATACATTTCTATAGTGTTAAGTATACACCATTGCAGTCTATCTTTCCTACTTTGATTGTATTCTTCTTTTGGATTTATAGGCAAAAAAAAGATACAGCAGACGCTGTATCTTTAAAGGTTAATTGTCTATCAGTTAGAATTTTGAAGCAACGTGGTGTGCTGTACGTACTAATTGGTTTGTATATGACATTTCGTTGTCATACCATGCAGCAACTTTAACCAAGTTTACACCACCAAGTGTTGTAACTTTAGTTTGTGTTGCGTCAAATAGTGAACCGTAAGCCATACCGATTACGTCTGATGATACGATTGGATCTTCAGTATATCCGTATGATTCGTTAACTGCTGCTTTCATAGCTGCGTTAATTGATTCTACTGTTACGTCTTTTTCAACAACAGCAACAAGTTCTGTGATTGAACCTGTGATAACTGGAACACGGTGTGCTCCACCATCTAATTTACCTTGTAACTCAGGGATTACTAAACCGATTGCTTTAGCTGCTCCTGTTGAGTTAGGAATGATGTTTTCTGCTGCTGCACGAGCACGACGTAAATCACCTTTTGGATGAGGACCGTCTAATGTGTTTTGGTCGTTTGTGTAAGCATGAATTGTTGTCATTGTTCCACTTACGATACCAAATTGGTCTTGTAATACTTTAGCCATTGGAGCTAAGCAGTTTGTTGTACATGAAGCACCTGAGATGATTGTTTCTGAACCGTCTAAGATGTCGTGGTTTGTGTTGTAAACAACTGTTTTGATGTTTCCTGTTGCTGGAGCTGAAATGATAACTTTACGTGCTCCTGCTTCAAGGTGAAGTCCAGCTTTTTCTTCAGTTGTGAAGATTCCTGTACTTTCGATAACTACGTCGATTCCTAATTCTTTCCAAGGTAAGTTTTTAGGATCACGTTCGCTAAGAACTTTGATTTCTTTTCCGTCGATTACGAATGCACCGTCTTTAACTTCGATTTCTTTATCGAAACGTCCTTGTGCTGAATCATATTTTAACAAGTGAGCTAATGTTGCTGCATCTGTTAAATCGTTGATTGCTACGATTTCCATATCTTCTGAACCGATCATTAAGCGTGTTGCCAAACGTCCAATACGGCCAAAACCGTTAATTGCTACTTTTACTGCCATAGTCTATAAATCCTCCTTATTGACCTTTATATTATATACCATTGGTATCTATTGTCAATTGTGATACTGCTATCAATCTAGTAAAAATCCCTATTCCATAGTGGCTTTCCGAACGCATTGAAGCCAGAGTATGAACTAATAATTTTTATGTGAAACAGGCGTTCAAATAATTGTTTATCATTTATACGGGCTAAAAGAAAGTGTTTCTTAACTCTTTTCGCATCTGGAATGAGTCGATTAATATGTTCAGAAACAGATGTTTGAAGAATAATCCGCGATTTCCCTCTTGATAGAAATGACAGCATTCTTAACAAGTGTCCACTCTTTTCATAGATACATTCTCGTATTTTCATGAAACTACCTTTGTTCTCATAGATTGCATAGCCAACAAGAATCCCATTCTCGCTAAATCCAATAATCCCACCACGAATCGAATCTAATTCTTTCTTCATGGCTTCGAAACTTGATGCATCACGAATAAAGTATCCAGTAAAATGCTTCATAAAACGATTATAAACACTCACTAAATCTTGATTCACGGGATCCAAAACAATTCCCTCAACACCTAACTCAGGAAGCGATGATGCTTGAATGTTGTACTCCATTATTTCTACTACAGGCTCAAATCCGATAGCTTCATATTTTCGTGCGTCGCTCGATTGGAGCAAGGTCACCAACTCTTCATGCGATGATGCCGCAACAAGTTCTTCCAAGATTGTTTCATCTTCATCTTCTATATCGATGATATATGAAGCTTTCAACCGTTTACCATGAAGTTCGAGTACTTTAGGCATAATGACTGCATGACCCATTTTACTGGATTCATTTTGAAACACAAACGTATTGTCATGCGTCAAAAAGGATCCGATTGCTATCGAATCCACATTTTCATGGACCTCTCGTTCAAACTTAGCTTTTAGATCAGCAAGATCTGTTGGGTTTGCATGGCGCAACATAGAATACCTCCAAATCGATTAGTTTTTATCGTCTACTTCATGTTCGGTAAATTCAACATCAATGACATCACCTTTAGGTCGTTGCGTTGATTGATTTTGATACTGTGAATTGCTTTGGTTGTTTGTATACTGCGTATATTGTTGATTTTGTTGTGGTTGTTTTTCTCGACGGATTACGCCAAAAACTCTCAGAATTGTGTAGACTAACCAAATGACTAGAAATATTCCCACTAACTGCGGCAATAACATCACAAAAACCACCATAATTAGTAATAAAAATAAATAACTCATAATATACCACCTTTCGCACATTATATCATGAAAAAACAGATGCCAGAGTGTTTATCGCAACATTCACGCAACCATCACATAATGTAGTCTTTAGCGAGGATTGCATACATCTCAATATCGACATAATGTCCTCGTTCAAACTCATAATCACGTAATAGTCCCTCACGCACAAATCCATTTTTTTCGAGGACCCGACGCGAACCAATGTTTAAAGGATCAATTACCGCTTGAACACGATTGTAGTAATATTGATTAAAGCAGTGATAAAGTACCGTCTGAATTGCATCAGTCATGATTCCTTTTCCCCAATATGCTTTATCTAATTGATATCCCATTTCAACTCGGTTATTTTTAGGGTCAAATCCAAAAACACCAATGTTTCCAATGTACATATCATGTTCATCAGCAATAACCCATCTAAAGCCAGTTTTTGTTGCCGACAGTTCATGAAACCAATCAAGTTCATGATGCGCTTGTTCAATACTTGTATATGCTTCCGTTCCGTAATATTCCATGACATCCTCGTCACAGGATACCTCAAAAAGACGTTGGGCATCGGAAGGCTTTGCTTCTCGTAATGTAAAAATCATTTCGTAATGATGTCTCCTTGTCACGTAATTCTAAAGAAGTCTTAAGCATTGCTTAAGACTTCACTACCTATTGTTCTGATTCTTCGATTTTACCAGCTAACTCAATCAGCTTTTTAAAGCGATGTTGTAGTCCTGATTTACTAATGGGTTCATTATACTTTTCATGATAGAGGTCGATAAGCTCATTGAGGCTTGTCTCAGGGTTTTCCATACGCAAATCTCCAACCTGAATGAGGCGTTCTTCAATATGACTGTATCGATTATGTTCGATTAACTTTTGAATGGCATCAATTTGTGCATTCCCCGCTTTTATTGTTTTTACTTCATTCGCAACTTCGCAGTTATCAAGGCGAGTTAGAGAATTTCTAAAATCTCGTTGAATACGAACATCTTCAAATTCAAGTGTTTTTGAATGTGCTCCTGTTATTTTTAAGAAGTCTGCTATTTGGTCTGCTGCTTTGACATAAACAATGTAGCGTCCACGACGTTCGGTAACCTTCGCACCGATATCAAACATTTTCATTAAACGCATGATATAGCGAGATAGCGATTCTTCAGCCGTTGAGACTTCTAGATGATAGTTAGCGGTTGTAGGAGCATTAATGCTACCACTCGCTAAGAAAGCTCCTGCTAGATAAGCTTTTGCACAACACTCTTTGAGCGTTATGATTTTAGACGGTGTTTCTCGCATCCCTTTGGATGAATAGATTCCCACATCTTCTAAAATCTCAATGCCCTTTTCTAAAACTCGCAAGACGTAAACGTTACTCTTGTTGAGTCTTTGTTTTCGTACCACTGTTAATTCGATTTGAACTTCGTACCGATTCTTAATTATTTGATACATTCGTTTTGCAATCGCTGCATTTTCTGTTTCAATTTGTAATTGCATCTGCTTATTAACGATCAGCAAATTTGAGTTTATATGCAAAAATGCAGACAATAAAGCACGTTCGCAACATGGCTTGAACGGGACGGTAGTTATTTCATGTTTTACTTCACTGCTAAAGGACATCCTAATGCCTCCAAAACTTCTTTGAATCCTTTTTCTACTTTATCATGATCATGACGGATTCGATTATTATCAAAATGCAATAAATCTTGTTGTAGAACAGGATAGGTATGATTTTGTGTTCTAAAGAGAACTGGGTAACTATTTTCTTCTTCGTAATGTTCCAAGACTTCTTTTGAAATTGGATCTGAAGCTGCTACGACTAGATCAAGTGATGCATCAATGTGTTTGAGAATCGCATTAACATGATCTTCAGCAGTATAGCCATCAGTTTCTCCAGGTTGGCTCATTGCGTTACAGTAATATACTTTTTTTGCTTTCGTTTGGCGAATGGCTTCTTTAATTTCGGGAATGATGAGATTTGGTAAAATCGATGTATATACAGACCCCACACCCATCACTATTACGTCCGCTTCCATAATTGCTGCAACAGCATTCTCTGTTGCTTTCACATCGACATCATAGTAGACATGATCAATGGTGTTACTATACTTAGGAATATTGGATTCTCCACGTACAATGGTGCCATCTTCCATACGCGCACATAGGGTAATAAAATCCATTGATGCTGGGATAACTTCCCCTTTGACATTGAGAACTTGTGACAACTGCGTGATGACTTCCATAAAGTTTCCAGATGCTGTTGCAAGCGCGGTGAAAATTAAGTTGCCCAAATTATGCCCCGCCAGTGACGAGCGTGTTCCTTCATCAAAGCGATAGTTCATAATAACTGAGAGTAACGTTTCTGACTCGGCAAGCGAAAGCATAACGTTTCGAATATCACCCATTGCGGGTAAATTAAATTCTTCGCGCAAACGCCCTGTACTTCCACCATCATCAGCGACAGTTACGATTGCTTTTAAATTAATTCCTTCAACGTTCTTAAGTCCGCGAAGCAGTGCAGATTGCCCTTTTCCACCACCGACAACTACAACATTCATACTGCTTTTTCGTCCTTCACATCACGATGGTTTTTGAACGATGTGTAGTCTTTACGGTATTGATCATAGAGCCAATTGACAATTGACACAGAACGGTGTTGCCCCCCTGTACAGCCAATTGCAACGGTTAATAAATGTTTGGATTCTTCCACGTATTTATCAAAGGAATAATCCAAAAACGGTTTCAAATATTCTAAATACTCTTGAGTTTTTGGATCATCCAATACGTAGTTGTAAACTGCGACATCGTTTCCAGTTTTTTCACGAAGTGATTCTTCCCAATATGGATTGTTTAAGAAACGTACATCGAAAACAAGGTCTGCATCTCGCGGTAAACCTTTACGATACCCAAATGAGATGAAACTAATATTTAGCGTTTGTTTACCTTCAACACTAAAGAAGCGTTGAATTCTTTGTGTTAAATTTTGCGCTGTTAAGAATGTCGTATCTATGATAATACTTGCGAATGATTTTATTTCTGAAAACTCTGTTATCTCCGCATCAAGTCCTTCTTCCAGGCTATTTGCAAGTCCTGCCACCACAAGCGGATGGTTACGACGGTTGTATTTGTATCGTAAAAGCAGCTGTTCTTTTGAGGCATCCAGGAAGAGCACCGTAAGTTCGGCATCAATACCTTTTAAACGTTTATAGAATTTAAAAAAATCTTTTGCAGTTACTGATAATGCAACATTTTCATATCCAGGCGTTTTCTTTGCAATAATTTCATCGATAAGATTATCAATCAAAGCAGCAGGGAAGCGGTCTATGCAATGATAGCCCATGTCTTCTAAGACAGCCATTGCACTGGTTTTTCCTGCGCCTGAAAGTCCGGTTACTAATACAATTTTTGGTTTATTTAGATGATTCATATTAACACCTCTTACCTCTATTATAGCAAAAATCTAAGGTTATACCTTAGATTTTAGATTTTGTATATGGTGGAATGCGTTTTGTGCTGTAATCGCACCATCACTTGTTGCAGTGACGATTTGACGTAGATGCTTTTGAATAACATCACCTGCACCAAAGATTCCAGGAATGACAGTCTCCAATTGCTCATTTACAATTAAATACCCTTCTTCATCAACCATACCTTCATGATTAGCTAGGAATCCCGTTGCTGGAATCGCACCAATATATGGGAAGACTCCTTCCGATGCAACATCTAATTCTACACCGGTTTCAACATCTTTAAATTTGATACCGCCAACTTTTCCTTCGTCTGTAACAATGTAGTCTACGGGAACGTGTTTACGGATTACATTAATTTTTGGGTTATTGAGTACTTGACGTTGATTTGCTTCATCACCACGGAATACGTCGCGACGGATTACAAGGTCAACTTTATTCGCAAATTGTGTTAAGTATACCGATTCCTCAAGTGCTGAGTTACCACCACCGATAACGACGACATCTTTGTTTTTAAAGAATGCGCCATCACAAACTGCACAGTATGACAACCCTTTTCCTAAGAGACGTTCATCATCAGCAAAACCTAATGTGCGTTCATTGGTTCCGGTTGCAATAATTACAGCATGTGTCTTGTACTCAGTGCCACTCGCTTTAACGATTTTCCATTCCCCTTCATCGATGATTTCTGATACTTCACCATAGATGTATTCAGCTCCGTAAGCTGTGGAATGTTCAAACATTTTCATGGATAAGTCTACACCTGAAACATTATCGACTCCAGGATAATTACATACGATATCTGTTTTGATCATTTTTCCACCAGGTGCTTCATATTCTAACATTGCTGTTTTCAAACCAGCACGCCCAGCGTAGACTGCAGCAGTTAATCCCGCAGGTCCTGCTCCAATGATAATTACATCATAGTTATTGTCCATTCATGATCCTCCTTCAAAATTTCTTGAACTTCGCGTAAGTCATCAATCACACGATTTGGATTGGTCTCACGAAGTTCTTTCTCACGCATTTTATCAAATACGTAACCAATTGTAAATGAACCTGCCCGCTGTCCAGCGATGATATCACTTGGGGTATCTCCAATATAGATAACACCACCCTTATCGACATTCATTTGTTCTAAGGCAAGATCAATTCCAGCAGGATCAGGTTTCTCTGGACTGAATAGATCACTTCCCAGTACAACTTC
Source organism: Erysipelothrix anatis (assembly GCF_009828745.1). Taxonomy (GTDB): domain Bacteria; phylum Bacillota_I; class Bacilli_A; order Erysipelotrichales; family Erysipelotrichaceae; genus Erysipelothrix; species Erysipelothrix anatis. The sequence continues at coordinate 74,800 of NZ_WTSX01000008.1, forward strand.
GAAGAAATCTTGCATTTCAAGAAGTTCAACACCGACCATAAGGGATGCAGTTTGTTTATTTGATACTATTCCCATACGGTAACCATCATTTTTTAGAGCTGTTAAGACTTCTGTTGCGTGTTCCATTTCGGTAACGTAATCCGCATGCATCGCAATATTTATTTCACGGTATTCATCAATAATGGCATCCACGCGATCAGCATCAAAATGCTTCTTAAACGTATCTTCTAACGTAGGCCCTAAGAATGAACGAACTTCTTCATCACTTAAGTTATAGTCTGGTTTATGAATTTCAAATACTTTTTTAAATGTTTTAATAATAAGTTCTTGTGTGTTTCCAAGTGTCCCATCAAAATCCCAAAGGATAATTGGCTTTGGCTTTCCAATAATTTTTTGGAATCCACCAAGATATCCAAATAAGCCAACAAGCAAGAATATGACGGATATTAATTGTGCGATACGAATATTGAAGAAATAAAGACTGTCTGTTCGAAGCCCCTCAATAAAGAATCGTGTCGCACCATACCACATAAGGTATGCAAATGTTAGATCACCACGTTTGATACGACTGAAGCGTTTCAAAACGAGCACGATGAGAATCCAACCAACTATATTAGCAACACTTTCATAAAGGAATGTTGGATGGTGGTAATTCCCATTGATAAACATCATGTCTTTGATAAATGTTGGAAATCCATTAAAGAATGATTCTGAAACGACACCACCAAATGCTTCTTGGTTCATGAAGTTTCCCCAACGACCAATTGCTTGTGCAATCAAAACATTAGGTAAAATTAGATCTGCGGCTTGAACAAAATTAATACGCTTACGTTTCATATAGAAATAGCAGAAAATTGCACCGGCAATGAGGCCTCCTTGAATTGCGAGTCCCCCTTCCCAAATTTTAAAAATCATCATTGGATCTTTGAGGTATTGCTTAAAGTCAAAGAACAAGATATACCAGATACGTGCTCCAGCAAATCCACTTAACAGCGATCCAATAAAGATATCATCGATATCGTCCGCTTTATAACCAACTTTTAATAAATTTCGTTTACTAATAACAAAAGCAATAATTGCTCCTGTCATAATGAGTACTGCATACCACGTAATGGATACAGGTCCTATTTCTAGAAATATTTTAGTGTTTGGAAAAAATTCAATCATTATTTATGCTCCTCATTTTGTTTTTGAATAAAGTTCATGACGCGGGCATCAAATTCCGCAGCAGTGTCAACGCCTCGTTGTTTCAAAATAAAATCACGCACTGCTGATTCTACCAATACGGCCATATTTCGACCTTCTCGGACGGGAAACACTAGGTGTGGAATTTGTAACCCAAAGGCATCATAATGAGCATCTTGTTCAATGCCAACGCGTCGGTACTCTTTTGAATCGTCCCACTTTTCAAGTTCGACGACGAAATCGACTTCTTTCGCTTCGAGGTAAGCATGAGTCCCAAACATTTTCGTAATATCAATAATTCCAATTCCTCGAATCTCTAACATTCCGCGTAAAAGTTCAGGTGCTGAGCCAATAATCATATCTTTGACACGACTAATATCAACACGATCATCAGCAACCAATGAGTGGCCTCGATTGATGAGTTCAAGAGCTAGCTCCGATTTCCCCATTCCACTGCCACCAATAATAAGTACGCCACGACCGTAGACATTCATGAGTCCTCCATGAACATTTGTTGTCGGAGCAAGTTCTTCATCTAAGAATGTTACCATATCGACCATGACATCTGAACTTGCGCGTTCCGTACGAAATACTGGGAAATTTTTCTCAGTCGCAATTTCAGCTAGGACTTTCGGTAAAGGATTACTACTTGTAATTAAGATAAGCGGTGTTTCTTCAGATGTCAGAAAATCCCATGGTTTGAATTGTTCAGATTCTGGTAAACCTTTAATAAATGCTGTTTCCTTTTTACCGATGATTACGATCCGTTTATTCTCCGCATAATCGAAGAATCCGGATAATTCAAGTCCAGGACGATTCGTATTGGGTACTGTGACCAAACGATTTAATGATGCATCATCTCCGGTTAATTGTGTAAGCTTTAAATGTTCAACAAGTACACGTACTGTTGTTGTTTTTCTTTCTTCCATAACTACCCCTTATCTAATACTTTTTTCAAATACTGTCCTGTATGACTTTCGGCCACTTTAATAATAGCTTCTGGTGTTCCTTTGGCAACAAGTGTTCCACCGCCGTCACCACCTTCAGGTCCTAAATCAATAACGTAGTCTGCATTCTTAATTACATCAAGGTTGTGCTCAATAACGACGACTGTGTCACCATTATCAACGATATGTTGGAGTACACCAATCAGTTTTTCTACATCATAACTGTGCAATCCTGTTGTTGGCTCATCAAGAACAAACATTGTTTTTCCTGTTGATGGACGTTGGAGCTCACTTGCAAGTTTTACACGTTGTGCTTCTCCACCTGATAGTGTTGTTGCTGATTGCCCTAACTTAATATAGCCAAGCCCTACATCACTCAACGTTTGCAATCCTTTACGAATTTTAGAAATTGCATCGAAGAAAACAACGCCTTCATCGATGCTCATTTCTAAGACATCATAGATAGTTTTATCTTTGTATCGAACTTGCAGAGTTTCTTCGTTATAACGGCGTCCATCACATTCTGTACATTTAACATAAACATCTGGTAGGAAGTGCATAGAGATACGTTTGACACCATCACCTTTACAAACTTCACAACGACCCCCTGCTACGTTAAATGAGAAACGGCCTTTATCATAACCACGCATCTTCGCTTCTTGAGTCTTCGCAAAGAGATCACGAATATCATCAAAGACACCTGTATACGTTGCTGGATTCGAACGTGGTGTTCGACCAATTGGGTTTTGATCAATCGTAATTAGCTTATCAATGTTTTCAAGTCCTTTAATACGTTTATGTTTTCCGGGTTTGATACGTTGACGACCTAATGATTGGTAGACTGCTTTGCTTAATACTTCATTAACTAGCGATGATTTACCACTTCCACTGACCCCAGTCACACTTGTGAGTGTACCTAGCGGGAATTTTATCGTTAGATTCTTTAAGTTATTTTCACTTGCTCCAACAATTTCAATCGCAAGTTTATTTCCTTTACGACGCTTCGTCGGAGTTGGGATTTTACGACGACCACTTAGATATGCAGCAGTTAATGATGCTTCATTATCAATGATTTCTGACAATGGTCCATTCGCAATAACTTCGCCACCGAGTGCTCCTGCACCAGGTCCAATATCAACAATCCAGTCACTTTCTTCCATTGTTTCTTCATCATGCTCAACAACTAAAAGTGTATTCCCTAGATCACGCATATTTTTCAAGGTTTCGATGAGTCGGGCATTATCGCGTTGATGAAGTCCAATCGATGGCTCATCCAGAACATAAAGAACACCTGTAAGGCGTGATCCAATTTGCGTTGCAAGTCGAATACGCTGCGATTCACCTCCTGAAAGGCTACCTGCAATTCGGTCTAATGTTAAGTAATCCAATCCAACATCCTTTAGGAATGACAAACGCCCTACGATTTCTTGAATTACAAGTTCTGCAATTTCTGCCTTCATCGGCTCAAGTTCCAAATGCTCCATAAAATGAAGTGCATCACGAATGGACTGATGGGTAAATTCACTAATATTTGTGTTATCAACTTTGACACTCAGTGCACTTTCATTCAAACGAGAACCATGGCACGTTGTACATGTTGATTCACTATGGAATGAACCATACCACTCACGAGATGATGTTGAGGTTGTTTCCTGGAAACGACGTTCAATGAGATTCACAACACCTTCAATTACTTCTGTTCTATGGAACACATTCCCCGAACGGGATTCAATGATGTACTTCACCGGAACTTGTGATCCATACAGTAAAATATCGAGTTTTGCTTTCGGAATTTTATTGATTGGTGTGTCCGCATTGACCTTCGCAAATTTCATCAATTGTTCGAATGTTTGCCACTCTATATTTTGACTACCAACAATATTTTTGTAGTAGCGGATGCCACCTTCCATAATCGTTAACGTAGGATCAGGAATGAGATAATCAACATCAACAGATTGAGTAATACCTAATCCGTTACATGTATGACACGCTCCCATCGGAGAGTTAAACGAGAAAAGGCGCGGTTCAATCGACGGTACACTGAAGCCACAGACTGGACATGCAAATTTACTAGAAAAAACATGAATTTCCGATCCGACTTTAACATTTACGATTCCATCGCTAATTTTTATTGCTGTTTCGAGCGAGTCACTCAAGCGGAAGCGACTGTCTTCTTTTTTAATAATACGATCGACAACAATTGAGATTGAATTTTTCTTATTCTTTTCAACTGTATAAGGTTCATCAAGTTGAACCATTTCACCATTAATGTATGCACGGACAAATCCCTCTTTGCGCATGGATTCAAGAAGCTCTTTATGCTCTCCCTTTTGATCCTTAACAATTGGTGCTAGGATTTCGAGGCGTGCTTGATCTTCAAAATCCATAATGCGATCAACCATTTGTTTGATTGTTTGCGAGGTAATTTCAATCCCATGGATTGGGCAGTATGGAACACCAACACGAGCATACATAAGACGTAAGTAGTCATAGATTTCAGTTACAGTTCCGACTGTTGAACGTGGGTTATTACTCGTCGTTTTTTGATCAATCGCAATTGCTGGCGACAATCCTTCAATGAGCTCAACATCAGGCTTTTCCATATTCCCCAGGAATTGACGTGCGTATGAGCTAAGTGATTCAACATAGCGACGTTGCCCTTCGGCATAAATCGTATCAAAAGCAAGTGAGGTCTTTCCGGAACCGGATAGACCTGTCATGATTACCAATTTATTACGTGGAATTTCCAAGCTTACATTTTTTAAATTATTTTCTTTTGCACCTTTAATTACAATTTTATCGTTGTTCATAATACCTCCAAACTTGCATCTCTTATTATATCATGGATTGAGTAGAGATTTGTGTCCTTGCGCAACGCAAGAATTGTATTTCGAATCGCGTGATATTGGCCACGATCGTATGTAAAATGTTGGTTATCCGCTACGCGGTCTGCAACAATTTCATAGAGTGACAATAGCGTTTCTAACGCATCCCAAATCAATTCTGCATCTGATAAATTATAGGTCGTCATAAATCGTGCCCACATATCTTCTTCGATGAATACTTTCAACAAACGATGATTCTTACCAAGACTGATTTTATGATTTGTTTTATTGCCTACCATCCATGTCATCATCTTCAATAACTCGTCGCGCATGATTGACAGGTGATCAATGGCGTACAAAAGTTCCTTCCGCTTCAACCCTTTAGTTACATAGAGAGAGAGCCACATGAATTCATTAACACTGTCTTGATAGTCTGAGTGTGTTGCTTTTTGAATCCAGTATTTAGAATCATCGGGTTCCTGCAAGTCATATCCCTCCAACATACCCTCTTTATCCATGATTATTTTCACAAGCGAATCTGATTGCAAATACGTCGCTAAATCTGTAACTGGGACGAACATTAAATCAACACGATCACCATTTTCAAACTGCATCAAAAAAGTAGGCCATGGTTGATTACTTCCCATGTCCGTTGGCACTTGCATAATTAAACGTTTTGGAAAAAAATCCAACCAACTGCGATCTTTCACAAAGATTGAAACATCCTCAACAATATAAACCACATCATAATCCTGCCACGCATCAGCGCCTACATTCGTATTCACGCGAGAGCCATTCATTGCTACAACATAGATGTACGGGCTTTGTGCAGCAATATCTTTAACGATATCCATCAATTGTTCATTTTGGTGCATAGTGATTCTCCATTCCCATTTGTTTCATTATACGGTCAATTCATGTTGCTCGCAAAACGAATTGCAATAAATACTACATGTTTCAAGAATGTTTCACTCAAAAAAAGCAACCCGAAGGTTGCTATAGATTTTCTGATTTCATTTCCATGATAACATCACGAAGCTGTGCTGCACGCTCGAAATCGAGAATAGCTGCCGCTTCACGCATTTCTTTCTCAAGACGTTCAATCAATTCAACAATTGCTTTCTTATCACGTTTTCCACTTCTGACTTTGGCAGTTAGAGCAGCAGTTTCTTTTCCAGCAATAATATCACGAACTGGTTTAATGATAGTAGTTGGTGTAATACCGTGTTCCTCATTATACGCAATTTGAATATCACGACGGCGTTGCGTCTCATCAATTGTACGTTGCATTGAGTCAGTAATTTTATCAGCATACATAATAACATGACCATTCGCATTACGCGCTGCACGTCCTACAATTTGGACAAGCGATCGATATGAACGTAAGAAACCTTCTTTATCTGCATCTAAAATTGTGATTAAACTTACCTCAGGGAGGTCAAGCCCTTCACGAAGTAAGTTAATTCCAACGAGGACATCATATTTGCCCAAACGTAAATCACGAAGGATTTCAATACGTTCTAACGTTTTAGTCTCGTGATGAATGTATGCGACTTTAATGCCAGTTTCTAATAAGTAACTGGTTAAATCTTCCGCCATTTTTACAGTAAGTGTCGTAATCAACACACGTTCATTACGCTCGCGTCGCACTAAAATTTGATCAACAATATCATCAACTTGACCGCGACTTGGTTTAATTTCTAGAGTCGGATCCAACAATCCTGTTGGTCGAATAATTTGCTCGACAATTTCATGATTAACCTTTTCCATCTCATAGTCACCCGGTGTTGCAGAGACATAAATTGTTTGATTTTGGACGGTTTCAAACTCTTCAAAAGTCATCGGTCTATTATTCAATGCGCTCGGCAAGCGGAACCCAAATTCAACCAATGTTCGTTTCCTTGATTGGTCACCATTATACATCCCACGAATCTGTGGAAGGGAAACGTGCGACTCATCCACTACAAACAAATAATCATCTGGGAAATAATCAAACAACGTGTACGGTCTTTGCTCTGGTGGTCGCCCATCAATATGCATTGAGTAGTTTTCGATACCCGAAGTTATCCCAAACTCACGAAGATTCTCTAAATCATACTTTGTCCGTTGCTCAAGTCGTTGATACTCAACAAGTTTATTTTCCTTTTCAAAATACTCCAGACGTTCTTTTAACTCTTCTTCAATTGCATCTGCAGCAATTTTAATTTGATCCATATCGCGAGCATATTCGTTTGCAGGAAATATATCATAAATCTTATATCCTTGCTTTACATTACCAGTAATACGATCCACTTCAACGATACGATCAATTTCATCACCAAAGAATTCGACACGAACAACGATATCATCCGTATCCCCACGCACAATCTCTACGACATCACCACGAACTCGAAACGTTCCCCGTGATTGTTCAATATCATTCCGAACATATTGTCGCTTAACAAGGTCCATCAATAGTGTTTCACGCGAAATCTCCTGGCCAACTCGCATTACATAAAGCATTGCCTTATAGTACTCAGGATCAGCGGTAGCATAAATACTCGCAACCGAAGCAACAATGATTGTATCGCGACGTTGTAAGACAGAGTTTTGAGCTGCATGACGCAGCATATCGAGTTCTTGGTTTATCATCGAACTCTTCTCAATATACGTATCCGATCCAGGTAAATATGCTTCTGGTTGATAATAGTCAAAGTTCGAAACAAAATACTCAACACGATTATGTGGGAAAAACTCTTTAAACTCAGAATACAACTGACCCGCAAGTGTCTTATTATGAACAAATACAAGCGTAGGACGGTTCAATTTCTGAATGACCTGTGAAATCGTAAACGTTTTACCAGTACCCGTTGCTCCCAACAGTACTTGATCCTTCTTACCAGCAAGAATACCTTCTGTTAGTTCCTTAATTGCTTTAACTTGGTCACCTTTTGGTTCAAAACGAGATTCTAGTTTAAATTTATGATCCATGTTTCGCAACCTCCAATGCTTTAATGAGTTGAATGTCATCAACTGCACGATTTCCATTCCAATTGTATAAGACAGAACTATACATCCGTTGTAGAAGTGCTTGATTTATTGTTCCATCAGTATTTATTGTTTCCGCATTTGCATACGCTAAAATTGCGTCACGTGTGGCACTATCATAGTAACCATCCGTTCGACCATTGTGATATCCAAGATAAGTGAGTGCATGTTGGGCATAGGATGCAGCGATACTGACTGTATCATATGCAAATTCTGAAGTCCCAATGAGTGGATATGATGCGTAGAATACATCAGGTAACTTAACTTCGTGATCTGGTAAAATACCAACATTATTGATACTAATATCACTGGGACTGCGCCATTCCGCAATTGTAATTTTCAAGTTAGAACTGTCGCCATAGATTCGTTGCGTTTGGACTGTCCCTTTTCCATAACTCTTCATACCAACTGTTTTAGCTCCAAGATTTTCGGTCAAGGCTAATGTAAGGACCTCTGAAGCACTTGCAGTCCCCTCATTAATCAAAATTGTAATATCGTCAAACTTATAGTTTGATGCGACTGAATTTTTAACCGTATAAGTTTCTGTTTTACCATTCGTAAAATGTTCTTGATAAACGATTGCCCCTTCATCAAGGAATAGGCGCGCAACATCCTGAATCGCATCTAAATATCCGCCACCGTTATCACGTAAATCGATAACTAAATTCTTGACACCCTTGGCTTTAAAATCTTTTAAAATAGACTCCGTTACATCGGCAAGACCACGACCAAATGATTTCATTTCGATGTAGCCAACACCTGGTTCTAAAACTTCGCCGAATGCTAACGCCTCAACACGACCACGAATGACCTCCAAAGTAACTGGTTTGCCCGTTCTTAAGACTTCCATCTCAATTGGCTGTCCAGCTTCCCCTTGAATCATTTCTTTTATTGGGATATCACTTGAAAAAGTAGAAACACCATCAACTTTAGAAATAACATCACCCGCCAAGATTCCACCCGCTTCAGCTGGTGATCCTTTGATAACGTTTGTTACCATATTTGTATCGGACGCCTCCATATATGTAACCCCGATACCAACGAAAGACATATTAATCGAATCATTCAATTTTTTTGTTTCTTCATCCGTCATATACACAGTATGCTGGTCACCATTACGCTGCAACATGCCTTTAATGGCATTTTCAACCAACGTCTTATCCGGATCTTCCATATCATTCACAAAAAACCAACTTGAACGAACATCAGAATATACACGCTCAAAAAGAGCAAGTGCTTCTGAGTTCTTGCCGTTACCTATAATACTATTAAGAAGCCTATTTCCTTGCCATCCTAGCAAGAACGCAATAACTACCGCTGATGCAGTCGCAATGATAACTTTCTTTTTCTTTTTTTCTCGGTTAATTTCGTCAGGCCATTTATGACGCTCTAGACGAATTTGATGTTTGTTATTTTCTTCTTTATCCACGATTCCACCTCAATGTACTAAGTTTATCACAGCATATAATAAAAATCCCAGTTAAGGGATTTATTTCAAGTATTGTTCAATTTCTAACAGGAACTGGTTTCGTGTTTCTTCCATGTGCACTGTCTTGCAATGTAGCCACGTGACATTCTTAATACCCACGGTTCCAAACAACGCTTCGATCATTGTTTTGTTGATTGGATCGCCAATATGTTCAAAAATTTCTTTACTTATGTTTCCAGTTGTAAAAACTGCAGCTTTATTGATATCTAATTTTCCAACTAAATTATGATTTTCATCCATGTCGTAAGTATGTCCTTTTAAGAATACCTTGTCAAAGAAACCTTTGAGCATAGCCGGTGCGCCATACCACCAAACAGGAAATACAAAGATGACTTCATCACTGGCTTTTAAGCGCTTCATGTAATCTTCAGCTTTTGGATCATTGTACTCACCTTTGCCAAACAATTTCAAATCTTCAGCATGAAATGCTGGATCAAACCCGTCTTGATGGAGATCGATGACATCCACTTCGTGACCTTTCGACAGCAATTGCGCTTTCGTCACTTCTAAAACGTGATGATTAAAACTTCCATCCCATGGATGTGTATATACGATTGTTGTTTTCATTTTAAATCCTCCATTGTCTATTTTATCAACCATGCTTATTCACACATGGTATAATGACCTTAAAAGCGGAGGGTTTATATGAAGTTAGCTGTTTTCTGTGGTTCGCGCGATACGAGTAACCACAACATTGTGAAAGAAGCAAAGATTTTAGCAAAGACATTGGTATCTAAAGATATAACGATGGTGTATGGTGGGGCCCGTTCAGGCATTATGGGGATCATCGCCGATGAGATGATCGCTTTGGATGGTAAAGTCATTGGGGTCATGCCCAAGATTTTAGTTGATAAAGAAATTGCGCATCCTGGACTTACAGAACTTGTAATTGTTGACGACATGAGTGTTCGTAAAACGATGATGAATGAGATGTCTGACGCATTCGTCGCATTTCCTGGAGGCTGCGGCACAATGGATGAAATCTTTGAGGTAATAACATTAAATCAAATTGAATATTTCAACAAACCTGTTGGTTTTGCAAACATTGATGGTTATTATGACGGAATTCATGAATTCTTAAAAACATCCGTGGCCAACACATTTATGTACCCATCACATCTTGAAGCAATTCAATTTGAAGCAACATCAGAAGCAATTGTTGACGCCATAGTAAAAGGTGTATCTCTGAACTAAACTGTTCATTGATACACCTTTTTTTTAAACACCTAAGAATACTTCTGGGTCAATACGGCACGGTGTTGATCCTTTATATTCACAACGACTGCTTTGACCACGGTCAGAACCACCCAAACCAAATTGAGCAGTACGCCATGTGCTATTCCACATTGATACCCCTTCTGAAACCGAACCGACTCCTAAATCAAATATTTCGATATGGGCGTGTGACCCGATAGAATTTCCTGAGTTTCCGACACCGCCTACTTGTTGACCTTGGTTCACAACGCTACCTGGACCAACTTTAAATGATCCATTTGCCATATGCATGATCAACGCACCATAGACTTTGCCATTTGATTCGAAAATCATTGAGAGATGATTTCCAAGGCCACTATTGCAACCAAAACTTGAATACGTATCACATCCACCTTGAGTTACCACAACTACGCCATTACCAACAGCATAGATTGGTTCAAAATAACCAGCAGATAAGTCTACCCCAAGGTGCGTTCCACCCCAGCTATATCCCCATACTGATTCGGTCTTTCTTCCAGTTGGTACAGGACTTGATAAGCCATTCGTTGGAGGGATTGCATTGATTGCATCAGCAGTTGCTTGGTCAAGTTCGATTGCTGCTTGAACTTGTGCTTCTTGCATTTCAAAGTTAACTTTTTGAATGACTAATTCATCATAAATTTTTTGTACACCGGCTTGAAGATATACAATATTTTCTTTGTCGACAACGACTAAACTTTTATTAAGTTCGATATTCTCAATTTCAGTTGCGACCGCCGCTTTTGTTTCTTCGAGCGCTTGTTTTTGAGACTTGAAGTTATCAATCAGAGATTCATTATATCGACGAATACTGTTCATTCCAACAACACGACGCATAATATCGGAGAAATCAGTTGCGCCCATAAGGAATTCTATATATCCGTTGACACGCATGTTCATTTGACTCTGAACCATATACGTTTTAATTTCTTCCTCAAGTTTTGCAATTTCAGTTTCACGAGTTTGGATTTCAACTTGAAGTTCTTGAATATGTTGTTCCTTTTGCGCAATTTCAAGTTCTAGTGTTTTTATATTCGCATCTAATGCAGTAATTTGATTTTCAAACTCTTGAATAAGTCCAAGATTTTCCATCAAATTCGTCTCAATATCTTTAAGTTTATTTGAGATTTCATTTTTTGCTGCTTGATTGTTTTGAGCACGCTCTAACAAGTAAGCGCGGTATTCACGACAAACTTGCGCTGACGACTCGGAATATGAGCTACAAAGTTGGTCATACTTCCCTGGATTAGATTCGAAATCATCACGATTACTAGCGAATATCGGGGCAAGTACGCCAAGTAGCATCATCAAAATAATTGAGATAATAATTGTATTTTTTAAAATTCGTTTCATGTTCACCTCATCTATTGATTATGTGCTGTATACATAGCGACCTGGATTTGTTCGGCATGGATAACTTCCACGATAATCACATAGTGATGAATTTCCACCACTTGATCCACCAAGTCCAAATTGAGCAGTTCGATGACCATTATTCCATAGATTTAATCCATCAACGACAGTACCAGGCCCCAAATCGAAAATTTCAATATGGACGTGTGGCCCTGTCGATGTTCCTGAGTTTCCAGTGTAACCAATCACAGTTCCAGCAGGAACAACAGCAAGTTGTCCCACTGCGGTGCTTGATAAGTGCATGAACAATGCGCCGTACGAACGATCACCATCTTGGAAAATCATTGAAATATGATTTCCGAGTCCACCGTTACAGCCGTCAGCATTATTTCCACAACCACCTTGCGCAACCACAATGACACCATTACCAATTGCTCTTAATGGAGTTCCTATATCTGCACCTAAATCATTACCGAGATGCCATCCACCCCACGGATACTGCCACACAGTAGCCGTCAATGATGTACCCGGAACAGGATGATATATATCAGTAGATCCTTCTCCAGGACCTGGGTTCTCTGGGTCAGGGTTTTCAGGATCTGGGTTTCCAGGATCAACCGGTTTCTCCGGATCTGGTTTTTCAGGCTCTGGTTTGGGAACCAAGACAAGATCACCAATTTGACTTGCTAGATCGTTACTTATTGTAATTTCATTTTGAACTTGGGCATCTGCTACATCCAAAATGTCTTTTTGTTCAGATAATTTCGCATAGACATACTGAATTTCCGCTTCATATGCTTTTGCGAGTTCACGTTCAGATTCAATTGCCTTTTTATTCAATTCAATCGCAAATTTCTCATTTTCGATTAATGCACGATCTTCTTGCAGTTTCAATTGTTGTTCTTTGAAAGCATCGATCATCTTCTCATTTGATCTTTTAATTGCATTCAAGCCCTCAACGCGTCGAATGATATCGGAGAAATCAGTTGCTCCCATTAAGAACTCGATGTATCCATTTACACGCATGGTTGATTGACTCTTGACCATGTATGCTTTAATGTCTTCCTCTAAACCTTTAATGTCTTCTAATCGTTGCGCTATTTGAATTTCTATTAGTGCAATTTGAGCCTCATTTTGTACAATTTGAGCCTCTAGTGATTTAATTTGCGTTTCAAGATCCTTTATCTTTCCTTCGTACTCACCAAGAATCGATAAATTACTCTTTAAATCTGTATCTATTTTTTCACGACGGTTTGCAATTTCAGCACGTTCTGCTTCTTTGTTTCCAGCACGACGTTCAAGAAATGAGCGGTAACCATCACAAGTTGCTTTAACACTTTCACTTTCTATTCCGCGACACAGCTCTTGATAGTAAGTGAGGTTATTTTCATATTCATCATCAGACGTAGCATAAACAGATGTTGACACTAAGATCATCATTGATAATACTATCACTACTTGAATTGTGTTTCGAAATATTTTTTTCATCGCGTCCACCTTAAGAACTTCCCGACAGAAAAGACACTACCAATTGCTCCAACAGTTGAACCAATTAGTGCCAATACAATAGATATTTGGTATACCATCGGTGTTGGTGATACCAATACAAACATTTTCGAAAATAAGAATCCACCGACTGATTCAAATAAATATTGATACCCGAAGATTGTGATAAGAATTGGAACAAATGAGCCAATCAAACCAATCAACATTCCTTCAATAATGAATGGCCATCTGATGTACCAGTTAGTAGCACCTACGGTACGCATAATACCGATTTCACGACGACGTGAATGAATCGATACACGAATCGTATTTGAAATTAAGAATACTGCAACTACACCCAATGCGATGACAATTGCAAATCCAATATTACGAACTTGTTCCAAACCGTGCACAAAGGTAGATGTCGCATCGCCACCATAAATCGCATCATCAATACCTTCGATTTTTAGTATTTCCTGGGTAATTTGTTTCAAATACTCGCCCTTTTCAGCTTGAACTAAAAATGTAAGCGGCATTGGGTTAGATTCACCCCTGAATGATCCAAAGAGTAACTCTGCGTCTTCACCTGAGTTTTTAATAAACATCTCTAACTCTTCTTCCTTCGATGAAAAACCTACAGATTTTACATTGGGGATAACCTCAATCGCTTTAGAGATTCGGTCGATGTTTTCTTGACTCTCATAGTTATTATTAACGTGAACAGCGATTTGAACACTCTCTTCAATTTGTTTCGTGATTACACCTAGGTTTGCACTTAACAATAAGAAAAGCGCCATAATTAATAGCGTCACAGTAACAGATGAAATACTTGACAATGACAGCGCAAAGTTACGCACCATTCCCAAGAATCCTTCTTTAATATGTCTTAATACTCTATTCATGACTGATGTATCCTCCAGATGTTAAATCTGCAACAATATGTCCAGCATCTAAGGCAATCGTACGTTTTTTGTTATTATTTACAATATCTACATCATGCGTAACCATAAGTACAGTTGTTTCTTCTTCTCGATTTATACGCTCTAACAACATAATAATCTCATTTGATTTTTCAGGGTCTAAGTTACCTGTTGGTTCATCAGCAATAAGCAATTGAGGTTTATTAGCAATTGCCCTTGCGATAGCAACTCTTTGTTGTTGTCCACCACTTAACTCTTGAGGGAATGCATTCGCTTTTTCACTCAGATCAACCAATCTTAAGACTTCACGAACACGTGATCGAATCTTGGCGTTTGGTGTATTCACTACCTCGAGGGCAAACGCAATATTCTCAAAAACAGTTTTACGTTCTAAGAGTTTGAAATCTTGAAATACGACACCAATTCTTCGTCGATAAATAGGAACTTTGGAATGTCGTAACTTTCCAACGTTATAGTCTCCTACATTAACACTTCCTGAAGTTGGAATTTCTTCACCATCTAGGAGCTTAATTAGTGTGGATTTCCCACTACCAGTAGGACCAATTATGTAGACAAATTCACCTTGGTCTACAGATAGATTGATGTCATATAGTGCATTGACACCATTTTTATATTTTTTTGATACGTCTTTTAGAACTAGCATCTATCTCTCACTCCTTTATTCATTTTAAATTATAGCATACGCCTTTTGAAGTTTGCGTGAAACTAGACCGTCCTGAAGCCCTTGCCATGGACTTCCGTTGCATTTGATACAACTAAGAAGGCTTCCGAGTCTATCGAAAGAACCGCCTTTTCAAGGTCATTATATTGTTTTTTACTTATCACGGTCATGACAATTTCTTTGCGATCTTGTGTATAACCACCACGTGCTGTAATGATTGTTGAACCACGATCAATATTGTTATGAAGATAGTCCAAAATCGACTCATACTCATCTGAAATAATCGTAACTTGTCGCGCATCAATACCACCAATGAGAGATATTTTATCGATAGCTTTAGTTGATGCATAAATGGATATGAATCCCATAAGAACCTGATTCAATGTGTAGCTGTGGAATCCCAAGAGTACCGTTGCTGCATCTACTGCAAAAATATAGACCGACACACGGACTCCGGTATAACGCGATAAAATGAGAGGTGGTATGTCCATCCCTCCTGTACTTGCACCTGTTTTAAACGTTAATCCGAGACCAATCCCCATAAAAATACCGCCGAACAGTGATGCGATTAGAGGATCAAGTGTTGCATTGAACGGGATTAAACTCAGTAAATTAACGAAAAGCGGATATAATATGCTACTTGCTAGTGTTTTTAATGCAAACTTTTTCCCCAAGAATACTAGACCCATTAAGAAAGCGAGCCCGATTATGATGTTCATCATAATTCTTGGCTCCACCCTTAGAATAGGATAAAGGGCGACGGCAACTCCTGCCACACCGCCCGATAAAATATTGTTTGGTAGAATAAAGAATGTAACACCACACGCAAGCACAAAATTTCCGAGCACCAATAAGAGCGCATTTGTTATTTTGTCTTGGTATTGTTTCATCTATACACCTACGTTCATTTTCAAGAATGCTTCGATAAAGTCATCAATTTCACCGTCTAAAACATCGTCAACTTGACTTGTTTCCTGCTTTGTACGATGATCTTTTACCATTGAATATGGGTGCATAACATATGAACGAATCTGTGATCCCCACTCAATAAGTTTTTGCTCCCCTTTAATTGCCGCTAGATTTGCTTGTTGTTGCTCAATTTCACGTTGGTATAGTTTACTTTTAAGCATCATAAGCGCTTCTTCTCGGTTTTGCAATTGACTTCTACCGGTTTGACAAGTCACGACAATTCCCGATTCTTTATGCGTAATACGCACTGCAGAATCGGTTTTATTAACGTGCTGCCCACCCGCTCCAGATGCGCGCATTGTATCGACGTCAATGTCTTCCGGATTGATGACAATTTCTATACTATTGTCAAATTCTGGCGCGACATCAACCGATGCAAACGATGTATGGCGTCTACCCGATGAATCAAACGGGCTTATTCGTACAAGACGATGTACCCCTTTTTCAGCTTTTAAATAACCATAAGCTAATGGTCCACTGACTAAGAAAGAAACTGCTTTTAGACCTGCCTCATCACCATCCAAATAGTTAAGAACCGAGACTTTGTATTTTTTGTCTTGGGCCCAGCGTGTATACATACGATACAACATCTCCGCAAAGTCCTGGCTTTCAGTACCACCAGCACCCGGATGTATCTCTACAATTGCATTTTTTTGATCATAATCATGGCTCAGTAAAATCATTATTGAGAACGAATCTAATTCCTTCTCAATATCTTTAACTTCTAGTTCAAGCATTACTTTGAACTCTTCATCGAATTCTTCCTTGAGCAATGCTAATGTATCAAGGCCATCATCAATTCTTTTTATTAGTTGATTATATGTTTCAACTATTTTTTTAATTTGGTTTAGTGTCTGAATATGTTGGGCACTTCTTTTATGATCATCCCAAAACCCTTCAACCACCATCTCTGCTTCTAATGCTTCGACTTTGCTTTGTTTTTGAGCCAAGTCAAAGTGAATCACCGAGCGCTTTCAATGAATCTAATGATTCTTCCAAAATTTGAGCTATTTCAAATAATTCCAAAATTCATCACCCTTATCTATTCTTTAAATCTACTGTCTGTATTCAATTTTTACATTGATGCAGAACATTACAATGTCCTGAGCGATTGCACCTAGCATCTCGTCAAACATTTCAAAACCTTCGTTTACATATGCTTGTAGTGGTTTTTCTTGAGCATAGGAACGTAAATGAATTCCTTCGCGTAACTTGCTCATTGCATCAATATGATCAATCCAAGAACGGTCAATCATACGAAGTGCCATATCTTTTTCGACACGTGTAAATTGGTCAGATACTTCCGCAATTTTTGCTTCGTAGCGACCCCATGCATCACCAACAATAAATGCTTGAAGTTCATTCACATTCATGGCACTTAAAGATGCTTCGTTAACGGCATCAGTAATAAGGCCCAGTTTTTCAAGCGCTTCGACTAAACCATTGATATCGACTGACTGATCTTTACTTTCCATATTTCTAAATGAGCCAATTGTATTTGAGATAACACGTTCGAACATTTCTAAAATGATACTATGAACGTCATCATTTTCAAGAATGTAATTACGTTGTTCATACATAATTTCGCGTTGTTGACGTAAAACATCATCGTAATCAAGCAATGTTTTACGAATGTCAAAGTTTATTCCTTCAACACGCTTTTGTGCTGCACTAATTTGTTTTGTTAGAGTTTTATTTTCAACCGCAACATCACCAAGACGCGATGTGACCGATTCCCAACGTTCACTTCCATAACGAATCATAAGATCGTCTTCAAATGATACGAAGAAACGAGACATTCCAGGATCTCCTTGACGTCCAGAACGACCACGTAGCTGGTTATCAATACGACGTGATTCGTGACGTTCACTACCAATAACCGCTAGTCCACCGAGTGCACGTGATTCGTCATCTAGTTTGATATCAGTTCCACGACCAGCCATGTTGGTAGCGATTGTTACTGAACCTTTACGTCCTGCGCGTTCAATAATTTGCGCTTCACGAGCATGGTTCTTAGCATTCAAAATTTCATGTTTGATTTTGCGTTGTGTCATCATCATACTTAGATACTCTGATGTTTCAACTGCAACAGTACCCACAAGTACAGGTTGCCCTGTCTCATGAATTTCTTTAACTTGTTGAATAAGTGCTTCAAATTTAGCTTTCTTTGTTCCAAAAATTAAGTCTTCTTTATCCATACGTACTACTGGTCGATTCGTTGGAATGACTAAGACACGCATATTATAGATTTCTAAGAATTCTTCTTCTTCAGTTTTAGCTGTACCAGTCATCCCAGATAATTTGTTGTAAAGACGGAAGAAGTTTTGGTATGTAATCGTAGCAAGTGTGACACTTTCTTGCTTGATAGCGACATTTTCTTTTGCACTTAGTGCTTGATGTAAACCATCCGAATACTCACGACCCTCCATCAAACGACCTGTAAATTGGTCAACGATTACGATTTGGTTGTCCTGAACAACATACTCAATATCTTTCAACATTGTGTAGTTTGCCTTCAAAGCATTGTTGATATGGTGAAGTAATGCTGTGTTGTCTAAATCATAAAGGTTATTTACTTTAAATGTATTTTCTGCTTTTTCAACACCTGACTCAGTAAGTTGTACAGTTTTTGATTTAACATCGACTACATAATCGGCACCTTGTGAAAGTTTCTTAGCAAATTTATCTGCTTGTTCATACAAACGAGCACCTTCACGAGCACCACCTGAAATAATTAAAGGTGTACGTGATTCATCAATAAGAATCGAGTCAACCTCATCGATTAACGCAAAATTAAGTGGACGTAATACGCGATCCTCGATACGAGTGACCATGTTATCACGTAAATAATCAAATCCTACTTCAGAGTTCGTCGTATACGTAATATCCATTTCATATACTTCACGTTTTTGTGATGCAGATAATTGACGTAAGTTTGTACCTACAGTCAGTCCTAAGAAGCGGTGAATCTCACCCATCCACTCCGCATCACGGGACGCAAGGTATTCATTAACTGTAATGACATGAACCCCTTTGCCATCTAATGCGTTTAAGTATGTTGGTAATATTGCTGTTAATGTTTTCCCTTCACCGGTACGCATTTCAGCGATATCGCCACGATGTAAAATGATTCCACCCATTAATTGAACAATATATGGAAATTCTCCAATTACACGGTATGCGGCTTCACGTGCAACTGCAAAGGATTCAACCAATAAGTCATCCAATGTTTCACCATTGTTGAGGCGTTGTTTAAAGATTTCTGTTTTGTTTTTTAGCTCTTCGTCTGAGAGTGCGCGAATCTCATCTTTCAGCGCATCAATAGCATGAGCAGTCTTTTCTACTTCATTAAGAATTTTGCGGTCTCCGCTAAATAAATTATTAAAAAATCCAGCCATATTTCATGCCTCCATTCATTTTTTATTGTATCATAATCATTATTGATATGAAATCATTAAAAAAGTTGGCAGATGCCAACTTTTCTTTAGATTCTAACGATGTTATGTGCCTGTAAGCCTCGCTCGGTATCCATTAATTCGAACTCGACATCAGTTCCTTCTTCGATAGTCTTGAACCCCTCCATCACAAGGTGCGAATAGTGAAAGAATACATCACTATCTTCTGTTGTTGTGATAAATCCGAATCCTTTGTTCTTATTGAACTTTTTTACTTTTCCTTGCATTTCAAATCCTATACCTTTCTACATCTGACATGTTTGATTATACGTCAGAGCCACTTAAAAGACAAGTGAAATCGCTTACTTTTATTTTTCGAAACGCTTAGAATATGAAATTGAAATGCCCTTAACACTTTTAACATAAGGCTTAACAAGTCTCATACAAGCCTCTAAACTCGATCCTGAACTAATAATATCGTCAACAACTACTACATCTTTGTTTTTTATTTTTGTGTACGCAACTAGGATAATATTATTAGCAATGTCGGTTCGGTCTGATACGTTAGTTTGGTCATGCAATGCTTTGTTTTCAAAAATAGAGTGCGAGACAATTCCAGCACAATCAAGAAGATACTCGACATGATGAAAACTTCGTGATATTTGAGAATCTCGACGCGACGGAACAACTACAACCATTTTATCACGTGTGTATTTCTTTAATTTTTTCTTAACTCGCCACATGATAGGTTTCGCTAATGAACGATCACGGCCATCTTTATATCGCAACAGCAAGACCCGAACCGTAGTTTCGTATTTGTAGAAACTGAGCACCTCAAATTCTCCAATTTTTAATTTCAATACGTTTGTTGATAACTGGCACAATCCACACAAATGCGGATTATCAAAAAAATAGTCAATTATGCCTTTTCCTGCATCGACTGATTTAAAACACCCCGCGCAGCATCGTTCGCAATTTTGATTCGATCGACACACGATAGTAACGAAGTTGAATACTCGCGACAGTAGAAAACAACAGTACCTTTTAATGGTTTCATTCCTCTCATTACCCGCCCTGCAATTTGAACAAGTGACGATTCACTAAAAACCCTGTGATGTGCTTCATAAACACAAACATAACAATTTTCGAAGGTAACCCCCCGCTCCAATATTGTTGTACAAACAATCCAATTTCGCTTTTCCCGGAATGTTGATAAAATACTTTCCTTGTCAACGCATTCCGAGGTTATCAACGCACACCGCAAGAGTCGCGATATACCCCTTCCTATTTTCATAGTTGGAACGAATATAAGTACCATTTCCCCTTTCAAATTTATAAGATCTTGAAGCAATGTAATAAATGGAAAATATCGACATTTGACAGTAGGAACTGGTAGAAGTTTACCGCTGGGTCGTAATGGAACAACAATACGATGTACATGATCAATATCATATGTGGCAGATAGATATAAAAACGTCCCTCGACAAGCTAGTTTTGCAAAACGCACAAGAAGGGCGTCATTCACAAACGGAAATGCATCCGGCTCATCGAGTATCAGGACATCAAAATACTGAGGATAACGAAAAAGTTGATGCGTTGTGCAAATAATCAAATCACCCGCCAATTTATCAACACATCCACCAAATACTGCAGTAACATGATAGTCTTCCAAATACGACTGAATTCGTTCTGCTAGTTCAATAACGACTTCTCGTCTCGGAATTGCCCACCCAACATTTAATCCCTTTTCAAGGAGATATCGTAAAACAGGAATACAGATTTCTGTTTTACCCGCTCCACAAACTGCATCAACGAAGATTGACTGTTTCAAGATACGATCGATAATCTGATTACTCGCACGTTGCTGTATATTTGTAAGCTTTAAAGATCGCTTTTCTATTGCATTTTTATGTGGTAAACTCGATTCATCTTCAAGATTAAAATATTGCATAAAGCAACATCTCTTACAAAAAGACTCCGAAATCAAGTTTTCGTTATCCTCCAAACACTTCCAGCACATTCTCATCACATCACCTCTATCAAATATGATAGCTATGATAGAAATCCTAAAAAAAAAGTAACAGTTCAAACTGTTACCATGGTTTTAAATCATTTCCGACAACAAAATAGCTTTCTTTCGCATACTGAGCTAATGGGTCATCTGAATAAGAATCAGAATAAAATGACTCCATTTCAGATAAATCATACAACTCTCGCATACGACGGACTTTTTCAGCAGCATAACAGTTTTCACCATCATGAGCACCAGTACGTTTATCCACCCGACTTGCAATTAAACTTAATCCCAATTCTTCAACAACAATCGGTTCCAAAAGAAACTCAGGAGAAGCAGAGATAATCAAATCATCCTCACGACGTTGATCAAAGTACCATTGTTTAATTTTGTGCTTATGCTCTGCCCAAAACTCTAAAACACGTAAATCAATATCCTCAATCTCTTTAAAATACTCATAGAATACAGTTTTCATTTCAGTTTTACTGATTTTACCGCGTTTATAATCAGCAGCTGCTTTCGTTTGTTTCAACCATAACTTAGATAGCTTCTTATCTTTCCTCAAGTTAAACTTGTAGAAGTCAATTGAACTATCTCCATCATAAATCGTTTTATCCCAATCATATACGTTCATAATAACCCTCTCTTTCACGCTTTTGCTCACGCAACGTTAAGTATTTTTCTCTCATTTTAAGGAAAACCTGCGCTGTTTGAAGGCTGTCATCAAATCCACGATGACCGATCTTTCGTTCAACGCCAAAATACTCACATAAAGTTTCTAATTTGTGGTTTTTAATATCTTTATTTAACAATCTCGAGATACGGAGTGTATCAATATAGTCATTACGCATGATCCCATCCATACAAACACTGTAAGCGTCATAAATCAAAAAGTAATCAAATTGGACATTATGACCAAGAATAATATCATCACCAATAAATGCAACCACTTCCTCTATCACTTCTTCGATATAAGGTGCGTCCTCAAGCATCTCGTCTGTTATGCCCGTTAAGGATACCACAAAAGGAAGGATACTATTTCTTGCCTTAACAAGTGTAGAAAAAGAATCCACAACAACACCATTTCGATAACGAATTGCGCTAATCTCTGTAATGTCATGAAATTTATTACTTCGACCTGTTGTTTCTAAATCGATTACTGTAAAGTTTGTTACAAATTGCAACAAATTTTTGCCTACATATCGCATAACTACCTCTGTTCTAGAGATATTGTAACATAACTATCCCTGTACTAAAACTAAGCATAAAAATAACCCTGTCAGCAGGGTTATTTGTAATCCACAACACCAATCCAACGGCTTTGGTTTCCGTCACTACCATCCTTATGATAACTTATTACAAGTTTTTCAACAGGACTCAGTATAAACGTATATTCATCAAATACCTCATTCGACTTTAACTCATAAACGCCAAACCTTGCTTCTACATCACTTAAAGGCGTTTCAAATGTCAAAAACTCATTTACTACGATATCTACGGATACATCGCCGCCAAAAGTTCTATTTTCAGCATATATCTCTGCAATTTTTGCATCTGACATTATCACTTCTTGGTCACTGTCGTTACTAAACGTTACTTTTATGATATTGTCATTATTTCTTAAATACATATTACTCATTTTTGTTTTTGGCGGCATTACTTGATCAATATCCTGTTCAGGAACCCACCCATTCGCAACGAACTCTTGATACGGAGCCGGTAGAACGTACTTTACGCCTTTTAGAGACAAATTTAGTGACGTTTCCAAAACGATTTCCGGCTCTACCGGCTTAACTATTTCAGGGTCTTTAGAGCCACATCCTATCAATAAGACTAAAAAAACACCAACGATAGAAATTTTTTTTATCATTAAAAATCCTCCATGTCGTCGTCATACGGATCTAGATAGACATCTGTCCCTACACCACAACACAAACCGATTCTGCCAGTATTTGCAGCAGTAAATAACTCACTTTTTTCCACAATTCCAGAAAAAATCGATTCATCTATCTTCAGAATGGCAGACAATTCCTTAGCTTTAGGATATGCCCCCGAATGAACAATCTCGCCATCCAAGACAAGAACAGGCAATATTAGATTAAACTGGTTTGATGCGTGATTATCATCAATACGTTGAATATTAATTCCGCTATCTTGCAACATATCAATTAATTTATCAAAATTTTCACGTCTAATATCTGTACTAATACCTAATAACGAGGTTGCCAAATCTACTGACGATTCATAAATTTTTAATTCCATCAATACTCCCCCTTTAACACTCGCTCATAAACATCCTTCAATTGAATTCCAATTTCTTTTATACTTCGTTCTTCGGCAACTTTATATGCAGCCTCAGTTGTCGAGGGTAATTCATCCCTTAAATATGCTCGAAT
The DNA here is from genome assembly GCF_009828745.1 of Erysipelothrix anatis. Classification (GTDB taxonomy): domain Bacteria; phylum Bacillota_I; class Bacilli_A; order Erysipelotrichales; family Erysipelotrichaceae; genus Erysipelothrix; species Erysipelothrix anatis. The sequence continues at coordinate 98,720 of NZ_WTSX01000008.1, forward strand.
CAAGTAGACAAAGTCACGGATTGAATTTCCTTTATAACAACTTTCCTCATGAACCAACCATGGGTCATAGACACCAATATCACGAACAATGGTTTGACAACGGGAAGCTAAAGCCTCCAAGACTACGATTCCTTCAGTTTCTTCATACGATGGGAAAAAGAATACATCTGCTGATGCATAAGCACCTTCGATAATGTCACCCTTTATGTATCCAGGCAAAATTACATTATTCGGCTTCTCACGAATTGCATCTCTAACCTTAGATGTGACACTTGCTAGTGGCGTGTGTCCAAACCAAATAAATGTGTACTCCGGCAATGCACGTGCGACTTCCATAAAATCGGGGAGTCCTTTACGCTCAAAATATAATCCGACTGAAATAATCACTTTACGATCTTCCGGTAAGTTGAAATATTCTCTAAATGCCTTTACCTTCGAGTCATCATGTGTAAAACGAGCCAAGTCTATACCGTTAGAAACAGCTTGAATGGGTTTCTCTATCCCATACGATTCAAGAATTTCTTTAGCATATGGAGTCGGTGTTAATATATAATCACCTAACTCATAACTTGAAATAATATGCATTTTAAAAAGTGGTGATAGTTGGTTAGAGAATATGAAAGAATTTCTAAAATCTTCCTCTGTTGAGTGAGCATGGTATACGACTTTTTTCCCCTCTTTACGGGCTTTATTAGCCATAGCACGTGCCGCTAGATCGACTGTGTTAATGTGTACGATATCATAAGAATCATTTTCATCAGTTGTAAATGGAACACCCGCTTCTGTCAATGCTCTGACTTGATGCTTCATTGCTCTCCCAATTCCTGATTTACTTAAGGCTTTTTCACCTCGTTGATATAATAAGACTTTCATAAATACCACCTTTGCTGTATCATTATTACTAATACAGTACCACTATGTACTTTCACTGTCAATTCGCAAACTGCGATAAAAATCCTACTGTATTTAGAAGATAAATTCATTAACTATATAGAAAGATTGAGGGAGTATAATGACCGGAGAAAAACGAAGGATTTCGATTGTTGAATTACTTATGCAAGAACAAAAAAGCCCACTTAGTGCCCAGTATATTGCCAGTATCTTTAAGGTTTCTCGACAAATTATCGTAGGTGATATCGCACTTTTGCGAGCGCAAGGTGTTAAAATCCAAGCAACACCGCGAGGCTATATTATCAATCAAACCGATAAACGCCCTCACTATATTATTCCTGTCGCACACCATAATGAAGACACACGAAGAGAATTGTCGTTACTGGTCGACAATGATGTTTCTGTGATTGATGTGACCGTGGAACACCCGATTTATGGTGAAATTACTGGTCAACTCAATATCAATACGCATGAAGATATTGAGGCATTCATTAATAAAAATGGAACGCTACTGTCTTCACTTACAGATGGCATTCATATCCACACGATTGCATGCAATGATGATGCACACTATCAATGTATTCTTAAACTTCTGAGAAAACATAATCTTCTTTATGAATCAAACTAAGCTAGGTGTCTTGACACCTAGCTTTTATTTATTTACTATAGTCCTAGGTGTCAAGACACCTAGGAGAAACTATGAAAACAACAAAGAATATTACCTTGAGTGCCATTTTAATTGCAATGGGAATTGCGATTCCCACTTTTATGCCTAAGTTCATTTTGCCCCCAGCATCCTATACACTAGCGTCACACGTGCCAATCTTCATTGCAATGTTTATATCCCCCGTAACGGCGGTTTCTGTGGCTCTAGGGACAGCCTTCGGCTTTCTTATGACAACTACACCGGAAATTGCTGCACGTGCTCTATCACATGTTATCTTCGCTACGATCGGTGCTCTATATTTGCAAAAGCACCCTGCACTTATCAAAAGTAAAAAACAGTTACTTATTTTCAATATTATCATTGCCATTATCCACGCAAGTTCAGAAGTTCTGGTAGTCACACCATTTTACTTCACTAAAACTCTAGCCCAGAATAGTAGTTACATCGTTAATATCATACTTCTTGTTGGTATCGGCGGGTTTATCCACAGTATAATTGATTTTTTCATTGCTCAAACAGTCTTCGGCAAAGTAAAAACTGTGATAAGATAGTGTTACTGGCTTGGAGGCAGTGATATGAAAACACAATTTATTTGCTATAAGAAATGCTCAACCTGTAAGAAAGCAGAAAAGCTACTCAGATTACTTAACGTCGACTTTGATCTACGCGAAATAATGGACGAAAACCCAACATCTGAAGAATTACATTCATGGATAAAAACAAGTGGGCTTCCACTAAAATCCTTTTTCAATACGTCAGGTATTATGTATCGAGAGCTACACTTGAAAGATAAACTTCCAACTTTAACCGATGATGAAGCTATCGATTTACTCGCAACATCTGGTCGACTCGTGAAGCGGCCAATTCTAATTCATGATAATAAAGTCTTGGTAGGATTTAAAGAAAGTGATTACTTAGAGTTGTTCGAAAAATGATTACATTAATTTCCCCAACGAAAACGATGGTTGAGTCACCATTGAACTATCATCAAGTACCTATATTTAACAAAGAATCTCTTTTGATATTTAATGAACTCAATCAACTTGATTTCAATCAAGCAAAAAAAGTTTATAAGGCTTCCGACAAAATTGTCTATAAATCTCTAGAAATGATTAATAACTACCATCCTTGTGGTGCTGCAATATTTTCATTTAAAGGTGCTTCATTTAAATCTATGAATGTAGATTCATGGTCAAAAACTGATCTTGAATATGCTAATACACACTTAATTATACTTTCTTCACTCTTTGGCTTACATAAGCCTTTTGATACTATTGCACCTTATCGTTTGGATTATCTAAGCGCTATTTCTATAGATTTATATAACTATTGGACAGATTATGTGACAGAGTATATAAATTCACTCCAATTGCCTGTAGTTAATTTAGCCTCAAAAGAGTATTCAAACTCCGTAGACTTTTCAAAAATCGATGGTCCCGTTATTAATATAGAGTTTAGAGAATTTGATGGAGTTAAATATACAGCAAAATCAACTTATGTTAAATCTGCAAGAGGTGCATTTGTGCAAGAAATCGTCAAGAATAAAGTAAGCACAGTTAATGCTCTTAAATCAATCTCTGTCAACGGATACAAATTTCAACGCGATCTTTCAAATGATTCAACGTTTGTATATATTCATTCAACAAACTAGCTAGAGATTTAGACAGTATAACTATTAATTTATAGTAAAACCGCACCAATACGGTACGGTTTTTTTATGCATACGCAGCAACCTTAGCGAATGAAAATTGTATTGATGTCCAGGAAATATACGGAACTATTGACATTCAATGACGATAACTACATCTATTTATTGATATTTACATGATGTATTTTCTCAAAATTAAATAAAAAAAAGAAGCCGAGGCTTCTTTAGTAGTTTTAGTCAATTGCAACTTTTAATCCAGGACCCATTGTTGTAGTAATTACAAGGTTCTTAATGTAAGTACCTTTTACAGCAGCAGGACGTGCTTTAACGATTGTGTCGTTAAGTGCTTTAAAGTTTTCAATGATTGCTGAATCATCAAATGAAAGTTTACCAATAATTGTATTGATGTTTGATTCTTTATCAACACGGTATTCGATTTTACCTTTTTTGATTTCTTCAACAGCTTTTGTAACATCCATAGTTACAGTTCCTGTTTTAGGGTTAGGCATTAATCCTTTAGGTCCTAGAACGCGTCCTAGTTTACCTAATTCACCCATCATGTCTGGTGTAGCAACGATAACATCGAAGTCAAACCATCCATTTTTTACTTCCTCAAGAATTTCTTTACCACCAACAAAATCTGCTCCTGCATCTTTTGCTTCTTGCTCTTTAGCACCTTGAGTTACAACTAATACTTTTTGTGAACGACCTGTACCATGTGGCAATACCATTGCTCCACGGATTTGTTGATCAGCGTGACGTGGATCAACATTTAGGTTATATGAAATTTCGACTGTTGGATCGAATTTAACAAAGTTAGCTTCTCTTAAAGTTTTCAATGCTTCTTCGATTGTATAAACTTTTGAACGATCGACTAATTCTCCAACTTTTTTGTAGTTTTTAGTTTTTTTAGCCATTTGAATTATGCCTCCATTCCTTCAATTGCGATACCCATATTTTTTGCTGTACCAGCAACAATACGCATAGCACCTTCAACGTCATTTGCGTTTAAGTCAGGTAATTTGTACTCTGCAATTTCACGCAATTGTGCTTCTGTGATTGTTCCAGCAATAGCTTTGCTTGGTGTTGCTGAACCACTTTTGATTCCAGCTGCACGTTTTAATAAGATTGAAGCAGGTGTTGTTTTTAAAGCGAAATCAAATGATTTATCATCAAATACTGTAATAACAACAGGTACGATATCTCCTGCGCGATCACGTGTTGCATCGTTAAATGCAGTTGTGAATTGAGGCATGTTAATTCCAACACCAGCTAATGCAGGTCCTGGTTTAGCTCCTCCAGCAGGGAATTGAAGTTTGGCAATTTTTGCAATTTTTTTACTCACACGACATTCCTCCTTGATTTTTGTCTGTGGTGTGGTTATCGAATGTTGCACACTCTCCCACACGAAAATGCCTATAAACAGGCTTAATTATTATATACTTTTGATACAACTAAGTCAACATTATAGTACCTAAAAATTAAGGTAAGATATTACCTGCAGCTCTATAAATTTCATACCACTCTGACCTTGTCAGAACTATTCCAGAACCTTTTGCAATACTCTCTATACGTCTAGGAGTCATGCTTCCGATTAGAACTTGCATTTGAGCTGGGTGTGTTAAAATCCAACTAACTGCAATCGCATCTTTTGCAACACCATATTTAACTCCAATATTGGTTAGCAATTCATTCAGTGCTTCGAATTTTGGATTATCTAAAAAAATCTCTTCAAAGTGTCCACTATAAAATGGCGACCACGCTTGTAAAGTAATTCCATTCATTCTTGCATGTTCAAGGATTCCCATTGCATAACCTACTGCAGCATCCGTCTTCATGTTAACGTTAAAACCAGCGTCTATCATCGGAGTGTGACGAATCGAAAACTGTACTTGGTTAGTTAAGATAGGAAACTCCAACTCGGTCTTTAGCAATTCTATTTGATATGGATTTTGATTGCTAACTCCAAAATTGCGAACAATACCCTCACTATGCAATTGTTTGAAAGCCTCATTAACTTCAAGCGGATCAAACAGTGTATCCGGTCTATGAAGAACTAATACATCCAAGTAATCCATCTGAAGACGCTTTAAGGATTCATGAACAGAACTAATTATATGCTCCTTTGAGAAGTCAAACATACCATCTCTAATACCGCATTTTGATTGCACTATAATTGAGTCTCTATCTATATCTAAAGACTTAACTGCTTGGCCAAAAATTACTTCCGATTCACCTTTACCATAGATATCAGCATGATCAAAAAAGTTAATACCAGAATCTATTGACATTTTTACGATTTCTTTTGCTTCATCCAATGATTTACCAGCCATACGCATACATCCAAGTCCAATATTTGATACTTCAAGATTACTTTTTCCAAGTTTAAAATACTTCATAGTATCCTCCTAATTCTATAGTCTAACTATATCATAAATTACATAAAAAAAAGACATCCAAATAGATGTCGAATTACCTGGCAATGAGCTATCTTCACTAACGCTGGGCTAGATATTGTCGCCGCTAAAGTGCTTAACTTCTGTGTTCGAGATGGGAACAGGTGTGACCACTTTGCTAGAATCACCAGATC
>NZ_WTSX01000009.1 GCF_009828745.1 Erysipelothrix anatis
GACTATTTAAAATATTACAATGAAAATCGAATACAAGAAAAGCTAGGATATCAGTCTCCCGTTAATTATCGGTTGGCTTCATCCTAACTTGGTTTTTTCTTGAGTCCCAAGGAACTAGGTCAGTTCCACATCATGGTCTTTTTTATATAAGTGACGAACCTTTGGTACTTCAACATGTTAAAGGTATTGTTAAAGATCATCCTGGTAATATTTGGACAGCAATTATATCACTCAAAAGAGAAGATGCTACACGGCTTGGCTATGATAATCTCAACTTATGGAAATCACTCATTCGAAGTAAGCAAAACGATGTTGCAAGATACTTGAAAATCGACACAGACAACTTCGAGTGGTATGCTGCGTTTCATGACGAATCACATCACCCTCATGTTCATTTAGTTATGTTTGCTAAAGATGGGAAACAAGGATATCTCAATCAAAAATCAATGGATCAAATACGTTCTGTCTTTGCCCGTGAGATGTTCAAAGGTGAACATCTTCATATCTATAAAAAACAAACACAACATCGTGACCAGTTGAAGTTTGTAAGTAAGGAACTTATACAAGAACATATTGATTCCCTTAATCAAAATATTAAAAGTGACCCCAAGATCGATTCCTTACTCCTGAAATTACATGATGAGCTTAAATCTGTAAAAGGGAAACACTCTTATGGTTACCTCCAAAAACCTTTAAAACGATTGGTTGATGAAATTATTGATGAATTTTCAAATATACCCCATGTTCAAAACCTTTTAGATTTGTGGTATGAACAGAGAAACGAAATACTCAGTACCTATACGAATAAACAAGAGCAAATCCGTCACCTCTCAGACCTTGAAGAATTTAAATCAATTAAGAATACCGTTATCAAACTGGCTAGAGAAATTCAAATTCTTGACCAAATACCTAAAACTATTATTGATACTACTTCACCAACAAAACTAGTTCGAGAAGACCAGGATAATCTTGTAGAAACCATGCCGATAATGGCTCCAGAAAATGATAAGGTTTTCAAAATGAAACTCAATTCAAAAAAAGATATTCAGTCTGATATGCCAGACATATCACCTAACCGAAAAAACTCTGCCATGTCATCTCAAAGTATTCGTTTGTTATACCACATTAGTAATCTCTTTGAATCGTCAATGATGAAACGAGTTCACAATTATCAAGTCGATCACAAACTCATTCTCAAAATCAGAAAGCAAAAAATCACACTAGGTCAACATGAAAATGATTCACACAAAGACTAAGCAATATAATGCACGATATATTGCGAATATACATAGAAATCGGAGGAACATATGCACTCAAAGAATAGCTTATATAAAGCAAACACTGTACCTATTAAAGAACTTCTAATCAAACTGAATGAACCTATTAAGAAAATTGGTAAAAGTATTCGATGGGAAAAACATAATTCAGTATCACTTAATGATAACTTATGGTATCAACATTCTCTAAAACGTGGTGGACTTCCTGTGGATTTTCTTACTACGTTTTTTAATTACTCTAAAGAAGATGCAATATCATTCATTCTTAGTGAGTTTGAACTTGCTGGTGTGACAGTAGATGATTTGAAATCAAATATACCACTCAAACCACCGCCTAAAAATAGTAATTCTAGAATTATAGAAACATATCTCAAACAATTCAGATTTCTTGATAACTCAATTGTCGAGGAGTTTATCAACCAAGCGCTTATATATGAAGATCGAAAGTATCACAACTGTATCTTTGTTGGCAAAGATATCAATAGTTCCATCAAACATATTCATCGCCATAGTACCCATCTTTCTACAATTGACCTTAAAGGAAATCTTGATGGATCTGATGGTCGTTTTTCATTCAATTGGATTGGGTCTAATATCTCACTCTTTGTATTTGAAGCCCCGATTGATTTGTTGTCATACATTACTTTAAATAACGAAAATTGGCAACAGAACTCTTACGTAGCATTATGCGGACTCTCCTCACAAGCAATTCATCGAATACTAAATGATGTACCATCAATTGAAAGAGTTATTCTTTGTCTTGATAACGATATTGCAGGTCAAGAAATCACCGCCCAACTTCAAGATGAATTGCGAGAAAATCCTACTATTGAAATATCAATCAAATATCCACGGTTTAAGGATTTTAATGAGGATCTTAAATTTATTCATAACCAACCCGTTACGCTTGGACTTAGAGAACCCTTCTATCAATTTGCAAATGATACACTTCAAACAGTTGTGAAACTATCTCAAAAGGAAAAGGATAAATCACTGAAAGATCTAATGAACAGCATTTCAGTTGTTTACTACGGTGTTAACTTTACATCTCCAAAGCAAATTGAGAAATATCGAAATGCACTCCTTGAAAGCGGAAGAGATGCTTTAATGCTAGCTCGGCAACAATATCGACATTTTGAAATTCGTTATTCAATGAATGACATGGTTGACCTTGTCAAAGATGAATCGGAACCATTTATGAAATACTGTGAACATGACAAGAAATTTACTGGATTCACAAAAGAACTTGATATCATCAAAATATTGTTTACCACCAAAATTTATCTTACTGAAGATGAAAAAAATCAATTAATACAATCACTCATGAGTCTTGCAAAATATTGCATATATACTCATGTTTTTTTATCGTTAAATGAAAGGAAAATCATCAATGAAAAATAATCAAAAACCCAAATCTCCACTAATTGGCGCAGATGGAAATATCTTCAATCTTATTGGTGTTGCTTCAAGAACACTAAAGGAAAACAACATGTCCATAGAAGCTTCTGAAATGTCTACAAGAGTCTTTGAATCAAATAGTTATGAAGAAGCACTTAATATCATTACTGAATATGTAGAGCCTGTTGAGGTTGGTTTTGAGCAGGAAGAAGAAAGTTATGATATGGAGTTTGAAGAATAATGGATATTCAATCAATCGTCATTCTTTCTCTTATTGGGTTAGGTCTTGTTATCATTGCTTTTGTCTCAAACAGAAACTACAATCTCAACAGTATTCAAAATAAACGTGTAGGACAAGGACAACATGGTACCGCTCGTTTTGCAACGTCACACGAAATTAAAAAGACATATCGATCAATCCCTTATACTCCATATCTATGGCGTAAGCAAAGCGTTAAAACACCCTCACAAGGCGTTATTGTTGGATATCAGAAGATACATAGGAAAGTTTATGCACTAGTCGATGATAGCGATGTTCACACACTGATGATTGGATCAGCAGGAGTTGGTAAAACAGCTTACTTTCTCTATCCGAATTTAGAACTTGCTTGTGCAAGTGGTATGTCTTTTTTATGTACTGACACAAAAGGTGATCTGTTTCGTAATTACGCGACCATTGCTGAGAAGTACTATGGTTACAAGATATCCGTGATTGATTTAAGAAAACCACTTCAAAGTCATCATTTCAATATGCTCCACCTAGTCAATAAGTATATGGATGTGTATCTTATGAATAAAGCAGACGTTTCTATTAAAGCTAAAGCTGAGAAATATTCAAAGATCATTGCTAAGACAATCATTTACTCAAGTGGTTCAGATATGAACTTTGGTCAAAATCAATTCTTTTATGATTCTGCAGAAGGATTACTAACTGCAACCATTCTTATAATTGCAGAGTATGCTGAACCATCGAAACGACATATTGTTTCTGTATTTAAACTCATTCAAGACTTAATGGCTCCAGCAACAAATAAATCTAATGAATTTAAACTCCTTATTGATTTACTACCCGAGAATCATAAAGCGCGCTGGTTTGCAGGTGCATCACTCAATACTTCTGAACAATCCATGCAATCTATCTTATCAACAGCACTTGCTCGTCTGAATACCTTTATTGATTCAGAACTTGAACAAGTGCTTTGTTTTGACACTGACATCGATACCGAAATATTCTGTAGTCAAAAGTCTGCTATCTTCTTAGTCCTACCTGAAGAAGACAACACTAAACATTTCATCATCTCTTTGATCATCCAACAACTCTATCGGGAAATATTATCCGTAGCAGATGACATGGGTGGAACCCTTAAAAATAGAGTTATGTTTTACCTTGACGAGATTGGCACTATACCAAAAATCGATAGTATTGAGATGATGTTTAGTGCATCGCGTTCCCGTAAACTCTCTATCGTAGCTATTATTCAGTCATTAGCGCAACTTGAAAAGAACTACGATAAAAATGGTGCTGAAATAATTGTTGACAATTGTCAACTCTCTATTTTTGGTGGTTTTGCTCCAAACTCCGAAACTGCAGAGGTACTTTCGAAAAATCTTGGTAACCAAACTATTATGAGTGGATCGGTGAGTAAAGGTAAAGGAGATTCATCTCAAAGTCTGCAAATGATAGAGAGACCGCTTATGACCCCGGATGAATTGAAATCTATGCCTAAAGGTAACTTTATTGTAATGAAAACCGGGTCAAATCCTATGAGGTCAAAGTTAGAACTATTTACTAAGTGGGGTATTTTGTTTGAGGAACCTTACAGTATTAAAGTAAACTCTCAACAGCAAGTTGAGTATGTCTCTAAAACTGAAATATTAAAAGCAGTCACCACAACTCCTCAAATACAAGTTACTGAACGGAAAGGAAAGATAAAACTTGAGTAATCGTCTTGAGATTTTCAACTCAAACATCAGCGCTATTGGAATCCTTGTATACCTCTATCTCGAAAGACATGGTGCACGAAAAAAGCAATGTTTCCACTCAATCAGAACCATTGCTTCTAATTTAAACATTTCAGACAGAACTGTCAGACGAGTACTTAATGAACTCGAATCTAACAAATTTATACTTAGAACGCACCGTTACAGAGCTAATGGAGCAAAATCAAGTAACTTGTATGAAATTTTAAAATAGTTAGATGTAAAGGAAGTAGTATAAATTTCTACTGTCCTATGGATACGGTCATCAAGTCCTATCTTATTAGCTTTATACTCTATATACTGAATACAAAGAAATGATTAACTACTTCTATACAAATAATTACCTGAAATAGAAATCAATCTATTGATTTTGATTCATATAGTATTTAGAAATTCAAAACAATCTTCTTTAACTGAAGCATGAATTACAGAGATTGTCACTTAGTCTTATTTGATTTCCGAAATAAAATAACACCAATTCCCGATATAGAAAAACCAATAACTAACAAAATTATTCGTGATATCAAGTCCACTGTTCCTAAATTCATTTGTGTATTCAACATTTTATTGAAAAATAAATCTGTAATTATAAAACTTCCCAGTGTACTTGCTCCAAAAATAGCAATAGCTAATCCTAAAAAAATTAAAATAAATGAAATTGTTTCCTTTTTTTTGTTAATCACTCGTTCTCCTCCATTAAGTGCAACTCTAATCCAGTCTTCCATACCCAAATGGGTTTTCTTCACTTATTAACATATAACACGGTCTCACACTAACATAGAATATTTATATTAGTATGTTACCATTATTTTTGATCATTTACATAAAAGTATCATTTTTAATTTTATGCCCATTGACCATATTCAACGGTACATCTATATGTCCAAAGGGCAACCTTACCAGCAGATAGTGCCCACCCAGCTGGTGTAGCAAACTCCACGAGCTTTAGAGCTGCTTTTTTACCAAGTTTATTTACAGCTATTTGTGCCATTTTTTGAACAGCTTGATAATATGCTTTTTTTCCAACAAGATTGACAAGTTCTCCATGTCCAATAAATAGTGCTGTTGAAAGTCCAAAACTCCTTGCTATTTGTTTTATAAAACAACTTGCAAATCTACCAGTATGATATCCAATGCCTTGGTTCATAACAGAATATTCCGAGGATCGACTATTTTGGTTAACCAACTTTCTAAGCTCCGTTGATTCTGGTGTTACTCCATATTCAGATTCCAACCTATCCACATCAACAGAAATCAGATTACCGTCTATGTCTGTCACAAAAACTGTAGACATCAATTCATCAATTGCTTGCGCTGATTGGTGAATTAATTGCTCTACATCATTATTAGAGAGTGAATCCAGTTCTATAAACACTGAAGAATCATTATTTATAAGATCGTTATCATCAATACACTCATTTTGTGAAATTGTTTTTTCCTCTGCTAATACACTAACAGAAGTACTATAACCGAAAATACCTAAAGTCATAGCAAATACTAGAACACTTAGTAGTACTTTTTTCATCATTCTCTCCTTTTTTATATGAGTTAATAAACTCCTCAATAAATTATTATTAATAGTTACTGCTTTAATCAAATATTACGTTAACTAATTGAAAGAAAATTCTTTTTTTCCACTTTCATAAACATAAAACATACTTCTAGCTGTTTTGAATTGGGATGAAAGACCAGAGACTCCAAACGAAGCCTTGAAAACTGCACGACCGACAGCGTACTTACCGTTCCCTCCAATCCAAGATGATTGAGAATCTTTACTAATTTGCAAAAGAGGATTCAAATTCACGGTTACATAAGTATTATGATAATTAATTTGAGTTACATTTCCACCACTCGTTTTGTATCCTATTTCAGACTTAATTCCAAGAATTTTCAATCCAAATATATGAACGTATTGCTCATGCCATGAACTTTTATCAGAAGCTCTGAGCATTAATACTCTTGCTAAACTATTATTCTCTTGTTCCTCGCTATACTCAACATTGGGATCATCACTCTCCCCTAACCATACATCAGGAACTGATAATAATTTGACTGTTTTTTCTTTATCGTTCTTACTTAGCATCACAAACTGTGAATAGGTTTCAATGGAATTCTCTTTTAAATACTGCTCATACTCTTCAACGCTTATCAAAGAAGTTTCTGCACTAACAGGAGCAACTAAAACTCCTAAAGTAATTATAGTTATAAAACAAATTGACATTATTTTCTTTATCATTAATATTCTCCTATTTTCACTTCACTTGAAGCAACAATTTTTAAAACTATTAACTATTCCAATCTACATCACTCAAACAACTGTTCCTACCAATCACCTCCACTTAATCTAAATCTGATTACTTGTTGCTAACATTTATCGTACTATTACTTTATTACTAATTTGTAATTGGCTCTCTCTGACTAATTGTAATTTCAGTAACATAAGCGAAGCAATATACACGCTTCATGATCCGGGTATCCTAACTGAATATTTTCAAGATACTCGATTTTTATATTCAGCAACCTGTGAATTAATTATTTCCTATATACATAAAAAAGGAAAGAAACATTTGTGCCTCAATAGCAACAATCTGTTTCTTTCCTTGTTCTCTAACTTAGTAGATTCATAAATGAGATATAACTAAAGGTAAATGCTACAGCAATAAAGACAGTAATGGAAATTCTAGCAACAACTATTTTCTTAATATTTCCTCTTATTGTGTTCTTATATCTAATCAAGTAATAAACTAAATAAAGTATCCCTATGATAGGAATCCATATAAGAAATTTATTGAAATCATCGGTCGTTTCGAATTTTTCATCCAAAAAATATGCTTCACTATCCTTTACTAATTCATCGATAGAACAATTATATATTTCTGACAATTTTGTTAGTGATTGTATATCTGGTTGTGTTTTTCCATTTTCCCATCTCGATATCGCTTGCCTTGTTACACAAAGTTCTTTAGCAATTTGATCTTGAGTTAATCCTCTTGATTCACGTATTTCCTTTAATCTCATATCAGTCCCCTTATACATTATAATACTATATCAATTATGGGTAACAATCAACAATTCTTGTATTTTCAAAAACCTAATTATTAATAATGAATCATCAATCCACAACACATACATGATATCGCTTACAATTAGTGTATACCGGCTAGACTTTTTCGGTAAATTGGCCTCTCAAAATGAATTCTGATAACAATCAGAATCATTTTATATGGGAGGTTTTTTATATTGTTCATTCGTGCACCACCTGTTTCAAATCAAAAAAAGTTGATTACAGAAACAGGAGGAAGTAAATATGCATAACAAATATGTGATCTACGTTAACAATCAAGCCATTAGTGTTAGTAAAGAAATCTACACAGAATATTGGAAGAGTATAGAACATGAGCGATACCTTACAAAATTAATTCGAAAGACTTGGATTTATTTAGACCATCTTTTTGATGAGTATGAATCAAATACACTTGAATACAAGCTAATTCAGGACAAAAACCCAACAAGAAATGAGGCATACAAAATGGATAAATATGAAGCTTTGCATAATGCTATTAAACAATTAACTGAAGATGAAATGGACTTAATAATTTCTCTTTACTTTGACGGATTCAATCAAACTGAATATGCCAAGTACATTGGAAAATCTCAACAAACAATTAGTAAGAATCATAAGAAAATACTGAAAAAACTAAAAAAATTAATAAATTCATGATTTTTGGTTGTAGAAAGGCTCTGAGATTCCTTATCTCTATAGAGGGGTTGATTTTCATCCCCCTCTTCTCATCTCATGTTAGTGAGATTGTTCTTTGAAAATTGAATAGCCATTGTTAGTGACTTTATCTATCAACCGAGCAACCTTCATCAGTGCGCTGTGACCTTAAGAAAACTAGAGAGCGATGAAACTTAGATGATGAAATAGTTGGAAAAACTATGATGCCATGACTTTGATAGTGACAATGATACTCCACCTATGGACGTCCGAGCGTGATAAGACCGTCGCAGGCTATATAGGTGCTTCCTTGATTGGGAGTGGTGAAACTCCAGTGAAGTAGTGATTTCAAACTACACCTAACAATGCTACGAAGATGATAACTTCGTAGATACGAAAATATCGATTTAAAATTTTAAAACAAATCTTTTGATTTGATAACAGATAGAGTGATTCAGTCCTTTTTGAGCTGGATCACTCGCCTGTGTTATTAAGTCATATTCTGATAGATATGTTGAGAAACATGTGATAGTGTTGTGTTGCGAAAACCAACTGTCCTAGGAGGTGATCATTATGGGATTTGCAACTAAAGAAATGATGGGTGAAGAAAAGCAACTTGTAACCAGTATTGGTTTAAAGATCGCTCTACTTCGTTCTGAACGAGAACTACCACGTGCTGAACTTGCAAGACAAGCAGAACTACACCCACAATATCTATATGATGTAGAAATGGGTAAACGTAATGTTACCATTTATGTACTTGGAAAAATTGCTCGCGCATTTGACATCACTTTATCAGAACTACTTGAATCACACACCCTACCACCAATTGACTAAGTCGATTGGTTTTTTAATGAAATGGAGGAATCAATTATGTTAATAACGGTAGATGAAATTATGACTCTTTTTGGAATAAGTAGGTCCAGTGCTTATCGTATTATCTCTGATTTGAATCAATCACTCAAAGAAAAAGGATATCGTACTGTCCAAGGAAAGACATCCCGTAAATTCTTCTACGAAAACTACTACATTAATAATACGGAGGTAAGCCATCATGTCAGCGTATAAAGATAAGAAAACTGGTAAATGGGTAGTAACCCTACGTTATACTGATATTGACGGCAAAGAAAAACGACGCGCTAAACGTGGGTTTCTAACCAAACGTGAAGCCAAAGAATGGGAAACTGAATATCTCAGTAGCTTAAGTAACGAAGTAGAAATTGATATGTCATTGAATGAATTCTATGAAGTCTATCTGAGTGATATTTCAAACAAACTCCGTTATAACACCATTAAGAATAAACGGATAATTTATGACAAGTACATTCAACCTTATCTCGGTTCTAAGAAACTCATCAAGATATCAACACCTGATATTATTAAGTGGCAAAATGAGATTCTAGGCTTTCAGTTTAAAGATACCTATGCACGCTCCATTAACAACCAACTTGTAGCTATTTTCAATCATGCAGAACGTTTCTATGAACTTCAAAGAAATCCATTAAAGAAAACCACTGCAATTGGTTCTAAACATCCTTCAAGTATGAACTTCTGGACAAAAGAAGAATTTGATAAGTTTATAACAGTTGTTGATGATGAATCATCAAGATTGCAATTTAATGTCTTATTTTATACAGGAATCCGTGTTGGTGAACTGATTGCGGTTAGACTAAAAAATATTAATTTTGAACGGGGACATATTGAAATAAAACACTCTGCCCAATATGAAAATGGTGAATACATCTTCACTAAACCTAAAACAAAAAAATCAGAACGAATTGTAACAATACCTCAATTTCTGACTCAAATGATAAAAGATTATGTTGACCGATACTACTTTATCGATATGGAAGAACAAGTTTTTATGACGAACAAGAGTCGGCTTTCAAGAGAACTTGAAAAATATGCTAAGATTGCGAATGTTAAACGAATACGAATTCACGATTTAAGACATTCTCATGCATCCCTACTCATTGAACAAGGTATCCAACCAAATATAGTTCAGGATAGACTTGGACATGAAAAGATTGAAACGACTCTTCGTACTTATTCACACCTATATCCTAACAAACAATACCATCTCGCATCATTCTTAGATCAGATTGCTTCAAACAAATTTAATGATAAATTTACCGAAAGTAACTCTAATCCAATAATGATCGAGACTATTAAGTAATTTATTTTTTTAAAATTGATGACTTGACAAATTTTACTTTCAATTTTAGAATATTGGCGTTAGCACTCGTGATACAAGAGTGCTACATAGGTCAATTACTGGAATAGGAGGAATAGATCATGATTAAACCATTGTATGACCGTATATTGTTAGAAGCAATTCAGGAAGAAGCAATTACTCATAGTGGTATTCTACTACCTGAATCAAAAGATAAACCTACAGTTGCTCGTGTTGTTGCTGTTGGAGAGTCTACAGATAAAGAATCACCCACATCAATTAAAGTTGGTGATCATGTTATCTATAAAAAATATTCAACAACCGAGATAAAATATCAAAATCAGGATTATCTAATAATTGAGAGTAAAGATATACTAGCAATCGTAGAGGAGGATAAATAATGGCTAAAGACGTACGTTATGGAAGCGAATCTCGAGACTTATTACTAAAAGGTATTAACAAACTAGCAGATGCTGTCGCAGTAACTTTAGGACCAAAAGGACGCAATGTAGTTCTTGAAAAAAGTTATGGCTCTCCCCTAATTACAAACGATGGTGTAACCATTGCAAAAGAAATTGAACTCGAAAATCCTTTCGAAAACATGGGAGCAAAACTTCTTTATGAAGTTTCAAACAAAACAAATGATGTAGCTGGTGATGGAACAACAACTGCTACAATTCTTGCACAATCTATCATTCACAACGGAATTGCGCATGTTGATCGTGGTGCAAATCCAGTATTAATGAGATATGGCATTGAAAAAGCAGCAAAAATTATTTCAGATCATCTCTTAAAACAAAGTAAAAAAATTGAAACCCGTAATGATATTGCGAATGTTGCAGCAATAAGCGCAGGCAATAACGAAATTGGGAATATTATTGCAGATGCAATGGATAAAGTAGGTAAAAATGGTGTTATCACTGTTGACGAGTCAAACACATCTGAAACATTTTTAGAAGTCGTTGAAGGGCTCCAGTATGACAAGGGTTATATCTCGCCGTACATGGTAACAGATCGAGAAAAAATGGTAATCAATCTTGAAGACCCTTATATTATTGTCACAGACCGTAAAATTTCAACCGTACAAGAAATACTTCCGATCCTAGAGCAAATTGTTCAACAAAGTAAACCATTGTTTATTGTTGCAGAGGATATTGACCAAGACGTCGTATCGACACTTGTAATGAATAAACTCCGAGGTACATTTAATGTTGTTGCTACTAAGGCTCCAAGCTTTGGAGACAACCAAAAGCGAACTTTG
Organism: Erysipelothrix anatis; assembly: GCF_009828745.1. GTDB lineage: Bacteria > Bacillota_I > Bacilli_A > Erysipelotrichales > Erysipelotrichaceae > Erysipelothrix > Erysipelothrix anatis. The sequence continues at coordinate 11,808 of NZ_WTSX01000009.1, forward strand.
GAAGATATCGCAATTGTTACTGGGTCAACATTCATTAGTAAAGACTTAGGAATGGATTTCAAAGATGTTACTCTTGATAATCTGGGTTCCGCATCAAAAATTGTAATTAGTAATGATGAAACAACAATTATCGGTGGCAAAGGAGATAGCGATGCCCTCGAAGCACGTACTAATGAAATACGTAGTCAAATAGAAATCACGAAGAATACGAGTGATATTGATCAATTAAGCAAACGTCTCGCAAAGCTCACGAATGGTGTCGCGATTATCAAAGTCGGTGCTGCTACGGAATCTGAACTTAAAGAAAAGAAACTTAGAATTGAGGATGCCTTGAACGCCACGAAAGCAGCTGTATTAGAAGGGACAGTCCCAGGAGGCGGTTATGCTTTGGCTCGCGCTTATATAGAGTTAAATGAAGCAATTACTTCGGAATCTCAAGATGAAAATCGCGGTATCTCAACAGTTATGAACTCAATTTTGAAGCCGTTATGGCAGATAGCCGAAAACGCTGGTTTTGATGGAGATGAGATTGTTAAACAACAACTCAGTTCAGAAGTGAATATTGGTTTTGATGCTAAAAACGGAGTATGGACAAATCTTAATGAAGCAGGAATTGTGGATCCAACTAAAGTAACTCGTAATGCTCTGTTAAATGCAGCATCCATTGCTTCCCTATTCTTGACAACAGAAGTGGCTGTCGCCGCTATTAAGGAAAATAACACAGGTGACATGACTGCTCCACATCTTTACTGATATTTACAATTGAGTATTGTAAATCAAATTCTCGTTATGTCTATTTGTTGTCATTTTCAGACTTCAAGTAACTGTATTGAGAAACGGTAAAAATCCGCCATTAGGTGGATTTTTATGCTTTCTTTAGAGCAATTCAAACCATAAACATGCATTTCAAGAATGTATCATCTAGAATGTTTTAGCCATTCCAAATCGGAATCAAGTCCACTTTTGTTCAAATGAAGTAAATACTAATCGTTTTGGATTAGCTTAAGTTTAGGAGTGCTTAATGCATTGTTCAATTATTTGACATCATTTTGACATCACTAGCTCTATTTTCTTACTATTCTCAATTTCGATATACAAAAAACCGCCTATTTAAGCGGTTTTTCTGTATTCATTAAACTTTACGCAACTACTCCCACTCTGTATCAAGAACAGATGATATAAATGAATATCAAGTAATATTAAGGTTTATTAATGCAAATAGGAAATTTAAATCAGTCTATTTATCAGTCAAATGTGCAATTTTTGCACAATCAATTCTTTTGTACTCAACTTTAGCATGTCGTGAGGCATGCTTTTTACTTATAATAATCTATAATATCTTTCAGAATATCTAATTCTATATTTTTCATTTTATTTTCCATATAGCTATAATCAATGTGTTGTGGCTGTATGACAGGGAGAACTATCTTTTCCTTAATCATCCTTGCATTATTGATTTCTCTATTGAATGAATATTTTACTTCAAGTTTACTAGTAATAGTAGATATATATAAATAACTGTATTTATTTCCTTTCTCGATAGTAAGGGACGTAATATGGTCACTTCCTATATACCTATACGGATGATAAAAACTTTTCCCAACGCTACCACTATTGGCAATACTTAAATTATCATTAAACATCCTAACATCAGTTTCATTCCCTATAAAGCCATCTAATCCATTATTCAAGCCAGTGGATGAAACATAAGGGATTTTTCCATCAATATGGTCTCCTTTTTTTAGTCTTTTTCCTCTTTGAATAGAATTAAAAATACTATCAAATCTAAAAACTTCAAAGTTACTATTCTCTGACAATTCTCTTATTGCTATTTTCAGTTCTTCACTTCTAGACTCATAATACTCAACAACCTTATCTACCTGTTTTTTTCGTTCTTGCTTAATGTAGTCCTCCATGAATTGCCAATGAGGTATACCATCTTCGTCTACTGGTAAAACTATTTTTCTTTTCAATAAACGAGTTCCAGTTAGTCCCTTCCCATATCCAAATCCACTATCTTTGATAGAGCTCTGTAAAGCTTGAACTAGGAAAATCCCTATTTCTTTGTTAAGTCTTTCATGAGTTATATAATACATCTTATTACCTGTAATATATTCGTTTTCTTGATAGAAGAATTCAGCACTTTCCGCACCAAAACTAATAACATTTGAAGGATTAGTTACAAACTCTTCATTCTGTATTATTGATTCATATCCATTATTTAATCCTGTTCTAGTTACATACGGAATACCTCTATCGTACTTTTTGACATCACTGGTATGATACGGTTTTGAATTAACAACTTCAAAAATCTCTGATATTTCAAAAACTTTCCAACTAGTTTTATTTAATATATCATTCATCTTCTTCAACTCCAAACAGATAACCTTTCCCGTGAGTAATCATATTTACTTCAAAAGTTATATAATCTGCGATTGTATTTTTAAAATCTTGTTCAGTCGGTATTTCATCGTTAAAATAATAGAATGAATGAAGCCACTCATCATCAGCTTCAATTGTTGTATTAACACAAAATTTTGTTTCTGCATCTAGTCTATCAAACCATACATCCAATAGATGCTGTTTTTTATCTTTAGCGGAAGGAGTAGGTATTAGCCCTACATGTTTTGATACTTCATACCCATCATTTTCAAAGTTTATAAACTTACTCATCTTATCTTTGCGGTGAGGAACACCTGCGGTAAAAATTGCTATACATGGATTTGTACCTACACCATAGAAAGTATTCTTGTTTAGAGTGATAACTCCCTCTAATGTATGTTTCTTCAATATGTTATTCTTAATATTTTGTTCTTCTTTCGTCTTTCCTGTCATAGAACTTTGTGGCACAATGACAGCAACTTTACCGTTTTGAACAATACTATCTAATAAATGTTCAGTAAATGCTATCTCATATAATGATGGATTTTTCTTTGAACCTTGCGAATATGGTGGGTTCATGAGTCCGACTGTACAACCTTTTTTTTGTAACATAGACGGATTTTGAGCTAGAAAATCCAAATTCTCAAGATTACTTTTTCCATCTCCCCTTAAAATCATATTAGTTGTAGCAATTGTAAACATATAACTTTGGTCTTCTATTCCAAACAATTGGTCTTTTCTAATACTATCTTTTACAAACTCATCATCAGTCATATTAACCATTTTATGCATTGCTGCAATTAAGAAACCCGCCGTTCCACAGCAAGGGTCCATTACCTTATCAGATGGCTTTAAATCAACTAAATCACAAAATAAATCTGTAATATGATTCGGTGTAAGAATAATTCCTAGACTTTGACCATCTCCTCCTGAATATGACATAAACTCACCATAAAATCTTCCGAGGTAGTCTTCAGAATTATTGTTATATCGTATACTTTGATAAATACTATCAAACAAGAATTCAGTATAATGTTTTAGTGGAGTTTTTCCTAAATTTTTATCAACTTGATTAATTTTTGTTGTATCTTTAATAACTGTAAATTGATTTAGTAACTTATCTCTTTTTACCTGAGGCGAAACGTTAGCTCTATCTAAATTATCTTTGATGGCTTCATATATTTTTTGTCCATCAGTCTTATATTTATCACCTATGAGACTTTCAACGCTAAAATTTTTATGTTTTATTTCTTCTAGTGCCAATAGTATTCCAGAAACAATCAACGGTTTATCTTTATCTTGAATACTTCCATAGTTTCTTAAATCTTCATGTAATTTACCCGCATCTCTTAGTATTTCTTGCGTCGTTTTTTCATAATTTGTATTTTCTTCCAAAATTTCTTGTATATAGTATTCCTCTATATTCTGTGCACTAAATGAAATTAAGGTTTCAATTTCTGGAAGAACTTTATAATCTCCTCTTTCATTAATAAATATCGGAGAAATTCTATGTCGTTTTTCATTTCCTGAAATACCTATAGCTATTATCTTTTTATAATTTGTTGTTTTAGACAAATGTTTTCCATAAAATAACGCACCATTGACAGCATAATCACTCACTGCTTTTACATTCTCATCGAGCACGTTATTTTCATCCAATTTTTCATGAAATGAAATTGATGATTTATTTTCTATAACTATTAAAAAATCTTTTACAACACCAACATATTCTGGAAAACCCACATTACCAGTTCCTCTTTTAGATGCTGTCCTTAACGCGTCATTTACCTCTTTAATTGAGGATCCTTGTGGGTCTAGTAAAATATTTGCTTCTTTAGATAAATCATATACCCATAAATCTGTCTTTGCTTCATTCTTCATTCGTTTTCTCTCCTTTATTTCTTTGGATTTTATGATAATTTGCTTCAATATATTGCTCATATAGTTCATTTACATCATAATCTGTTGAATTTATAAAGTCCTCTTCTACCAAAAAAAATTGAATTTCTTGCCTCTGCTTCGATTTTTCAAACAATAAAATCTTTTCCTCTGAGTATGATTTGAAATCACTTTCAGAAATTTCCTTATTGTCTTTTCTATTTTTTAGGCTCTGAATCTCACTTAATAATACTATAAAGTCCTGACTAGCTGATATAGTAGCAAACGTATTCGTGATAATCGCTGAGGGATGATTAAAAGTTTTATCGGAAAAGCCAAATTTCATTTTACTTAGGAGCAATTCCACTGTTGTTTTTGTATTAATAATTTGTTCATTATCCGTATTTTCATTGCAATAGAGCCAATCTAGTGAAACTTGGAACTTATTGGATATTTCAAATCCCTTATCGATAGGGATTTGAGACTCACCTTCATATTTTTTTATAGTGGCTACCGACATATTAATTATCTCAGCCAACTCTTCTTGGGTAATTTTCTCGCGTTCCCTTAGTTTTTTTAAGTTATTCTCCATTTCCCATACTTCCCTTTCTCATTAAAATAAAAATACCAAACATTGAAGGTATAAAGACATTATACCATATACCTAAAAAGTATATTAGTTGAAATAGTATTATTGTATCGTTTAATACTCACATTTTTATTAATATGAAAATACGTTAGGCCTAACGAATTAAAAGGAGGCATAATAATATGCGAAGGCTAAACACAACACTTAGTTTATTTACCAATGCAAATGAATTCGAATTACTTGAGGTGTCACGACGAAAGCAATTCATAGATGGAGAAGCAACTGATGTTTTCGATAGTATCTATAAAATACTATTAAACTATGAGCCAGTGGAAATACGTGTACATGATGATGGAGCAATTGCTGATAAAGCAGATGTTGTTAATTCATATCGACAACAAGGGAACCCGCTTCTCATATCATTTGAAGATTGTCAGATTTCAGTATCACCAAAAACTCAGTACGAACTTAGAATCTATGGCACCGCTAATAAAGCAACCTTAGTCAAAGCTAAATAACTATCAAATAGAGGCTAGCGATGTAGCCGTTAGGCGAAAGAGCTAAGCCTCTACCCCATAAGGGCTTGCTAAAGTTAGTATTACCTTTAGCAACTTCTGTGACTTGTGACAAAGAAATAAGTAAGCTTTGTTAATAAGCAATATTTACGTCACATCATTTTATGACAAATTAAGGCGGTGACAAGAATGAATGCAGATAGTAGAAGTCGAAAATGGCAGATCACTATTAATAACCCTCATGAGAATGAAACGACTCACGATGCTATCATCGAAATAATTGAATCTATGAAAGGTATTGTATACTTCTGTATGTCTGATGAAATTGGAGAAAAAGGAACATATCACACACATATCTATATTGTTTCTAATAACGCAATACGCTTCTCAACGATGAAAAACAAGTTCCCCAAAGCCCACTTTGAAATTGCGAGAGGAACAAGTATTGATAACCGTGATTACATTTTCAAACTTGGTAAATGGTTAGACCATAAAAAGTCTGAAACTAATCTCAAAGATACACATTTTGAATTCGGCGAAGTTCCGCTTGAAAGACAAGGTGCTAGAAACGATTTATCAGACTTATATGACATGATAAAGCAAGGTATGGATAATTATGAAATATTAGAATCTACTCCTGAGAATATGATGAAGTTAGATAAAATCGAGAGAGCTAGACAAGTCATTAAAGAAAACGAATATCGAAATCAATTTAGAGAACTTTCAGTAACATATTTATCTGGAGAAACAGAAACTGGAAAAACTAGATACGTCATGGAAAAACACGGTTATGAAAATGTTTACCGTATAACAGACTACAAGCATCCATTTGACGGATATCAAGGGCAATCTGTGATTTGTTTTGAGGAATTTAGAAGTAGTTTATCAATTGCTAGTATGTTGAATTATTTAGATGGTTACCCTTTAGAGTTACCTTGTAGGTATTCCAACAAAATAGCTTGCTATACAACAGTATACATTATTAGCAATATAGAACTCATACATCAGTTCAAATATGAACAAGTGAACGAAAAAGAAACATGGAGAGCTTTTCTTAGGCGAATCAACAATGAAATAGTATATTCAAAAAAAAGAATCAAAAATAGAAAGTAGGATATATATTATGAAGAATACTTACAAACTGAAATTATATAGAGTAAAAAACGGATTGGAAAAATCCATAACTAAGCCTTGGAAATATCCATACTTGTATATTCATCTAGGACTAACATTTATTCTATTGAATAAAATCATTCACTTTGATAACGGAACGCACTTTATCATACAACTGTTCAAATATATTATTATCGCAGTTATAGCGCTACTTGCTTTGATTAGCTATATTAATATTCTTATTAGAATAGGTACCCCATTAGGAACAAAAAGAACTCATCAGAATCTATACAAAATTGGATTGAAGAATTCCATTGGTGAAATTCCTTGGCTCATAAGTAAAACTAAGTCAAAAAACAAAAATACAATAGTTTATATATTTATGAACAACGGGATATCTTTAGAAGAATTCGAAAAGAAAAAAGAGAAATTAGAAGTAGCACTCAATCTAAAGGTGTTTGATATTGAATATGTAAATGGAAGAAATAAAATTAAACTTATCACCACCTCTCATGACTCTTATGAAACTATCAACTGGAAGGAAGACTACTTACAAGATAAAGACTTTGAACTTGTTCTCGGAGAAACAATGACAGACATAATATCAATCGATATCTCTCGTATTCCACATATTCTGATTGGCGGATCAAGTGGTTCTGGAAAATCCGTCCTCTTGAAGTTACTTTTAAAACAATCCATCAATAAAGGTGCTGATGTTTACCTTGCAGATTTTAAAGGCGGTGTAGATTTTCCAAGAGTCTGGCATGAGAGGTGTAACTTCGTTCTTACCCTAGATGAATTGACATTTACACTTAAGCAAATAATATCAGTATTAGAAACTCGTAAAGAATTACTGGTAAATGCACAATGTTCAAATATTCAAGAATACAATAAGCAAGGAGGATCACTTAATAGAATAATCTTCGCTTGTGATGAAATAGCACAACTCTTAGATAAGTCTGGGTTAAGTAAAGAACAGAAAGAACCAATTGTAGTTATTGAGAGCTATTTAGCAACAATCAGTCAATTAGGACGTGCATTTGGAATTCACCTTATCTTAGCAACTCAAAGACCTGATGCTAATATTTTAAACGGTCAAATCAAAGCAAATATCGGCTATCGAATTTGTGGACGTGCAGATAGTGTTCTATCATCAATCATCCTTGATGATACTTCTGCTAGCACCATGATACCTAAAGATGCTCAAGGACTATTTATAGACCAAAATATGAGAGTATTTCAAGGCTACTGGTTTGACGATAAAGAACTTTAGCATTCATTAAAATGCGAATAATTGATATAATCTTAGATGAGTATATTATCCTCGTCTAAGGTTGTATCTGGAAAGGAGAAAACCATGCTTACAGTTACCAAGCAAGACATCATAGATTTAGGATATGGAACTTCTTTTGCTGCGGATATCATCAGACAATCAAAACTTGTCATGGTAGATAGAGGTTATCCCTTTTATCAATCACGAAAAGTAAATCGAGTACCCGTTGATGTTGTAGAAGAAATTCTTGGAATTACATTGTCTGAAAATACACTTGATTATATTAAAAAATAATGAGGTGATACAATGGCAAATGAACCAATAAAAAAAACCAAAAACGGAACCTACTATTTCAGAGTCCATCTAGGCTTTGATGATAAAGGTAAAAGAATACAGAAATACAAGAGTGGATTTAAAACAAAGAAAGAAGCACGAGATTGTCTATTTGAAATTTTATATCAAAAGGAAGATTATTTACTTGCAAAACAAGATGTTATTCTCTTCAAAGAATATACAGAAAAGATATTTCTTCCTTGGTATAAAACTCAAGTCAAGATACAAACATATGAGAACAGACTTTCGATCATTGAGGCACATTTTAAGCATTTCTATAAAATGAGTGTAGACTCAATTGAACCTATCCATGTTCAGAAATGGCAACTTAATCTCATGAATGGATTGAAACCATCTTATGTGCGTTCAATTCAAGGATTGTTCTCACTTGCAATGGATAGAGCAGTCGTATTAGGGCTAGCTGAACTGAACCCCTCTAAGGTTATTGGAAATGTAAAGAAACAAAAAGTATCCATTGACTTTTGGACTCTTGATGAATTCAAACAAGTTATATCAGTTATCAATACAAAAGATTTTTATGAATATTTTCATTACATCTGCATTTCATTACTGTTTATGACTGGTATGAGAATCGGAGAAGCAACAGCCTTATCATGGAATGATATAGATTTTGATACTGGAGTATTATCGATAACAAAAAATCTGATTTATAAAAGTCAGGAAGATTATAAATACGGAGATACAAAAACAAAAGCAAGTAATCGTCATATCGTTTTAGATAAAGATACACTTGAACTTCTTAAAAAATGGAAATCAATTCAAACTCGAATTATTCCTAAAACAGAATTTATCCTAAGTTATAATGGCTATCCAACACAAAAGCACACACTATCTCATGCAATCAAGAGATATTCAAAGCTCTCTGGAGTACATTCAATCAGGATACACGATTTAAGGCACTCTCACGCTTCTTTACTAATTCAACTAGGAGAAAACCCATTGATTATTAGAGACCGTCTAGGGCATGAAGAAATCGAAACCACGTTAGGCACATACGGTCATCTATACCCTAATACTAATTATGAGGTAGCTAATAAACTCAATGGATTAATCAATCATGTGCAATAAATGTGCAATGTCTAAAAGAAAAAGAGCGTAAACCCTTATAAACAAAGGACTTACTGCTCTTATTCTCTTACTCCCACTCAACGACTTAAAACATGTCACCAATCTCTTTGTCCCCATTTTAAAGGCTATTATGATGTTTAATTTGTCATGATCCTCATGATTCCCTTGTTTCTCAAATTTTTTGACATCATTTTGACATCAATTTATAGATTAAACACTTTATATCTAATTACTATTCATTCCGAATGTTCTAGTTTTCAATGTAGATTTCCACCAAGACTCTCTTTCTAAAATAATCTTCTTATCAACCCTTGAATTATAGTTTTCTAGAATTGCATACTCAAAATTATTCTTTATATAATCAACGCCTTTTAGTTCAATAATTTCGAGAAATTCTTTGTTTCCTCCATGTCCTGTTCTAATATATGACTCCCAACGATTTAGTAACATACCATTATCACCATAGGCTGATCCTACATATAATCTACCGGTTTTTGTATCAGTGATTAAGTAAACTGCTTTCTGATTCTCTAGTGATGAAATCCAATCATTCTTCCGTCGATTGATAATCATTTCTAATTGTTTGAAAGATAACCGCACCTTTTCATATCCTGGAAAACCATCATCGTCAAAAATCGTCGGTAGTACTTCTAGAACCTCGCAGTCCTCAATTATTGAGTCAGCATAATAGACCTGAGATTGGTTTGTTTTTCTATATTTAATAATGGTCCTACCAAAAAACTTAGTATAATGCTCGATTTCTGTTCCTAAGTAATTTATTCCATTTACAATATTTAGATCGGTATCAACAGTTTTTATGGTTGTTAATAACCACGTGTCATATGATAGTTTTAGTAAACAAATAGCTATTTCTCCAACTTTAAAATACCGTTTCTTTTTCCTCCAAAATAACCATTGTTGATTTATTAAATCTGGATCATTCTGATAAAGATCCATTGGATTATCTTGACCATTCCACTGATTCATTTTAATTTTCGTCTTTTTTAACTCGTCACTATTGAGTTGTAGCAAGTCATTCAATTTAATCATCTAATATCATCTCACTCTCTAAATTATCATTCTCTAAGATACTTCAATTTTTATACACGTAACAAAATATTTAACTCAGTCCACTAAAGCTATTTTTTAGTCAACAAAAACTAAATGTTATCATTTTTTACATCCAATCGCTAAACATCTTAACAGTTAACTAATTAGAGAATCTTTAGACACTTTAACAATTAAGCAATATAAAGATTCAATTCGATTACTGACTTCAATGCGACTATACTCATACCATTTCATTTGGTATTTTCCTTTTATACTTAGCGTTCTAGATCTTGCTAAATTTTTTTCTTTAGCTTTTTCTGCAAAAGAATAATTACCATGAATTGTATTTCCTTGGTGAATTGGAAATGAAGCAGCATTGGTGTTAAGCTGAGCTTCTTTTAAAATAGATTGATCCATTGTAATAATAATAGCATAGCCCTCTATAATACTGTCTATGGATCTGACTAATGATTCAATTCTGCTAATATCTCTCAAAAAGTCATATCTTGCGTAGTCTCGAGCTCCTTGATATTTAAGAATAAATCGTTCAGCATTAATTACCGCATCAAGCTTTGTTGTTTTATACTTTAACTCAATTGGAATTTGCAAATTTGTATCTGATACAACCAAATCAGTTCTGTCTGAGGAATCTGGTCGTAGTTTTCTCTCTAAATTAACAATAACCATTGGATACATTTCTTTAATTATCCAAGCGAGCTGAAATTTAAAATCATCTTCAGAATGAAATAAAGTAAATCTCTTTCCTAATTCAAGCATAACTAACTCTATATTAATCATTTTTGTACCTCACTCACTTTTTTCACTAACAATTATCATAGTTAAGGAAACTCGTTACACTAATATAAAATTGACATAAATTTGATGTGTTGATAGTCCCTTACTATACATTTTTGTGTCAACTTTTATAGGGTAAATCCAGTTAAAACTGAATAACTTAATAACGTCCTTTATATTTTTCTTGAGAATTAATTATTCAAAACCTCTTTGTTTGATATTCTCACTAAACAAAATTAATTCTTGAGGCTACTTAATACCACAGAAGAAATTACAGAAAACAATAATACAGCTGTTGTTAAAAACTTTCTAAAGAATGTTTGCTCATCATGTTCATAGTTTAAGTGTGCCAAATCATTTCTTATATTCCATCCTTCGTCATTTTCATCAGATAAAAGATAGTATTTAGCAACTCTTAATTGGGCTATGCCAAGTAGGTCTACAATCTCTGAGTTTTTCTCGGATAATAAATAATTAAGTGTAACACTTTTATTATTTGTAAAGTCGATGTTTCTCCTCTGATATTTGTAAAAGTTCCTAAGTATTTTTTCAATCAAGCTACACATATACATTGTGGGCCCGTAATAATTTGCAATAGATAGTATACACGTCAACTCTGAATCCTTGTCGCTTTTTGATACGTTTTTTAATATATCAGTTAAACTTTCAAAATCCTTTTCCAATTTGTAAGTCTCACTTATACAATAGTAACTGTCAATTACTTCAGCATAAGATTTCAATGCCTTGACTAGCAATTCTGACTCGTTATAAATAATATGTTGCATAAAACTCGAAAGATATGCCATCATATAATTAAGATGAGTCACTCTACTATTTGTAAAAAAAGACTTATTCTCGTTTTGAAATATAGAATCAAATACCGAACCTTCAGCTTCTTCAAGCGATTCAAATACGCTTTTTTTATCATCCACCCTGTGTGTATATTCGAAGAGAATTACTCCATGCTTCGATATCTCTTTTTTAAATAGATCCATTATTTCTGACATATCAACTGTATTATTATATGTTTGTCCATATTTTGTAATAACCTGCCCGAACTTTTGCATGGTAACTATTTCTAATGCTTCGAATTTATAAACCTCCGCTGATTTTGTGTCTTTGAGATATTTAAGCCAATTGTGATAAAAACGTTCGTACAGATAAAACACCTGATCGTCTTCTGTACCGCATAAATCAGATGAAACTAACTGTGAAAAACTATTAGTAATAGCCGTATTAAACCATAGAATTATTTCATTGAATTCTGAAGACTTTAAGATATCAATGTTTTTTATTATAGATGAATCAGTATAATACACTTTGCTTTCAATTATCTTGCTCAACCATCTTCTTAAAGTAGATGGATTTTTCTTAAGGTAGGTAGCGTATAGCTTAAAATTTTTTGGAATTAGTAAATCATGATAACATACATCAAAAAGATATTCCTTAACTGTCTTGTCGATACCATTATTAGGTGCAATTGCGATAATCTCATTCTTGTAAATCAAATGCTCAGTAATTAAATCTTTAAAATACTTATTGATAAGAGTATTGCAGTCTCTTATTGACAGGTCACTTATGTTAAAAAGCAATTCATTTATACTATCAAATCGTTTCAACTCAGATCCGCTTGCAAACAATGAATCATTCTCATGCTTAACATAACTTTGATAAAAGAGATAATTCTGGATTCTCTCGAAATCTGTTCTAATCTCATTTTTATAAGCTAAAAGCAATTTTATAGTTATATCTTCTTGATTAATTCTGGTTATAATATTTGCATTATCACTAACTTCTAATAGGTTTAACAAGCTCATTTTTCTTATCCCTCTCTTCTTAAAATCTGTAGATTATATAATATTTATTGATTATCTTTATAGTTCTTTCCATCTTTATTTATTCTCAACACCAAATTGTTCGAAAGATCATGTGAAATTAGGATCTACTAATTATTATTATAAACTATCATAGTTACTTTATATAGATTGTTTTATACTTCTCATAACTCACACGAGTCAAGTCCATAATCCTGTGTAAAAGTGATTATGTTAGTTAGTGGATCTAATCAATCCACTTTTTAGTTTGTTCTGTAAACTGAGTATACTGTCTTGAACTTGATTCCCATTCTTCGTAAATATCAATGAGTACTGCTCCAATGAGTCTAAGCGCTGATTGTTTATTTGGGAATATTCGAACGACTTTCTCTCGTCGACGTATCTCTGAATTTACACGCTCTAGCATATTTGTATTTCGTAAGCGTGAGTAATTTATTTCTTCGATAGTACAGTATTGAAAACCATCTTCGAATCCCTCATCCAAACACTCAGTCATCTTTGAATATTTACCGATATACTTATCTACGATTTCGTTCTTCAATCTTCGAGCAATTTCTATGTTCGTTGTCTTTAACAATACTTTCAACTCACCTCTAACTTCTTCAGTGTTTTTGCGAGGTAACTTGTCAAATACATTTCTCATGAAGTGTACCTGACATCGCTGCCATGAAACACCTGGAAAGCTTTCTTTGATCGCTTTCACTTCTCTACTATGTGAATCAGAGATAACTAATTTAAGTCCTTGTAAGCCACGTTCAGTAAGTTCTGAATACAATGACTTCCAACTGTCATAAGATTCATTGTCTTGGATTGAGAACGTAAGTAGTTCACGTTCTCCTAAGTCATTAATTCCCAGTATAATGTGGAACGCCTTAGATACAACACGATGATTCTCTCTGACCTTTATAAAGAGTACATCACTTAGTATGAACGGATATTTTTGTGTAAGTGGTCGTGATAGAAAGGTTTCTACAACACCATCAAGTTCACTTGTAAGTGAACTGATGAACGATTTGGATACATTCAACCCGCACAGTTCCTCGACAACCTTGGATACTTTGCGAGTCGATACACCTTGTACATACATTTCCAAAATTGAAGCGAGAAGGGCCTTTTCGTTTCTTTGATATCTATCAAAAAGCGTAGGAGAGAATTCACCGTCACGAGTACGAGGTACAATAAGATTCAATGTTCCAATACGAGTGGTAAACTCTCTTTCATAGTATCCATTTCTTGATGACTTACGATTATCATCTCGTGAATATGGATCAACTTGGATATATTCATCACGTTGTTTCTCCATAAGTTGATTAAACAGAACTGTCAGCACCTGTTTTGCGAGATCATTAGCACCACTGTTCTCGATAAGTTCTTGAATTTGATTTGTGTCTAAAGTAAAATTGATTTGAGTCATAGAGGTCTCCTTATGTTTGTTTGGTTACTAACATAATAACAGAAGCCTCTATGGCTCTTTCACTTTTACACAATTATACGGACTCTATCAATTCTTATTATAAATAAAGTATTTAGTCATTAGTCTTGATTTCGATTGTGATAGTGATTATCATTGTATGTATAAAGAGGAGGAATTTCAGATGTACAATTTTGAAGACAGAGGAAAGAAACCCGTTGTTGAAGATATCGAAGGAATGACATTAGAAAACGAAAACTTTAGAACAACGATTTGGACAGGAAGTCAACTACAAGTAACCGTAATGACGATTCAACCTGGTGATGATATTGGTCTTGAAATTCATGAAGGTATTGATCAATTTCTAAGAATTGAACAAGGTGAAGGCTTATGCGAAATGGGACCTACTGAGGATAATTTAAACTTCAGTGAAGTTGTGAAGGAAGACTTTGCTATCTTTGTTCCTGCAGATACTTGGCACAATGTTACCAACACCGGTACAAAACCTTTAAAACTTTACACTATTTATGCAGGTCCTGACCATTTGAAAGGAACTGTTCACAAAACCCATCAAGATGCTATTGATGATCCAAACGAACACTAAACACTGATTCGTCAGTGTTTTTTTATGAAGGAGTGAGACCATGAATTGTTTTGAAATTAAAGACGTTAATTACACTGTTAAGGAACAACATATCCTTAAAAATATCAATATTGAAATACCGGATGGTTCATTCACTGTCGTAAGTGGACCATCAGGAAGTGGAAAAAGTACACTTCTAAAAGTGATTGGATCTTTAATATCCCCTACTTCTGGAGATATTATTTATCACGAAAAGAATCAAACCTCATATTCACCACAAGAATATAGACAAGAAGTATCCTATTGTTTCCAAACACCCGTTCTTTTTGGAGAGACAGTAAGGGATAATTTAAAATTTCCCTATGAAATTCGTGGGCTTGATTTTGACGAGGGTAGAGCGCAACAGCTGTTGGATACCGTCGGGCTATCAGGATTCATCGACAAAGGAATCAACGATATTTCTGGTGGAGAAAAACAAAGAGTTGCATTGATTCGTAATGTCATCTTCATGCCAAAAGTATTACTATTAGATGAAATCACAAGTGCTCTCGATACAGAGAGCAAACAAGAGGTGTGGAAATTTATCAATAAACTCTATAGTGAAGAAAAATTAACCATTATTTCAGTTACGCATCAAGTGGATGAAATTGAAAATGCAACACATAAAATCATCATAGAAAATGGGAGTGTGGTAAACTATGAATCTTAATGTAAGTCCTCAAACTCTTGTTATGACTTTTCTGCTTGTTTGCGTCGGAATCTTCATCTCATATAAAGAAAAGATAGGTACTGTCAAAGAAATAATTTATAGCATTACAAGAGCAGTAATTCAATTAATTATCGTCGGTTATGTTCTAACCTACCTTTTTGGACTAAATAGTGGTATTGTTACTATCGCCCTTGTTTTAGTTATTGGATTTAATGCATCTTGGAACGCATACAAACGAAGTCAGGGAATGGAAGACGGATTCAAAATATCCCTGATTGCGATATTTAGCGCGTTAACCCTAAGTTTAGGTGTACTCATTGCTTCTGGTTCCGTTGCATTTACACCATCTCAAGTTGTTCCTATTTCTGGTATGATTGCTGGTAATGCCATGACAGCACTAGGCTTAACTTATCGAAATCTTAATAACTTCTTCAGAGATCAAAGACAACAAATACAAGAAAAACTTGCTTTAGGAGCTACTCCAAAACAAGCTAGTAAATCGATTATTAACGAAACGATACGTCTTGGTATGCAACCAACGCTCGATTCAGCGAAGACGATTGGAATTGTTTCTTTACCGGGTATGATGTCAGGATTAATGTTTGCAGGTACAGTTCCTTCATTGGCAATCCAATATCAAATTATGGTTACATTCATGCTTGTAGCAACCACCAGTATCTCATCATTCATTTCCGTAACCTTAGCATATCGGAAAGCATTCAATCAACACGATCAGTTTATACGCTAACTTACAACATGAGTTTCTTTAGACTCATGTTTTTTTATCAGTTAAAAAAGTTGTATACTAAATTCTTGCAATGTCACATTTCAGTCGTTAAACTTATAATGAACTTAAATGTGAGGTTATTTAGTCAAGTCCATAATCCTGTGTAAAAGTGAGTATGTTAGTTAGTGGATCTAATCAATCCACTTTTTAGTTTGTTCTGTAAACTGAATATACTGTCTTGAACTTGATTCCCATTCTTCGTGAATATCAATGAGTACTGCTCCAATGAGTCTAAGCGCTGATTGTTTATTTGGGAATATTCGAACGACTTTCTCTCGTCGACGTATCTCTGAATTTACACGCTCTAGCATATTTGTATTTCGTAAGCGTGAGTAATTTATTTCTTCGATAGTACAGTATTGAAAACCATCTTCGAATCCCTCATCCAAACACTCAGTCATCTTTGAATATTTACCGATATACTTATCTACGATTTCGTTCTTCAATCTTCGAGCAATTTCTATGTTCGTTGTCTTTAACAATACTTTCAACTCACCTCTAACTTCTTCAGTGTTTTTGCGAGGTAACTTGTCAAATACATTTCTCATGAAGTGTACCTGACATCGCTGCCATGAAACACCTGGAAAGCTTTCTTTGATCGCTTTCACTTCTCTACTATGTGAATCAGAGATAACTAATTTAAGTCCTTGTAAGCCACGTTCAGTAAGTTCTGAATACAATGACTTCCAACTGTCATAAGATTCATTGTCTTGGATTGAGAACGTAAGTAGTTCACGTTCTCCTAAGTCATTAATTCCCAGTATAATGTGGAACGCCTTAGATACAACACGATGATTCTCTCTGACCTTTATAAAGAGTACATCACTTAGTATGAACGGATATTTTTGTGTAAGTGGTCGTGATAGAAAGGTTTCTACAACACCATCAAGTTCACTTGTAAGTGAACTGATGAACGATTTGGATACATTCAACCCGCACAGTTCCTCGACAACCTTGGATACTTTGCGAGTCGATACACCTTGTACATACATTTCCAAAATTGAAGCGAGAAGGGCCTTTTCGTTTCTTTGATATCTATCAAAAAGCGTAGGAGAGAATTCACCGTCACGAGTACGAGGTACAATAAGATTCAATGTTCCAATACGAGTGGTAAACTCTCTTTCATAGTATCCATTTCTTGATGACTTACGATTATCATCTCGTGAATATGGATCAACTTGGATATATTCATCACGTTGTTTCTCCATAAGTTGATTAAACAGAACTGTCAGCACCTGTTTTGCGAGATCATTAGCACCACTGTTCTCGATAAGTTCTTGAATTTGATTTGTGTCTAAAGTAAAATTGATTTGAGTCATAGAGGTCTCCTTATGTTTGTTTGGTTACTAACATAATAACAGAAGCCTCTATGGCTCTTTCACTTTTACACAATTATACGGACTCTATCCTCACACGACAATCTTTCTCTTTAGTAATTTATTGAAAATGAATTACAAACGATTACTAATCAAAATAATATCAATCTGAATATATAGTATTAATCTTTTTGCTTTTACAAGTTTATATAAAGGAAAGGAGTTTAATTGAATATTCCAATTCGCGGAAGTCCAAATTGCTGGGCTTCTTTTTAATATCACTAAACCATGAAAGGAAACAATATGAAAAAAATAAATAAAAAACTTACTGCACTTCTGATGACACTTATGCTCATCATTCCAGCCTTACTACAAGTTACTCCAGTTTTGGCTGACAGCATTGACATAACAACACAACCATCTGGAGTCATATCTACCGGATACTATGAAGCAGTAAATAGCCGTGGTTGGGCAGTCCAACGAAAATCTGGTCACAACTCAAATATCATCTATGTTAATGGAGTTGTTGCTTTTTGCATCGAACCTGAAATAGAACGAGGTAATGGAAACGGCTATACCGTTTCTGATTTCAGCCACGATGAGCGCGAAACCTTCTCCCGGATTATCTACCATGGATACGACAACACAGCCAAAACTGGCAAGGACTATGTGGTAACACAAAATGTCTTATGGGAATACATTGCATCTATCCGAAACGATCTTGATATAAATGAATCATGGGGATTTGAAGGCTTTGACTACCAATCTGAAAAACAAACGATTTGGAACAAGGTAAACACTCATAATGATCGCGCCAGTTTTCATAACACTTCGGTTAAACTTAAAACAGGCGAATCAATCACATTGACAGACATCAACGAAGCAATATCACAATCAAGTGTTTCAAATAACGGCGGACTTGATGTTTCCATTTCAGGAAACAAAGTGACACTAACCGCAAATTCTTCATCACCAGAGAAATCTAGAATTGAATTTAAGAAGTATGGAAACATTACAAACGATGCTTCATCTTCCCCACTTCTTTACTCCCACCCGACAATGCAGGATGTTATTACTGGTGGAAATCCTGATCCAATTCCATTTTACGTAAATGTGGAAGTGGAACATAAGGGAACGCTACAAATTGGTAAAGTGAATGCCGAAACAAATGCTCCAGTCCCAAACACAACATTTGAATTATCATTTCATGAAGACATGCGAAATGCGTCTCGTTATACGACAGGTTCAAACGGATTCATCGATAACATCGAACTTGACACTGGCACTTACTATTACAAAGAAGTAGCTGTTCCTGAACCTCTCATTATTGATAACACAGTTCGAACGGTCGAAATTAAAGCGGGTCAACGAACAGAAGTAAGTGTAACCAACGAAGTAGCTAAAGGAAGAATTGTTCTTGAGAAGAAGGACAGTGAAACTGGTGATCTTCTTCAAAATGCTGAATACACAGTTTACAATGATAAGGCATTAACGAAGATTATTGAAATACTAAAGACCGATGTGAATGGTCTTGCTGAATCGCGAACCCTTCCTCTTGGTACTTATTATATTAAGGAAACCAAAGCTCCAGTAGGATATTTGGTTAACGAAAATGTCTATACTGTAAACCTTAACTATCAAGATCAAAACACAAAAATAGTTATTGAGAATCTTGGTGTCCAGGATCAAGTCATCAAAGGTAAAATTCAGATTGTGAAAGTTGAACAGGATCAACAAACACCGATTCAAGGGGCAGTGTTCACAGTTAAAGATATTCATGACAATCTCGTGGAGGAAATTACAACCGATGAAAATGGTTTTGCTTTCACTAATGACTTACGTTATGGTCAATATTTTATCCAAGAAAAATCAACACCGTTTGAATTCTGGATTGATAAAACAATCTACCCAATTTCAATTCTAGAAGATGGTGTTACTCTTGTTAAATACATTCCCAACAAATCTATCGAAATCAAACTTCAAATTTTAAAAACAGATATTGAAACAAGTACTCCATTATCAGGTGCAATCTTTGAAATTCACGACACAAATAACAATGTCGTTTCGTTTGATTACTTAGATGATGCCAATCAAGTGGTGTCACAAACACAACTTGTAACAGATTCAAATGGTATGGCATTAACACGTGGATTCCTCAAAGCAGGAACTTATAAACTTGTTGAAGTACAAGCACCTAAAGGTTATCTGAAATCTGGGCCTATTGAGTTTGTAGTTGACCAAAACACAGAGTATGTCGATTTACCAGTGATTGGATATACCACAACTCAAACGATTAGTAACCACCCCACTCAAATTGAAGTCATCAAACTTTCTGAAAATACAGGACAACCTGCTTCTGGTGCAACTCTGCAACTTATCCACAAAATGTCAGGAAAACTCATTCAAGAATGGATTTCAGGTGATGAACCAATACTCTTCAAGGGTCTTGAGATTGGAGAAAGCTACATTATAAAGGAAGTTTTTGCACCATCTGGTTACCTACTAGCTAAACCTTTAGAATTTACTGTTCAAGAAACCAATGAACTTCAAAGCATTGTTGTGTTAAACGAGCTAGAACCTGAAATTAAAACACAAGCCTTTTATGAATCAGGAAATAAAGAATCCCAAGTCTCAGAATCAATGACAGTCATTGATAGGGTCACATATAAGAATTTGATTGTTGGCAAAGAGTACACACTGAAAGGAACACTACTTACAATAGACACTCAAAATATTGTTGCAAAAAATGAAGTATCCTTTATTCCTGAAAGACCAGATGGTTTCATCGACATTACTTTTATCTTCGATGGTTCAACCCTTCTTGGTAAAGAACTGGTCGTCTTTGAAGATTTGTATCGTGGAACACGTCGAGTTGCCACTCATTCTGATATCACTGACCAAGATCAAACTGTTAATATCCCTTCAATAGGAACACAACTTAGCCTCAAGAAACTAGACCCTTCAAATCCTAATCATCTATCGTTGACAGATGTTGTATCCTATAAACAATTGTCAATTGATCAAACATATCATGTCAAAGGTTGGGTAATGGATAAACAGACAGGACTCCCTCTTTTAGTAGATAACAAAGAAATATCTTCTGAATTAGACTTTACACCTAAGTCAAAATCAGGAACGCTTGAAATGATGTTTGAACTTGATTTGTCAAATCTATCTAAAGGTGATTACGTAGTCTTTGAAGAAATTTATCTCGGTGATGAACTCGTTGCAGAACACAAAGATATCAATGATAAGAATCAAACCTTTTCATTAGTTGAAGTGATCGTTCATAAAGTAGATAATATGAACAATCAATCATTAGAGGGTGCAGAGTTCACATTATTTGATGAAAATAATCAACCGCTTACCCAAAGAACAACAAACGAGCAAGGATTGGCTCGTTTTTTAATGCCTATAGGTTCTTATAACTTAAAAGAAACCCAATCACCCAAAGGTTATCGTCTTGATAATACTGAGGTCCAACTTGAACTTATTGGAAATGAAATAAACCATGAGATTAAGCTTGTCATTAAGAATGAGAAAGTTCCTGAGCTTCCAAATACTGGAGTTTCATCACCAAATCCACTGCTACTTTATGGCTTGCTAGGAATCGGTTCGTTTTTACTTATCATATCCAACATTATGAAGAAAAAGGAATCAAATCATGAAACACTGGACGATTAAATTTAAAACCCTCTTCACAGTTCTTGGGTTATGCATTTTCGCACTAATTCTCATAAGGTTGAAAATCAATGGTCTCTTAAATTCACCGAACGTTTTAAGTGGAGGTTCACTATGAAAGATCACAACTTAAAACTTGCCATCTGTAAAGGTCATCTAGTCGCTTTTACTTATGGAAGAATTAAACAAGATCAATTAAATGTGAGTCTATATAAGTACGATATTCAATCAAGCGATGACGGTTTTGAACCTTCTGCCATTAAACCAACAATTCATGTCAATCATTGGGGAACACTAGTAACTAGAGTTCCTCTTCCTTTGGATGAGTCGGGTTGGCTAATGTTGGATCATCTCGAAGATTTTATTGAACTTCAACGTATGATCATTACTCAAGAACAGTATGCTGAATTATCAGAAGATGTTATTCAAACGTTTTTAAAAACTAGTCAGGAGGAACAAAACTATGGCACTCATCAGATTTAGAATGAACAATGGCGATATCGGATCGTATGACTTCCCCCTCAAACTAACACAGCTCAAAGAATTCTTCCCGAATCGAACCATTGAGTTACTTGAAGAGAAACTCACACCATGGCTTAGCGCTCAGAATCATCAAACACTTAATGCATATGAGTTAAATGCATTTATACGCTTATATGAAAGTTTAACTGACTTTGAGCAAAAAAAGATAAATGCGATTGCATCTTTAAACTCATCACTCACTTTGAATGAACTAACACAGCATATTCAGCACCTTCATTACTTTGGTCTCATCAATAACTTCGACGATTATACCGTTTCAGATAATCTTGCACGAGAACTTTTTATACAACATTATCCTAATGGGGTTCCGGATGGGATTATTGGAACAGATAATGAACCTGAATGGTTTGATGACGGTGATTGGGCTAAACAACATCTTGAACATCATCAAACCAATTACGGATGGCTCTTTGTTCTTAATGATAAAATCCCATCGATTTCCAAGAACGAACATCTATACTACTCACGATGGCTAGAAGAATCATCAGTTCAAGTTACTGTTACCAACCCAACGAATCAATCATTTATCAGACTGTCACTTTGTCTTGATGACACTGAAATTGAAGAATCATGTTTACGACTGGATGTGGAGTCCACTGATGATTTAACGTTATCTTTTGAAAACGTGAATCTTGATGGGGAACTATTTAATCATATCGAATCCGTCCTTATAGAATCTAATATCCTATCGAGCAATGCCTTTATCTCAGACATTAGTAGACTCCATTATAAAGAGATTCAATGTTTTAATACAGTTTTAGATCACATTCAAGTTGATGACCTGAGTCAATTACAAATGATTCTGGCGTCACTTAATGATTTTAAACTTGTGGAAACTGAGATTAATACCCAAGCACAATATGCCTCAATCAAACTCAAGGAGTTCGCAAGGAATAATTGGGATGAGTATCAAGAGTGGATTGATGATTTCTTAGACTACGATGCTGTAGGTAAGGCTATGATAGACAACAATACGATCATTAAAACAGAAAATGGATTTCTTGAAGTTCCTGATGAATTCAGTCACTTCTTTGAACATCTTGCAATAAAGGAACAAAAACTATGAAATCCTACTTACCATGGATTGGTGGTAAAGGCGCACTGCTTCATGAAATCATGCCACGACTTCCTTCCATCATCAATAAATATGTCGAACCTTTTGGTGGCGGTGCTTCAGTACTTTTTGGAAAACCAATTTCTCGCCAAGAAGTCTACAACGATTATCAAAAGGATCTCGTTAATCTATTTCAAGTTGTTCGAGATCGTCCGCTTGCTTTTATCGATACGATGGGATATCTTCCTCTTAACTCTCGTGATGAATATAAAATCATTCTTGAAATTCTCAGTGGACAACTTGAAGATACTTTGTTTTTAAAAGATGAGCTGAAGATTGCGAAGAAAGTCTTTGATCCACCACGTTATGAAGAAATCAAAAATCTATTAACCACCAAGGCAGAACAGCATGATGTGAAACGTGCTGTTCTTTTCTATAAAGCCATTATTTGGAGTTATGGTTCACGTGGAAAATCTTATGGTAGTCGGGTTTTAACTTTACAGAATTTAAATCGAACCATCATGAGAGCCAGTCATCGTTTAAGGCGTGTTGTGATTGAAAATCGAGATTTTGAAGATTTGATTCAAACTCATGATTCGGATACTACCTTCTTCTATTGTGATCCTCCTTATTTTGAAACTGAAAAGATTTATGATGCAGACTTTTCCAAAGAAGATCATAAGCGACTGCGTGATTGTTTAAAACAGTGTAAAGGATTGTTTTTATTATCCTACAACGACTGTGAATATATTCGAGATTTATATCAAGACTTTATGATTGTTCCTGTCAGCAGATTAAACAACTTACGACAACGCTATGAAGCTGGTAGTACCTTCCCTGAACTACTTATTGCAAACTATGACATTAACTTAAATCAAAATCAACATCCATATCAACAAACACTCTGGGAGGAACCTTATGAAAACTGATATTTCTGTCTTTAAAGTCTTAGATGATAAAGGACGTGTTGTAATTCCAAAAGAATACCGTGACATTGCATCGTTACAACCGGGTGATGTAATTAAAATTATTGCTGATACCAAAGGTATTACTTTAAGAAAAGTTGGCATTGTTGATCATGATGCACAATCACCCCAAGACATCGAAAGTATCATTCAAAATGCCTTAAACTCTTTACCACAATCAAGACAGCTCAAGGTTGCGAAAACAATCTTAAACACACTAGAAAGGAACCAAACCAATGATTAAAAAGTTAACAAATCCTAAAGTGATGAAGTGGATTCTATCCCTACTCTTCATCACTCTTTTACTTCTGATATTTGTACATCCAACCTATGCACAAGGAAATGTATCAGGAGTTATTGAAGAAACGTGGAATAATGCAGAGAGTCAGATTCGACAGGTCGTTAATAATGTCATCTTTCCTGCACTCAGTATTATTCTTGCCATCTTCTTCTTTGTGAAACTGGGAAGCTCATACTTCGATTACAAACGAAATAACGATCGGTTTGAGTGGACTGCCCCTGCAATTCTCTTTGTTTGTCTTGTCTTCACTCTTACTGCTCCAACCTATATCTGGCGGTTACTGTAATGTTTATTTGGGATTTTATCGCCGAGAAGATCTTTGATCAGATCACCGATTGGATCCATGCACAGATTGTTTCATTTCTCGGTGAGTTCTTCGGCATGATTAACAACATGGGAGCTGAACTCTTTGACTTTGTTTGGGTTCAAGCAATTGTTATCTTCTTTAACTATCTTGCTTGGGCAATGTTTACAGTTGGACTGATTCTTGCCGTCTTTGAAACTGCCATTGCCTATCAGAATGGTCAAGGTAATGTTGGTAATACCCTTTTGAATATTCTTAAAGGATTTATTGCGACATCACTGATTACCACCCTACCAATTGAACTCTTCAAGTTTGCGATATCAATGCAGACATCCTTATCCGTTAGCATTGCAGGATTATCAAATAGTACAGGAACCATTGGTGAACTCGCAACCTCATCAATAGGATTTGTTGGTACCCTATCTGTATCAGCCATCTTTTCAGTATTCCTACTCATTGCTTTAGGTTATGCTGTCATTAAAGTTTTCTTTAGTAATCTAAAACGTGGTGGTATACTCCTTACTCAGATAGCTGTAGGAAGTTTATACATGCTATCCGTACCTCGTGGTTTTACTGATGGCTTCATTGGTTGGTGTAAGCAAATCGTTGCATTGTGTCTAACTACCTTCTTACAGTCCGTATTCTTGGTTGCAGGATTAATGGTTTTTAAGGACAACTTATTACTTGGAGTAGGACTGATGATGTCAGCAAATGAAATACCACGTATAGCGGATCAATTTGGTCTTGATACGTCAACACGTGGTAATATGATGGGAACCATCTATGCAACTCAAAGTGCTTTGAATATTGTTAAAACAGTTACTAGTAAAAGCTGATATATAATGTTTCAACATTCTATATTTGAACTAATAAGCCGATAGAATACAATGATTGAAATTGTATAAAGGACTCTTGTTTGATATATTCAAGTTAGAAAGTAGGGATTGAAATGAAAAAAATCAAAATATCAAGATTAAAGCTATATGAAGAAATTTGGGAAAAACGTATAGGACTTGTAGCTCAAGAGTATAATATTTCACTAGCTGATATGCGTAAAGTTTGTAATCTACTAAACGTTCCTCGTCCATCTTCTGGCCATTGAGCAAAACTCTTATATGGCAAAGACTCACCAATTGTAAAATTATCAAGCGATTACAATGGAAATGATATTATAGAATTTTTTGTTGATGATTCAATCTCTTCAGAAGACCGAATTATATGGAACACGAATTCGAATTTTGAAAATCCAATTGCATATTTTACCGATAAGATGGTTTGGCTAGTGTCATCTGAATCAAAAAGAGAATTCTATGATGATCTCATGAAACACTTTGAAGATTCAAAAGAAATTAAGTTGTCTAAAAATTTTAAAGATCTTAGAAATGAAATACTGGCAAGTAAGAAATCATATGATAAGTTAGAACAGCAAGCAGCCGTACATAATATCGTTCAAACTTTAAAATACTCTTGGAAAAAAGAGCGACCAGTGATTAATGTACGTTTACTTTCTTCACAAACTATTGATCGAGTTTTTCTGTTTATTTCGAAATTAGAATATATTCTTGAAAAATTTAATTGTTCATTAAACGATGATCTTACTGCTAGTGTACTCGAACAGAATATTTGGTACTCATTTTATGAGGGACAACGAAAAGTTAATCACGTTCTTACTACTAAAGACAAACAAGCTCTTGAAAACTATGCGAAAGATATTGCTAGAGGGTATACTTTGTGGCGTGTACCTCAAATTAGAAAATATGACTATATCTTTAATGGGAATTTAACCCTTAGTTTTGATTTTGGTAACAAATCAATATACAAAGACTCCAAAAACCGAACACTTGAATCTTACATTCCGGAAATCATTCTCGAAATCCTTAAGTTTGGCTTTGAAGAAAACACGAGAAAAAAAGAACTAACAAAAAATCAAATGATTAACGACATAAATGAAAATATTAGCGAATTGGTAAATCATAGATATAACCATGAACTCAATTTGACTTCCGAATTATTACGTATGAGTCACTACTTTGATGAAGCTGAGCGTCTACGTAGAATGATTTCGAGCATAGAAGAAAACGAGCAAAATTCTGCCTGGATTGACTTTGCTAAAAAGAAAGCGGACTGGCTTGACCCATCAATATATTCTATAGATCCTATACTTGGTGAGAATAAATACGAAAAAGATATAATCGATTTATTAAATCAACCAAGCATTAAGCCTAACAAAAAATGGAGGTACTAACAAATGTCACGATTAGTATACTATAATTCAATATCTTTAATTATTATCTTACATTCTAGAGAGGAAGCTATATGTACCTATACCCAAACAATCTGAAATCAAAGCCAATGCTCTGGCTCTGGTATATGAGAGATATTGTAATTATTGGAGTTTTGACTTTAATCTCAGTATTTATCTACACACAACTAAATATCATTCACTTCTTAGTGGGTACTTCAGTCTACGCATTACTCACCTTAAGATTTGACGACATGAGCATTCTTGATTTTATCACTTACTCATGTCGTTTTTTTATATCTCAACCTCAATCCTATACATGGAAAATAGAAAGGATGGAAAACCATGGAAAACATTAAAAACAAAGTCATTGGATATATCTTCGACTCAGATGATATGTATGACAAAAAACATTACTTTGAAGATACGCCTGAGAATATCGCAAATTTCATTATGCAAAACTGTTTCCACAATTGCACTATAACTGATACTGCAGATAAATTGATTCTTACTTCAGTCGTTGGAGGGTATGTGGATCAATGTCCTAATCAAGAATATCTGGAAAATGAACTTTTACCCTTACTGATTCCTCTACAGCTTGGTGACGTTGAGCCTCAAGAAATAAACTTTGATGAAACTGATTATTGTTACGAACAGGTGATGCAATGAAGAGACATTCTAGTTCTACCCGTCGACTTCTCAATTTGAAGTCACTCCAAGAATCCAGTATTCTAGGCTACAACAATCACCAACTCACCTATTATGCAATTGCCCCCTATAACTTATCGGTGTTGTCTGATGAAAATATTGAAGCAAAAATATTTGCACTAATGAATCTCATAAAAACAACCGAAATTGTCGAGATACTCTGCCTCAATAGTCGTGAGAATTTCCGTTTTAATAAAAGTCATATAAAATGGCGCATTGCTGAAGAAACAAATCCTCAAGTTAGAAAGTTACTTGAACGCGATCTTCAGTATATTGATGAAATTCAAGTCAAGACCGCAACCGCTCGGTCTTTTTTAATATGTATTCGTCAGTCTCAAATAAACGATTCAGATCACTCCTTGAATCGTTTGGAGAAAGCATTCAAACAATTTGGTTTTTCAATCAGTCGTTTATCTAATAGTGAACTTAAAACAATGTTGGCAGTTTATTATGAACAGAATGTTACCACGGACAAGTTTGAAGATATTGACGGTGAAAGGTGGCAAAACTTATGAATTTTTTTAATTTCAAATCTCTTCTTAAAAAGAAAGAAATAAATACCGATGAAAATCGTACCCAAACATTTCTTGATATGGTATCTCCTTCAATTATTAAGTTTTATACAGACCATTTCATTTGTGGTAATACGTATCGTTCAGTTTGGGCATTAAGAGACTATCCCACATCAACTGAAGAACAAGCACTCCTTCGCTACTTAGGCGAAAAAGAAAACATTACTCTGAAGATCTATTCTCGACTCGTAACACCGCTCGAAGAAAAGAAGATTATTACTAATGCTTCCAATAAGAATAAGATGAAAAGTACTTCTTCCACACAGGTTCAAGATACAATTGAAGCACAAGCAGATATCCAAGATTTAACGGTATTGATTGCGAATATGCATCGTTCCCGAGAACCACTGGTTCATTGCGCAGTATTCATTGAAATGATTGCATCAGATTTAGAATCTTTAAAAGTACTTCAAACTGATGTACTCACTGAACTGGTTCGTTCAAAAATGAATGTTGATAAATTGTTACTAAGACAAAAGGAAGGATTTTTATCTGTTGCTCCATCAGGTAGTAATCAATTCAAAGAAGAATTTGAACGAGTCCTACCCGCATCATCAGTCGCAAATTTCTTCCCTTTTAATTACTCAGGTAAGACAGATGAAAATGGATTTTACCTCGGTCGCGATAAATATGGATCGAATATCATTGTAGATTTCAATAAACGTTCCGAAGATAAAACCAACGCCAATACCATCATCTTAGGCAATTCGGGTCAAGGTAAATCTTATTTACTGAAACTCATTATCTGTAATCTTCTAGAATCAGGAATGCGTGTTATTGTGCTGGATCCTGAAAGTGAATATGCAGAACTTACCCATAACTTACAAGGAGACTATATTGACTTAACCAATGGTCAGCATATTATCAATGTTTTAGAACCCAAGCTTTGGTCAGATGAAGTGCTCCTTGAAGAACAATACGATGAAAGTGTCCCTGCTGCTTTTAAGAAGTCCAACAAACTTTCACAGCACATTTCATTTCTCAAAGACTTCTTCAAAAGCTACAAAGATTTATCGGAAGCACATATTGATACCATTGAGATCATGATAAAAAAACTATATGACTCATTTAAGATTACTGATGAATCAGATTTATCACGATTTAAATCAACAGATTATCCAATTCTCTCTGACCTCTATGATCTAATTGATACTGAGTTTAAAAACTACGATAACAACCAAAAACATCTTTATTCAGAAGAAAGCCTACGTGAGATCTGTCTTGCACTATTTTCCATCTGTAAGGGTTCTGAATCTCAGTACTTTAATGGTCATACAAATATCACACATGGTTCACTAGTTACATTCGGTGTTAAAGGGCTTCTTAATTCAAATCAAAATCTCAAAAATGCGCTCTTATTTAATGTCTTATCTTACATGTCAAATGAGCTTCTTACGAAAGGTTCTACTGTTGGTGCATTGGATGAATTCTATTTATTCTTAACGAATCTGACCGCTGTGGAATATATCCGCAATTTCATGAAACGAGTTCGTAAAAAAGAGAGTTCCATCATTATTGCTTCTCAAAACCTTGAAGACTTTAATCTTCCTAAGATTAAAGAATATACTAAACCCCTATTCTCAATTCCAACACATCAATTCCTATTTAATGCCGGAAGTGTTGATAAGAAGTTTTATATGGATACTTTGCAACTTGAAGAATCTGAATATGAACTCATTCGATATCCTCAACGTGGTGTATGTTTATATCGATGTGGAAATGAACGATTTATTTTAAAAGTTCACGCACCAGAATATAAAGAAAGATTGTTTGGTTCAGCGGGTGGTCGATAATGGGAGCGAAGATAGCTAAAGTACTGTTGTCTTTGGTTCAAAGTAAGAAAGGACGAAATCTTCTTAAATCAATCACAATTATTGCTATATCACCAATACTCTTAATCATGATATTTCTAATCAGTGGTGCTGATGGCGCTTCAAAGCATAACAACCATCTCATTGATGTAATATTTATGAATCATGAAATCTCCCCCTCTGTACCTGATGAGTATCGAATATTTATTGAGAACTACAAAGTGACATTTCAAAAAATTGATGATGAACTAGCAACTCTTGAAATATCTGAAGGACGATTAGATCCAACTTTAATCAAGAGTATTCTTTTTGGAGCAACCATCGATTCTGACAACAATCAATTCTTATCATCACTAAATATCTCCGAATACTTACATTGTTTCTACATAACAGATGAACCAAGTGATAAATCACCTCCAGTACACAAAGCTATACCATCAACAAATACTGTAATTCGTAATGCATCTTCTTATCTTAAGATTAACCTTGAATCAAAAACTGAAACAATCTATGAGATATACCGCGTTGCGTTGACGGGTATAAATAAAGGACTGGATGATTATGTTCCAATGGCAACGCTTCTAGAAGATGCTTATATCATTTCCGAAAAGACCCCATATATTGGTGGTGACTTTAGGAGTCCATTAGCGGACGATTGGAAACAGTATGTTACTTCAGAATTTGGTCCTCGTGAACCGATTACCTTACCAGATGGATCAACAACAAGCAATTATCATACAGGTATTGATTTTGGAAGACCGCAAGGAACTCCACTTTTAGCTGTAGGTGATGGCAAAGTTGTGATCGTCAGATACAGCGATGAAGGACTTGGATTCTTTTGTGTGATTGATCATGGCGAAGGAGTATTCACGGTCTATGCTCACATGTCTCGGATTCATGTCACTGAAAATCAGGTTCTCAAACAAGGACAACAAATTGGTGAAGTTGGTTCAACGGGATACAGTACCGGTGCTCACCTTCACTTTGAAGTCATTGTGAACCGCCAATATGTTAACCCAAGACTCCACTTAAAATAATGAAAGGAACTGATTATGCCCTATAGAAAAGCACAACTTCTTTTTAAAGAAGCAATAGAATGGATCGCCGATTATGTTGAAGGTGAGATTGAATTTGATACCGCAGCATCTAACTTTGAAGACAGAATTACAGAACTACAATCCGATAGTTTTGATTTACTTCTCGAGCTTTCATCACCCCAAAGTCATCTACTAAGTGATATCGATGACTTATTGGATCAAAGGGTTCTAACACTTTATGATCCTGACGAAATTGATATGATTTCTGAAACTAAACTCAAAATAAAGCTACAATAATGTCTGAATGACCACAATGAAAGGAATTGATTATGAATACAAAACAACTGAAGGAACGCTACCCAAAAGGCATGCGTATCGAATGTATAGAAATGAACGATCCACAATCCGTAACTTCTGGAACTCAAGGTACGATTAACTTTGTGGATGATATGGGAACCATCCATGTCTCTTGGGATAACGGACAATCTCTCGGTCTTATTTATGGTGAAGATGAATTTCAAGTTATCCAATCACCATCCAAAACTTATGAAAAGAAATTTGTGAATCTTGAAATTAATACTCCCTTAGTCCTTAAGGAAAAACTTGATCCAATCAAGAACATTATCAAGTCTGCAATTAAAGTATCTTACAGTGATTACCATGATCTATTAGATAATCCAACTACAGACCGCGATTACATTGTTGATCATCTTGATGAAATGACTCAAGACGAGTACCGACAAAACCATAGTATCCTCGTCTATTGTGATGAAGAACCTGATGGAATTTTAATTGAATCTGGGGGTTACAATTACCCACGATATCAAGGCTTTGTAAACAACGTTCATGATTTGCTAGATACTCATACTTACACAACAAATAACTATGAAGACAGCTTTTCTAAAATCAAAGTACTCGTAATTGAACCGCAAACTACACCCTATGTTGCAATACTCGATAATAATCTTGAATCATTACAAGCAATGGTTGGCGGTAATTTAGAACTTGTATCACTCAGTCATTCAGCGGAACTTCTCTGTAACGAAAACGGCAAGATGATGAACTTACCAGCTAATAGACGATTGGGTCAAGATGTGATTGTTGGTCGTTTTATTGTTGTGGGAAATGATGGTGGTGAACACTTCACTTCTCTTTCTCGTGAAGATATCAATCAATATACTAATCAATTTAATGACTTAGAAATGATTGATCAATCTGAAGTTCATGAGGACTTACATTACGAAATACACTATTAGGAGGTCATAATGAAGAAAGTAAAATTTGTACTTGAAATTGATGATGAACGATTGAATGCAATCAATCTCTACAGTTCAGAATCAAGAAAAGACTTAAAATCAGTTTTGAATGATACAATCCAAAAACATTATGAAGAGATTGTACCGAGTGAAGTACGTTACTATTTGGAGTCAAAACTAAACAATGAACAGAAGAAAGCATCAACTTCTATTCCAAAATTCAACAAATCTAACACTCAAAAACCACAGAAATAATAGCACGAAAAAGCGGTACCACTTAAAATTTGTGTGGTACCGCTCATTTAACTACTAATTTCACCTCAATTAAAGCATATTTCGTGTCTAAGCACTATCGCCAATACAATATAAGATGTTATTCGAATTCTGTGCCGGTTTGTTGGCGAGCTGTGGGCTGTTTCTCATCGAATTGGAACTAGTACCCAACTCGAGTATAATTCATCAATTTATGAGCCTGTTTGCGAAGTATGTAAATTTGAAGAGATTTCGCCTATTGTCGCGATTCCAGACCAAATAATAATCCGAAGCAGGTTAAAGCCACGGTAGTACACCGCGACTCTTCACATCGCCGTGCAACGCTCGGCGAAATCTATTGATTACTAGTTATAACTAATCGACTCTCATTCTTTATGTTCAATTTTGAAAGTAATTTATCTTTTTCAGGCTTAGATTTTGCTGTATTATAGTAGTAATATCTCCAAATTATAATCCTGAGAACACTCTGAGTTAAGAAATCATCTTGTGCTTCATTGATTAAAGATTCCACAGTTGAGGTTTTCTCATTATTTAAGAATAAGTAACTAATTGCTACATCAACCAAACGCATTCCATATGAATAATTTGAAGAAAGATACTTCTTTAGTGTAGGAGCAATCTTGACACTTGAAAGAGCATCACTAATACGATATACATTGGCAAAGGCAGAGTACTGAAGCAAGAAAGAAACATATTTTACTGCTTCCTCGTATGCATCTTCGTGGCTTAGTGAAGTATCAGATGCAAATAAATCTCTAACATACTCAATAAAGTCATCTTGCTTGTTTAGCATTTCGAATATGAAAGAAAGAGACCTCATCCCTAACTCATAACATTTCTGAATTAAGTACTCCTTTTGCTCGACTTTAATAGAACCTCCATAACACTTTATAATTTGACCTATTGTAGACATGAGATTTAGAACAGTATTTAACTCAATTATCTCTTTCTGCTCAATGGCCTTCTTATCATTTTCATTATAGGATTGAATATCATTTGACTTGTTATGAGCAGCTACTTCTTCTCTTTCTAATAAGTCTGATTGATTTATCTCAACATTTTCGTCAATGCCTTTTAAGTTGATTAATATATCCTTCTTATGGTTACCCAAATCTCTAATAATCTTGGGTGGGTTCTTATAATCAAATACTTCGTAACTCGCCATTGTTTTTGCAATCTTCTGATCAAGTTTCTCCAATAAGACAATATCATTTGAAAAATACCAAATATTTATTATAATTCTCGAGTAGTCTTCTAAGTTTATGTCATCCAACAACTTATCAATTTCAATTAGAACTTCAGTATCTGACAAATTCTTAGAAAAATATCTTGCTACAAAGTACGAATATAAATAACTATATCTAAACGATACCTTGCACTGAATTTCTGAAATTTTACTGCCATTCGTGTTGATATTTTCCATCTGTAGGATGTTTGACTGAGTAAGTTGCCTCAACAACCTTTCAGCGCTATTGACTAAACCATATTCTTGGTTATCTTCAGTAATTACATCTTTGAGTTCTGAGAAATCCAACATTCTTGATTCAGCACTATAAAGACGAAATGCAAACGTACTTAGTATTCTAAAAGTTTCTTCTTGGCTATCTCCATCTATTTCAGATTTTTCCATTGCATTAGAAATAATGTTAGTTAATAGGTGACCATACAAGGTTGTCTTATCCGTTTTATTAGTTTGACTTGTACTTAGAATTGTCAAAATTGCATCTGGAGTTTGTGGCAAGTTATTTCCCAACAAAAGAGTCTTAACAACGGATGCATCTTCTCTATTTTTTCGTTTGAGATCTTCATCACTATCTTCAATGTTTTCAAGTTTATTCCAATTTTCTATAATTTTCATTTGTAACTTTGGCCCAAAGATTTCAATGTTGTATCGATTGAAGTTAATAAGAAACTTATCGACTTTTAGATATCCTGAAATTCCTGCTTTACTATTAGAAAAAATAAATGTCTTTCCGAATTTATCTTTCACAAAACTGTGTAATAATTCTACATTACTTTCTCTCTCAAATAAATGATTATAATTATCGATAACAACCACTCTACATTCTTTGGAAAGAGAGTGAAACCTCTTTGTCATATCTTTACCATATTGATCCTTAAGTAAAATATCGAAATAATTATCTAATCTTGCAGGAGAATTAAAAGCACCAATATTCTTTGAAATATCAACATAGACTACAACATACTTATCAAGATTAATCAATTCAGAAATCAATCGCTTTGCAAGCGAAGTCTTTCCTGACCCGTAATCTCCATCAATTACACATTTTTCTTCTTCAATTAATGTTTTAATTGCGTCCTCGTCCTTGATTCTTAATTCATGATTATTACCTTTGTTAAGACTCATTGTTAAATATGGATTAACAAATAAATCTGATAAAACTGGTGCCTTCTTTCTTGGGTGAGTTATTAGCATGCCTAAATCCTCTAAGAAAGATATATGTTCCTCATTTGGTCTTGGTATGTTTTTTTCAGTCAAATCTAACCCTGCATGCTTTTGAGTTTCAATAATGAAACAGTTATATTCTACACTCCACAAATATGTTTCTTCTGTAATGCTTTTGTCATCATCAATACTGATTACTTTAAAAGTAGAAGAGTCTCCTTCAAAGGTTCCTCCAACACTATATAATAAATCATTCTCTTTTTTTCTCTTTATATGAGCATCATCAGTGTGCTCGTGTCCAGTCAATATAATTCCATTCTTGGTTTCAATCATTTCTCTTAGTGAGTGGTCATCATTAGAAGTAAACCACGATCTCGGATGATGATACACGAATAGGTTGTATACATCTATAATGCCTTCACCATTATATGCATCAAAACTAAAATATTTAGTTGGCATTATGATGTTCTTATTCTCATGTAATGAAGACATCCATGCAGTATTAAGCAGAAAAAGATTAATTTGAATTCTCTTATTCATCACAATTTTTCTATTTTGGAGTAAACTGATGTTCTTAACATATGGAGAATTTTTTCTTTCGAAGAAAGAATAATTTTCAAGCACTTTACCAACAAACTTTACTTCGTTATCAGTAGTAGGTATTTTCTTATCTACTAAATTCCTTATTCTTTTACTGCGTTCGTTAAGATAATCTGATGTTGAGAAATCACAGTCATGATTACCTGGAACAAAATAAAGCTCGACACTTTTGAAATTACTCTTTAAACTGATACGTAATTGTTGAAAGAAATTACTTGCATAAGTGTACTCTGTACTTTTTCCAGAATATGCTATATCTCCAGAAACAATAATTAGTAGTTTGTCCTCTATGTCACCCACGTTCTTTAAGCTTGTTGTTAAGGAAGACAATTTATTAAAATGACTTGTCAGGTTATTTTCACTAAAATGAAAGTCGCTTAAATGAGCAATTTTTATTCCCATATTATATCTCCTATCTCTACCCCATTCTAACGAGGTCCGAAAAACTTGTCACCATTTAGATGAATCATATGTTCTGGTAACTCGGCAATCCACACTTCTGTTTCCCATGCGAGTTGATCTGCAAATCTCTTATATGTTTTAAAATCCAAAAAGGATGTTACATAAACTATTCCAGAAGTCACATTTTTTGTCATTTCTTCGATTTCCAAAATTCTCTTAGGACTGATTGGTCCTACTGATGTCACTGCCTCTACAAAATAAATCCAGTTCATATCTTCTCTAAACAAGACAACGTCAGGCATCTTATCATGTTGAGTAATTTCAAAGCCTAATTGAATCAGTTTTTCTTCATCTTTTACAAGTGATTTGAAAGTGGTATCTCCTAAATACAAGCAGATTGAGTCTGGTGCAAATCTAGGAGCAAAATTCTCGATTATCTCTTTCTGTAACAAGTTGTGTTTACCAGTAGACAGGGTATAATCAAAATTATTAATTTTCAAAGGTAGCAACTTCATTTTCTTCTTTGATTGATATAAATCTATCAGGGAGGTGTGTACTTCTAAAAAAGCATTTAAATTACTCGTCCAAGACACTGTACCATAAGACTTGACTAAATCTAATGATTCAGAGGTAAGTCTGTATCGATAGTTAGGACTGTTTGTTGCCTTCCCATTGTCTTCTATTATCGCTGCATTTCGAAAATGATGTAAAGCCTGTTTACGAATTGTTTCTCTTGAATTTTCAGCATATGAAACATTGTATGACTCTCGTGTGAATGCAATTATATCATGAATTCTCACCCATTCATTGGTTGCTTCACTCCATAATGTCTCATTAGTCACACCTGCAAGACATAATAGAGTATATGCACAAACATCTGATTGCTGCGCCTTAGGCATTTTAAGTTCATTTAAGATTCTTTTTGCTTCTATTATTTTATCCACCATAAACCTCCAGTATTTTATTACAATTTTCTTCTGATAAATCTTTACTCCTTGACAATGCATTTCCCAATTTTTTAATAACATCTATATCAGGTACTGGTATATTATTCATCTCTGTAGAATTTACCTGAGTAGAACCATTTAACACTCTATAGTACACATCATACAACGTGGAATTGAATAAGACGTATAATCCATAAACGACACATTCTGACATTTCAATAACACTGTCAATAAAGTTTACTTTATTCTGCGTACTTATATAGTCATATTCTGGAAAGTCCTTTGCTAAATATATAGCACATTGAAGTCTTCGTTTCTCTTCTTTGGAAGTAAACCTTTTCACCATCAAGTAATTCTTGTTTTTTTGAATTAATCCATTTCTTTTTGGTATTAAGTATTCACCACCAACATATTTCGGAAACTCAATTTCACCATTACTTATGTGTCTTGAATAGATTAAGGGAACAACCTCAGAATTCTTTTCATCAGTTATACAGTCTCTGTTTCTAAAATCAACTGTTATTCCAGTTTTCATTTTCAAACCTAGGTCAGGTAACGTGGTCTTCCATCCGTTCACTTTTTTCAACACTGATAACTCTTGAGCATTAGTTATCAGATATATGTAATTATCCCTTGATGAAGCTATCAAATCATACTCTGCTTCTATTCTCTCAATGTTGTGAAAATCATCATTTGAGAGAGAGGATGTGATGGTAATATTACGATTACTTGTTTTACTCTTCCTAACTTTTACAATCATTGTCTCTTGCAGTACTTTCTCATGACTGAAAACTTTATTCCTACTCACAAATAAATGAAAATGTTCGAATGATATATTATTAAATAAATATTCTCTAAATTTTTTAAAATATGCTCCTGACGTCCATGATCTAGGAATTATATATACTAATTCTCCATCTCTCTTTAAGTTATGTATACTCATAGCCATGAAAAGAAAATATAAATTAGGTGATCCATACACGATAGACGACATTGCTTGTGCTTCAGGATCTAATTTATTTAATTTTTTATATGGTGGATTCCCAATAATCAAATCAAACTGTTCCATAGAATTAATTCCACTATTAAAGTCTTGAG
Organism: Erysipelothrix anatis; assembly: GCF_009828745.1. Lineage (GTDB taxonomy): Bacteria > Bacillota_I > Bacilli_A > Erysipelotrichales > Erysipelotrichaceae > Erysipelothrix > Erysipelothrix anatis. The sequence goes on from NZ_WTSX01000009.1 coordinate 49,667, forward strand.
AAAAATCAACAATGAAGTTTTTGTTTAAAATAGTGTAATTAATAGTGTATTTCGAAACTTTCCTTAAATACTGTAAATTATCATTTAGCAACTCCAAAATATTAGGGTCGTTTTCGATGCAAACTATATCTACTTTTCGTACACCTTCCATTCTATTAATCCTATCTACAATGGTCGCAGTTAAAATACCTGCTCCTGCTCCTGTATCAAGTACTCTAATATTCTCCTTATTTGGTATATCAAACAAAGAACTCATGAAAATAGCAGTCTCTTTACTAGTAAAAAACTGACCGTATTTTTTACGTTCTGACTTAGGCATTTTTTCTATATAGGCTGATGTTTTATCAATAATATATTTTAACAAATTAACACCTCTTTCAGTGAATAAATGAATGCGGAAATTAGCTACATTTTCTTTTAATTATAAGCTTAATCCGTTTGAGTTTCTTATTAATATTATAACATACAACATTGCTTTTTTTTCAATCTATAAGATTTATATGAAATTACTATTCACTACTCTAATATTAGGCAAACAAGAAAGGACACCTTCATGAAATCGAGAATCAAAACAGGAACAATGATGTTTCCAGAAATTATACAACTCTGTGATGATAACTTAGTACTCGCAAACACAAAATCTCGAAATGACTTTATTGAAGAAGCTATAAAGTTCTATGTTAGTTATCTCAACACTAAACACAACAATCTCTTTATCTCAGAATCAATTGAGTCTGTACTTCAAAACTCAATACAGATTACTGAAGATCGTTTATCAAAACTTCTTTTCAAACAATCAGTAGAAATGAGCATGATGATGAATATTATCGCTGCAAACTTTGAATTGAACGAAGATATACTCAAAAAACTACGCATCAAATGCATTCAAGATGTTAAAGCATCTGTTGGCTCAATTAATTTTGAAGATATTGTTAAATATCAAAATAGTGAGGAGGATAGAGATGGCTAGACTTATCGCAAAATTTGGTTACATGAAGCCCAACAAAAGAAATAGATCTGGGTTTGTTGAATACATTGCGAAACGTGATGGTGTCATTAAAAATATCCATACCTTTGCTCATAAACCCGTGACTAAAAAACAAGTACAACTTATTGAAAAACTAATTGCTAAATTTCCTAAAACGATAGAATCAGAACTTTATATCAAACATCAAGAATACCAAACAATTGGTTCTGCCTCTGAACTTATTACATACATTGAAGAATCATCACTTGAAGAACTATCCAAAATTCATGAATACGTTCAATACATAGCACAAAGACCACGAGTTGTTAAAGAAGGAACTCATGGTCTTTTTAGTATTCACGATGAACCTCTCATACTTGAACATGTTAAAACTGAAGTTCAAAATCATCCATCAAACATTTGGACTGCCATCATATCGTTAAAAAGAGAGGATACATCACGTCTTGGCTATGATGATTTAAAACATTGGAAGTCGCTAGTTCGTTCAAAGCAAAACGATCTTGCGAAACATCTCAAAATCGATCCCGACAACTTCAAATGGTATGGCGCGTTCCACAATGAATCCCATCATCCCCACATTCATTTTAGTGATGTATGCAAAAGATGGTAAACAAGGTTATCTCAATCAAGTCTCAATGGATGCAATACGTTCTTCGTTTGCTCGAGAAATCTTTAAAGATGATTTACTTCATATCTATCAGAAACAAACTCAAGCACGTGAAGATTTAAAACTAGCGAGCAAGGAGTACATTCAAGAGCAGATTCAAAACATCAATCGACACTTTAAAATGAATCCAAGAATTGAAGATAAACTTAATCTTCTTTCTAGAGAATTAGAAATCATTAAAGGAAAACATCAATATGGCTATTTACCAAAACCAATCAAACAGATTGTTGATGAGATTGTTAATGAAGTTTCCAATGATCCAAATATTCAAAAACTCTTCGACCTATGGTATCAACAACGACAAGAAGTCTTGAACACGTATTCGAGTAAAAAAGAAGAAATACGAAATCTATCCGATTTGCATGAATTCAAACCAATCAAAAACATGGTGATTCAACTTGCAAAAGAAATCATTCTTACGCACGACCCTCATGTTGAAACTACTAAACCATCAGTCATTGTCAAAAACGATAACACCGTTCAAACACCACCTCAAAACTACAATAAAGAAGACTCAGATACAGAAACCATAAAATACAACAAGCATGAAGCATCGAATATAGATGTTGAACCCTATAGACATGAAGATAAAGAGATTGTGTTTCCTGTTTCATCCAGTATCAAGCCTTTATATCAAGTCAGCAAACTCTTCGAGTCATCAATGATCCAACGTGCTCATAAATATCAAGTCGATCATAAACTGATTCTTAAAATGCGAAAACAAAAGATAGCACTGGGTCAACATGAAAATGATACACATAAAAACTAAGCAATATAAGAGGTGATATATTGCGAAACAGAAAGGACAAACACCAATGATAACTAAAAGAACTGCCAATACTGTAAACATGATTGAATTACTCGAAAAAATGAACGAGCCTCTTAAGAAAGTCGGGAAATCAAAGCGCTGGATACGTCATCCTTCTATCTCATTTTTAAACAACTACTGGTATCGACATTCAACTAAAGAAAAAGGATTTCCTGTTGATTTCTTGATGACTTTCTTCAACCAAACTGAACCAGAAGCAATTCATACAATTACCCAACACTTTAATCTTAAGAATGAAGAAATCAATTATCCAATAGAATCACTTTACAGACCACCTAAAAATCACAACAATCAAGCAGTAGAGGTCTACCTTAAACATATTCGTTTTATAGATCAAGAATGCATCGATTATCTTATTAATCATGATTTGTTGTATCAAGAAAGAAAATATAGCAATTGTGTTTTTATTGGATATGATACCCAAAATCGAGTTAATCATCTTCATAGACACAGTACGCATCTTGCAGATAATGATTATAAAGGTAATGCACCGGGTTCAGATAGTAAGTATCCCTTCAACTTAGTTGGAACAAGCGATTCCTTATATGTCTTTGAGTCACCCATTGATTTATTATCTTACATAACCTTGCACAACGAAAACTGGACGGAACATTCTTATCTTGCATTGTGCGGGTTATCAACATCTTCTCTTCATAAGTTTCTTACTGATCATCCATACATTCAAAACGTCGTACTGTGCTTGGATAACGATGCTCCTGGGCAAGATGCAACATCCTCAATACTAACTGAGATGATGAGATATCCATCTGTTTATGTAGAAGTACAGACATCACGATACAAAGACTTTAACGAAGATTTAAAAGCACTTCATGGTCTACCTGCACTTGAAGGTATCAAAGAAGCCTTTATTCAAGTACTCAATGAAGTCAAAAAAATAATCATTCAAGATTTTGAAGACTCAAAGGATAAAAAATTTAAGGATTTAATGAATTGTTTCTCATTGGTTTATTATGGACTTCATTCTAATAATCTAAAACATAGTGAAAAAGCAACGTCTGCTTTAATTGAATGCGCTGGATATGCGCTCTTACTTGTGCGACAACAATACCGTCATCTTGAGAAAAAATACTCCATCAAAGAAATGGTGAATTTTATCGATGATACACAACCCTTTATGATGTTTGTAGAAACCGATCCATTAATGACTGGATTTACTAAAGAACTGGATATTCTTAAGACAATCTATCTTACTAAAATCAATCATACTGTTGATGATAAACATCAACTCATTCAATCACTCATGAGCCTTGCAAAACGTTGCATGGTTACTCATGTTTTTTTATTGCTCAATAAGCAAAACGAAAGGAACCTTTAAACAATGAATCAAAACAAACCTAAAGCACCCATTATTAATGCAGATGGTAATATCTTTAATCTTATGGGTATTGCCTCTAAAGCTCTGAAACGTGATGGTCTTCATGAAGAAGCCAAAGAAATGGCAGAGCGTATCTTTGAATCTTCCAGTTATACCGAAGCACTCTCTATCATCCAAGAATATGTAGAACCTGTCGATGCAGAACAAGAACTTGAAAACTTATCCTATGATGAGTTGGATATACTATGAATCTAGAAACACAATCGATTGCAATACCGGCAATACTAGGAATTGGATTAATCCTTATTTCAGTATTATCCAATCGAGGTTATAACTTGAACTCAATCAAGAATAAACGCGTGGGTGATGGACAACATGGAACGGCACGTTTCGCCAGTGACAACGAAATCAAGGCAACACTATCACTTATACACTATTCACCTCAATCATGGCGTACAGGCGCTCGTTTACCCTCAAAACAGGGCATTATCATTGGCTACAAAATAATTCGAGGAAAAACCTATGCACTTCTGGATGATAATGATGTTCATGCATTAATGATTGGATCTGCAGGAGTTGGTAAGACTGCATTCTTTCTCTATCCAAATCTTGAATATGCGTGTGCAAGTGGTATGTCATTTATGGTTACCGATACTAAGGGTGATGTGTTTCGTAACGTTGCTCCAATTGCTGAGAAATACTATGGATACAATATATCAGTAATCGATTTAAGAAATCCACTTCAAAGTCATCATTTTAATATGCTTCATCTCGTTAATAGATATATGGATATTTATCTTAACGAAGCAAGTAATCTTACCATCAAAGCAAAAGCTGAAAAGTATGCCAAGATTATTGCGAAAACGATTATCTATTCAGGTGGATTCGATATGAACTTTGGACAAAACCAATTCTTCTATGACTCTGCAGAAGGACTGCTTACCGCAACCATCCTCATTCTTGCAGAATATGGTGAAAAGCATAAACGACACATTGTATCTGTCTTTAAACTCATTCAGGACTTAATGGCTCCTGCAGGAATGAAATCAACAGAGTTTAAGGTTCTCTTAGAGAAACTTCCTTCAAATCACAAAGCACGGTGGTTTGCAGGTGCTGCACTTAATACATCAGATCAAGCCATGCAATCAATACTATCAACAGCACTTGCACGACTTAATACTTTCATTGATTCAGAGCTAGAACAAGTATTATGTTTTGATACCGATATCGATGCAGAAACATTCTGTAATAAGAAGTCTGCAATCTTCCTAGTTTTACCCGAAGAAGATTCCACGAAGCACTTTATTATTTCACTCATCATCCAACAACTCTACCGCGAGATACTTATCGTTGCTGATGAAATGGGTGGTCAACTTAAAAACAGAATAATGTTTTATTTAGATGAAATTGGAACAATTCCTAAAATTGAATCCATTGAAATGATGTTTAGTGCATCACGTTCAAGAAGACTCTCCATCGTAGCCATTATTCAATCACTCGCTCAGCTTGAAAAGAACTACGATAAGCTCGGTGCAGAAATCATTGTGGATAACTGTCAGCTCTCAATATTTGGTGGTTTTGCACCAAACTCTGAAACTGCAGAAACATTATCAAAAAATCTTGGAACTCAAACAATTTTGAGTGGAACAGTAAATAAGGGAAAAGGTGAATCATCACAGAGTTTACAGATGATAGAACGACCACTCATGACATCAGATGAGCTTAAATCAATGCCCAAAGGCAACTTCATTGTGATGAAGACTGGAAGTAATCCCATGAAGATGAAACTCAAACTTTATGAAAAATGGGGAATTACATTTGAATCACCTTACCATATCCCAATTAATCCTGAACAGACAATTGAATATGTCAGCAAAGAAGAAATTACTCAAGCGATTGTAGGTAATGATTCATTAACAATCAGTAAAAAGAAAGGAGTTGTGAAAGTTGAGTAATCGACTTCCGATATTTAATGAAAAGCTTAGTTCTAATGCAGTGCTTGTGTATCTATATTTAGACCGTCATGGCGCAAGAAAAAAGCAATGTTTCCATTCGGTAAGAACCATTGCTTCTAACTTAAATATATCAGAACGAACTGTAAATCGAGTGATCAATGAACTTGAGAAATACGGGTTTATTCTAAGGGTTCCGAGATACAGAAATAATGGTGCAAGATCCAGTAATACCTATGAAATTTTAAAATAATTCTTCACCAAGGGATGAGTGTAAGTATGCGCTGTCGCATGGTATCTGTCACAAAGTCGCAGCTTATTAACAGAATATTTTAAATAACTTATACGCAATACATACGTATATATAAAGAATACTATTTATCAAAAAATAAGTACACCCGATCAAATAGATATCATCTAGTTCCCCATGTACTTTTCTTTATAGTTAATATGGCTTTTATTCTGATATAGATTAACAATAATGCGTAAAACAATTTATGTATGAATCCTACAAGAAACAGTTTAATATCTTCTTTAGCAATATAGAAATTTGAAATTCCATAGTTTCCTAAGAAATACAATAAAGCAATTGAAACTTGATCATAAACAATTATCTGCGTAATATCAATATTTCCTATACCCGTTATGTAGGCTACAAAACTATTAACACCAATATAAATCGCAAGTACTGTATTAAAAATCCATATATATGCTTCAGTCCATTGCCAAAATGGAATAAAAGGGTTTTTAAAGATCATTTTTATAGAATACAAAGCCAAAATGTATCCAGATTTTGCCCATCTGATTTGTTGTTTTAAAAACTTAGTTACATTATCAGGAACTTCTGTATAGCATATTGCATTGCTTTGATATCTAGTTTTATACCCTGCTTCAAGTACAATCGAAGTTAAAAGTCTATCATCTCCTGCCGACATTTTCATTCCGACAATTTTTCCTGAAAACTTACTAATGTTCTTTTTTATGATTCTAAACTTAAAAACACTAAAAGCTCCTGAACAGACACTTACGCAACCAGTTAGACTTTGTGCAGACCTGCTAAATCGAAATGCAGACGTATATAAAAGTTTTTGCATATTTACGATAAAATTAGAGTTTTCATTTGAAACCTTAATTGTTCCGACTACTGCTCCAGTATCTCTTTTATCAAAGGCTGCCATTAGATTACCTAATGAATCTTTATCTAGTAATGAGTCTGTATCAAATAAAAGTATGTAGTCAGATTTTACATATTTAAAAGCAAAAATTTGAGCTTCTTTTTTTCCTCTATTTTCATTCATTCTAAACGCTTGTATTCTATTATCTTGTTTGCTAAGTTCTTTTACATAGTTATAAACTTCATCACTGTCACTACCATCATCAACAAATATAAACTGATCGATTTTATAATCCTGATTAAGCAATGTCTCGAAACCTCTTTTAACATTTGGTAATTTTTCATTAAAATTTGGCATAATTGCGGTAACAGTTTTTTTTACAGTTTTTTTTCTTTGATAAACTGGTTTATATATAATAGATAAAATCAGTTTAAATATAGTCACTCCTAGAGCGAATGTTATTACATAAGTCACTCCATTATACTTCATGAAATATGCCAAAATAAATATAGCCAATGACAATAATAGTGATAGTATAATCTTCAGTATCTCTGATATCTTTCTACGTTTTCTCATAGCCAAAATTTATAAACTCCAATAATCTATTTTGCTCTTCAACTGAATAAAAATTGACTTCAAATCAAATAATATAGCATTTTTATTTAACATACTCATAATAACCTCTTCATCAAACGCCTCAAATTCTTTATGAGCTACAAGCACTGCTAATATATCCAAATCTCTAAAACTCTCAAGATTTACAACATCAAAATCATGATATGTAATTAATTCGTTATTATCTGCATGAGGGTCATAAATTATTGGTTCTATACCAAAACCTTTAATTTTTTCGATGATATTGATAGCCTTTGAATTTCTCAAATCCGGAGTGTTTTCTTTAAAAGTTACCCCTAAAACCCCGATTTTTAATTCAGCCAAATTCTTTTTGCTTTTGAAAATTTTAGTGATCATTTCGCTTACGACATAATCTTCCATAGCATCATTTATGTCTCTGCTAGATTCAAGGAGTGGTGTCTTTATTTTCTCTTTTTTTGCTTTGTAAATTAAATAGTATGGATCAACACCAATACAATGTCCACCAACTAAACCGGGCTTGAAATTTAAAAAATTCCATTTTGTACTTGCGGCTTCAAGCACACTATTTGTCGGTATACTCATTTTATTAAATACCCTAGATACTTCATTCATAAAAGCTATATTGACATCACGTTGAGCGTTTTCTATGATTTTCGATGCTTCAGCAACTTCTATACTTTCCGCCTTGTGAATTCCAGCCTCGATAATTAAACCATATACGTTGGCAATGACTTCCAACGAATAATCGTCAACCCCAGATACGACCTTTATAATTTTTTCTAGCGTATTTTTTTTATCACCGGGATTTATCCTTTCAGGAGAATACCCAACCTTAAAATCATTAGGACATTTTAGTCCCGATATATTTTCTAATATCGGTATGCAGAGTTCTCGAGTCAAGCCAGGATATACTGTTGATTCATAGACAACGTAATCGCCTTTCTTTAGAATAGTACCAACATCTTGAGAAGCTTTCTCAAGCGGTCTAAAGTCAGGTAGATTATCATCATATATTGGAGTAGGCACTGCAATTATATGAAAACTTGCTTGTTTTAGTTTTTCGATTTCCGAAGTGAAATTAACAGAACTCTTAGACAGCCTTTCTTTTCCTACCTCGTTCGTTAAATCTTCCCCATTTTTATATTGATTAATCTTTTCTAAATTAGAATCATAACCAATAACTTCAATTCCTTTTTCTGAAAAAGCTTGAGCAAGCGGTAAACCAACATATCCCAATCCTATGACGGATAATGCCGATTCATTGTTTACTAGCAATTCAAAAAAATTATCTATTTCAACACTCATACATTTTTCTCCCTCTAAAATTATCTTGTGGTAGAAACGTAAACATTGATATTCATTTATGGTATTATAATTAATAGTGGTGAAAGTAGTGTTTTTGAATACAATTAACCTTGATTTTCATTGGCTCACAAGGTTTACATTTATCTCCAATATTATATGTTTGTAGCTTGCTTTTGTTTTTTTCTTGAAACTATTAAAGGAACGATGGAATATAAATCCATCGTTCCTTTAATTTTCTCTTAGTTGCTCATTTTTGGCCCACTTTAAAAACGTAGAATGATTTACATTCAATTTCCGTCCTGCTGCTCTTGCAGAGATAACTTCCTGTTTCCATTCCAAATATACATCATAAAATTCGTCTGGTATTTCTTTTGGTTCACGCCCAAACTTTACACCCCTTAACTTCGCCAGTTCAATTCCTTCTTTTTGACGTTGTCGAATATTTTTTCGTTCAACCTCAGATACATATGAAAGGATTTGTAATACGAGATCAGAAATAAATATTCCCGTTAAGTCTCTTTCCTTTATCCTTGTATCTAATAATGGCATATCTAAAACTAGCACATCAATTTTTCTTTCTTTAGTCAATACTCGCCATTGTTCCAATATGTCTGCATAATTACGTCCAAAACGATCAATGCTCTTAACCACAATTAAATCTCCTTCTTTTGCTTTCTTAAGAAGTTTTTTGTATTGGGTACGATTGAAATTCTTTCCGCTTTCTTTATCTATGTACAAATTCTTTGTTTTTACTCCAAAATCAACCAAAGATGCAATCTGTCTTTCTTCATTTTGATCCTTTGTTGATACTCTAATATATCCATATTTCTCCATCTATTTACCTCACATACTTAATTAGTGACTTTCCATTACACATTAAGTGTAGTTAATTTTGTCGTATATTCAAATTTACTTAAACTTAATGTACTTTCAAAACATTACAAATTTATACTACAATGTAATCAGCCAATGATAACGCTTTCTGCGTTCTTTTTTGCATCCCTCTAAATAATAGTTACGTTTATTTAGATTGGGGGCTTTTTTTATTTGTAATGCTAGAGCACCACCCTGTTTCAAATCAAATACAGATTACAGAAACAGGAGGAAAATCAATATGAATGATACATATGTGATCTACATTAAAAACCAAGTAGTCAACGTTAGCGAAGAAGTTTATAAGGAGTATTGGAAAAGCATTGAACATGAGCGCTATCTTACCAAACAGATTCGCAACACCTGGGTTTACTTAGACCATATTTTTGATGAATACGAAAGTAATACTCTTGAAATAAAACTATTAGACGATTTAGACCCTACAAGAAACGAGGCACTTAAAATGGAACGATATGAAGCACTTTATAAAGCAATTAACACCCTTTCTGATGATGAGAAAGATTTACTCATTGCGCTCTATTATTTAGATTTAACGCAGACCGACTATGCAATTAAAAACGGTCTCTCACAACAGAGTATTAGTAAAAAACATGACAAAATCATTAAAAAACTAAGAAATTTGATAAATTTTTAAGTTTTTGGTTGTAGAAACGCTCTGAGATTCCTTATCACTATAGAGGGGTTGATTTTAATCCTCCTCTTCTCACTTCAATAAGTGAGATGTTCTTTGAAAATTGAATAACCATTATTAGTGACTTTATCTATCACACAAGCAAACTTCATCAGTGCGCCATGACCTTAAGAAAACTAGAGAGCGATGAAACTGGATGATGAAATAGATTTGATACCCTATCTTGCGGTGACTGTGATAGTGATAATGATACGCCACTTACGGACGTTCGAGCGTGATAAGACCGTCGCAAGCTAAGTAAGTGTTTCCTTGATTGGGGATGGTGAAATTCCAGTGAAGCAGTGATATCAAACTGCGCCTAATAATGCTACGAAGATGATTCCCTCGTAGATTCGAATTAATCAAAATCAAATTTTTAATAATCAAACGTTTTCTAATATTTGATTTGATAACAGAATGAGTGATTCAGTACTTTTTTTGTGCTGAATCATTCTCTTGTGTTATTAAGTCAGGTTCTGATAGATATGTTCAAAAACATGTGATAGTGTTGTGTTGCAAAAACAACTGGTGCAGGAGGTGAGTACAATGGGATTTGCAACACGTGAAATGATTGGTGAAGAAAAAGATTTGGTAACAAATCTTGGTTATCATATCGCAACACTCCGTGCAGAGCGTGAACTGCCACGTGCAGAACTCGCAAGGCAAGCACAACTTCATGTTCAATATCTTTATGATGTGGAAACAGGTAATCGTAACATTACGATTTATGTCCTTGCAAAGATTGCAAGAGCACTCAATCTATCACTATCAGAACTTCTTATGACAAGTACACTACCACCAGTTGAATAATCGACTGGTGTTTTATTTAGGAGGTAAACAGAAAATGCTTATAAAAGCGAGTGAGATTCAACAACTTCTTGGAGTTAGTAGAGCAGGTGCTTATCGAATTATTCATGATCTTAATAACGATCTTCAACTTAAAGGTTATAGAACCGTTCAGGGTAAGACATCTCGTAAGTTTTTCTATGAAAACTACTATTTAATAGGAATGGAGGGAATTCAACATGTCAGCATACAAAGACAAGCAAACAGGTAAATGGGTTGTAACATTAAGATACACCGATATTGATGGAAAAGTTAAACGGAGAGCAAAACGTGGCTTTGCAACAAAACGTGAAGCGAAAGAATGGGAATCTGATTATCTCGAATCAATTAAAACAAACGAAGTCGAACTTGAAATGACGTTAAATGAGTTCTATGAAGTCTATTTAGGTGATATCAATAATAAACTACGCTATGGAACCATTCGCAATAAACGATTTATCTATACCAAATTCATTGAACCACTACTTGGATCAAAGCAAATAAGTAAAATTAAAGTCCCGGATATATTGAAATGGCAAAATGAGATATTAGGCTATCAATTTAAGGAAACTTACTCAAGATCCATTAACAATCAATTAGTTGCAATCTTCAATCATGCAGAACGCTATTATGAACTCCAAAACAACCCATTGAAAAAGACAATTGCAATTGGTGCAAAACACCCGGACAGTATGAACTTCTGGACAAAGGAAGAATTTGATAAGTTTATATCAGTTGTCGATGATGAATCAGCAAGACTCCAGTACACTGTACTTTTTTATACAGGACTTCGTGTTGGTGAACTCATTGCAGTACGACTTAAAAATATAAACTTTGACAGAGGTCATATTGAAGTCGTCGCTTCTGCACAATATGAAAACAGTCAATACATATTTACGAAACCTAAAACAAAAAAGTCAGAACGAATTGTGACAATGCCACAGTTTCTGACTCAAATGATTCAAGATCATGTAGAGAGGTATTACTTCATTGACTTAGAAGAACAAGTCTTTATGACTAATAAGAACCGACTCTCACGAGGGATTGCGAAGTATTCCGAAATTGCAAGAGTCAAAAGAATCAGAGTTCATGACTTACGACACTCTCATGCGTCGCTGCTTATTGAACAAGGAATTCAACCCAACATAGTACAGGACAGACTCGGTCATGAGAAAATCGAAACAACGCTTCGAACCTACTCACACCTATATCCAAATAAACAGTATCATCTAGCATCATTCCTTGATCAACTTGCAGAGAATTCAGCACCTACTTCTATTGAACAAAAGCAAAGTAATCCCATCATGATAGGAACCGTGAAGTGACTATTTATGAAAGACAGAATACAAATTAGTTTGGAAGACTATGCACATAGTTTTCCATTTCTTTTCGTTCTTGTAAGAAACAAGCAAGTAACATGCAGGCTTCGTCATGATCAAGACCTGACTGCATTAAACGATCTAGGATTTCCATGAATGGATCATCATATATTAATTTCACTTTTATCACCACCTATTATTAAATAAGCAGTAAATTTCAAGATCCCTAGAAATGGGAATAATTACATCAATTTGGTATCATTAGAAAGACTATTGATGTTTTCATTTACATTGAATCTCTTTTACAAAGAATTTCTTAAAAACCAACAACTTCCGAAAAGTAGTTAATCAATAATATCAATGATAACCTTTTACTTTATATCAAATATTTTTATTTCAACTAATTTACTAGCTATATCTTTTCCTCTATTAGATATCTGTTTATATGTTTTTAACTCCCCGTAATTATCAAGAGTTAAAAGTGTATTACTTCTACTTTGATTCTCCTTCTTCCATGAAAGTCTCAAATTGCCAATTTTATCTAGCACCTTATTTTCAAAAATAGTCCAATCTACGCCATCATAAATTCCATCAACTTCAAAGTCACTATCCTGTTTAAGACGAAGAGTTTCAAAACTATCTTTCTTTTCTTTCCAATACTGAAAATTTGAATCGTTCTTATCTGGATTTCTTACTAATATATGATCAATCTGTATTGCTTTCGTATTTTCTAAGAATAAGTTCATTTTCGAATAATCGGGATTACTACCAAAAGAAAATTCGAAAGCAGAAAGTAAGATTCTTGTTTCATTTTTCTCTTTTTCATTTGAATACCCTATGTGTTCTTCTAATTCTCTTTGGAATGCTGCATCATCTGTAAATCCATTCCGATTCGCATTGAGAATAAATAAATCAATTATTGAAGTGTGGTTAAATGTCTTTTCATCAAGTATATGTGTTGATTCAGTTATTTCCTTAAAAATCGGTATTATATCTTTACTATCCCTATTTTTTAACGTTAAGAATCTAAACATAAAATTAAATGAATTTCTAACAACTGATATTACCTGTTTTTTTGAAATTATTCCTTCATTATATTCACAATAAGTTCTAAATAATAGTGCTTTGGGATGTTCATAGGAAAAATACCTTAATGAGTTTGTATAGTACCTGAATTCGTCAGAGTTAATTAAGTATATATTTTTAGTAATCAACTTATTGTATAGATCAATATTTTTAATCAAATCATCAATTAGTTTCTTTAAAGCAACATCAACTTGACTAGTGTTATAGTAACGACTTAATTCTCTAGAACTCATTAGTTTAAAACTCTGATATTTAATCGCATTAACATAGTAACGTATATTTGCTCGAATAAAAACACTTAAATAATCAAATAGTCTGTCATCAGTTCCATCAATAAGTTGTCCCCACTTATTAAGATACTCGTCATAGTCTGAAAGTTGTAAATTTTGAAATATATAACTCTTAATCAAATCAATCTCTGATAGACCTATACCTTTACTATTGATTGACTCAAAAATATCGAACATCTGACTGAGATTATCTTTACCTACCGTTATAGTTATAAAAAAAACATTATTTAATATAAAATTTGAAAAGCTTATAATGAAATTCCCTTGTTGTTCTACATTCAGACTATTCAAACGAGAAGTCAGCAGTTTATCAATATGAATTACGTTTTTAAGATACTTCTCTTCAATAACATTATTTGGTTTGATTAACATTAAAAGTTCACTATACTTGCTTGGTTGAGAATAACAGCTATCAAATAGTTCTCTTACCAATCTACTCTCCATATTTGAAGCTTTTAGAACAGTGTGATCCTTATTGTTATATCTTCCTTCTCTTTTCCATAAAAAGTCTTTTATAATTCTAATATCTGTTTCTTCTTGTATATTTAGTCTATTTGCATGAGAATATAAAGACAAAAGTAGAAGGGTGTAGGTTGTAATCCTTTGTTGACCATCAACAATATCGTATTGATTTGTGGAACTATTTAGCTGCCCAGAATTACTTAGATAAATTGTTCCAGAATAGAACATTTCATTGGTTTCCAAGTAACTTAGAGTATCACTTATTAATTCATCAATTTGTACGCTCTCCCATTTATATGGTCTTTGATAAACAGGAATACTGAATACATTTTTGAACAAATCCGCAAGTGATTCGTTGTGTGGTACTAATTGTTTGTTCGCCATTATATCACCTCATTAATTAATTATACATTAGATAAGAGGAATTTACTCGAGTAATTGACATCATTTTGACATCACTAACACGTTTTTCTCACCATTCTCAAAAGAGACATGCAAAAAGTCCGCTATTTAAGCGGACTTTTGAGTTTAATCTAAACTTCCTGATGTTACTCCCACTCAATCGTTGCTGGTGGTTTTGAGGTTACATCATACACTACGCGGTTAATCCCTTTAATCTCATTTACGATACGTACTGAGATGATTTGAAGAATATCATAAGGAATGCGTGCCCAGTCTGCGCTCATACCATCAACAGATGTGACAGCACGAAGTGCAAGTGTATAATCATAGGTTCTCTGATCGCCCATGACACCTACTGAACGCATGCTTGTTAGCACGGTGAAGTATTGCCAAATTTCGCGATCAAGTCCTGCTTTCGCAATCTCTTCGCGAAGAATCCAGTCAGAATCTTGAACGATTTTGATTTTTTCTTCTGTGATATCACCGATGATACGGATTGCAATTCCAGGTCCTGGGAATGGTTGACGGTGAACGATGTGTTCTGGTAAACCAAGTACTAATCCTAATTGACGCACTTCATCTTTAAATAATGAACGGAGTGGTTCAATAAGTTTGAAGTCCATATCTTCTGGTAATCCACCCACGTTGTGGTGTGATTTGATTGTTTGTGCAGTTTTTGTTCCAGATTCGATAACGTCAGCATAGATTGTACCTTGTGCTAACCATTTCGCATCTTTAAGTTTTTTCGTTTCATCATCGAAGACATAAATAAACTCATTTCCGATAATTTTACGTTTTGTTTCAGGATCATCAACACCTGCAAGTTTGTCTAAGAAGCGTTTTTGTGCATCAACTTTGATTAAGTTAATCTTGAAGTGGTCACGGAATACCTCAACAACTTGGTCTGCTTCATTTTTACGTAACAAACCATGGTCTACAAAGATACATACGAGTTGATCACCAATTGCGTGATGTAATAATGCTGCAACTACTGCACTGTCAACACCTCCGGATAATGCACAAATAACTTGTTCATCCCCGACTTGTTCGCGGATTAATGCTGTTTGTTCTTCAACATAATGTTCCATTGACCATGTTGCTTCAGCATCACAGACATCAAATACGAAATTACGGATCATATCAATTCCGTTCTCTGTGTTACGAACTTCTGAGTGGAATTGGATTCCATATTGTTTCTTGGCTTCGTTTCCCATCATGACGATTTCTGTATTGTCTGATGAAGCATATACTTCAAAACCTTCAGGTACTGCTTTAACTTGATCACCATGGCTCATCCATACGTTGTATGTAGCTGGTAATCCTTTTGTAATTGCATTCTCTTTCTTAACATTAATAGGCGCTAAACCATATTCACGTTTGTCATGAGATTCAACAACGCCACCATTTTGGTGCGCCATTAACTGCATCCCATAACATACACCAAGAATTGGTAATCCTAATTCAAAGATTTCTTGGTCGATGTGGTATGCATCGTCTTCATAAACAGAGTTTGGTCCTCCTGATAACACGATACCTGCGATATCTTTATCTGCACGAATTGCTTCTGCAGTAATTTCGTTATCAAGAAGTTCACTATATACACCTAAATCGCGAATACGGCGCACGATTAATTGGTTATACTGTGATCCAAAATCTAATACAATAATCTTATTTGCCATTGTAGTTTGGAGCCTCCTTAACATTATCTACGTCATGTGGGTGACTTTCTTTTAAGCCTGCCCCTGTTATTTTAACAAATTGTGCTTTTAAATGCATGTCTTCTATTGTTTCACATCCACAATAGCCCATACCTGAACGCACTCCACCTAACATTTGATACACAACGTCTGTAATGGATCCTTTAAATGGCACTGTTGCTTCAATTCCTTCTGGTACAAGTTTTGAAAGTTCTTTAACACCACCTTGGAAGTAACGATCACTTGAACCGCGTTGCATTGCGCTTAATGATCCCATTCCAACATAGGATTTAACTTTCTTACCAAATACTTCGATGACATCACCAGGAGTTTCCTCAGTTCCTGCTAATAGTCCACCAAGCATGACACAACTTGCGCCAGCTGCTAAGGCTTTGGAAATATCACCAGATAGTTTAATACCACCATCAGCAATAACACCAACACCATATTGTTTTGCGACGGAATAAACGTCATTGACTGCTGTCAGTTGGGGAACACCAACACCTGCAACAACACGGGTTGTACAGATTGATCCCGGACCAACACCAACTTTAATAACATTTGCTCCCGCATAAATTAAGTCAGTAGCACCTTGAGCCGTAACAATGTTACCACCTACAATATCCAAGTCTTTAAATTCTGCTCGGATTGCCTTCACGGTATTGATAACACCTTCTGAATGGCCATGTGCACTGTCAACAGCAACAATATCAACACCTGCTGCAACCAATGCACGAACACGTTCTATTGACGATTCACCAACGCCAACTGCAGCACCGACACGCAAACGTTCTTGTCCATCGACATTTGCATCTTCGAATGTTTCTTCTACAGTTGTTTCTTTTACCACACGTACCATCGCCGCTTGGTCTTCGACAGGCATATTCTTATGAATAAAACCCATACCACCAAGCTTCGCCAACATGATTGCCATGCCATCTTCCGTAACAGTATCCATTGCTGCAGATACAATCGGAATATTCAATGTAATCTTGTCAGTTAAACGCGTTTGTAATTTAACTTGAGCAGGTACAATTTGTGATTTTGCTGGTACCAACAATAAATCATCAAATGTATATGCTTCTTTAATTACTTTACCATTCATTTCCTCTACCTCCTTAAATCTTGTAGTTTATTATACAGAAACCCTACCCAATATGCTAGTGAAATATGCTAAAATGTTCGTATGAACCATGAAAACATTAAATTAGCCATCTTTGATATCGATGGAACGCTGATAAAACGCGGGAAAACGACGATCGAAGAAAGTGCCATCACCGCAATTCGCAAACTCCGCGATACAGGAGTTGAAGTTTTAATCGCAACAGGAAGAGCTTTTTATTTTATTCAAGATGACATTCATGAACGGATGCATCCTGATTTCTATGTCACAGTTAATGGCTCAACTGTTTATGATATTGATAAGCGTGTTATTCACGAAGTCCCCATGTTGATTGAGGAGGTCAACGCACTGACTGAATTTGCACGTAAACATCATTTGGGTATTGGTTACAAGTTAAATGAGGAAATGCATATTTACAGTGATTATCAAATTTTTACGGATGTTTATCTTCAAGGAAGTCCCAAAGCCTATATTTTAAAGGATTATACACAAGCACCTTTACTTGTTGAAGGACAGGAATTGCCTAAAGGTATTTTTATGATGGGTAATGAATCACTTATTGAGTCAGCCCGTTCATTTGTTTCCGATGCGCGCATTTCGAAAGCTTATACCGATGCATTTGATATTTATTCAAGACGCGCTGGTAAAATGCGTGGCATTGAAGTCGTGTTAGAACGCCTCAACTTAAGCTGGCACGAAGTCATTGCATTTGGTGATGCCGACAACGACGTAGACATGCTTTCTGCAGCTGAAATTGGTGTTGCTATGGGTGATGCTCCAGAACATGTTAAAGACGTCGCTACGTTCGTTACAACAGATTTAGAGAACCATGGCATTGCACATGCTATTGAAACACTTTTCGATTTATAAATATTTGGGAATCACAACACTCACTTCGTTAGGAGGTGAGTTTTTTTATTACAGGGTTTGCCTTTTCGTCGCAACTTAAGAAGAGTAGACCTTTGTCTACTCTTCTTATGATTTATCATCAAACTAATATCAAACGCTCATTGGTTATTATTCATTTGCATCTTTATATATTCTATTTTATATTGCTTACATGTGTGCTCACTCCGATAAGAAACGTTTGAACGCCTTGGGTTAACGATTAATAAAGAGACTCAGCTTCATATTTTCATACTCCAATTGTGGTGCAACAAAGTACTCATCATAATAGATTGCATCGGTACCAACGGTCGCGGTGTATCGAACTATAACTTCGTCATCATTATACTGATAATAACGCATGCTCATCTGATCCAATGACCTTCCATTAATTTGAGCACCTATCAAATCCAATTCCAACAGTAGCGGATAGGTGTCTACGGGTGCTTCAAGTGAAGACTCAAACACTTGAACTTCATCACGATTGGTATTTTGAACCTGTGGTCCGGTCTGAAGATAAATTCCATTTGGTTCAGTATAGTCTAGCGTTACATCATCAACGTAATTAACTGCCTTAGAAAGCGTCCCCGTTCGCGACATCGTATACGCGTAGTAATACTTCTGAATTACTTGGTTTTCATCATACTCTCCAATGCGATATGGCCGGGAGTACATTTGTTCGATAAGTGGCATTATCTCGATTGCATAGTCCCCCATCGTTTGCATCGGATGTGTTGTTTCAAAGTATGCGTCCATGTTGGGTTCGTTCCCGTTTGATCTATCCCGATTCTCATAGGCAAATCCATAATTCCCGGCACTTGGTTGATGCATCACCAGTACTTCGTATTTCCGATTACCATACCCTTGACCATGATAAGCGTACACTTGCATTGCCTGATTCATGGGTACTGATTTCTCTGTCCAGCGAACATCAAGATTGGCGCCTACAATCGCAACATTTTGTAGCAAGTTGTGATCTAGTTGAATCGAGAAGCGTGATAAAGGTCCCCACGATGTCACAATCATTGGAATATAGTGTGTCTCACTTTCAATAACATAAAGATCGTCACTTTCATATACTCTAACGGGTCCGACAATTTGACAATCAGAAACACCCGTACTATCACAAAAATCTTGTAGCAAGCGCGTTTTGGATACATACCAACCCTGAAGCCACAGACCAATCGTAAATATCATACTCGAAATAACCAAAAATAGTACTGTCTTCTTTTTCTTTGTCATACTACCCCTCCTTGATAATCTGAATTTGACGCATGGTTCCATCCAATGTTTGTACCTTTATTGTGATATCTTTGGGTTCTTCCGGAAGATATCGATATACAAGAAGAACATGGGACTTCCACGAACTCGAGTAAGTTGGATTATTTCCAAACACATAGAATAATCCTTCATCTGGAATCCCTGAGACAATATTAAAATTTGTTGCGTTTGTGTCAAAAATGCTTCCATTGATTGTCGTTTCAAAATTATACGCGAAGAGATTACCGCCGAAAGGATCACGATCATTTAGGCTATCTTGTTTTATTGATATGATGGTATACCCGTCTTTGGTATAGGCAAAATCTTGGAATGTGTACACAGTATTACCAATCACGACTTCTTGATCAATTGATTGATAGTAGACCAGATTTAAACCCCTCAAATCATCAGTGATTGAGTTTTTGGAAAACTGAAAAGTTGTTACTCTTTGCCACATTGTTGGTCCAAAAAGGACCAAAAAGCCTAAAATTGAAACAACGAGGATTACCTTCGACACTAAATATATCCAGTTAAAAAGCGGTTTATGGACTTCATTAAGATCACGTCCAATCGTATACGGATCACCCATTGATGCGATTGCAGCTGCTTCTGCATCCTTGGCTGGTATCCCTTGAGCCAACAGTTCCTCATAGTGTTCATCAAGGTGAGCTGTGTATTCGGCTCGAATTGTTTTTTTTATAAAGGGGTCTTTAATTTCTCCAATCAAAGCATCTAAGAATGTTTGATATCGTCTCATGACACATCTCCCTCAACTTTCCCTTATTATAAATTTCGTTGCAATTATTATAATCATCCAACTTAATGCTATTAATCCTAATCGACTTATACTATGTATATCTATGTATATTATACCTAGATATACATAGTACGTCAATATTTCATATGAGCTGATTAGTTTTTACATCATAAAATGAGCTTATCACGAATCCTTCATCCCTGAAAAATATTTTTTTTCTGGATTTTCAAAATCCCTCAGCCCCTTTATTCAGTAGCTATTTCAACGTTTAAAATTATGAAATGAACTCTTTTTATAATTTTAAGCCTTGCATTTCCTAAAAATACAAAGTATGGTTGTTGAGTAAATAAAAACTACGGTAGGTGAGGCTACTTTAGGGATACGGATTACTACCGCAAAATAGTGGAGACACTATGCGCTGGTCAACAGTATACGTCACGAAGGCGTAAACTAGTGTAATAACATTGCCCTATTGAGTTAAAGCTTGAACGATTTATGTGATTTTTTAACCACGTCTGTTCAAGCATGCGTGGTTTTTATATTGCCAGACAGAAAGGATGTGACATCATATGCAAGAAACTACTGACGCCATTGATGATGACGATTGGATTTACACACATAATTTTATCTTGATTGATGCCACATGTGCATCCAATCTGTAATCGCTTTGTCGTCCTCAATTGAATAGAAACGAGGAGACTACTATGAAAGAAACAACTTACACCAACGACACACGTCGTTACGTTGATGCAGCAACTGCATCATCCGAAAAACTTTATACACATTACAAATCATCACCACAAGGTTTGACCCGACTTCGTGTTGAATCAAACCGCAAACAATACGGTGATAACACTATTAGCAGCCACAAAGAAACACCTACATGGATGAAATTCATCCAAGCATTCATTAATCCGTTTACACTTATTTTAATCGGACTTGCATGCTTCTCATATATTACAGATATTGCCATGGTCTCACCTGGGGAAGAAGATCCTGTGACAGTTATTATCATTCTTGTCATGGTAAGCCTTAGTGGACTACTCCGTTTTATCCAAGAATACCGCTCTTCCAATGAAGCCAAAAAACTAAGCGAGCTTGTGGAAACCACCACACTCGTTGCGCGCAAAGCAAACGAACCCCAAGAACTTCCATTACACGAAGTCGTTGTGGGCGATCTCATTATTCTTTCAGCAGGTGATATGATTCCTGCCGATATGCGTATTCTTGAGAGCAAAGACCTCTTTATCTCACAGGCTGCACTTACGGGGGAAAGTGAACCTGTCGAAAAATTCAGCCATGACCTTGAAGCGCTTGACGCACAATTAACTGCAACACAAAATCTTGTCTTCATGGGATCAAATGTTATTAGTGGTAGTGCTCGTGGTATTGTTATCGCAACGGGCGATGATACCATGTTTGGCGAAGTATCCCACAGTGCTTCAGGCAAAAAAGATGAGACATCCTTCGAGAAAGGTGTGAACTCTGTATCCTGGTTACTCATTCGATTTATGCTAATCATGGTGCCAATCGTGTTTGTCATTAATGGATTTGGTAAAGGAAACTGGACTGAAGCATTACTCTTCGCAATCTCCGTCGCAGTCGGTCTTACACCAGAAATGTTACCGATGATTGTTACGACATCCCTTGCCAAAGGTGCTGTCACGATGAGTAAGAAAAAGACAATAGTTAAAAATCTCAACGCCATCCAAGACCTGGGTGCCATTGATATCCTTTGTACTGACAAAACAGGAACATTAACCCAAGATAATGTCGTTTTGCAATATCACATGGATCCAATGGGAACCGAAGATGACCGTATTTTTAAATATGCTTACCTCAACAGTTACTATCAAACGGGTCTAAAGAATCTTATGGATCGTGCAGTTATTAAACGTCGTGAATACCTAGAGGAAACACGTCCAGAATTGCGTAACCTTGATACCGAATACAATAAGCTCGACGAAATCCCATTTGACTTCAACCGTCGTCGCATGAGTGTTATTGTCACCGATAGTCGAAATCACAAAGAAATGATTACCAAAGGTGCCGTTGAAGAAATGATTAAAATCTCAACATCCGTCATGATTAATGATGCGGTTCTACCTTTAACTGATGCGTTGACTGAAACCATCCTTAAAACTGCTCATGGCTTAAATGAAAAAGGCTTGCGAGTACTTGCTATTGCTTGCAAAACTGAGCCAAATGGAAAAGTCGATTTCAGTACTGATGATGAGCGTGAAATGGTTTTAATGGGTTATCTAGCGTTTCTTGATCCACCTAAAGAATCAGCAGCTGAAGCCATTCAAAAATTATCAGAATATGGTGTCACAACAAAGATTCTTACCGGTGATAACGATGTCGTCACACAATCCATTGCTGAATTAATTGGATTCGAAAACGATCATGTCATCTTAGGATCTGATATTGATGCAATGAGTGATGTAGAACTACAGGAAGCTGTGAATACCTATGATCTCTTTGCAAAATTATCACCACTACAAAAACAACGGATTGTTCATACACTTCGTGATCTTGGCCACACTGTTGGCTTTATGGGTGATGGCATTAACGATGCTCCTGCGATGAAAGCTGCAGACATTGGTATTTCTGTCGACACAGCCGTTGATATTGCGAAAGAATCATCCGATGTCATTCTTCTCGAAAAAGACTTACTTGTCCTTGAAGATGCAATTATCGAAGGCCGTAAAACTTATGCAAACATGATTAAGTACATCAAGATGACCGCAAGTTCTAATTTTGGCAATGTCTTCTCCGTTTTAGTCGCAAGTTTCTTCTTGCCTTTCCTACCAATGGAAGCATTACACTTAATCTTACTCAATCTCATTTATGATATTTCTTGTATTGCAATTCCTTGGGATAATGTTGATGAAGACTATCTCAAAGTTCCACGCAAATGGGATGCAACCTCAATTAAGAATTTCATGTTAATCATTGGCCCAACAAGCTCCGTCTTTGATATAACGACTTTCTTCCTCATGTTTTTCGTAATTTCGCCAATGGTCGTTGGTGGCCAACAATTCTCTCAATTAACAAACCCTCAAGATATTGCATTGTTTATTGCGGTATTCCAATCTGGTTGGTTCATTGAGTCAATGTGGTCACAAACACTGGTTATCCACATGATTCGGACACCAAAGATTCCATTCATTCAAAGTCGTGCTTCGGCTTCGTTAACCCTGCTTACTTTCGCAGCTATTGGAATCTTGACCGTTATTCCATTCACAAATTTCGGTCTTTCAATTGGACTTGCTCCTGTTCCTGGCATCTACTTTGCTTGGCTCGCAGTAACCATTCTTGCTTACATGATTCTTGCAACCATTGCGAAACATTACTTCATTCGCAAGTATGGCGAATTACTATAATTAAAATAAAACACAGTGATTGTCATCACTGTGTTTTTTAGTTATGTGAAATATAGGTTAGTTTAAAAATCATGCAGACATTTCAATCAGTTTCGTTGATGAAATCATACGGTTTTTATTTATGCTTCTTTACGTTTGAATTTCGCAATCATAACACTGAGTAATCCAAACCCGAACACCCAATAGCCTAATGTTGACGATGCCATTCCGGTTGCAGGTAATGTTGCGTTTTCATGAGATTCAGAAACATTAGGGCTTGTTGGCTTAAGGGGATCTTTACCTTTGGGTGGCTTCGTAACGCCCAAGACCTCAGCACCCAAATATCGATACGTTACGCTTTGGGATGCTTCACTCATCAGTCCATTTGCATTTTCAGGCATGGCAATCAAATCATAACCTGAGAAGGATTTAGGGTAAGTTTGGTACGCCGTACCAACATCTGCAGTAATGAATTGCGGACTTGTTAAGGACTTACCATCTTGATCAACATGGTACACCGTCACTGTACCTTGTTGTTTTGCATAGACGTAAGTGACAGTCTGTGCTTCAGTTTCAAATGTACCTGTATGATTTAAAGGTACTTCTGTAAGTGTATAATATGGGAATTGCTTACTATCTGTTTGATACGCTAAACCAAGTTTTCCTGTACCTGAAAGTACGATATCATCGGTAAGTGGGTTTCCATTTACATCGATATAATGGACGGTTACATCTTTAGCATCACGACGCGTATAGATATAATTTACGACTTGAAGACTATCCGTAAAGATACCCGCTGTGTTTTCCGGTTGTACGGTTAAGATATAGTTTTCAATGACTTGTGCTTGTGTGGCGTATGGGTTCCCCAATTGGCCAGTACCGTCAAGCAGCTCTGCTGATACTAAGTCATTACCAGCAACATCAATATGATTAACAACTACTGGAGCTGCATCTTTTCGAGCATAGATAAAATTAACAACTTTTGGTTCCATTGTGAAGGTGCCTTGTTTGGGTCCTTCAACGCGCACTAGATTGAAGTTGGCAAATTCTAATGCTTGGGTAACATAATCTTTATTTAATTTACCCAAACCACTTAAAACTTGCGATGCTTCCAGTGTGTTCCCTTCGGTATCCAGATAATTCACCGTAACATCCGCTGCGTCACGAGCTTCGATGCGTCCATATCCGATGACTTCGAAACGACGTGTACGTCCAACTGTTTCCCCTTCAAATGGATCCATATCAAAAATTCCAAACGAGAAAATTTCGACGTGTGTGGTATCGATTTTCCCTTCAAGATCTGACGCATCCCAAGTGATACGATTGGTTTCTTTATCGAATTTACCATTGAATGCAATGATCGGTAAATCATTATTACCAATCATTGGTCGCATGGTTCCTTCATAAACCTTTCCGCTGGTTTCATTAATGGTTCGTGGGGGTATAATATTGCTTAATGAGACTGAATACGTCTCTGTTTGCACATCATAATCTAAAGTATACGAACTATTAACGATGCTATCACGAATGGTACCTGTAATACCTTTGGTTGCTGTTGGGTGCTCGGCAAAGATAAATCGATTGAAATCAACAGCATGATTGAGTAAAGGACTGTATTCAAGATCCGTATTTACCGAGAATGTTTGAAGACTGGTAAATGATTCAATGCCTTCGTAACTAGTCAATCGGTTATTATTCAGTTGGATATCAGTAAGTGCAGTTAGTGTCGTGAGCGGACTCAAACTCGTTATCTTGTTTGCGAGTGCATCGGTTGTTTTTGTTACATGATCGCGGGCATCTGCCTTATCTTTAAAGAATGACGAATTCAAATGAATCGTACGGAGTTCTTTAAGGCTTGATATTGGATCCATCATTGCATCTGTTAATCCAATGTTATGCAATCTTAAATCTGTAATGGGTAGATTTCGGATGGACTCAAGCATTTGTGTCCCTTGTTCAACAATTTTGTGGGAAGGATTAAAGATGGTGAGAGCTTTTAATCCTTTTAAATGTTGAAGGCCATCAAGTGACTCCAAATTGCTATCTGAAACATATAATCCTGTTAAATTAGTTGCTGCTTCAATACCATCTAAGGTTTGCAATGCGCTAAAATTCACTAATAAGTCGGTCAATTTTGGGAAGTTGCTCAACCCTTCTAAGGTTGTTATTGCTTGTTCCCGAAGATGAATTTCAGTTGCATTTCGAAACGGTGCTAATTCTTCCAAAGAAGTTATCGTCACACTGGATCTCAGATCAATAAATTCAACAGTATCAAGACTTGCCTGTGTAACTTTTCCATTCACAACATTGAGTTGGGGATGGTCTGTAACGTACTGTGCAAGCGATGGGTTTGGAAATAATTCAGAAACGGTTTGTGCTTCTTCTGCACGGATGGGCTGTGCAGTCATTAAACTCATTAATAATGATAAAACGATAAAACTAAAAAACTTGTGCTTTTTCTTTCTCATTTTCTTCCTCTTCGTCACCTAAATATTTCACACACGAATGTAATGATACAAACTTATGTATGTTTATTCAATATATTAAGGTAATGTTAATGTTATTTCAAAACAACTTAATATATGTTAGGTTTGTTAAGAAAGCGCAATAAAAAGGGACACTCCGCTTGGAATGTCCCTTTGTTTGACTATCTAGCTTAACCTCTAGTTAGTCTTGTATTAATCTGTTATTGCCCACTCAGGCATTTCATTACCACGTCTTACCAAGATTCCTTTTTGGTAGTCTGTTTGGTTGATGAATCGCAATATTTCTTCCTCTTCTTCAGGAGTACAACCCCATAAGAGTTTAACTTCTAAATCCCGTTTGAGTATATCTGCAACGATCATCACCGCATCTATCGTAGAACGTTTGACACTTCCTTTAAAAACCTTAATCGGTTCAATATCCGTTAAGTAACCATAATCAACCGGATACACCATGTTGTGGTACTTTGGATGACGTGATCCTTTATCTTGGGAAATAACGACATTCGTGGACAAGACGAGTGAGTCGATTTTCTGCCAGAAATAGCCATTGTTTAATAGTTCTTGCATCGAATCTACCTCTCTTATATCTTATGACATTATAACGTGTGTTACATAAATTGTAAATAGTTCCTCGGTTTATGTAAAAGTTTCAAGTTCCTGAATAATTTATTGATTTTGAGAATGTATATTTATTCTTGAACATGATCCAATGCTTGCTTAAAGATTTCCATTACGTGATCGTCCGCTAGCGAATAATAGGAATATTTTCCCACTTTTGTAACTTTAACCAAATTGAGTTTTCGAAGTGATGCGAGTTGATGCGAAACCGCAGATTGGGTCATATTTAAAATTTCTTTTAAATCATCGACGGACACTTCTTTTTGGGAGAGTACTGTGAATATTTTGAGGCGGGTTGCATCTGCAAACATTTTGAAAAGCATCGATAAATCCGTATAGTTTTTTTCAGAATGTAAGGTTTCTTGGACCGCTTTACGCTCGTCCACAGTCATTAATTTATGTTCCATGTTTTCACCTTCTTGATATTAGTATACCAAAATTTTCACAAAGACTCATCCATGATGCGCTATCTTGTAACACTTTTTAGGGCATCACCAACAGTTTCAACCACATCTTGTGCATGTTTTTTTACAGCATCCACACCATTGTCCATTGCAAATCCATGGAATGCTTTAATCATTGGAAGGTCATTATAACTATCCCCAATAGTATAGACGGTTCCATCATAGCCATAATGGTCGATAATCGATTGAATACCAGTTGCTTTCGTAACGCCTTCAACGCCAATATCGACTGCGGACACATTAGGGAAACATTGAACACCACGATTCTTAAAATGAGCATTAATCTCGATTGAAAGTGCAAGTGCATGATCTTCAGAACCTGCGTTGACATAGAATCCACGTGCGCCAACTTCAAGAATTTCTTCTACAGGTGTCGTTTGAATATTCGGTTCAAAGGAATCACGCGCTTCAGGATTACCATAAACACGTGCCAATCGGTAACCATCTGTTACCCCATAAAACTCAATTCCAAAATCATCGATTTTCTGAGCCAACTCGGTCGATATTTCTTGTGACAATGTTTTACTAAAAATTTCTTGGTGATCATGGGTCAACACAGCACCACCATTAATTCCAATGACAAAATCGTAGGGAATATTATGTTTTTCTGCCTCTGCCAAAATAGAATCTACGCTTCGTCCTGTCACAAGTCCAAATTTATGTCCTTGCTCACGAAATGCTGCAATGGCTTCAAGATCTGAATCTCTTATAATATGGTCTTTGTATAATGTGCCATCAAAGTCACTTGCAAATATATGTGTCATTTGTTTGCCTCTCTTCGTTTTGCTCTTACGGCTGCGATCATTGCATATCCAGCAATACAGCCATCTGAAACTGCTTTGGCGATCTGTTGTACTCCAGGAATGCAGTCGCCTGCTGCATAAATACCTGGGATGTTCGTTTCCATCTCTTCATTTACAATGAGGCGTCCATTTTGGACTTCAATCCCCATTTTTGTTGCGAGGTCTGTTG
Source organism: Erysipelothrix anatis (assembly GCF_009828745.1). Classification (GTDB taxonomy): domain Bacteria; phylum Bacillota_I; class Bacilli_A; order Erysipelotrichales; family Erysipelotrichaceae; genus Erysipelothrix; species Erysipelothrix anatis. The sequence continues at coordinate 78,031 of NZ_WTSX01000009.1, forward strand.
AACTTGCTGATCCAATTGCAACAAAAATACCGTCCAATTCGAGTTGTCCTGTCTCAAGTTCAACACCTTGGACTTTTCCCTCGCCATAAACTGAAATAACTTTGTCAGTAATGATTTCACATCGTGGATCAAATGTTCCTGTCACAGGTTCACCATTTGTTAGAATGACCACTTTCTCTGCAATCTCGACAAGCTCAGCAGCTTCACTGGCCGCATAGTCTGCACTTCCTATAACAGCTACTGTCTTTTTACGATAAAAGAAGCCATCACATACGGCGCAGTAGGAAACCCCTTTACCCCCATAATTTCTAATTTTCTTGACGCGTGGAATGTTTCGGTGTGATCCAGTTGCAATAAGCACCGTTAATGCAAGGTATGTTTCGGTTGTCGTCTTAACTACAAAACCTTCGGTATCATAAGTAATTGATAAGACTTCGTCTGATATTACAGGGATATCGAGTGCCTCAGCTTGAGCGATACCGCGTAGTACGAGTTCTGGCCCTCCGATTGTTTCAAATCCGTAAAAGTTATCAATAACACGAGCCTGCTCTGATGCTCCAATACCTTTTCCTATAACGATAGGATCGATATTCCCCCGTTTCATATAAACTGCAGCCTGAATTCCTGCTGGTCCTTTCCCAATTACTAATGCATCTGTTTTGATCATAACGACACTCCTTTTAACCTGTACATTATATAATACCAAAACTAGATTTTTTATGTAGTCCTTACGCATATTTTTTAAAACCAATCGTAGCTTCTTTTTTAATTTGACGTTCATTGACTTCTCCCCATAACAGGGTAATGATATTTACATTCAATATATTTCATAATATGTTGCAAACATTTATCATTTTAGAAAGATCGGTGTCCGTTTATACTATGGTTGTAAGCGGTACCAAGGAGGTGAATTATGGAGTTAAATAACCGTCAACAAAAGCTTGCGATTGCGATTCTTAAGCAACACGAATCGAAACCCATCAAATATTATAGTGCACTCTATCGTGTCTCTGATCGTACAATCTACAATGACTTGGATAACGTCGCAGATTATTTAGCCAAACTTGGCTATACCTTAAATAGAGATCATACGGGAATATCAGTGATACCGACCTATGACCTGAATCAGCCGACGAAACACAAATCGAATGTCTATGATCTCTTTAGCACTTCTGATAAGCGACTCCTGCAAATTTTTGAGTCGTTAGCGTTAAAGCGTGAAACGGTCACATACAAGGATTTATCAAACACATTGTTTATCAGTCACGGATCACTTATGAATGATATTGATGCTTTACGGCATCATTTGCTGGCAACTCCATCGTTACTGGTCAGTGATTCAAAAGGCACGCGGCTTGACGGCACCCAAAGTTTAATTCAAAAATCGATGATACGGTTCAACGATTATTGTCTTGCCAAAATTCCAAGCATGATTTCTGACGATACATTAATCGCAGCCTTCTATTCTTATTTCTACGGACACGAGTGTTATGTTTCAGTCCACGATGTTTTATACGAATACGTCTTGAACAACCTTCAAGTCATCGATGAACTTTACATCTCCAATGTTATGAATGCATTGATTGTTCTTTGTTATCAGCTCAGACAAGAAAACCATATTGAACACCAATCCGCTGACATAACATCCAAGATTGTAGACGACATTCCTCAAACCATTTCAGTAGCACATTCTATGCTCGATACACTATCAAATCGGCTAATGTTTAATTATAAGGATACAGATATCACCTACTTGGCACTTTATCTTGAGGCTAATAAATTTACAGCCGTGAAAGAGACCAACTTTGAAAGTCTTATAGAATCGCTCATTATGACATTTAGTAATCTGATTGATACTGACCTAACGGATGATCCCTTATTAAAAGAGAATATCCGTAATCACTTCGAGCCAATGGTTAACAGACTTAGAAACAATATTTCACATCCTAACCCTTTTTTAGGTCAGTTAAAGCGTGATTACTTCTTAGTCTTTAATATTTTGTGGTTTTCTGTACCACAGATTGAGGAAGAGCTCGAGGTTTCCTTCAATTCAGACGAAATTGGATTCTTGATGATTTACTTCCAGTTAGCTCTTGAACGCAGAAAGACACGCAAAAATATTTTGATTGTATGTCCTTTAGGACTTTCTGCCTCACAAATTCTTAGCCTTGAAGTTCAAAAAATATTACCACCGCTTAGCATTACTCATATCGCTTCAAGTGCTCACATCCAATCCTTGGATCTATCAACCATCGATTTTATTATTTCGACCATTAAGTTAGATATCACCCATATTCCTGTCATTCTTGTTTCGACATTATTGAGTAACGATGACAAGGAAAATATTTTGAACTTTTACGATAAACATTTTATTCGAAGTTCTATGCGAGATACTCACACGGATGTCTTAGTGTTGCCATGGATTTCAAAGCTTGTTAATCCATCACGCATCTATCTTAATACGACTTTTAGTAAACGTGAGGATGCGTTAAAGTTTATGCTCGATCGTTTATCAGATCAAAAGCTCGTTGATGATCAGTACACACTTTCAGTTACGGAGCGTGAACGTAAAGGTCCAACCGATTTAAAGACCGGAGTCGCGATTCCTCACGGTGATCCATCCCATGTCTATGTATCAGGACTTTCCATTTTGATCAATGAGCGTAAATTTCGATGGGATCAAGAAGACATAACCATCATTATATTAATTCACATTAAACAGTGTGATGTCGTACATGTTAAAGCAATTTTTAAAGAAATATATGCACTCGTAAATAATCCAGATTATCTGGGTCAATTACGACAAGCACAAACCGAAAATGACGTTATCAGTATATTGAGGGGTGATTACAATGTTTAGTAAAAAGCTGATTGCAATCGATGTCGCCATTAACAATAAGAATGATGCTATCGATTATTTAATAGACCTTGCGCATCGCGCGGGTTATCTTTCCAACTCAGAGATGTTCAAAACCGCTGTTTTAGAACGGGAAGCAAGCATCTCAACCAATGTTGGATTAGGAGTTGCCATCCCACACGGAAAATCTCAGAGTGTTTCAGACGCATTTATTGCGATGATTCGCCCTGTCAATCCCATCCAATGGGATGATGATTCAAAAGACGAAGCAGTAGGACTTATTTTCCTCATTGGTGTTTCTGAAGATAGTGATACATTACATCTAAAATATATTTCCGAAATCAGTAAGATGTTAATTCACGCTGACTTTAGACAGAAACTCCACGATGCAGCATCTATTCATGAAATTTATACATTATTTACAGAAAAGGAGCATTCATAATGAAAATAGTTGGAGTCGTTGCATGTACCGTTGGTATCGCGCACACCTATATGGGTCAAGAGGCCATTGAAGTAGAAGCACAAAAACGTGGTTATGACTACAAGGTGGAAACACAAGGTGGTATGGGAATTGATAATGAGTTATTTGATGACGAGATAGAAGCCGCAGATTATGTAATTATGGCCACTTCGATTGGAATCGAAATGCCAGAACGGTTCGATCAGAAAAAAGAAGACGGTAAAGTCTTCCATATGGATCCATCTGTTGTCATCAAAAACGCCAGTGCTGTGTTTGATGATATTGAAGCAACATTAAATATAAATAAATAAACATAAAAGGAGAAAGAATCATGGAAAAGAAACCTAATAAAATTTTCAAAGATTTAACGCAGGCATTTAATACCGGTGTTTCTTATATGATGCCAGCGGTCGTTGTCGGTGGGATATTCCTTGCTGCTGCACTCGCAACTGGAGAAGCTACCGATGCAGGAATGGTTGTTACAAACCCATTCTTCCAAAATTTACTTAAAATAGGTGAAGCTGGATTTGCAATGATGATTCCAATACTATCCGGATACATCGCATATTCTTTAGCAGGTAAACCTGGATTGATACCAGGTATGATTACTGGATTCATCGCGAATAATCCTGTTGGGGCAAATAATGTTAGCACGGGGTTCTTAGGTGCAATGTTAGTTGGGATTTTGGCAGGTTACTTTGCACGTTGGATGAAAACCTGGAAAGTAAACAATACAATTCGTACGATTATGCCAATTCTTATTATTCCAATGCTTACAACATTTGTCGTAAGTATGGCATACATGTATGTTCTTGCTGCACCACTTGGTTCATTGATGGCATGGTTAATGAATTTATTGTCAAGTCTTGAAGGATCACAAGCTGTTATTCTTGGTGTCATCATCGGAGCTATGACCGCTGTCGACATGGGTGGACCAATCAATAAAACTGCATCAGCATTTACTTTAGCACTCATGGCTGAAGGCATCTATGGACCTAACGGTGCGTTCCGAATCGCTGTTGCTATTCCACCACTTGGTGTTGCACTTTCCACATTTATTTCTAAAAAGAAATATACTACTGAAGAGAAGAACTTGGGTGCATCTGCGTTCTTTATGGGACTTATTGGGATTACGGAGGGTGCTATTCCATTTGCCGTTAAGAGTATCAAGACAGTCCTCCCTGCAATCATCATCGGTAGTGCTGTTGGGGCCGGCTTGGGTATGATTCATAATGTCGAAGTATTTGTGCCTCATGGTGGCTTAATTGTTATTGCTGCAGCAACCAATAAGTTATGGTTTGTTCTAGATATGTTAATTGGTGCCTGTGTTACTGCAGGAATTCTACATATTCTACGACCTGATGTTGAGGAGAAATAGTTATGAAGGTACAACTTAACTCACTTCTCACCAGTTTGCTAGATCTTGAGAAACAAGGTAAGGGTGCAACACTGTTGGGTATTGGTCCCATGTCTTCTAATCTTATTATTGCAAGTTTAGAACTTGCTCGAGATGGTAACTTTCCAATTATGTTTATAGCAAGCCGAAATCAGGTTGATTCTGATGAATTTGGAGCAGGTTATGTTAATGGATGGAATCAAGATCGCTTTGCTCAAGATATTCAAAACATTGCGAATGATATTGGATTTACCGGTTCGTATTACTTATGTCGAGATCATGGTGGACCGTGGCAACGGGACGAAGAACGCAACAATCACATCCCAAAAGAAACAGCTATGGCTATCGCAAAACAATCTTACCTTGAAGATATCCTAGCTGGATTTGATTTATTAATGATTGACCCTACTAAAGATCCGTTTGAGGTTGGGAAAGTTATTCCCTTGGAAGCTGTTATCGACATGACTGTTGAACTTATCGAGTATTGTGAATCAGAACGCCGCCAACGAAACCTTCCAGAAATTGCGTATGAAGTTGGTACAGAAGAGACAAATGGTGGGCTCACAAGTACGGAGCGCTATGAAGAATTCATCCAAGAATTGAACCGGCGTCTTGATGCACAGGGATTACCACATCCTTCATTTATTGTCGGTCAAACTGGAACGTTGACGCGAAAGACTGAGCAAGTCGGAACCTTTAACTTCAATAATGCACAAAATTTAGCTACAATGGCCGCTTCTTACGGCGTTAGTTTAAAAGAACACAACGGCGACTATCTTTCTGATGAAACATTATTGTTACATCGACCAACGATGATTTCTGCAGTGAACGTTGCACCACAATATGGGACTCAAGAAACACGGGCATTGATCACTTTAACAAACGTTGAGACCTTACTTCATGACAAAGGTGCGATTACCAATCGTTCGCAGTTGTATGATATACTGCTTACGAAAGCTATTGACAGTGAGCGCTGGAAAAAATGGGTTATTGATCCAAACATCACAGTTGAGACAATCAAAAAAGACCCTGAACTATCCCTTGAAATTTTAGATATTGCGGGTCACTACACATTTAACGATCCGGATATTATTCGAGAAACAACCGTTCTCTACCAGAATCTAAGTCAGTGTGGCATCGACGGTAAACGGTATGTCATCGAATCCATCAAACAGCCAATTCACAACTATGCTGTTGCCTTCAATCTTATCAATTTATTTGATCGCATTTAATTTTATAAGAGACACTTTAAGTGTCTCTTTCTTGGGAGTTTGTATGATAAATCTTATTTTTGACCTAGATAATACTTTATATTTTCGTGAATCAGCATTTGCAAATGCGATACGAGATGTCTTTCCTGACTTAACACAATCGAATGTTGGCACTTTGTTTGAACACTTTGAGCATTTTAGCGCTGTTTACTTTGAACACCATGAACAGCAACTCATTGATTTCACTACCATGCGACGACTGCGAATTCAAGCAACACTTCGTGCTGAGGGTATTAAAATATCTGATAATGATGCGGCCATATGGCAACATGCCTATGAACAGCATCAGTATTCACTAACTCTTTCCGAGGACACTGTGGCACTTTTAGATTGGTGCAAAAGTCAAAATATTCCTCGAGGTATTATTACCAATGGTAACACTGCGCATCAAACACAAAAAATCAAAAATTTAGAACTCGGACGTTGGTTTGATGAGAATCGCATTATCGTATCCGAAGCATTTGGTGTCGCAAAGCCCAATCGTGAAATCTTTGATTGTATGCATACAAAACTTCCCGATCAGACGACGTATTATATTGGCGATGACTACGAAAAGGATATCATCGGAGCGCATAATGCTGGATGGCGTACAATATGGTTAAGCACCAAAACATCCCATCAACAACCGCAACCTGATTACCATGTTGCGAACCACTTAGAACTCTTAGCACTCTTAAAAACGTTAAAATAGAGATATCCGAAGATATCTCTATTTTAATTTAATCCAAATTTCTGCAGTATGTGTTTCGCTGCTAGGGTCCTCATTCGGATACATTTCGAAGTCAAATTCCCCGTCAATCTGATAGCCGCTGGTTGGAATCCAGTCATTCATAATTTCTTGCCATGCTGTTTGGATAGCTTCTGGAAGGGGTCCTTTCGCCTCAAAAACAGCGAATCGCGCTGCCGGAACGTGCAACACATCATAGCCCGACATTTCATTTTGAGTTACCGTACCAATCCAGTACTCCATCTTTGATTCATCCTTCGGAACACATACACCTACAATGCCATTGATGCTTCCATCATTCATTTCAAAGAGAACTTGATCAAGCCCTGATTCATTCAGTTCATCCCATAGCCCAGGAATCACTTTTAAATTCTCATTGTTTTCAATACTCATTTCATATTTTGTACCACAAATCACAAATGCTTCTCGTGTTTCAATTCTTACTTTCATCATATTTTCCCGCTTTCTGGAAGGTTCATGACGATACATTGGATAGATGTGAAGTGGTTGATTATCCAGTCGTGTTCTTGATGGCGCTTGATTGTGTTGTTGCTTGTAGGATTTTGTAAAAGACTCCGGAGTCTCATAACCATACTTTAATGCGATATCAATAACGCGTTGTTCACTTTCTTTGAGTTCAAACGCCGCACGACTTAGGCGTCGTAATCGTATATATGTCTTAAGTCCTATCCCCGTCTCAAGTGCAAATAGCCTTTGCAAATAGAAGATAGAATAGTTTAATGATTGCGCAAGATCATCCAATGAAATTGATTCCAAATTTGCTTCGATGGTATCTACAATCTTCTGTACTATCAGTTGCATCCCTTCACCTCCTAAACCCATTCTAGCGTTTTACTCGATTTGATACCTGTCATTTTGTGCACAACTTAAAATCCATCATAATTATAATCGACCTTTGTCTTAAAATAAACGAAATAGTTTGTCTGTAACGATTGCGATTTCATGAAATCGGCGTATAATAAAACTATAAACAGACACCAAGTAGTTGTTTGATGCCGTGTTTATTTGTGTTCCTATAGCTCAGCCGGCAGAGCAACAGACTCTTAATCTGTGGGTCCTCGGTTCGATCCCGAGTGGGAACACCAATTCACAATTCGACTCACCCCTGTGGTGAGTTTTCTATTTTGTCTGTCAATAAGGGGGATATCCTATGATTTCACTATTTTTAGGATTTAAACAAGTTTGGAAAATTATTACAAACATCGGAAGGCGACATGAAACTCAAGCAATTATTGTCCTTGTTTTCATACTTCTTCTAGCAGGTACAGGTTTCTTTACATTATATGAAGGAATGTTGCCGCTTGATGCCTTATACTTCTGTTTTGTCACATTAATGACAATCGGTTATGGAGATATCGTTCCCGTAACAGCCTTAGGCAAGATGTTTACGATGGTTTATGCTACTTTAGGCGTAGGTATTGTTGGATTATTAGCAGGATTGTTCGCACGCGAATGTTTATCACGCACAAAATTTAATGTGGATTCACTTGAGTAGTGACTTATACAAAATGGACTTCGTTTGAAGTCCATTTTTATTAGTTTTTAAAACTGTGAATTGGTGCTGGGATATGACCCCCGCGCAATACAAACGCATCATTGTTAAAGTCGTTGATTGGCATGATTGGTGCATGCCCGAGTAATCCACCAAAGACTACTGATTCCCCAACATCTTTACCGATAACCGGTATAATACGAACAGCTGTCGTTTTATTATTAATAAATCCAATCGCACATTCATCACCAATAATTCCAGAGAGTTGATTTGCAGTCGTTTTTCCAGGAACGGCGGCCATGTCGATACCGACTGAGCAAACTGCTGACATTGCTTCTAATTTATCCAAAGTCAATGCGCCTTTTTCGACTGCAGTAATCATCGCATGATCTTCACTCACAGGAATGAAGGCACCAGATAAGCCACCTACATGAGATGATGCCATAACTCCACCCTTTTTGATATTATCATTTAATAATGCAAGGGCTAGGGTCGTCCCATGGGCGCCCGGTTGTTCCAGTCCCATAACCTGGAATATTTCCCCAATACTATCACCAATAGCAGGTGTTGGCGCAAGTGATAAATCAATCGTCCCAAATGGATATCCCAAACGACGGGATGCTTCTTGAGCAATCAATTGTCCAGCACGTGTAATCTTAAATGCTGTTTTTTTGATTGTTTCACAAAGGTTTTCAAAACTTGAAATATCTTCGTTCTCTAGCGCTTTCTTAACGACACCAGGTCCACTAACACCGACATTAATGACCGTATCCGCTAATCCGACACCATGATATGCTCCGGCCATAAAAGGGTTATCCTCGACTGAGTTACAGAATACAACAAATTTAGCGCAGCCGATACTGTCGCGATCCGCTGTCAACTCTGCCGTCTTGACAATCAGATTTCCCATTTGTAGCAATGCATCCATATTGATACCCGCACGTGTTGAGCCAATATTTATACTTGAACAAACACGATCGGTCACGGCAAGTGCCTCAGGAACTGAATTGATAAGAATCTGATCTGATGGTGTGATTCCTTTTTCAACAAGTGCTGAGAATCCTCCAATAAAATCAACACCAACTTCTTTAGCCGCACGGTCGAGTGTTTGCGCAATTGAAACATACGAATCCGTCTTGCATGCAGATGCCGCAATTGCAATGGGCGTAATGGAAATACGTTTGTTCACGATTGGAATTCCATATTCCCGAGCAATCGTGTCACACACAGTCACGAGATCTTTCGCACGTTGTGTAATTTTAGTATAAATTTTTTCATTAAAAGCATCGATGCTTTCATCTGCACAATCCATAAGATTTATACCCATTGTGATGGTCCGAACATCAAGGTTTTGCTCAAGAATCATGGTTTGTGTTTCATAAATTTCTTTTGTACTTATCATCTCTACCCTACAATCTATGCATCGATGAGAAGATTTCTTCCCGTTGCATTGAAATTTCGACACCAATCTCGTGTCCATGTGCCTTTAAAGTTTTTTGTAATGTATCAAAATGATCGATCACTGCGGTAATATCCACAACCATCAACATATTAAAAAAATTGCTTTGTATTGTTTGACTAATATCGAGTATATTGATATTTTCTTCTGCCAAGTAAGTGCAGACACTTCCGATAATACCAACGCGGTCTGTCCCTACAACTGTAATTATTGCTTTCATGAATGATTGCCTTCTTTCTTTTGCAGTTATCGTATCATATTTCATGATATTTTAATCACTAACACATAACTTTTGCTGAAATCTTATGGTCTTACTTATCCAAAAACTGAATAAAAAAAAGCTTGCTGTGCAAGCTTAACGTTAACGTGTCAATTTACGAATCATCGACTGGTGTTGGGGGTATCGTTCTACGAGTTCAGGATACGAATACAGTTTAAAATCTTCGTAAGTAAATCCCGGCGCAACCATGCATCCAACCACACTGAATCCTGTCTCGACATACGATGCGAATATCCACTCTTTAGGAACCGTATATTGAAGTACTTCGCCTTCCTCAAGATTCGGTCCAATTTTGATATCATGGAGCGTTCCTTCGAGATCAATCATGGATACATGTAAACTGGATCCATAGTGATAGTACCAAATCTCGTCAGAAGTTAATTTATGATATGCTGAAAAATTGGTGTCATCAAGTAAAAAATAAATACTAGATGCAATCGATTTGTCGTTAATTGTGATATCCGATGCATACGTCTTCGCATACCACCCACCTTCTACATGCTTTTGTAATTTCAGATGCTCAATAAAGTATTCTTTTTGCTTCATAATGGGCTCCTTTGTCTCTCTATATTATACAAAAGATTGATTAGATTTTAAAAGGAATGTATCCAAAGGAAACGCCAATGTTATCGAGGTTTTCCAAGACATGCTTCTGAAGGTACGTCTTTTTAGGCATTGCTGCAATTTTTGAGAGATCTTGCGTACCGAAAGCGCGTTCTAGGATTTGATAGCGAATGGGTGCCTCGTGAATGATTTCAAAACACTTCCCAAACTGCACAATATTACTATCTTCAGGAAGCCAGACTTCCATTTTAGAATAGATAAGCCATGTTCGTGTGATGAAACCTTCAATTTTGAGATGACCAAAGTATTTTCGAAAGAAAACGCGGGCTCGTTCAAGAGCATCGAAGACCGCATCCACAGACAAGTTAGCGCCCTTTAAGATATGAATATTGAGATAGATTGATCCTGCTTGAAATCGTTCTTTTTGAACTGCTGTCAGTGGCAACGCATCATCACCAGAACGTTCAATATAGGTCAAATCAAATGGGAAAATTTGAAAGCGAAGGGATCCTAAATCAAACATCTTAAAATTAAGAAAATCTTGAAGCCAATGGATATCATGATCAGAAAGCCCTACACTGCCATGGGTTGCTTTAAAACGTTCAACACGATAACGAAGGTCGGATAAACTATCGATTAAAATATATTCTGGTACGCCATGAACGCGATATTTTTCTTCTAAGGCAGCCAACTCATAGAGTATATTCAAAAGATTGGTAGCACTTGCTGTTGTCGGATTTTGTTCAATCCATAACGCTTCCACATCCTGATTAAAGGACGCTTTCTTTAACAATCTTTTAACGCTTTCATTCATATTCATAAATTCTCATCATCACTTTCTGGATACTTTAGATATTTTCTTGACTGCTTTCATGCATTATCGTATCATTGTATCAACAATATAACACAAAGGAGCTTTTTATGAAACTTGTGATTGAAGATTTAAACAAACGTTTTGACCAAAATCATGTGCTTCGCAATGTGAATGCTACGTTTGAAAAAGGAAAAATCTATGCCCTACTGGGACGTAATGGTAGTGGTAAGACTACTTTTTTTAATTGTGTCAGCCAGGAAATGCAAGCGGACTCAGGTCGCGTCTATTTGGACGAAACTCAATCCATATCCGAACAAGACTTTGGGTATGTCTATGCGATGCCAATGCTTCCCGAATTTTTAACTGGATATGAGTTTTTGAGTTTTTTTGTAGATATTCATAAAGATAAAGGTTTAAAGCGTGAAGATATTGACGGTTACTTCGATCGAATTCAGTTTAGCACAGATGATCGTCATAAACTCATTAAAGAATACTCTTTCGGTATGCGGAATAAACTACAGATGATTAGTATCATCATGTTAAAACCAACAGTCCTTTTCCTTGATGAACCCCTTACTTCGTTTGATGTGATTGCATCCATTGAAATCAAGAATTTATTGTTGGAATTGAAACACGATTGTATTATGATTCTCTCCACCCACATTTTACAAATTGCGAAAGATATATGTGATGAAGTTGTTATTTTACATAAAGGAAGTCTTAAACAACTCGATAACAGTCAGCTTCACAGTGAAGGATTTGAAGCTGAAATTGTTGAAATTCTCAGCGAAGATCATGAATAACAAAGTTTTTTCTAATATTCGAGCGACAATATTCATGAATCAAGCAATCTTTTACCTTCGAAAGATTCCTTTCCTGAAAGATGTTATTGGCCCATACGCTTATTACAACGATGACTTAAAGAAAACACTTGCAACAGTTGCTCAAGTCGTGCTCTTCATTATTAGTGTCGCCAAAAAAGCAGCCTATCTAGCCATTCTTATGCTGCTTGCCAATACTGTGCCACTTGCCATCTTAAATGACACGGCACTATCCTTCGTAGTCTATTTCGCAGCATTTAATTTCTTCACGATTGCTAACACTCGCATTCTTGAAGATTCGAAAACGAAATGGCTCTTAATAACACTTTTCAAAACACCCAGCGACGACTATTATGATTATGCACTCAAGCAACGTAGCTATGATCGTTTACTCTTAGGAATCATGGCGAGCATACTAACCGGAATCAGTCTTTGGCCTGACCTTCAAGCAATGAGCTTGTTGATGATGCTCTTGATTCTGATTATTTCACTGCATACAGTATTTTTAGGCGAAACAATGATGATTCACTACTTTAACCGACATAACCGGAAAATGCGAATGCGTTATGAATTAATGGTGTCATTACTTTTTGGAGCAATCCCAATGGCCCTTCTACTCATTCCGACATCTCTTAATTGGGTTTATGGCTTAATTTCATTCGGTCTGATTGTCTCCCTATATGTATGCTACCGCTACACACTTCAAAATGCGAATCCATCAGCCGTAAACCGTTTCATGACCCAAAACATGACACTGAGCACGGAGACCTCTCAGAAGGTTAAAGAATTGACACAAGAGGAACTAAGAATTGATGACTTAAACGTTAATCAAACCACTGAGTTGAGTCATCGCTATTCAGGCTACAAACTCCTCAATATTGCGTTCTTTATGCGTCACCGTCGAATGTGGTTCAAGCCGCTTATTTGGATGCTTCGAATTATCACAGCATTTGTTGTTGGAGGCGTGGTTATTAAAATGGGTTCGGTTTACTTATTTGGCCCTAATTTTTTTGAAACCATTATCGGCTCAAACAGCAGCTTAATCAGTCAATTCATGCTCATCTTCTATTTCTTGAATGTGACTAAAAAAATTACACGCGCATGTTTCTTAAATGCTGATTACAGTTTATTGCACTATGCTTTTTACCGTCGGAAAGAAACGATTTGGAAGCAATATCTGTCCCGACTTGGAATCTTAATTGTTATCAATTTTGTTCCAGTCATTGCGGTCTTACTGGGACTCATCTTATGGAATATGGTGGGGCTACTCAGTTTTGAACTTGCCAACTTCATTCCGCTTTGCGTGAGTCTCTTGTCATTATCAGCGTTGTATACAACGGTTCATCTCTTTCTCTATTACATCTTGCAACCCTACAACCGTGATATGGAAGTTAAAAGTATCACCTATCATATAGCAGAATTTGCAATCATCATCTTTGTTTATAGTAACAACATGGTTGCGTCATTAGCCTCCGCAGATATCGTAATTACTGTTTTTAGTATCATTGTAATTATCATTAGTACCGTTCTCGTTCGATTATTTGCCCACAAAACATTCAAATTGCGTGAGCATTAACAGATTCCAAATGAAAAGAAAGTCAGTGAATTGACTTTCTTTTTTTATGACTATTTTACTGAACGACGTTTCGTTTCGATGATAATTGCGAGTCCAACGAATACAATCATTGAACCCAACAAGACTCCATACGATGCGTCAACACCTGTTGCAGGTAGCGTTTCACTCGTTGTTGGCGCTTCCGGAACTTCTGGTGTTTCTGGTACTTCTGGTACTTCTGGTATTTCTGGTACTTCTGGCACTTCGGGATTTTTTTCCCATTGAGCAATAAGTACAATGTCACGTTCTACAAGATCGGTGTCAAAATTCCAGAATTGATTTAGACGAGCTGTTGTTTGAAGTTTCCAGCCAAGGAATGTATAACCCTCTCTGGTTGGATTCACGACACGTGATACTTTTGATCCCGCTGTTACAACTTGTGAGAGTTCAAACGAACCCAAACCACCGTTTAAATCAAAGGTTACTGTTAGCATCTCAACAGGAGGAACAATAGCTTTCCATTGAGCATAGAGTACGACTGACTCTTGACCGACTGCGTCGGTTGCAAAGTTCCAAAGATTGTTACTATCATTTTTACCTAAACCCCAACCTACAAAGGTATATCCCAAACGGGTTGGTGCTTCCGGTTCTGTAACGAGTTCATTAGCTTCCAAGTTCTGACTTTCCGGTTGAATGCTATCGCCACCATTTAAGTCAAATGAGACAACGTATGTTTCAATTTTTTCCCATTTTGCATGGAGATATTGATGCACTTCTTGAATGCGTGTTGTTGTGAAGTCCCATTGATTGTCGGCTTCATCAAACCAACCGACAAAACGGTATCCGGGGATTGACGGTGTCGAAGGTTCTTGAATTTTTTGACCCATAACTGTTAAGGCATAATTTAGCGACTCACTGTAGTCTGGTGCATCAAGCCCCTCTATCATATCTGGATTCGGATCAAAATACACAATTGCAGAGTGTCCTAAATAGATATCATCACCGTTATATGCATTATCGTATTGCGGCATGAATGGACTTTGTGATGCTGAATAGGTCGTATTTAAGATGCTTTCTTGATGAACTGTGGTGAGTGCATCATCTGCCTGTGTACTTAATGACCACTCAACAGGATATGCTGATTTATTTTCTGAGAAAGTAACACCGTCCAATTGTAAAGCACCCGGGCTGTTTTCAAAGTTGCCATAATGGATGGCACCACCATAACCACCTTGATTCCATCCTGGTCCTGGATCATTGCCGGTTACTGTATTTTTCGTAATTTGAGTATTCTTAATGCTAATGAGTCCTTCATCCATTGAGTTTCCATAAGTATTAAAATCTAATGCACCTGCATGATAATCCGCGATATTTCCAGTAATAATTGAATCTGTGATGGATACTTCTGTGTTACCACTATAATCTGTATAGAGATAGAATCCGCCTCCAGATCCCGCAATATTATTCGAAATGGTTGTGTTAAGAATGTTGACATAACCATGCTCGCGCATTTGTTCAACATAGATTCCTCCACCGCTACTTGAAGTTCCTGATTGCTCTTCTGTTTCGGGATCGTACAGATTGCGTGAAGCGGTATTTCCATCCACGGTGATTGTATCGAGTGTTAGGCCATTGCTTGATTCAAGCATGACATTAATTCCCGACCCACCACGATCCGCATGGTTGTTCAAAATATCTGAATGAGAAATGGATGTCGCTGAACTATCTTTGAGACGTAAATTAATTGCCCCACCCATTCCCTCAGTATTGGTATTGCCATCAAAGTTACTGTTTGTAATTGCTAAAGTCGCGGTTCCACTTCCGGTGAAGAAGACACCAGCACTGTTACTTGCAGCTTCATTGTCAATCATGGAGACATTATTCATCGTGATTGCACCGTTTTTAGCGTAAATGCTAATCATTCCACCGCTTTGATTAATTTTCTTATTATTACTAAATCGAACGTTATCAAAATTAACATCCGCATTCTGTGTGTCAATCATTACAAATGCAGATGAAACTGCATTCCGAACATTAATCCCATTATTGATGAATGTTGAATTGGTAAGATCCAGACTACCGCCATTACTTGTAAAGACGAGGAAACCGGAATTCCACCCTGATGCGACTGCAGGATTATCCCTCACATCAAGTCCTGAAATCTTGTTACCAATTAGGTTGTTTGTAAGTTCAAGTCCACCCTTACTTGTACCATGATTTGCATCCGTACTTAAAATTACGTTATTCATTGTAAGGTCTAGAACACCTGTTCCAGTAACTGCAATATGGCGTTGGTTATTTGCATGATTTAGAGTAACTGGTTCGTCATTTGTAGATTGAATGCGTATACGCGTTACTTTCGAAGTGTTAATGGAAAGGGGCTTTGTTAAGTTGATGGTTGTTCCCCCAACAACTTCAATTACCGCATCCCCACTTGCTTCATTTAATGCTTGTGTCAGCAATGCTTCTGAATCGATACCTACAGCACGAGCTTGGGGTTTTTCTTCTTTTTTCGATACAGCGTTTTCTTTTGAATCATCCTTTTCATTTGACGAAACATTCAATGCTTCGGTCTCTTGGTTTTCAATCACATCATCCGATGCCACGGCAGGTGCGTCGAGAGATGCTTCGATTGATTCAGTATTGTCATTTATCAACGCATCATCCTTGTTTGTGACAGTTTCTGTTATAACCTCTTGCTCATGTACAGGAACAACAGGTGTGTTGTGCTCTTCTGCAAAAATGGGCAATGAAGGCAGTATCAATGTAATTGATACGATTAATCCAATAATATTCTTTTTCCTCATATTTCGTTAACTCCTTTATATTTTAAGAATATATTGTTTTATCCATTTTTCGCATCTTGCAGCACAGACTGCAAGTTTGATGTCATAGAATTCAAGTTTTTCAAGATTGCTTAGCTGGGTAATAAATATCCACCAGCTTAGCTGGTGGTTTTTCAGATGCGGGCGTAGCCCTTTACTTCTAGTTGCGCTTTACAGCGCTAATGTAGTCTGCCATCTACATCTATTTCTTGCTACCCGTAAACGGGT